>JACKKP010000002.1 GCA_024236375.1 Rickettsiaceae bacterium | reverse complement strand
GCTAATTCTTCTAATTCAATTTTTAATAAGTCCTCATCCCAAGCTGCCCAATTAGCGGATTGGTTGGCAAGTAGGCGCAAAGCTTTAATTTGTGCTTCGCTTAAATCATCTGCCAAAATAACAGGAAGATTTTTCAAGCCTAATTGTTTAGCAGCTTTAAAGCGTAAATGGCCATCAACAATAGTGCCGTCACTTTTTGCAATGATAGGAATTCTAAAGCCAAACTCTTGGATAGATGCAATCATCTTATCGATCACTGCATCATTTTTTCTGGGGTTGCGTGCGTAGGCGATGAGTTTATCGATTGGAAATTCTTTGATAGAAAGTGATTGCGCCATGTCTGTTTTTTACCCTTATTCGTCAAGCGTCAATGTTGACAACCATTTTCACCCTAACCAAATCCTGCGGCTTTGCCACCCGCATGGCATGGGTATAGGGAAGGACCCGTGCATACCAATGCCAGGACGATGAGAATATTCGGTTGTATTTTTAAGACTTACAGCGTTATCTAATCCATGACCTTGTCATCCTTTCTCATTTGAATTTTTTTCATATCAACTCTATTCAGCTTTGGGCGTTCATCTGTCCGCATATTTGCAATTTTTTTGCAAAATAATTTTGTGACACATGAATGCGCTGTTTGTTTCTGCCTACTATATTCAGCAACGCTGTATGATCTGTCCGCAAAACTGAAAATATTTTTTGCATCTGATCAAACCCTTGGTATTGCTGATAGATGTTATATTCAATGTTCTTCATGGATGTGTCCGACTAAAAAGAAAAATATTTCATTTGAGTTCACTCAAGCACGCAGCATATCCCGCAACGTCCACCAGGCTATCGTAATGGCCAGGGTTCTTTTGTAGCCGTGCAATCTTTAAATCCATCATCATCAAGCCGACTTGAGCGGGCGTAATGGTTGTGCCAAGGAGTAGCGACCAGCGTTTAGCAATATGCTCAAAATTCTCTTTGGGCGAGCCATACATTTTTTGTCGTTCTTCAATTGTTGATATGGATTGCTCCAGTAATCGTTTGCCATTCATTGTTTAACCTCCATATTGTCTTGTGCCCATAGCAATAACGCCAGGCTATCGGCTTCATTATCATCAACAGGATTAAATCCTTTGGCTTTTACAGCTGCTATAACCTCCTCCTTGCTTGCATTGCCTTTGCCGCTTACGTGACGCTTAATCGTGCCAACGCTTACACCTTGATAAGGAATTTCCTGATCTTCACACCAAGCCGTCAAATGCGCTAAAAACCCGCCATAGGTGTGAGCTGCATCAACGCCCAAATGCCTACGTACTTCTTCAAAATACACAGCCTTGATGTCCGCTTTTTGCTTGAGGGAATCGAGAAAATGGCGAAAGCGTAAGAAACGCATACCACCCCCACTAAAGCGTGATGTATGAAAGCTCTCACTTCCACTAAAGACACGACCCTCAGTCAGTAAAGCCCAGCCGGTTTGTGTTCCTAAATCTAAAGCCAAGATGTTTTCCATATCCACCATCCACGAAACGTTATTCGCAAAATTTATTTTCTGGTGTTTATGTTCAGTTTTGGTTGGAGTTGTGTTCGCAAAAAATATGAAGTTAGAAGGGGGAACTTTTACGCGCGCGAAATACCTTTTATAAATATCGGGGCAAGTGCCCGTCAGGGTCACTTACCCTATATATTTATATATAGGGAGTTTCTCCCGAATCTAGAAATCTTCTGTAACCCTAGTAAAATCAGGGGTTTGCGCTAGATTTCCTAGAATGACGCCTAGATTTCTTGTAAATCTAGAAACAGCCCTCAAACCCTTGATTTACCTGGATTTCTAGATTTCTGCAGATTCTAGATTTACAAAATCTGGGTCTAGATTTACAAAAATCACCCCTCATTTAGAACTCATATTGCCAATGCCATGTGGCAAACACTCTTAAAAGAAACTTTCACTTAAAGTTCACAGCACCAGTACCATGTGACAAATAGGCTGAAAAATTATTTTTATCGAAAGCGCACAGTACCAATGCCACATGGTGAATGTTCTGAAAATTACCCCTTCATATGATCCCATTCCAACATCTCATCCGAGTGGTCTTATTTAATTTCCCAGAAGTCTGATTCGTTGTTTTTGAGTTGGCTTATTTCGAGGCCTTTACGGTGCCTGCGGTCTTATTTGATTTAGGCGCGTCCGGTCAGAAAAACCGCTAAAAATCGCATCCTTGAAGCATGAACCAATCAAGGAGGCTTCATATGAGATCACGTAATAACTACTCGGGTTTAGAGCCTGAGATCGTAAAACAACTTAAGTACCACGCCTGGCGTTTAAAGCAAATGAAATGCTTTGAATCCCAGGAAATCGAAGACATTGAACAAGACTTATTGCTTGAGATTTGGCCGGCTTTATCCAAGTTTGACCGCTCAAAAAGTAGCCTTGCAACTTTCGTCGATAAACTTCTTTCGCGCCGCAGCAACAATTTGATTCACAAACACATGTGCATCAAACGCGGCGGTAAGACCCAAACTTTGTCTTTGGACAAAGAGGATGAGAATGGCCAAACCCTCATGGATTATTTGGCGGATGATCATTGCTTTGAAGATGAGATCAGCATTCGCATTGATGTGAGTAAGGCTATTCATCAATTGCCGGAAAGCTTCCAAACGCTTTGTGAGCAGTTAAAAATCTTCACCATCACCGAAGTATCTCACATGAGCGGGCGCTCAAGAGCCGCCATTTATCGTGATTTAGAGCTCATGCGGACCATGTTTTTTCCCACGTCTGTTTACATCAGAAGGTGCGAACAATTTTTTCCCCAATGCGGAATATAACAACCATACCAAGGAGAACAGTATGCAAAATTTAATACCACTATCGTTTCTGGATGAAGCCAAATCAACTGAAATCAGCCAGCTTTCTTCCGAAGATTTACGCTCGCTCATGGAAAGGCTGAACGAGATGGCCGAATGCCTTAAAAAGCGCAAAACCCTTTTAGAAGATAGCCTTAATCTTAAATTCAACCAAATAGCGCAGGACAAATTGAAGCTAGACGGCAGAGATACCGGCACCATTCGCTTTGATGACGGCGCTTACACCATCGTTGCTGAAATACCTAAAAAAGTGGTTTGGGATCAAGAAAAACTCGAAACCATTATCGACAAAATTCCAGCCGGTGAACGCAAACACTACGTCAAAGCCACCTATGCCATTGATGAGCGCAAATACCTGAGCTGGTCCGATGACCTTCGCAAATTCTTTGATGAGGCGCGCAGTGTCCATTTAGGCAAACCAAAATTTCAAATTATCGATGGAGGTAACGACCAATGAGCATGAAAATTATCAGCGCCGATGAGCGCTTAAAACAACAAACGGGCGTCAAAATGGTGATCTTTGGCGGCTTTGGCATCGGCAAAACCCGATTACTTACAACGCTGGATGAGCCAACCCTATGCATCGATTTAGAAGCCGGTTTACTTGCAGTTCAAGACTGGCAGGGTGACGCCATTAGCATCCGCACCTGGAATGAAGCACGCGATATTGCCTGCCTTATTGGTGGTCCTAATCCGGCGCTAAGACCCGATCAACCCTATAGCCAAAAGCATTATGAGTATGTTTGCGCTCATTATGGTGATCCAACTGCAATGGAAAAATACAAATGTATTTTCATCGATAGCATCACGGTTGCCTCACGTCTTTGCCTGACCTGGGCTAAATCCCAGCCGGAGAGTTTTTCCGATAAAACAGGCAAGTCAG
The DNA here is from genome assembly GCA_024236375.1 of Rickettsiaceae bacterium. Taxonomy (GTDB): domain Bacteria; phylum Pseudomonadota; class Alphaproteobacteria; order Rickettsiales; family Rickettsiaceae; genus Megaera_A. The sequence continues at coordinate 212,621 of JACKKP010000002.1, read as the reverse complement.
ATACCAGAGCTGCTTATGGACTCTTGGCTTCCGAGATGATGGCTTGGCTGAACCAATTCCAGCACATCCCGCAAAAAGATGTGATTTTGGTGGGAATTTTAGAGCAGCGTTTGGATGATTTTAATCGCCCCCTTTGGGTACCTCAATGCGAGGGCAGCAAAACAGCTAATGAAATACCGGGCGTACTAGATGAAGTCATCAGTATGGTGGCTATGAAGACGGAAGATGCGCCGGATAAAAGAGCCTTTGTGTGCCAGACGCTCAACCCTTGGGGATATCCAGCCAAAGATCGCAGCGGCAGACTCGAGATGATGGAAGAAGCCCATCTTGGCAAATTACTCAAAAAAATTAAGAGCTCTCCGGCAAAGAACCAGATTTCGACCCCTGACTTTACCGGAGATTCCAGCGCAACCCTCAATATTAAAGGAGCACCAACACTATGACATACGAATTTTCAACAGATTTCAATAACGCTTTGCCACAAAATGATTTGGCCCTTATTCCGGCTGGAACCCTCGCTAAAGTCACGATGACTTTACGTCCCGGTGGGTTTGGGCCAGGACAATGGCTCACTAAAAGCGATCGCACCGGTTCTGTCTATCTCAACACCGAGCTAACCATTTTGGAAGGGCCTTATGCAAAACGCAAAGTTTACCATTTAATCGGCATTGAAGGCGCTAAGCGCAATGCTAAGGGCGAAGATACCTGGGGTATGAATGGCAGAACGATGATCAGATCCATCTTGGAGTCTGCCAGAAACATCCACCCAAATGATCGCTCTCAAAGTGCCATTGAAGGCCGAACCATCAACGATCTTTTGGAGCTGATGGGCATAGAGTTTGGCATCAAAATCGGTGTTGAGGAGGATAAAAGCGGCAATTACCAGGCTAAAAATACAGTGCTTTCCATCATTACTTCACAAGAGCTTTCATTTTCATCAGCAAGGAGACAACACTCATGGAATACTTAGCAAAAGAGCTATTCCCACTTAAGGCCATATCACTTTTGACATCCTCCCCCCTATCTTTACGGAGAACAATATCGGCTGCAGCTTTATGAAAATGAGCATGATCTTGAATAAGCTGTTTATATTCTGGAATATTTCCAAAAGAACGTCCTTCTCCATGAAGCCATTTCCCAAGGGAACATAAATTGTCTTTGCTCAAATCTTGAGCATTAATAGATCCATCAGGATTGGTGATATAGCGATTCAACTTCATTTTCCAATCACTATGAGCGCGTATAGCTTCGTCAAAATTCATGTATTTCATCCGTTTCCATTAAAGTTGATTATCATTATCTATGGATACTATCAATTTTTTCTTAACAAATTATTAATAAAAGCTCACTGGAAAAGTTTATCTCGGATATCTATAAGCGAACCTCTAAAAAACTACGACAAGAGATTTTGGCCCCCCCTTTTTAATTTTTTTGGTACTTGATACAGATGGTCACATGCTCCACAAAACCTTTGAGTACACGACTTCAAGTAAGCAGCTCGCGCAAGATATTGCATTTGTTGCCCAAAGCTTAGGTTTGATGGCACTGCCAAAAGAGCGAACCGTTGAAGGGCAAATCTATTACCGCTTTTGCATTTATGGTGATTTTAAAGACATCCCACTTCGGGTGGGGCGTAAAATTCCGGGGCCAAGGGTGCAAAAACGCCATGTTCTTCGCACCGGATTTACTGTGCATCCGTTACCGCCGCAGCAATGCCTGAAGTTGGTTTTACAAGGGCGGGATAGCCTTTACTTAAAATCTGACTTCATGGTGATGCAAGGAGAGCAGCCATGAACGTTACAGGAGAAATACTACTATGGCGGGCTGTGATTGATAGAGCCGCGCGCGATGCCTTTGGATGCACCGATTCCAGCCTTTATAGGCACCAAGCGCTGCGCTGGTTTTTTCAAAAATCGCCTCAGTCTTTTTGCTTTGTCTGTGATCTTGCCGAGCTTGATCCCGATGCGGTGCGTGATCACTTCTTCAAAGCACTCATGACGAAAAATTTTAAACATATTCAAAAGGTAATGCGATGGTCATAACATGTCAAAGAATCACGCGCCATGGTGCGCATTCTGTCACGATAAAGCCGGCGGTTTTGGATGGTTTCATCCAGACAACCATTATTCAAAACACTGGTGGTTTTGCAGCAAGAAGTGCCAGGATGCCTTTAGCAGTTGGCGGGGAAGGTTCTCACGACTCCAACCGGAACAAAGGGAACGCTACTTCCGTCCCGATTCATATTATGCGAAACGCCCAGATCCTTTTCAATTATTTGGCGAAACACAGCAATCTGTCGGCGCCTATTGGAAGCCTTACGGTCGCTGATTTAATTAAATGGTGCCAAATCATCGATGAGGCAGGTCATGGAAAATAAATTAGTAGCAATGCTGGATAGCGCTATTGCACAAGAACACCGACAAAAATCTAAAAGGTCCTATCTTGGTGCTTCTCGTTTAGGCGAAAATTGCGCACGTAAATTGCAATATGAGTTTATGGGCAGAGAAGCGGATCAACCCTTTAGTGGTAAGCAGCTGCGAACTTTTGCAATGGGTCATCATCTGGAATCGTTAGTCATTTCATGGATGAAAGATGCCGGGTTTGATATCAGAACTCATAATAAAGACGGCCAGCAATATAGCTTTTCAGTCGCAAACGATCGCATTGCCGGTCATATTGACGGCGTGATTGTAGCAGGTCCTGATGGCTTTCTTTATCCTTCTCTTTTTGAGTGCAAAACGCTCAATAATAAATCCTGGAAAGAGCTTGAAAAACATGGTTTGGCTGTAAGTAAGCCCGGATATTACGTGCAAATTCAGCTCTATATGGCCTATATGCAGCTCACAGAAGCACCGGCATTATTGGTTGCGCTTAATAAAGATTCTTCAGAGCTTTATTTTGAGTGGATAGCTTTTGATGGCGCTGTTGCTCAAAAATACTCTGATCGGGCTGTGCAAATCTTACAAGCCTCTGACGTTTCTGAACTGCTACCGCGTCTTAGCCAAGATTCCAATTACTTTGAGTGCAAATGGTGCCCTTACCATAAAACCTGTTTTGGAGGGGGCTTATGAGCAACGTCATTGATATGAAGGATTTCTTTAACTTCAACACAGCAATCCCGCAGAATTGCTTTGAAAGCACAGCGCCTTGGGAACCTTCGGAACAAGTATCGGAGCTAAAAGCCAGATTACTCTATAGCCTTAAATCCTGTTTATCCTATTTGTTACCGGGCGGCGTCTTCCAGCGCAATAAATTTTATGTGGGTGATGTGCAAGGCAATCCAGGCCAAAGCTTGGTGGTTGAGCTTGAGGGTAATCGCATTGGTATGTGGCATGATTTTGCAACCGGTGAAGGAGGCGACATTATCAGTCTGTGGGCAGCAGTTACCGGCAAGGACACACGTTCGCAGTTCCCGGAAATTTTAGCTGATATTGCCCAGTGGTCTGGTGAGCGCACCAAAAGCGTGTATGCTATGGTTTCAGAAATTAAGAAAAAGCATGAGGCTACACAAGAGGAAGAAGGGCCTGAGCTGCTCGGGGCTCCTACAGCCAGATGGGATTATTTTGATGAAGCAAACAAATTGATTGCCTGCGTTTATCGCTATGAAACAGATTCAGGCAAGCAATATAGACCGTGGGACGTTAAAACCTGTCACAATCGCGCGCCAAACCCAAGGCCGCTTTACAATATTCCGGGCATCCTCAAAGTAAAAACGGTTGTGCTTGTTGAGGGAGAAAAATCCGCAGATAGCCTAATTAAACATGGCATTACGGCAACCACTGCCATGTTTGGTGCCAATGCGCCCATTGATAAAACGGATTGGGAGCCGCTGAAAGGCAAACATGTGATCATGTGGCCGGACCATGATGAGCCAGGCCGACAATATGCCGATAAAGTGTCATTAAAACTCAAAAACCTGGGTGTGGTATCCATCCAAATCCTTCAGATCCCAGAAAATAAGCCCAAAGGGTATGATGCAGCAGATTCTGATGCAGAAGGTGTGGATCTTGAAGATTTTATCGACCTTTGTCCTAAAAAAACGATTGGCGTTAATAAGATGGTCCCGGCTTTTACCTTGGGGCAATTGCTACAAGATGATTCACCCATGCCCTCTGATGTGATTGCCCCGCGTATTGTAACACCCGGTGGATTGTTGATTTTTGGCGGCGCCCCCAAAGTCGGAAAAAGCGATTTTCTTATAAGCTGGCTGGTGCATATGGCAGCCGGCATTCCGTTTTTAGAGATGAAGCCCGCAAAGCCCTTGAATATTTTTTATCTTCAAACAGAGATTGGCTATCATTATTTGCGTGAGCGCCTTAAGCAACTTGAGCTTGATCCTGATGTGCTCGAGCAAATCAGCAATAATCTGGTGATAACGCCGCAAACCAGAATGCTGCTGAATGATGAAGGTATTGCAAAGATTGTGCAGACTATCAATGATTTTTTTGATCCAAAAACTGTGGATTTGATCGTCATTGACCCTTTGCGTAATATCTTTGATGCCGGAGATCATGGCACCGAAAACGATAACAATGCCATGCTATTCTTCTTGCAAGAAAGGCTGGAACGCCTGCGCCATCAGGTAAATCCCAATGCCGGGATGATTGTTGCCCACCACACTAAAAAGATTACCAAGAAGCTTTTGGAAGAAGATCCTTTTCAATGTTTAAGCGGTGCCGGCGCCCTCAGAGGTTTTTACACCAGCGGTATGATTTTGTTTAGACCCGATGAAACCAAAACGCCCAGGCAATTGATGTTTGAACTGCGTAACGGCGAGCGCATTGATAATAAATTGGTCGATAAAATGGGAGGCAAATGGTCTATCTTGGAAGAAGAATCTCAGCGTTTGGTCAATAAGCATTATGGTGAAAAACTGGATGCAGAGCGCCGGCGCAAGCACGATATTATCCTGCAACTGATTTACGATGAAGCACGCAAAGGTAAACTTTATACCGCAAGTCAATTTTGCAGAGCCTTTGAAAATAGATCAGGCCTTGGCGGCCAGCATTCCATTCGTGACCGCATTGATGTGCTTGCCACCAAAGGCTACATCAAATTCTGCAAAACCGCAGCTCGCAAATCAAAATATGGTTTTTTATGCGTGGAGGCTATGGATTTAAAAGAAACGAAAGTTGATCCTGAAACAGGCGAAGAAACCAGCCATTTTCAGCCTATATTACCCACTCATTATAAGTCTGCTGAAGATGGAACCATCATCCCTTTGGAAAATCCCTCGTTGTGGCTTTATCACGATTAGCTATTTTGTAAAAACCAGAGTGAATGGGTTTAACCGGTAGCCATATTCCTGCTTCTTAAAGCCAGGCCAGCCAAGGGTTTGAATGATGTCATTTCGTTTGATGTTAACGCCCAGCTCTTTAGCAAGTGTCTCTTCAATGGCCTTTTGCATCTTGTTAAGCGGTCTTCTAATTTGCTGCTCTAAATCATCAATCAATCCCATATGGGGCTCCAGGCGCTCAGCAATTTGATGCAGATTAAGCGGTGTGTGCATTTCTTTAGGCTTGCCTTCTTCGAAATCTCGCCAATATTGCTCCAGTAAAATTCTGAAAATCTGAATACGGCTTGGCGCTTGTTTGCCAATGACATGAATGCCGCCCACAAAAATACCGTCGCTATCAATGGTAATGCTGTAGGTTATTGGCTTTTCAGCTATCTTTGGTTGATGCAGCGAAACAAAAGGCAGTATCTGCCTTGAAACATTAGGGATCTCTTTTGGCACGCCGCGCTCTATCGCCATATGCAAGCCTTGCTGTAAAGACAGCCTTTCGCTCATCAAATCAGATAACCTGATAGTCGTTATATCAAGCGGCAAATGAGGCAAGGTTTTTCGTAATGTGATGATCAGTGTTGGCTGTGCCTTGAGTCGTTCTAAAGCTAAATACGAAGGGTTATCGATAAAATCAGGCAAGACCATCGTTACAAAACCTGAGTCCAACAAAACGTGATAAACACCGGCACTCTGATTTTTAAACGTAAATTCTTTGAGCTCAGATTCAAGCCAGTGCAATATAGACTGCTTTTGTAGAGATAAAGAAACAACATGAAAGCGTTGTTTTTGGTGGGGGATCGGTAAAATATAACGTCCGCATTCCTCGCAAATGAGATCATCACATGATTCATCGAAATCATCAGGAATGGGAATTTTGTTCTCACAATCAGGATTAATCAGATGGTCAAAATCCAACGTATCCAAGGGGTTAGCGCACTTGATGAAATAATGCTCTTTGAGCTGGATAAAGCCAAGTTATCCAAGATGATATGCCGCCTCTAAATAAACCTGATTTGGATTGATCCATGAATTGCTGGACTCAAGCAAAGCTTGCAATGCATCTTCATGCGCAGCATTTTGCTTTAGGCAAGATCGTAAGGCCATAGCAATCCTTCATCCATGTTTTAAAAGCTGAGCGTCCCTTTTTATCCAACACATATTCTGAATAACAAATCATAACATGACCCGGATCAGCCGCATCCACCCTGAAAAAGAGGGTGACCTTTTTACCCTGAAACACAACTCTTACCGAATCAATCATGGCAATGTCTTCGAGCACATCACCGACAGCCTGGTGCAGTGCTTCAAGCTCCTCAGCAATTGGATCTGTCGGATGGGTTGTTAAAATCAGATGAGTGTTGTTTTTAAGATGAGCTGATCTGAATTTGAGTTCAAAGAGCTTGAGCTCCTTATCGAGTTCACTCGCGCACGACCGAAGGAAAGTCTTCACTTGAGCAGTAAAGTTGTAATCTTGCATGTTGATGAAGGAGCAGTCCTTATCGAAATAGCTACTCACCAAACGATCGGCAATCTTCAATCCCTGGTTGGAACATTTGGCACAAAGATTCACTTGATTGGCATTTGCAGCAAAATCCAGGATAATCCAATCCGGCTTATGTCCATGGACAATGCGGTTAGAGCTTAACAGCAAATCTTCATCACTGGCCCTTCTAATAAAAAGATACAGACGATCTTCATGATAAAATAAACCTTGTAAATGAGTCTCAAAACTATCATTTTGCTCTTCATCATGAGATTTGAGAGCAGCTCGTACCACGTCTTCAGTCACAAATTCTTTGAAAGAGGACAAAGGCTGACGCGGAGGATTTTTAAGCACAAAGGAGCCAAACCCTTTCTTTTGCACTTTATCAAAATGGTACACATGTTTGAGTAATTCAGGGTCAGCTTTAAAGAGCGCAAACAGTAAACCTTTCTTGTCGTATTTATCGTCTTTAACCAATAGCTTGGCCATGGTTTCAGCAGAAAGTACCGGCTTTGCAATCTCAGTGATGGCAGCTTCAAGTTTGGCGTGGTTAAAATGATGCACCAGAAAATAATTGATCAATTCTTCAGGAAAGTCAGTTAAGGTTTTGCGCATTTGCTGCACGGAGAGTTCATGGGGAGGCTTTTTCATGGATAGGTCAAACAACAGGCCAAGCTGGCGTCCTGATAAAGAATCGAGCCAGTTCTTGCGAATCTTGGCATCTTGGTAATCCTGGATCAGCCTATCAAGGGGCATTTCCAGATGACTTTCCCAAAATTCACGATTCGGATGGATCTTGGCCATCAACACTTCATTGTTTAACACCATTTGCAGCATTCGTTTTAACCTCAACTGTTTTTCTGATTGCAATTACTTTCCCAAGAATCCTTAAATCTTGGCCCTTTTTGACATGGATAACCTCATGCTCCGGGTTTTCAGGCCGAAGCTCCACACCAGTTAAAGTTTGATAAAAGGTTTTGCAGGTCGCCTCATCATCAATCAGAGCCACCACAACCTCGCCATTCAGCGCACTTGGCTGAGACCTAACCACAACATAGTCTTTGTCATGAATGCCGATACCAATCATGCTATCCCCGCAAATTTGAAGGGCAAAGCACTCACCACGCGCAAGGCTTGCATCCACGCAAAACTCACCCAAATCATCCTGAATTGCTAAAATCGGATGCCCTGCCGCCACACGTCCTATCACTTGGATAGGTATAATATGGGGAATTTGATCTGACTTTAGGGGTTGATCCAAGATCTCAATAGCTCGAGCTTTGCCATGCCCTCGACGCAAATAACCTTTAGCCTCTAGCTGCTGAATAATCTCCAGAGCTGAAACGGCAGAAACACCACGCTCAGCTGCAACTTCTCGCACTGTGGGGGCAACGCCATGTTGCTCTTTAAGACGGCAGATGACAGCAAACGTGTCTTCTTGAGCCTTGGTCAGTCCTACGGACTTAACGGGACCCGGCTTTGTTTTCTTAAGGTTTTCCATTGCCTTGTAGTTGAACCTCATATCCTAAAATTTAACTTAAACTTATCATACCTAACATGCGTTAGGTTAGTCAAGAGCTATTTGTAACATATGAAGTTCTTGTGAACGAAATCTCTCCGGAAGCTGTACATAAACCACATACCAATCAGATGAGGTCCCTTATGCCATTAACCCAAGCCCAAAACTATGATCGCCTAAAAGAAGTTGCACATATTATCGCTACAGCAATTATGCGTGTGCAATCTAATCAACACTGCGGTAAATCAAGGCTTTCAGAGAAACTTTCTCTTGACTTCTCTTCAAAAGGAAGCGCTTTTAGAGCAGGTTTGTTAGAGAAAACTAATTATGGTCAAGATTATGATACGAAGTACGGCGTCAGCCAAAGAATCTGTTATTAAGCAAGTTCTGGCTTTACAAAGTAAAAGCACTGCAGAACTTAAAGAATTGTGGCGAAGTATTTTTGATACTGATGCGCCGCCTCATTCCAAAACCTATCTCATCCCAAGGCTAGCTTATCGCCTGCAAGAGCTCGCTTACGGCCCTATGGCAGAAAAATCAGCAAAACAGCTAGATAACCTAGCTGATCAAATGGAGAAAGGTAAAAAATTCACCAATCACTATATGGCTTCTAAACCTTTGGCCGGCACCAAGCTCATTCGTGAATTCCAAGGTGACTTGCATGAGGTGCTGGTTTCAGAAAATGGCTTTATCTACCAAGGGCAAAGCTATAAATCCTTATCTGCCATTGCCCGTAAAATCACCGGCACTCGTTGGAACGGACCGGCCTTTTTTGGTTTGCGCAGTAACAAGGAGGCCTGATGAATAAAAAAATACGCTGCGCCATTTACACACGTAAATCCCATGAGGAAGGATTGGAGCAGGCCTTTAATAGCCTAGATGCGCAAAGACTTGCGGCTGAAAGCTATATTGCCAGCCAACAACATGAAGGATGGGTAGCTTTAGCTAAGTCCTATAACGATGGTGGTTACTCCGGTGGCACGCTGAACCGTCCGGCTCTGCAAGAGTTGTTCCAAGATATTGAGAATGGTCTGGTTGATTGTGTGGTCGTTTACAAGATAGACAGGCTTTCAAGGTCGCTCATTGATTTTTCGAAAATTGTGGAATTGTTTGATAAGCATCAAGTGACCTTTGTGGCCGTGACTCAATCATTCAATACCTCAAGCTCCATGGGCAGGTTGATGCTTAACGTTCTACTTTCTTTTGCGCAGTACGAAAGAGAATTAACGGGCGAGCGCATCCGCGATAAATTTGCTGCCTCCAAGAAAAAAGGCATGTGGATGGGTGGCAATCCTCCACTTGGCTATGACATTTGTGATCGAAAATTAGTGATCAACGTGGAAGAAGCCAAGCTGATTCGGCATATTTTTAGCCGTTTCTTGATCTTGCGCTCAACCACCAATCTGGCCCGAGAGCTCAATCAACAAGGTCATCGCACCAAACGTATCATCAGTAAAACCGGCAAAGAATATGGAGCGCAGTTATTTACGAAAGCTAACCTTCGCAGGACTTTGATTAACCCGGTTTACAAAGGATTTGTGGCTCATAAAGACGCTGTTTATGAGGGTGAGCATGAAGGTATTTTAGAGCCTGAATTCTTTGATGAAGTGCAACGCGTTTTTGAAAAGTGCCCGCATGTCAGAGGCAGAGAATCTGCGTCTAAGGATCAGGCACTACTAAAAAATCTGATTCGCTGTCAGGTCTGCGATGTATCCATGACACCGACCTACACCAAAAAGAAAGACAAGCGCTATCGTTATTATGCCTGCAGCAATCATTTGCGGGGCAAAAGCTGTACATCTCATCATAAAACCATTGCCTCCAATGAGGTTGAGCGCTCTGTAGTACAACAAGTGCGCGAGATCCTTAAATGCCCTGAAATCACCGCTAAGACCTTAAAATCTCTGGAGGGGAAAATTTCCACGGATGAAGCCTTTGTGATGCTGCAGCAAATTGATTTGATCTGGGATTCGCTTTTCCCAATTGAGCAATACCGCATCATTTGTTTGCTGATCAAAGCGGTGTTGGTACGAGAAGACGGTATTGATGTTCGCATCCATACAGATGGGCTGCAGAGTTTACTCCTACATGCCGGCATGGAGGCGTGCCTATGAGCAAAGGGGAATTATCGGTATTCATGCCTATGCGCCTTAAAAAACGAGGTGGTAGGAAAATGGTGTTGGTACCGGAAGGCAAGGCACAATTAGCGTCTCAGAATGCATCTATAGATACCACATTAGTAAAAGCCTTGGTACGTGCCCATCTATGGCAACGCCAGCTTAAATCTGGAAAATATCAAACCATGCAGGACCTATGCGATGCGAATAAAGTCACAGCCAAATATGTACAGCTAATCCTGAGACTCAATTTTCTTGCTCCGAAACTTAAAGAAGCTATTCTCTTAGGACACCAACCCCGTCATATGAAGCTCGCTGACCTCATGCAAAACATCCCGAGTCTCTGGCATGAACAAGGCGAATTATTTGGCTGCGAGGTGGTATGATTTGTTTTGACTCCAAAACACTTTGTGCGTATAATGTTATTGTAGTCATTAATTTGGGATGTTCCAATGAAAAAAATCGTCGTCGTTTAAGTAAAGAAATTAGGTTGATTTGAGCGTCTCTTGAAAATAGAGGACGCTATTTTATTGCTTAATTTTTGAATTTTAAATGTCGAGGTTTTTTATGACACATATCTTATTGCCAGCAATCTGGCTCATTGTTCTTATTGTGGGTCTTCCACAACTTTCTGAAACTGTTTACACGCCATCTTTGCCTGATATAGCGCAGCACTTAAGCACTAGCGAAGCGATGGTAGAGTATACACTGACGATCTACCTTTTTGGATTTGCTCTTGGAACTCTATGTTGGGGTAAAATTTCTGATAAACTAGGCCGCAAGCCCTGCATGATTGCAGGTTTACTCGTCTTTGTTATTGGTTGTATTGGTTGCTATTTCTCAAATTCAATTGAAATGTTGATGATTAGTAGATTAATCCAAGCTTTTGGTGGTGCTACTGGCAGCGTACTTGGCCAGGCGATTTGCAGAGATGCATTCCATGGCCCGGCTTTGGGGCGAGTATATTCGATAACTGGCAGTGCCATCGCGCTCTTTCCAGCACTCGGACCTTTATGTGGAGGAGTCATCGCTGAAATATTTGGATGGAGAAACATCTTTGTATTTCTGATCATGTTTGCGCTTATTGTAACGATCCTTGTGAGTGTAAAGTTACCAGAAACGCATCCACATGCTTCTCGCAAAAAGGTTTCTGCATGGAATATTGCAACGCAACTTATGCTAGACAAAAAGGTGATAGGTTTCGGTCTCATTGTTGCTGGATGTAATGGGATACTCTTTAGTTATTTTGCGGAAGGTTCTTTTTACCTCATCAAGGGTCTAGGACTTTCACCAAGTCATTACGGGTTAAGCTTTACAGTGATAGGAGCTTCTGCAATGCTTGGTGGCATCATTTCTAAAAGATTGCAAAGTAAACATTCTTCCAAAGAAATCATGGGTTATGGGCTTTTGATCATTGCTTTTGCGACAACTATCTTCAGTTGTATAGCGATGATAAACCATAATTTGTTTGGTTTGCCTTCTTATATAATGATAGCCGTTACGATTATGTCGCAAGTTATATGTATTTTTGGAACATGTATAGCTAGCGTGAATGCCCTTGCATTAGCACTTGTGGATTATAAGCATGCAATTGGTACAGCATCCAGCTTGTTTGGATTTTTCTACTACTGCATGATTTCCCTCTTTACCTTTTTTATGGGATTTCTGCATGATGGGACGTTGCTACCAATGCCTCTTTATTTCTTGTCTTTAAGCTGCTTTATGATGATTGTAAATCGTATTTGCTTGAAGAGCTAAAAAAGTTCGAAAGCCCCAGAGATCTATTCTTTGGGGCTTAATGAGAAGCATAAACTCAATTTTGTCGTTAAGACTCTTTGCTTTGCCTGTCATGAGAGGCCCAATGCCACTCAGTGCCCTTGTGGAGAGCTTCATAAATCTGATCTCTGTATTGATTACATTCTTCTGTAGTTAACGTTCGATCTAAGGCTCTTAAAACTACCCGTAGAAGAATATTTTTCTGTGACGGTGAAATACCAAGGCGTTTTTGGGCTGCTTCTGGCAGTTCTTGGTAAGGAGTTTGAGATAATGTTTCAACAAGCTCTACAATTTCTGCATTTTCTTGTAACGATTCCCGTACGATATCTCCAATGTCATCATCGGTCATGTCATCGTCTAAAACAATTGACAGATCTCTTGTGACTGGAGGCATTAATGATACGGGTTTATAACAGCTCAAATCTTCCATTTGGGATGAAATGCGCAAATCATTGGATCTGAGCAACCTGATGTCTGGTATATTTTTCCTTACCATTAGCAGCCTATCTAATCCAAGCCCCATAGCAAGACCTGAAACGCCATCATAATCTCTTATATTTTCTTTGATAATTTGAGGGTGAGCTAGTCCGCATTCTCCAACCTCAATCCATTTATCATTCCACAAAGCATCAATTTGTACTCCATTTTGTGTATATGGATGTGGACTTGGAATCACTCGCCACTTAATTCCAGGGATGGCGCTACCCATACATATGTCAATCATGTTCATAAGATCATTATTATTTAGTTGACTATCCTTTTTTAGCCTCCATAGATCAAGATGGTGAGGTTCCGCAGAATGAATACGATCAACACAGTCACGCCTATAAGTAAGCCCTGGCATAGCAATCAAGATATCATCAGGTAGTTCTGAAGATACTTCTTGCATTGCGTTTGGTACCATAGCTGAACCTTGAGTTCTTAAAAGCGCTGTATCACACACGTATCTTGTATATCTTGCGTCTCTTGAAGCGCCATCTTTTGGGTAATTTAAGCGATCGTAATTATCCTCAATAGAAACGATTGGACTTTCTCTGTATGTTTTGACTTGGCACTGCCAGCTTTTGGTTAATGCCTCTAGAACTTCATTTACTAAGATTTGCATGGCATGAGAGCCATCGGTAGGATTGGATAGATCTCGTAAATTTAAAGCATACCTTAATTGCTCAAGGCTAATTTTTTTGATATTCATTTTATTCCTCATTAAGTTCAAAGTTAATACAACGCATCAACACAAACTGTTGATGGCTTTTTGTGTTTCGCCCCTTGAACTTAAGAGCAGAGAGGATTTAGATGATAAACCTTAATTTTGACATGAACACACCATACCCCTGACACTCTAAATAGCCCAAGGGGCTGCTAAATCGTATTACTTTGATGTTTAGCAAATGGTTCATTTTAATTCCGTTGAATGGTTATTGCAGGCATAAAGACCCACACTATGCTATTCACTATACGTCATATTGCATCTAAAGTCAATTTATTTCGAAGCTGTGCGTGTTCTTCTTTTGTGCGTCGCTCATCATTTACTATCATCTTCAAAAATCTCACTTTTCTTTTCTTGAAATAGGCTTGCGTTATAAAATAACTCAATTCTAGAGATGAACCCATCAGTGAACTCCATCAGCACTGCTGCTCTAAATTTACCGATAGGGGATGGGACGACCATGTCATAGGCGAACATGATCTGATCGTGGCTTGCAAAACGTGACCTGATTTGGATATCCTGCAATATTCCACCAAAGTTTTTCGCCGCTGTAACAACTGTATCTTTGCCCTGCATTTCTGCAAGTGGCCCGATGAAATGCACATTATCATGCAGGTAGCCAGCCATTTTATCAAAGTCCTTGGTAAGCATGGCATTGTAATAGCTTTCAGCAAGGTTCAAATTATCAGTTGTGTTCATATCTAACTCCTATTATAGTATAAGCATGCTGATAATATATTATAAGGACGCTGATATGTCAATAGATAAAGAGGTAGGTGTTAAAAGTTTGCTTGGGTATAAACTGAAAAAGACCCAGCATGCTCTGCGCCTTCATATGGATGAAGCTTTAAGAACCCTCGATCTGACAACCCCGCAATATGCAGTACTGGCTCAATTAGAATTAAAGCCAGGGGCATCTAATGCTGCACTTGCAAGATCAGCTTTTATAACTGCCCAAACCATGCATGGCATTGTCTCAAATTTAGAAAAACGAGGCCTTGTGCAGCGTAAAAATGATGCTTCCCATGGTAGGATTTTATGCACAGAATTGACGGATCAAGGTCATAAAATTGTCGTCCAAGCCCATGATATGATACGTGCTGTTGAATCACGCATGCTCGCTACAGTAAGCTCAGAAAATAAGCTGCTTCTCGAAAAGCTATTGCTCGAGTGTTTTAACAATTTGCAGTAGCTAGAGATATTTATCTTCTAAATCGATCCACGATTAAATTTGGGGACGTTTGGATCAAATAAGGCCCACTCTGGTGCGTCTTCAGTCCATACATACATATCAGGCGAGAAAAGAGTTTTATCATCCAGGCTACTTGCTCCAACTATTCGAATATGCGGCCAAATCTCTGGTCTACCAAAGAGTGTAGAACCACATGTTCCGCAAAAACTTACATGCACCGGCTTGCCGCTTGCACCTGGGCGCGTAAATTCGCTTAACTTGCCGTATACCACCAACGATTCATAAGGCACCACAATAAAAGGCCATGCCGTGCCTCCTGTTAAACGCTGACAATCATAACAATGACAAATACCAGATTTTAAGATATTGGCTTCAATTGTGTAGTGGATCTCCCCACAAAAGCATTTTCCTGTGATCATAATTCTTTCCGTAAATAAAGTTTCGCCATAGGACCTTCATTTTGATAGCCAATGCGCTTATAAAATTCATGAGTGCCATCCTGAGATCTTCTTAGACCAGAGGTTAAGTCAATAATGGCTGGTGAGTTTTGTTGTGCAATGTCCTCAACAAATTTCATGAGTTTTTTACCGATACCCATACCTCTATGGCTTGTCGATACAACGAGTCCAACAATCGAAAAGCGCGTAGCATCCGAGATTAAATGATCTGTTTTTGTCCAAGCAACAAATCCCGTAATGTCTTCATGCATTTCATACACGGCAACGCCAAAACCAGAATTACTTGAGAATTTTAAAAACCTTCTATTTAAATCCTCCAAAGTAGCCGGGTAACCTAGCTCTGATAAAAGAGGCAAAAGCTTGGGTGTGTCATCAATTGTGGCGTGCCTTATCATACCAAAACCTTTTTCATGAAATAACGTTTTTGTCCAGCAGGGCAATTCTCCAGAACACCGAAAATTTCATAACCATGCTTTAGATAGAAATCTTTTGCTTGGTGATTAAATGTATCCAAATGGATTAACTTGGCACCCATAGCTCTAGCATCAGCTTCAACTTGATTAAGTAATAACGTGTCTAATCCTTTGAGCCTATGACTTTCTTCCACAAAAAGCACGTTAATAGCCAAGCATTCGCCTAAATAAAAACAAGTTCTAATACCGGCAATAATTAAGCCGTTTTCTTTGATAACATAATCTTTTAAAACTTCAGTATCGCCATGAAATGAAACTTGCTGGGCAACAAAAGCATTGATTTTATCATTGAGCGTTTCTGCTTCTTCGCTTGTAGCGGGAGATAATTCATATGGTATATTCTTCATAACACCTTCCTCATTTTGAGGTGTGGGATGGTATCTTCATCAAAATAATCACCTTCTGCCAAATATCCATTTTTTAGATAAAAATTCACGGCTGAATCCCGTGCATGACAGTAAATGGTTTTAAAACCATGTTTTTTAGCACGATCTTCACAAAAAGCCATCATTTTAGATCCAATGCCTGTATTCACTAAATCTTCTTTCACAACGACGCGTTGCATTTTGCAATTCTGTCCCTCAGGAACCAGCACAGCTGTTGCAATAATTTCTACACCATTTAATCCGACAATTTGGATGTGAGATTTTTCTGCTAATAATTCTGCTTCAGAAAAATTCAAACCAAATGGGGCCCGCAGTATACGTTCTCTTAATGAGACTGCGCTTTTGTATTCTGCTGTGCCATGATCAATAATCTTGAATGCAACGTCCAAATTCATTTACAATACCTTCTTGAGAAAAAATCTTGAATGCTCATACCAATATTTTTTTATTTCGCCCATACGTTGATACCCATTTTTTAAATAAAAATCTTCTGCTTGAAAAGCCAAAGTATCTGTTATTGAGAAAATGCAACCATGTTTGATGGCTTCTTGCTCAGCAGCATTCATTAATTTTGAGCCATACCCTTGTTTTCTGAGTTTTTCATCGACCCACAATGCTTCTATGTAAACTGATTCTTTATCAAAATGTGCTTGTATTCCACCAAAAACATTTCCTGAATCATTTTTTAAAAATACTGAAAATTCTTTATCCCTCGGCTCTCCCATGACACGTTCATTGGATGAAATTAATCCCTCCATAACAGTATCATTATCAAATTGACTGGGATTATGATCGATAACGATTTTCAATGTGTCAGGTTGATCATATCCATGATTCAATACCTTTTTCATGTAATAGCGCTTATGGCCTTTAGGGCAATCGTTTAAAACACCAAATATCTCATAGCCATGTTTGAGGTAAAACTCTTTCGCCTGGAAATCAAAGGTATCTAGATGAGCCAGGGTTGCCCCAAGTTTCTTAGCCTCATTTTCTACACGACTGAGAAGTTTACTACCCAGACCATTTTTATAATATTTTTCGTCTACAGCTAAAATATCCACAAACAGCATACCCCAACAATACATCAAAGAAGTAATGCCTGCGACAATTAATCCGCTATCATCCTTGATACAAAAATTTAAATTAATAAAAGGTTGTTCCTGAATGAACGGTACTTTGCTGTTGTTGTATGAGGTTATTTTATTTTCGATAATAACTACTTCATGTGGTTGGACTTTAACAACATGAAATGGGGCAATATCAAATGATCTGACCCAATCTGCCAATCCCCCTGCAACTTCATGCAAAGCAAGATCGGTTGTGTCAAAAATTTTTACATTCGCCACTTCTTCATAGCCTTTAAGAGCAGATAGGCTGGTAAAATCCATTATATCGGCTGCATCTTCTTGAATAACATGGGAAGTCCACTCAGGGTTACGGGTGTGCATGCGAAGCCAAGCAGCCCAGTTCAGCATATTTTGATCAGCACCGTAGGTGTTACGCTTTTTGAGACGCCCAATACGTTCGAAATCGCTGACATCTAAAAGACAGAAGTTGATTTTATCTATGTGTTTGGCTGAAGGGCAGCTCAGTATTTCGCCTAAAACAATTTGCCCCAGCAAGCAGGCATCTTTGTCATCACTCAATAATTTTTGTAGCCACTTTTCGGTAGATTCCTGACGCCATTTTTTGTCAGCCCCTTCGGGTACACCAATGTCATCAAAATCATAAACGGCAATGCCATCTCCCAACAGCTCTTGCAAATGAGGCATCACAGCCGTTTTACCGCTGCCACTGGCGCCGCCTATAAAATATAATCTCATAAAATCTCCCTCGAATTATAAGAGTCATACGCTCTCTCTATTGCACCATTCGGCAGAAAAACAGGCTGCAGGTGTTCAAAGCATTGCATACGATCGTCACCACCTTCATCAGACAGAAAGATGTATTCACAATAGTCGCCGATGTCCTGAATAATACGTTCAAAACGATAGTAGGCCATCACATCTTGATTTATCTTTGTTTGGCCATAGCCCTGATAAAATAGTGATTCTTCTTCGGCGGCTGTCAGGCCACTATCCCAAATACCAGCGCCGATAAACATCAAATCACGCTCGACGGGGGCAAAGATGAGCGTATCCCAGTCAACAATATAAAGAGCGTTTTCTTTATCAACAAACAGGTTCCAGCCATGCATATCAGCGTGGCATAAAACATAGTCGATGGGCTGTTTTTGGATTGCGAGCGCAAGCTCTTCAGCGCGCTCAACTAGTTTAAGTATTTCGCTACTTTTTGATTTCAGGAATAGTGCCATTTTTACAGCAACAGGCTCTTCAAACACTTCATTGTCAATGCGCATAAGAAATGCTTTGACGGTCTCGCGCCATTTAGAAGAGAAGGTCTCCCGTAATACATCTTTTGTTATTAATGCAGGAATATCGGTGCTGTGAAGCTTTTTAATGGCCGCACCAAATTGAGCCCACTGATCTTCTGATAACTTGGCTTCTACGCCATTTCGGCCTTCAATATAAGGGTATAGAATTGCCTTGAAGGATGCCAAGCTTGTCCAAAGTTGCCCTGTATTGGTTGCAAGAGGCAGGATCACTTGCTTGATACCCATATCAGCCAAGTATTTTGGAACTGAGACAGAGGCCTCGAAAAATTCACCACTCCTTAATTTTAGGAAATAATCTTCTCCATCAGCTGCTGCCACGCGATAAACGGCCGTGTTGAAATCAGCACCAAGGGGCAGAAACGTTATTTTTTCCACAGTCAATCCATACGCATCCCGTAAACATCCAATGATTTCTTCGTCTTTGAGATTAGGTGTGGTTAGCATTTTTACTATCTCACGCTATTTTCTAATATTGTTACTGTATTTTTACTTGGATTGATTTCCACCATGGCTCCATAAGGTAATATCCACATTGGATCAGAATGACCAAAATCCATGCGTGTAACTATTGGGATGGAGGGGATCTGGTATTCCGCGAAGACTTTCAATAGCGATTGATCATATTCATGAAAATGTTCCGCCGTCATATAAGGCCCTCCAGGTTTACTAAACAAAATACCACTTAAGCGGCTTATTATGCCTTGAGCAGCTAAGTTTCTCATAAACCTTGTGACAGCAGAAGGTGCTATTCCTTCTTCTGATGTTTCAAGGAACAAAATTGCTCGATCCCATGTAGATAAATCTGGCCAAAGTTCAGTATTATTTAAAAATTGCATAACCTCAAGGCAACCACCAATAAGTCTACCTTTACAGATATGTTTTTTCTCACCAATAAAATGCCATCCAGTTGGTGGGTTTAAAGAACGCCTGATATTTTGATTATTTTTATCAGCCCAATCCAAAAGTTCTGTTGTCCAGCCTTCATTGTTGTTAGGAATTGCACCAATTACTTCGCTTGAAAATAAAGTTTTACGAATACCACTTATCGTATATTTATGCATTTCAACATTTTCAGCAAAAGCAGTCATAACAGATGGACCATAAAAGGAACTTAATCCTGCTTTCAGACACATGAAGTGCGTCACAGTAGTATCAGAATAACCCATCAATACTTTAGGATTATTTTTAATAATATTAAAGTCAACGAATGGTATAAGGCGAAGAGAGTCATCTCCTCCAATATTTGAAATGATAGCTTTGATGTTTGGATTAAGAAAAGCTTCCATCAAGTCTTCTGCCCTTGCTTTTGGATTTTGATAAATCCATTCAGCGCTTTTAAGAGCATGTTTTGTATTAAGAACGCGCAATCCAAAAATTTCTTCAAGGCGCTGCTTTCCCAGCTCAAAACGATAAGGAAAAGTTGCGGGACCACCCCAAGACAAAGTAATTGCTGCAACTGTATCTCCGTAATTTAGTTTCGGTGGCTTAATTAATGGCTGCATTTCTTTCGACCTCTGATAATAAATTAAACTCAAGCATGCTACAGGCAGTGATTTCTTCATCTTTAACGTCAGGTTTTATTAGCATGATCTTTGTACCCCAATATCAGCACTCATGTTTCCCTCGAATAAATATTGTTTTTAAAGAGCGTCTCAAACCCAAGTTTTTGATAAACCCCAAGCCCTGAATCGGATGATTCTAAAAAGCAATAACGAGCGCCTAATCTTTTTGCCTCTGATAATACGTAACGCATGAGACGTGTCGCATATCCTTTGCCTTGAAACGCAGGCAGAGTGCCCACGTCGTCTATCCTTGCAATGGTGTTGTCACACATTGATAGGGTGATTGATGCTATTGGTTGCTTCTGTTTGTATAAGCTGAAATGGCGAAGATTAATATTCTTTTTTAAAGCGCTTTCATGTCTAGCTGCATAGACCTTACAAATTTCAATCGTTGATTCAAATGCGCCTATCAATGGCATCATCCAGTCATTTAATTGATTATCATTCGATTTGATCGTAGTTTCAGAATCAAAACTCCCAGTTTGGTCAGTTGCAAATCTATCTAAACCCACAACCATTGAAACGGATTTGCTTTTCTGAGTGTAACCCATGGCGTTTAAAACATCTGCCATTTGAGGGGCACACAATTCTTGTGGAATGATCACATCAAAAGAAAGGTTCTCCTGGTCGAAAAACTGTTTCCCTTCGGTTAGAATTTTATCCAGAGCATTTGTGTGTCTTGTAATGTAAATAAAATTAAGTTCGGCACCACCTGTCATATAAGAATGAGCGTCGTTGTCCAGATCCAAACATTTTGAAGAAATGCCTCTGAAAAAATAATCCTCGGCTTGGCGATAAAGATCCATTAGTTGGGGCATATTGTTCCTTTTTAACACTCATCAAATTCAGTTTTTTGCTTGCGCATAACATATGTAAACATACCATATTTCTTTTTGGAAGGATAGTGGAAACTACTTTCCACACCTTGGTTTAGCTCATTTTCTCTATTTCGAATTCCACCTGCTACTCCGGTTTTCGTTCTCTAAAAAGTGAGAGGTCAAAAAACAGCAATCCTCTAAAACCTAGGTAAATAGTGGGTTTGAGGACATGCGTACCTTCACCTCGAGTGTTCGCATGTATCGGAGATGGAGAGGGTAAAAATGGAGATTTTGGGGGTAAAATGGTGAAATTGGAGAAAGTGAGGTACGGGTCTAATGATAGACAGAAGCGCTGGAAAGACCGCAAATACTGGGGTTTCTGGATTGCTTCGCTTTGCTCGCAATGACGGTGAGAAAAGTTCTTTTCAAAAAATCTGGCGGAGAGAGAGGGATTCGAACCCTCGATAGAAATATAAGTTCTATACTCCCTTAGCAGGGGAGCGCCTTCAGCCGCTCGGCCATCTCTCCAAATTAGGCACCTACAACATAACATTTTATTTATATATTTTCTAGTGTTTTTTTAGATTATTTACAGAAATTTATTTGGGCTATTTTGATTAATATTTGTACAATCCTAAATGTTATATTGACTCCTAATTAACAAGAATTAATAAAGCTTGTTGACAAGACAGAGAATTTGAAATATTGCTTTAGTAGATTATATTAAATAAAAGTTTATTTTAAATAATTAATAATAAACATATTATTTAATATTTATTAGTAAGTTTATTTCAAACGTCATCATTTGTTAATTAGTTTATCTTTTTTATGGAGCAGTATATTTTTTCTAATAAATTAATTATAAAAACTATAAGAGTGACTGTAATTTTAGCGGCAAGTAGTTTTTTTACTTCTAGTGTAGTACTAGCAAATTTAGAAGAAGATGCTATAGGATCTGACAAATTACAGACTGAATTTAATAAAACAAAGTTAGAGGAAACTTTAGAAAAAACCAAAGAACAATTGAATACCTCTTTAGAGGAAACTTTAGAAAAAACCAAAGAATGGATAGAAATCAAAACTGGAGCTAAAGAAAAAATAGAGCAATTACAAAATTTAGTGCAGCAAAAAAATGAAAAATTGCAGCAGTTGACGCAAGAAACGAATTTTACTCAAATGCAGTTGGACCAGGTTCAACAACAGTTACAGCAAACTCAGAATAAAACAAAAGAATTGCAACAAGAATTGCAACATAAAGAGGATAAGATAAGACTAATTGAAGCGCAATATACTCAAGATATTCAGAATGTTGAAAAACAATATCAAGATAAGTTAATTAATAAAAAAAATAAGCTTCAAGCTATTAAGGATGAAAAAAATAATTTAGAGGAAAAGACAGAAATAATAGTGCAAGAACTTGCTCACAATAATAGAAAAATTGAAGAGTTACAGAGCATATTAAATACTAAACAACAAAAATTAGAAGAACAACAAATCAATAGTCAAAAAATGTTGGTTGATGCAGACGACATGAAGACTAAGTATGATACTATTATAACATATACTGAAAGTTTACAAACAAAAGTTGCCAATCTTAATGATTCGCTCCAACAAATAATTTTAACAAAAGAAGAAGAAATAAATAGATTAAATGAATCTTGGGAGCAAGAAAAGGATAAAGTGCAGCAAGAGTTACTCATTGCACAAAATCAAATTCTGACTAGTGAAAATGATACTAAGCAATTACAAGATTATATTATACAAATTAAAAATATTCAGCAAGAGGAGTTGAATAAAATATCGGAGAATTATCAACAACAAATTAATTCTATTAATATGGAATTATCCGATGCTAAGAAACGACTTAATGATGTTGAATATGATAATTATAATCAATTGGAACAAAATAGAGATTGGGAGCTTATCCAATATCAATTTGAACAACAGAATGCAAGTCAGATTTTATCGTTGCAACAGGAAAAAGAAAATTTATATAAAGAAAAGACTGCATTAGAAAATCATATCAATACACTTACAACTGAAATAGCCAAGACACAATCTGCAATTGAGCAGGATACAATTTCTCAACTTGTAGAAAAAAATAATCTAATTACAGAAAAAGAGCAATTGCTAGTAGATCAAGAAAACAAAATTCTGCAATTAGAAACAACATTGACTGATGCACAAAATCAGTATCAAAAAATGCGCTATAAGTTGAAAGAAAAGCTTATGACTGTCAAGAACACATTAGAGGAAAACCTTAAAACAGCTAATAATGAAATAACAAAACTTAAGGAGGAAAATCTGCTTAAAGTTTCAGATATCTTAAATTTAGAACAAAAACTTTGTGCTAATAAAGAAAAATTGTCTGAATTATCATCAAAAAATATCAAATCCTTACAGGAAATTGAACAATTAAATGAATATATTAACTCTCTTAAACAAGATTTGAATTTATTAAGTGCCCAACGCGATAATAATTTATCAAAAATAGAAGTATTAGAGGCAGAGTTAGCTTCTAGTCAAATTGAGCATGATAAATATTTATTAGAAATCGCTCAGTTGACGGAACAAAATCAGGTAGTGCAAAATCAATTAGCGCAAAATTTATTTCATATTGAAGAAGAAAAAAAAGCAACAACTGTAGAACTCGTTGAAGATCCTAAAAATATAGAAAGTAGTGTAATAACTGATGTGCAATCCATATTGAATAGTGAAGAACCAACAATATTTTCCCAAGTTTCTAATTTTACTGAATTTGCAGATTTGGCCATTAACAATGCTACAGAATATGCAACTGAGCAATTATACGAAAATATTAATTCACGTGTTAATTCAGATTTACACTTTTCGTCTGGTGAAGAAAGAAGTGAAGTAGAAATTTGGATCAAATATAGTTTCGGAAAGATGAATCAGAAACCGACTGACAATATAACATCGGCTTATAAAGGTTATATGCAAGGTTTATTTTGTGGAATAGATCGAGAATTAGAAGATAATAAGCTAATAGGGCTTGCGATAGCCCTTAATAACCAGACAACAATAAATTTACAGTCTAGTAAGACTCAATTAATTACAGATAATAATATTTTCTCTATATATGGAAAAAATTATCTAAGCAAAAAATTATTATTATCCGGAGCAATTTCATATTTTTATGCCAAAACAGAAGTTAAAAATTTTATAGAAAATTTTGACTATATGAGATTACATGGTATTCGAATTGATTTAGAATTAGCTTATTTGAAAGAAATTACAAATACTATATTTCAGCCATTTATTGGTATCACCTATAACTCGTCTGCTAATTCTCCCTTTGATATGGCTTTAGAAGATTATCAAGTGTCGGCTGGGACAAGAAGTAGTAAAATTCTTACTGGCAAATTAGGGGCAAAGTGGAAACTAAATCAATATAAAATGAATGATTCTCTTACTATTTTGCCTATGTTCAGTGTATCAGTATCTAAGCCTTTAAAAATAGCTTCTTCCAATCAGGCTATGATAATCACTAATAAACTAGGAGAAGAAAAAAATAACTTATTAATATACAAATTTAATAGAGATTATACCCTAAATCTAGGTGCAGACTTAGTAATTGGTTATGATAATATTGATATTGTAGCTTCATATTATTTGAACTTAAAAAAGAAATATCAGGCTCATCAAGGATCTGTAAAGTTAGAAATAAAATTATAATAATTATTGCTAAGTTCTTACTTGTAATTCTGATATAAATAATATATGATGTCAGAAATTTCGGTTCGCATTTCTGAAATATAACAAAAATACAATTCATATTTTTGTTAAAATTATCGCGGGGTGGAGCAGCTCGGTAGCTCGCCAGGCTCATAACCTGGAGGTCGTTGGTTCAAATCCAACTCCCGCAACCAAATACTTCACATTAAGTTCTCTCTCAAATGATATTTAAATACCCTAAACTCTCCGGAGCTTTTCTAATAGCAAATTTCTGACAGTACTCCGCTAAACAATAGATTAGTGAATTTCACTTTTGTTGTTCATATATGTCTCAAATTTATTTTGTTCATCTTTATGTAAATCAGCTTCAGGTAATGGCGGCTTAATCTCAGTAATTTTTGGCCAAACTTCTGAATATTTCTTATTTATTTCAAGCCATTGAGATAATTCTGATTCGCTACTACAACCATTTTCTCCTACTACACCTTCTTTAATAGCGTTCACTGGACATTCAGCTACACATACACCACAATCAATACATTCTTCGGGATTTATTACTAACATTAATTGGCCTTCATAAAAACAATCTACAGGACATACTTCTACGCAATCAGTATATTTACATTTGACGCAATTATCAGTTACTATATAAGTCATAATGATTTCGGGATTTTTGTTGATTTAAAATGGTCCTCGACCTGAGTAATAATATTAATCCGAAATATAGTATAAAGCAAACAAACATTAATAATAATGGTTTGAGCATTGATTGGTGAATTGCGATACCTTTAAGTCTTAAAAAACTAGAAGGTTGATGAAGACTATACCATATATCGACAGAGAATTTTACTATAGGTATATTTATAAATCCTATAATAGCAAACATAGCAGCGGGTTTTTCTGCGCGCATTATATTACTAGCACTATTTACTATTGCAATATATGCTATATATTGCAATAAAAGAACTAACATAGATGTTAGACGTGCATCCCATACCCACCATGTACCCCATATTGGATAGCCCCATAAAGAGCCTGTAATAAGTGTTATCAGTGCAAATAATCCGCCAATTGGGGCTGCGGCTACAGCGAATATATAAGATAATTTTGTTTTCCATATTAAGTGCGATAGACTACATATGGTAATAAAACTATAAATACCTAGTGCCATCCATGCAGCGGGAACATGAACATACATTATTCTGACCATTTCGCCTTGTTGATAATCAATTGGAGATGCAATTAGGGCTATATATAAGGTTATTGATAAAATAATTGGGATCAATAGATTAGTGATAGGAATCAATATTTTCTCTAATTTGAGCAAAAATTTTGTTGAAAGAAAATTGATCATGATTTTATATGAATAATAGAAAGGATATTGGAGTTATATACTTCGCCTGTATGAGTGAAACGTCTAAAACTTGGATATTTATCAGCCATTGAGTAAGTATCATCTTCAGAAATTTTCTTTATTTCGATATTTTCTTGCTTTAATTTATATGCTACATAACCTACTAAATCAAACATATAATGATTTTCTTTATTTGAGTTAATAAAAAATTGTTGATTAGTCAATTTTTCATCCAAAAAATTTTGATAAAAGTCTATACCAACTTCATATGATTTTTGTTTTATCGAAGGTCCTATAAAGGCAAAAATTGGTATTTTATGAGAAGATTGTAATTTTCTCATATGCATAGTCGTATTTTTAATAATATTGTCTCTTGCCCCCTTCCATCCACAATGCATAATGCCTATTACTTCTCCGCTAGCGCTAGCTAATAGCACAGGTACGCAATCTGCAGTAATGACAGAGAGAGCCAAATTTTTTTCTTTTGTAATAGCTGCATCTGCGTTAATTTGAGTTGAGAGATTATGCTGAGCAACTAATACAACATTGGCACTATGGGTTTGAGTCATGGTAAAAATGTGGCGTAGTTTGAGCTTAACTCGTACATCTTCAAAATTTTGTTGAACTAATTGATTGGTTAGAGGATCATTATTAATAGATTGTTTATATAAACAATTTGATACAGATTTATCAAATATATGGCACTCAACTTTGCCTTGGATGAGCTGATATTGCATAATATATAGTTTTATTAACACTTTAACAGAAATGGTAGATAAATACAATCAGTTATATATATTACAGCAACGTTTTCAGGAAGAATTAGGACTTACTCCTATTATGGGTGTAGAACTCGAATTTTACCTAAGTGCTGATATAGATATAACTAAATTATCGACTGTCATAGGCTGTGATATAGAACAAGAAAGAGGATTTAATCAATATGAAATTCAATTTTTGCCTCAAAAAAATCTTGTTATATTAGCACAATTAATAGAAAATACTCGAAGAAATATCATAGAATATTGCGCTTCAGAAGGAGGGTGGGCAAATTTTTACTCTAAGCCATATATAAATGATTTTGGCAGTAGTATGCATATTCATATTAATTTTCTTGAAGATGCAGACATAGAGAAATACGCTAATATATTATGCCATGCTTTAAAAAATTATATAGATTATTGCTTACCATCTGCAGCAGATTATGAACGTTTAGATCATAAATTTATGGCTCCAACACATATATGTTGGGGAGGAAATAATCGTAGCGTAATGATCAGAATACCCGACTCTTTGCCCAAAAGAATAGAACATAGATTACCAGCTGCTAGTGCAGATCCAGCGCTTTTATTTCATAATTTGTTAAATTCTATAGATCAATATTTGAAAAAGGTAGAACAGCTAGATATATTACCGAAAATATACGGAAATGCATTTGAAGAGCAATATAATTTGCTGAAAATTTATAAATAGCTTTGCAGCTTTGGTGAGGATAATAATCAAAACAACGCAAATGGTGATGCTAAGCATTAGAGATTTAATGCTTAGCAGTATTTTATTTGTCGATCTGTTTAATGTTGATAAGAATGACCGGAGATTTATTCACTTCATCTTTGACTAAGCGTTTTAAGATTTTTTTTGCAAAGCTTTCAATCTTATCTTTGGAAATATCAGCTTTTATTTTACTTCTCATGCCATCATATTCTTTTGCCAGTGCAGTTTTAAATTCATTAATTAATTCTGCATCAGCATTGAAATCAAATAAACCTGGTGTATCAATGATGGGATCACAAATTAGTTGGAATTTCTTGTCTACAATAATTGTGCTAATTACTATTCCATCAGATCTCATTCTACGTCTTAATTTAAAGATACTAGAGTCATTTGGTAGTAAATAATTACCATCTACCCCTAAATAACCATTATGCACTTTGCCAATAATTTTTGACTCTTCTTTAGATAGTAATACTACACTTCCATTTTCTACTTCGATTGCTTGGGGTATTCCATTTGCCCTGGCTAGCTTTGCCTGTTCATGAATATGAATAGGTTCACCATGTACAGGAATACATATTTGAGGTCTGACTAACTCATACATGTGTTTTAATTCTTCAATTGCAGGGTGCCCAGATACATGAACAAAATGGTCTCGTTCTGTAATTACTTCTGCTTTTTTCTTTACAAATTGATTAAACAATTGAAATATCTTCTTCTCATTACCTGGAATAATTTTTGAAGAAAATATAACCGTATCACGCGGTGCAATAGAAATTGTATTATGAATATCATTAGCAATCTTAGAAGTAGCAGCCATTTCTTCACCTTGGCAGCCTGTAGCTATAATCAATAAATCTTCTCTTTTGTATTTACCTACGGATTTCTCGTCGATAATTGAATCTGTTTCTTGGAGATAACCAGCTTCTCTAGCTGCTGCAACGATACGGTGAATACTTCGTCCTACTAAGCAGATTTTTCTCCCTGTTTTTCTTCCAGCATAAATCAAGCTATCTAAGCGTGCCAAATTAGAGGCAAAAGTGGTCACTATTACCATTTTAGGACATTTACTTATTATTTCGACTAAACTGTCTCTTACATCTCCTTCAGAACCAGATGTACCTGAGTTAAAGACATTTGTGGAATCACAAGCTAAAGCTAATACTCCCTCATCACCAAGTTTCTTTAAATGATCAATACTTGATACAGGCCCAATCAGAGGGTTAGGGTCAAATTTCCAATCACCTGTATGAACTACAGTACCTTCGGGAGTTCTGATTGCCAGAGCTTGCATTTCAGGCGCAGAGTGAGTTAGACCCAGCATTTCAATTGAGAAAGGTCCAAGATCGAATGGTTTGAATGGTTTTACTTCTATTATATCTATTTTCTTTGAAAATGAATAATCTAGTAGTTTTGCTTGCAAGAAACATTTAGTGAATTTTGTTGCATATATAGGGCATTCTAGACCATTCCATAAATATTGAATAGCTCCGAGGTGATCTTCATGTGCATGGGTTAACACCAAGCCAAGTAAATTATGTTTGTGTTCTTCAATAAATGTAAGGTCAGCTACTACCATATCAACTCCTGGAAGGTCCAAGTCAGCAGCAAAACCACTTCCACAATCAATCATTATCCATTTTCCTTGATAATGATATAGATTGACGTTGATTCCGATTTCATTTGTACCTCCTAAGGGCACAAACAATAATTTATCTTTGTATTGTTTTAGGTTAATTGACATTATACTTTAATTATTACATTATAATCCATCTTTCATCAGCATTTATAAACTATTATATTAAAACAGTCTATTCAAAATGATGTTTTCTTCGTCATATAGTTTAATTATATTGAAGTATAGGTAAGTTGTTTTTTTCAATTCTTAAATTGATCCATGAAATTCACTCATTAATTTATTACAATGCCAATGTCGATTCACTGAAATTATCATCAATGGTAATTATAAAATATAAATTTACAGCGGTAATAAGATGAATATTGCATCAAATATGGTAATATAAGATTATTAAATAAATTTATTAAAATGAAATATAAAGCCTATATAATAAAACGTAAAAGCCTACAGGCTGATAAAATCATAATGCAACTTAATGATTTTGTGAAGCAGGTTCCTCCCGAAAAAGCAGAGATCATCATAGTTATAGGAGGAGATGGTATGATGATTCATGCAATTCACGAATACATGTATCTAAAAATACCTTTTTATGGAATAAAAGAAGGTGAAAGTGTAGGATTTATGATGAATGAATTTCATGTCAAAAATTTTGTACGTGACATGGAGTTGTTTACAATGACGGATTTACACCCACTTTATATGGAGGCATTTAGTATAAATGGCGACAAATTCTCGTCATTAGCAATTAATGAAGTATCGATTTTTAGAAGTAGTAACCAGGCAGCAAAATTTAAAATATTGATTGACGATATTGAACGAATAAATATAGTCTCAGATGGAGCAATAGTAGCAACTCCTGCAGGAAGCAGTGCCTATAATTTATCTGCTGGAGGATCTATTGTGCCCTTAGGAGCAAATGTTTTAAGTCTCACGCCAATTTGTCCTTTTCGTCCAAGAAGATGGAAAGGAGCTCTTTTATCTTCTAAGGTAAAAATTAAGTTTAAAACATTAGAGCATGAAAAAAGACCAGTAAATGCTGTAGCAGACTTTCATGAATTTAAAAATATAAGTTCGGTGGAAATATTTTCTGCGCAAGATATTGCCGTTAAATTAATATTTAGCCAAAATCATAGTTTTGAAGATCGAGTAATAAAAGAACAATTTAGTTTCTAATAAATTATATGTATATCAATTGGATATTTCCCCAATAAGTTGTGCAATCTCTTCCTGTACATTCTGAGTTTCTAAAGAATATACTATATCTTCTTGCAATTTTCCTAAGACCTCTTCATTAGGCAGATTATCTTCTGCCTGTGATTGTTCTTGTGAGTACCAAGCTTTACATAAAGCTGTGGAATGGTAGATAATCAGCGCACTATGTAAAAATGTCAGAATTACTGAGGTGCCCAATGTATCTACAAATTGATTATGAATATCCTTAGCTGCATATTGTGCTATATGATAATTAAGTGAATTTAAGGAAAAAATATTACCATTACAATAGGTTTGCACGTAATCACTTGCAAATAATGGTGCAATTGATGCCATGAGTCCTATCATTTTGAGCGGTCCCCAGCCTGAATAAGCAGATAATACAAGTGAAGATAAATTATATGGTGATCCAATAGAATTTGCTGTATCAAGTACATGTACTCGAAATAGTTCCATCATATTCTGAGGAATAATTATATTTGTAGGTGTAATTAAACTATCTACCAATGTCACAGAGTTCATTATAGCTATAATCCCCAATAATTGTGTACTTAAGGAAATTATTTCTTTACTCAATATTTTGCTATCATTAGTGAAAGCACTAATTTGTTCAAATAAGGCCTGTTGATGCATTATTACTTGATCAGTCCTATCTGTTTTTATCAAAAGTTTTTCTGGTATAATATCTAAAATATCATTATTTTCTTTATTAATGTGGCAAAAATCACTGACTAAAGCTTTAAAATATTCACTCCATGACAAAAGTTGATAGCTTGTATAAGCACAACCATTTACTATATTCTTCACAAAAGATTTGGCGATATTTATTCCCCACAATCCATTGTCCATTAACATAATAGTAGTACATAAAAATTTTGCTTTATCTAGAACAGAGTAGGTCTGATTTGCATTGAAAAGTGCCCCAATGCACATAAAAGCAGGATCATTATTAATTAAAGTCAGTGTATAACTAGCTAGATATCCCAATATGGGAGTATGCAAAAAGGGGATAAAACTTGCTGCAACAAAAATTAATGCACAGCTTGTGAGACCAATAAATCTAGGGGTAAAAATAATTTGCGTTATATTATTTACAAAATTATTCAAATAAGTGCTAGCTTTATAGGCATAAATAGCAGATTTTTGTTTATGAAATGAGGAATCATAGAGACAAAAGTGAGGTTCAAATAGCATTATTATTCTTCTGAAACAATTTCGCCGCTTATATGAAGATTGATGTCTTGTAGTCTATCTTCAATGGAGGGTAAAAGATTGTTATGTGTTTTAGACTCACTTACACCGTAATGGCTTAACCAATAATATCCAGCTTTTATAAGATGATAAGAGCCGGCTAGAAAATAACCTGTGATATTACAAAATATCTTTACTTTATTTGCACCATCTTGTGGACTGGAAGCATAATTATACAGAGCAGCTGTTGATGTCAGTGCTGTAATGTTTCGTAAATTATCATTCTTCACAAAAGACTGGATTATATTATTATCTTTGTTATTAGTAGAGTCTTGGCTCTCTGGTATATTATTTTGATTTAGGCATCCTCGAATCTGATTATATAACATAGTTATATTCTGGGTTTGCTGAGGTAAAGTAGTTGCAAGTGGTGTTAATTTGGCTGGAGAAGTATCAGATTTAGAAGGGTTTAAACCTTGTGTCAAATATAAAACACTACCTAACCATATAGTGTAATAAGTTAAAGATTCAATAGCCATGCCGGCATATGGTAAAATGCGGCTGAAACTTATTCTTGCATTGTGCCATGAATCAATCGCTTTATTATTATAATTACCTTGTTGATTATAATCCATGCGAAAATTAAGTTAACAAACTTTTATTAACTGCATGTTATAATGACAATTAACATAAGTCAATTAATTTTTCAAAAGTAAATGACCAAAAAGACACAATTATAAGATCATTTTGTATTGTCATTAGGGCCAATTTTTGCTAAGCTTATTGGGGAAGAAAAAATTTTAGTGGCGATATCTGTTAGATCTTTTGCACAAGTTTTGTTAACCGTGTCAATAACTTCTTCGCTAGAAATAAATTTACCAAATAAAGCAAAATTTTTGCCAATTTCTTCAGATTTATATTCAGGTTTTTCCTCTGCCATATGAATACTAGTTTCAATTTGAGATTTTGCTCTATCTAACTCTTCTTCTGAAATAAAATCCTGAATTTTATTTATTTCTTCAAAAATTGAGTCTGTTAATTCTTGTTGTCTATTATGTTCACATGAAGCAGAAATACCAAATATACCACTATCACTAAACGAATGCTGCCAACTACCTACGCTGTATGCTAATGCTAATTCTTCTCTAATTCTTTGAAACAGCCTAGAAGATAAGCCTCCTCCAAATATAACAGATAAAATTTGGCCATGGTAAAAATCCTTGATCTTATTATAAGAAGGTGCTTCAAAACCTAAAATAATAGTAGTTTGTTCTAGATCTTTTTTGATATAAGACTGACCACCTACATAATAAGCTTTGTCATATGCTGGTCTTTCTGTTTTAGCAGGAAGATTTGTAAATAATTTCTCTACTTCAATTATAGCGTGTTCATGGCTAATATTTCCTGCCATTGAGATAGTAATATTATTTGTATTATAATGTTGCTTTATATAGTTTTTAAAATCTAATTGCGAGAAATTTTTGATGTGATCGAATGTGCCTATTACTGACCTACCTAAAGCTTGCTCAGGGTAGGCAATTTGAAATAATTTTTCATGCACTAATTCATCAGGATTATCCTGTACTTCAGCAATTTCTTGAGTGATGACAGCTAATTCTTTTTGGATTTCTTTTTCATCAAAAACAGAATTTTGTAAAATATCTGCTAAAATATCAAGCGCTTTAGGAAAATTTTGGTGTAAAGATTTTGCATAATATACAGTATGTTCTCTGCTAGTATATGCGTTAAAATGACCGCCAATAGCATCAAATTCACGTGCTATATCCATATAATTACGTCTTTTAGTACCTTTGAAAGCCATATGCTCTAAGAAATGAGTGATACCAGATTGAGTAGCTAACTCATATCTACTACCAATATCGACTATTATATTGATTGCAACTGAGCTCACATGTGGCATGTTATAGGTTACTATGTTGAGGCCATCTAAAATAATAGAGTGTTTGAAAGTCATTTTTGTACGATTGATGTTATTATATTAGATAAATTTTGGTCCTATCACAAAAGAAGAATGTTTTTCTATAAGTTTATATAAGCATACTTGATAATATTATTACTAATTCTTGTAATGATAATTTTCTTTCATTTTTATTATCTAGATCTTTTAAGGTATAAAAATTATTGCTTATTTCGTCTTCTCCTATAAAGATAATATATCTTGCATTATCTGCAATAGCGGTCTGCATACGTTTTGCAGTTTTATTTTCTATTTCTATTTTAGTAATGATATTATTTTGCCGTAATGTTTGCGATAATATCAAACTATCTTGAAAATGATTCAAATTTAGCGGAATTATATATACTGGTCTAGTAACTGATGGTTTAAATTGACGCATTAATATTATTCGCTCATATCCTGCAGCAAAACCAATTGCAGGTATATCAGGTCCTCCCATTATTTTTGCTAAACCATCATAACGACCACCGGCTAAAATAGTATTTTGAGCTCCAAGTTTTGTAGTAGTATATTCAAAAATGATATCTGAATAATAATCTAGCCCTCTGACTAACCTAGTGTTTATCTTATAATCAATATTTAATATATTCAAATTTTTACAAACTTCATCGAAATATTTTCTAGCATGGCTGGTGTAATAATCAATAATTTGTGGGGCTGTATTACATATTAATTTGTCTTTTTCGTCTTTGGAATCTAGTATCCTAAGAGGATTTTTCTCTAAACGTTTTTGACTATCTGCAGATAATTCAGAGCTATATTTACTGAAATATTCAAATAATGCATTTTGATAAGCCTCTTTAGATTCTGCACAACCTAGTGAATTCAGTTCTAAGGTAACGTCATTACTAATCTCTAATCTATTAAGCAAATTTTGTGCACAAGAAATCATCTCTGCGTCAATAATAGCATGTTTTTGCCCTATAGATTCGAAATTAAGCTGATGAAATTGACGCTGACGTCCTTCTTGTGGTCGGTCGTAGCGGAATAGAGGACCAAAAGAAAACAGGCGCAAAGGTAAATTTTGCTGCAATTTATTAGATAATATTGCGCGCATAATACCTGCAGTAAATTCAGGGCGTAGTGCAATCATACGTCCCTTTTTATCGTGAAAATGATATAATTCTTTGCTTATAACATCAGAATTTTCTCCTAAGGTCCGATCAAATACTTGTATAGATTCTGCTATAGGCGTTTGTATCCCTTGAAATCCATATACACGTGCTAATTCATAAGAAGTATTTTCAATATACTTGAAAATCTTATATTCATCACAATAAATATCCTTCATTCCTCGTATAGGTGCTATAAGATCGCTCATAAAATTAAAACTCGATATTTTTTCGTAGCCTTAAAATGCCGATTATATTAATTAGTACCAACATTCCGCTTAATAAGCCCATAATTATCATTACATTATTTTGAGAAAAACTACAGAAAAAAACAAACGCAAACATAGCATATAATAAATATGCAAATCTTCCATATTTAGGGCTAATAAATTTTGCGCATTTAGTTCCCGCAGCAAGATAAGCAATAATTGTAGTGTAACCAGCAAAAAATAATAATAAGGTCATGAATAAATCACTATAGGGAATATAATCAGCAAGCAATCTGGCTACTATATCAGAAGGAGCAAGATGGTTAAAAATGTGCCAAGCACCGGTGACACCTACCATAATATTTGTGAGTAAGCATATTAAAGTGTCTGTTAAAAGTGCATAAATCGCTAAAATAGCCTGCATTCTAGGACAGACTATTCTCGTTTCACTCTGCATTATTGAATCGTATCCTATACCAATATCTCCCGAATAAACAGTTTTAGATATACCTAAATATGCAGATAAAATCATTGTGCTACCTATAAATCCTCCAATAGGAGCATGACCCGTGAATGCAGAAATTAGTACTGTTTTGAAGAAACTAGGCAACAATGAATAGTGGCAAGAAATTACGTAAATTGCAAACACAACATAACCAAGCATAAAAATTGGCATAATTGTAGAACAAATATTTGCAAGTCTACTAATTCCACCAATCGATGAATAAATCACTATAATTAGGAAAGTAAATATAATCAAATTTCTATCAAAATGAAAACTATATTCTACACGATCAACAATAATTAAAAAATTAGATATTTCTACACCATATAAGCATAAAAGCACAGCAAATAAATAAGCCATTTGCTTACCTTTGAAAGCATGTTGTAGGAAATACATCGGTCCACCATCGAAACCATTTTTTTCATTTTTGATTCGATATTTCATACCTAAGTAGATTTCTGAATACTTCAATAACATTCCACTTAAAGATGCTAAAATAATCCAAAATATACTGCCAGGCCCACCAATCATCACGGCTGTAGTAATAAATACTATATTACCTAATCCTACCATGCCTCCAACTGATGCAAAATATAATTTAAAAGGATTAATACCTTCGTATGTTTCATCATGTGCTTGAGCGTATATCTCTTTAAGATTTGTTTTAAAGTGAAATAATGCTTTAAATTGTAAACCTTTCGAGATATAGGTTAAATATATCCCTGAGATTACGATCAAGATCCATCCTACATAACTCCAGAAGAAATCTTCTAAAAAAATAATCAAACTAAATAATATTTCCATAAGACCAAAATATAATTTAATAGCCTAGCAAGCTTTTGTGCAAATATAATTACTTATTAGCTTAATCAAATAAAGTATGAGAGCACCACCAAGCCAATATAAATAAGTTTGGCCACTTGGTAATAAATTACCATTAACATCAAAAATTTGTTTTGATAACAAATAGATTGATAAAAACAAAGCCAATGGCGCTATTAAATATATTGCTGGGCATTTAAATGGTCTTCTAATATTTGGCTCTTTAATACGGAAAAAGATTACTAATAATCCCACGACTATATAATCAGTTAGCGCTCCCATACTAGATAATTGTGCTAATTTATTAAATGGTACTAATGAGCCTGCAAGTGCTACAAAAATCGTGAATACCATAATAGTCATGTATGGACTATCATATTTCGGGTGAATTTTTGACATAAATTTTGGGATTAAACCATCACGTGCCACAACATAAAATATTCTGGATTGTCCATATATATTGACCATAATCACCGTAGTCATACCAGCTATGCCACCGACCGCTACCAGAATTGAACCAACATTACTTCCATTTTGCTTTAAAGCATATGCAAGTGATTGCGGGTTATTTAGTTCGTAATAAGGTGTCATTCCAGTTAATGCAGCTGCAACTAACATATATACTATTGTTGCGAGTACTAATGATCCGATAATACCTATAGTTAGATCTTTTTCTGGGTTTTTGCATTCTTCAGCTGTTGCAGCTAATACTCCGAAACCAGTAAAGGCAAAGAATAATATTGATGAGCCATATATAATGTCATCAAAACCTTTTGGCATAAAATTTTCCCAATTATTAATATCAAAATGTGGAGCAGCGAATATTACGAAAAGCAATATTGCAGTCATTTTGACAACAACTAAAATATTATTTAGTGTTTTACTTTCTTTTGTGCCTAAGAAAAGCATGGTGCCAACTGATAATACAATCAAAAAAGCAGGAAGATCAATGAATCCTCCATTTGTTGGGCAGTTAATAATTGCTTGTGGTAAAGGACATCCTGCTGCATCAAATAAACCTTGTACGTAAGCAGACCAACCACTAGAAACAGCAGCAGCTCCTAATCCCATTTCAATAATCAATATACTTGCAATGACCCAAGCAAAAGCCTCACCAAATGCGACATATGAATAAGTATAAATACTACCTGAAGTAGGGATCATTGAAGCGAGTTCGGTATATACTAAGGCAATAAATATACAAGCTATACCTGCCAAAGCATAAGATAAAATTACTGCAGGACCAGCATATTCAGCAGCAATTACACCTGTGAGTGTAAATACTCCTGTACCAATAATTCCTCCTAAACCAAGCAAGATAAGATCAATTAAAGTCAGAGATTTGATAAGACCACTAGTCTTTCCTGTCTCTAATACTGACTGTAATGGTTTTCTTCTAAAAAAATTCATTATGATTTCCTCTACTAAATTTTATTTATTACTTGAATTACAATATTTCTTTTGTAATCCATCCTCCACCAAGTAAGCGATTCTCTTGATAAAAAACACAAGCTTGCCCTGGTGTTATAGCTTTTTGTTGTTGCATTAATTCTACTTCAAATATACCGTTATTCATTTGCAAAAATGCATTTGCAACGGGTGCACCAGAACGTATTTTGACTGTTAATTCGGCACCATATGGATTAATATCTTCTGCAATCCAATTCACATCTTTCAACGAAAATTTTGTTTTAAATAAAAAAGATTCTGGCCCAACATAAACGTTATTTAATTCAGAGTCAATTTTTATAACATATAGTGGTGTTCCTACAGAGATATCCAAACCACGTCTTTGTCCTATAGTATAATTAATAATGCCTTTATGTTCGCCTAATTCGTAACCATCTACATGAATAAATTTTCCAGGTTTAGCACTCTGCGGCCTGATTTTACTTATGACTTCTTTATAATTACCTTCTGGTACAAAACAAATATCTTGACTATCTGGTTTATCCGCAACTTTGAGACCATATTTTTCTGCTAATTTCCTTGTTTGCTCTTTAGTTTGTGCACCAAGAGGAAACATCAAATAATCTAATTGTTCCTTAGTAATTGTAAACAAAAAATAACTCTGATCTTTTGCTAAAGTCGCACCTTTATGAAGTTCGATTTGTCCATTGTTAATGATCTTTTGTACATAATGACCAGTTGCCAAGGCATCTGCTCCTAATTTTTTGGCTGATGCTAAAAGGTCCTTAAATTTTACAGATTGATTACATCTTACACATGGGAGAGGCGTTTCTCCTCTGATGTAACTATCAGCAAAATCATCTATCACTTCTTGCTTGAATATGTTTTCATAATCAAATACATAATGTGGAATATTAATAGTATCAGCAACTACTTTGGCATCATAAATATCTTGTCCGGCACAACAAGCTCCTTTTTTTTGCACAGCCAAGCCATGATCATATAATTGTAATGTAATACCTATAACGTTATGTCCTTGTTCTTTAAGCATTGCAGCTACGACAGAGCTATCAACACCTCCAGACATTGCCACTACTATAGTTTTCTTCATGGAATCCATAAATTGACGATAAGATATTATTATAGTTAAAGGGAGTCATAATAAATAAATTTTGTGCAATTATCAAGCAAATTGTTAATAGTTTATAACTAATAAGATAATTACTAAATCTTCTTTGAAATAATTAGTTATTGCTGGTAACTTATAAATGAGGTTATTACCTTGATTATTCAGAAAAAATAATATAGAAATACCAATAATATTAAAGTAATTTGCACTAGATTATGGATGAAAATTTGAAAAATTTAGCTCTGATGGTAATATTATCGCTTGCGATAATATTAGGGTGGCAATTTTTTTATGAGAAGCCTAGACTTGAAAAACTTGCGACGCAAAGAAAAATATATGAGCAACAATTAGCTCGTGCCAAGGTTAATAGTGCAAATAAGCAGGATGCAACAACAGAACAAGTAGAATTATTAAAAAACACACCAAGAGTTAAGATTGTATCAAATGTTATTAAAGGGACAATTTCTCTTAGAGGTCTAAGATTTGATGATTTAACTTTGCTACGATATAAACAAACATTGGACAAAAATAGTCCCCCTGTAGTGTTACTATCTCCTTCTGGTGGTAAAGATTCATATTTTATTGAGTTTGGTTGGCGTGGTAAAAATAGTAACATTACCTACCCAAATTTTAATACTGTATGGGTTAGTGACAAAACGGAATTAACTGATAGTGAAGCTATTAATTTACATTGGACAAGCCCAGAAAATGTAAAATTTAAAGTTACTATATCGATTAATGATCAATATTTGTTCAATATTACGCAAACAATAGAGAATCAATCTGGTAAACCCATATCGGTGCAAAATTACGGCTTAGTGAATAAATCATATGCAAATCATCCAAGTTCTTCTATGAATATTTTACATCAAGGCATGGTGGGATCAGTCAAAGGAGAATTGCATGAATATACTTATGATAAAATTAAGGATAAAAAATCTGTACATTTGACAGGAGATGTTAGCTGGCTTGGTATTACAGATAAATATTGGCTTACTGCTTTAATTCCTGATAAAACTGAACAATATAATGCTAACTATAATTTTGCTATTAAGGGTGGAGCTGAAAAATATCAAGCTGATTTTGTAACAGAAAACAAAATTATCGAAAATGGTGAAAAGTTTGTTATTGTACATCATTTATTTTGTGGAGCAAAAAAAGTTGATTTGCTAGATAAATATGAGGCACGATTCGACCTAAAATTATTTGATCGCGCTATAGATTTTGGGTGGTTTTATATTCTGACTAAACCAATTTTTAATGCAATGAATTTCTTCTATAGTTATGTAGGAAATTTTGGCATATCTATCATGATAGTAACAGTAATAATAAAATTATTGATGTTTGGGTTAGCAAATAAATCTTATCGTTCTATGAAAAGAATGAAAAAATTACAACCTGAAATTGAATTAATTAAAAAATCATGTGGTGATGATAAAATGAAATTGAACCAAGAAATTATGGCTTTATATAAGCGTGAGAAGGTGAATCCTGTTTCAGGATGTTTACCTCTATTGGTACAAATACCAGTTTTTTTCTCCATATATAAAGTATTATATGTAACGATTGAAATGCGTCACGCACCATTCTTTGGTTGGATCCAAGATTTGTCTGCTCCTGACCCTACTAGTATTTTTAACTTATTTGGTTTATTACCTTACTCAGTTCCTAGTTTTTTAATGATTGGGGCATGGCCTGTGATTATGGCAGTAACTATGTTTTTGCAGCAAAGAATGAGTCCGCAACCTACAGATCCAATGCAAGCACAAATCATGAGATTTATGCCTCTTATGTTCTTATTTATGTTTAGTAGTTTTCCTGCTGGCTTATTAATATATTGGTCATGGAATAATATATTATCGATCATCCAACAATATTCTATTAACAAAATGGATCAATAACATTAATTGTGGATGGATAAAAATTCAAGCTATAACAATCATCGGTTCTGGTAACCACAGTTTTTAAAATTAATAAATGTCGGTAAGTAGTATTAAAATTTTTAAAAAAGAAGCAAAATTTATAGCTGGTGCTGCTAAGGTAAATCAATTACCAAAACTATATTTACCGCAAATAGCATTTATAGGAAAGTCAAATGTTGGTAAATCAAGTTTGATTAATAAAGTTTGTAATCGCAAATTTTTAGCTAAAGTATCTCATACGCCTGGTAGAACTCAGCAAATCAATTTTTTTTCTATAGATGATAAGTTTTTATTAGTTGACCTTCCAGGCTATGGGTTTGCTAAAGTTCCTGGAGAAATAAGATTAAACTGGGAGAACTTAATAAGTTTTTATCTGAAAAATACTACACAATTGAAGTTAATTAATCTACTTATTGATTCAAGGCGTGGATTTAAGAACAATGACTGGCTTATGATGGATTTTTTACGAGAAGCTGCGTTAAATTTTCAAATCATATTTACCAAATGTGATGAAATTAAAAATCGTGAAGATTTTTTTAAAGAAATGCATAATATGCTAATTTTACACGGTTATAACAATATTGAAATGATTATAACTAGTAGTAAAAAAGGCGATGGTATAAAAGAATTGCAAGTTAATATGCTTAAAGTATTATAGATGCTATTTTTTAATTAAATTATTCCCAGTTAAGAGAGCTTAAACTATAACCAAAAAGAGTAAACTCCATAAATTTACTATCCGTAGATGATGTTTCCGGTATGACAATAGTAGTGAGTGAATTTCCTAAAAATTCATGTTGCCAAAATTCATCTCCTAAAGGTTTATTGTATGATATGGCAGCAATATCAGCTGTTTCTTTCGCTGTTTTAAGGCTTTCGTCACAGTCAGAACTATTACTATTTTGTGTAAGATCAATTATAACGACATTGGTGTTATCAGTACTTAATGCTGATATATTATTAGTTTTATAGATCTCAGATTTCTCATAGTTTGCAAGTGTATTAGGAGAGTGATAAGGAGAATTATTAGTGCAGTTGGCAGCAGAGTTACTTGTATTAACAACTATTTGAGGTGAAATATTATTTTGTTCCTTACACAAGGCGCTATGTAGAAATTGGTCGCGGCAATAATTATCATAGTCAAACATAGGAAAACCTTTACTACGATCAATATCTGTTTGAACCTCAGCACTTTCAGTTATCCATGTCACTCTTAAATGCCCACTAGGGCAAAGGGTACTAATTAAGCTAGTATCGTGTTTCTCATTATGCACTTGATCTGAGGTAGCAAAGTTAATTACATTATTAAAATACTGAGTATAATTATTATTATGTTTCAACATATTGCGATATTTTGAGTTTCAATTTTTATGGATAAGTTATTGTTATTTAGATCATTTGGACTCATTTTTACTTACGGCGTATATTAAAATCTTTTAATAGAAAATTTGCAAGTATAATTTTATATAATTATGCACTAATTGACTTATTAGTTGTAGAATTAAGAAATGTTAGAACACTATATTAAATTTATATTATCAATTTGAATAGAATTATTTTAAACGCAACAGTTTTTGCCAATTAATATATAAAAGGACTAAAGTTAGGCTCAATAGAGATATAAGAAAATATAATAATATTGATTCAACAGAATGATTATATTGCCAAATTAACATACAAAACATTGGTGTAGTAGAAGATAATAATAGGCTACCTATTGAATGTGATAAGCTACACATACGCATTTTATCAATTGTTGGAAATAAGGATAAAATTATTACTCCACAAGGCACAGAGTAAAAAGGCACCAGAATTATCAATAATTTATGGATTAATAGATAATAGTCAGCTCCTATATAAATCATAATAATGAGTAAAATAAAACTAAATATTAGCGCTATTAATGGTTGCATTAAGTTTTTATATTTTTCGCTAACATACCCAGCAATTGGTGTAGAAACAAGATAAAGTATAATTAATATAATATTATTAACGCTCGCTTTTTGAGAGGTAATTATTTGTGCAGTATAATAAAGAAAAGAACTTAAAAAAATGATCAAAAAGTGATAGACAGATCCTATAAATCCACTAATTAATGTAGCTAGAAAAAATTTTAATCTATATTTTGCTACTAAAGTAAATAAACTATTTTGGTCATCAGGCGCTTCAGCTTTAGCTATAAGAAAATCTTCACTTTCCACTAAAGAATTTCTCATGCCAATTACAATAATTCCCATTACTCCTCCAATGGCAAAATTAATGCGCCATAGCCAATGAAAATTATCGTGTAATGCAGTAAAATGATAACAAATAGAAGCTAATATTACACCAATTTGTGAAAAAAATATTACTAAAGAATTGGCAATGTAGCGATAATTTTTTGCTACTTCAGAAACAAAAATTTTAATTGCATCTACTTCGCCGGCAAAAGATAATAGAAAAAACATTCTAGATAATGTAAGCAAGATAACAGAACTAATACCCAAAAAAGTAAAGTTCGGGATAAAAGCAATACACATAGTAGATAATGCTGAAAAAATAGCAGCTATTTTAATACTATAGACTCTACCAATTTTGTCACCTATTGGCCCAAAAATCATTGCACCAATAGGTCGTGTTATTGCAGCCAAGCTAAAAATTAAAAAGAAAAATGACATTTTATATGCTCCTTCTCCATGTGGCATTAAATATTCAGATAATATTGATGCTGATAATCCAAAAATAGAGTAGTTATAATAACGAGTTATAGTAGCTAAAAATGCTATCAATAGAGATTTATAATTGTTAGGCATTTACAAAATCTATAATTAATGGTTTTATATTATATGATACGCAATAAACTACAAGAATTTTGATGATAGGTAAATTAAAGGGAAATATTGACTTTATTTGTGAAGATCACTTTATAATTGATGTAGCAGGTGTTGGATACCAAGTTTTTGCTTCAAAGAGAACTTTAATGAGCTTAGAAATAGGGCAGTTTTATGAAGTATTAATTGAAACTTATGTAAGAGAAGATCATATTCATTTATATGGTTTTAGTAATGCAGAGGAAAAAAATGCTTTTAATATATTGCGTTCAGTTAAGGGAGTTGGTACTAGAATGGCTTTATCTATTTTATCTCAAATGGCCCCTGAAGAGATCCAATTAGCTTTAGATAGAGAAGATAAAATATCTTTTCACAATATATCTGGGGTTGGTAAAAAATTAGCTGAGAGGATTATCACAGAATTAAAAGATAAATTAATTTCTACTAATATAAGCCAATTTATTAATTCAAAATCAACTGCGGGCGCTAAAATCAATAGTAAAATTGAAAATAATGTATCAAATGATGCGATCATTGCTCTGACCAATCTTGGTCTCAGTCAATTTGAAGCACGTTCAAGGGTGAGTAATATATTAGCAGAAAATTCTGATATGAATATTAGTGACCTAATCCGTTTAGCCCTAAAAAATAAATCATAAGATGCAAAATAAAAATAATATTTTATCACCAGATATTTTGGAAACAGAGAACATAGATTCACCAATTCGGCCTAATTTATTGCAAGATTTTATAGGTCAAGAACAGGTAAAAGCAAATTTGACAGTATTTATTAAAGCTGCTCAGAATCGTAAAGAATCTTTGGATCATACACTTTTTTATGGACCGCCTGGTTTGGGTAAAACTTCTTTAGCTAATATCATTTCCAAAGAAATGAATGTTAATTTTAGAGCGACCTCCGGCCCTGCATTATCAAAAAAAGCTGAATTAGCAGCTCTTTTAACTAATCTTGCTCCTCAAGATGTACTTTTTATTGATGAGATTCATCGTCTTCCTAATAATATAGAAGAAATCTTATATTCTGCTATGGAGGATTTTTTCTTAGATATTATAATAGGTGATGGACCAAGTGCTCGTTCTGTCAGAATAGATTTACCTAAATTTACTTTAATTGGTGCTACTACTAGGCTTGGGTTAATTAGCAATCCACTACGGGATCGCTTTGGTAT
This sequence comes from Rickettsiaceae bacterium, assembly GCA_024236375.1. Lineage (GTDB taxonomy): Bacteria > Pseudomonadota > Alphaproteobacteria > Rickettsiales > Rickettsiaceae > Megaera_A. Next base: position 168,278 of record JACKKP010000002.1, on the reverse strand, counting down.
ACCGCTTCGGCTTAATTTTTATAAAACAGAAGAATTAGTTTTAGTGATTAACAGAGCAGCTGCAATTTTGAACATTAATATCACTAAGCAAGGAGCTCACGAAATTGCAATGCGTTCTCGTGGTACTCCACGTATCGCACTACGATTGTTGAAAAGAGTAAGAGATTTTTCTGTTGTAGAAAACCATGGTGTTATTGATGAAAATATTGCTAGTAAATCATTATATAGACTAGAAGTAGATAAGATGGGCTTAGATAGCAATGATTACCGTTATATCAAATTTATTGCTGATAATTATAATGGCGGGCCTGTCGGCGTTGAAACTATTGCGGCTGCGTTATCAGAGCAAAAAGATGCTATTGAGGAAACTATAGAACCGTTTTTAATTCAGATAGGAATGGTACAAAGGACGCCACGTGGTCGTGTACTGACGGCTAATGCTTTTAAACATTTAGGTATAAACGCTCCAGTAGGTCTGAATAATGTTCAAGAGGAATTATTTCTGGATAATAATTAATCTATCCTGTTTGAACCTTGTATCACTCAGAACTGCTAAAAATTATTTGTGAAATATCATTTTTCCTCAATCACAATTCACAGTATTGGATTCTGAAACCTCGCCTGGTAAATTGACAGTATTTTCAATACTTTTTTCTGCTGTATCTTCTGACGAATTAAAGAAGTTGTCAGGTAATCTTATAGTAATTTCAGAATTGTTTTCTGTGTGCTTAGATGGATCAGAATAATAAATTGAGGCAAGGAACGATGCCATATAGATGGTCCCCGCTATTGCACCTACTATACTTCCTAATATCCCTCCCCCTAATAGTCCTGGTATAGAGCTTACGGCTTCACCTGGAGGATTTTGTTGATGCCACATCTTAGATAGCTCTGCCCCCCCAAAGCCTCCACTGATGTAGCCCACGCCGCCAGAAAATAAGTAGATCATGATCATAAGTGGAGTTGCAAGAGTTATGGTATTTATTTGGCATATCGCGTGTATAATAAGCATGGACCCAACACTTCCAGTAATTTTGCCTCCATCAAAACCGATTGAGTAAGGCGTACGATGCCATGTAATAGTTTGTGAGCAATCTGGAGTTTGATTAGGTAAGCACATATAAAAGCTAATAAAAAATTCTTAGTTGAATTACTGTTTAAAAATATCAGTTATTAATATATTGTCAATTACAATTAACCTTTTAGCAATTAACCTTCTAGCAATGGAAAATTGTTTGCAGTGTTTCCCATCAGTTTATTACTGTCACCTGAAGCGTCTGTATTATTTTCCCTCGGAGCCGTCCATCCAGCAGATTGATTATACCCAGAGTGATTATATCCAGAGTGATTATATCCAGAGTAGTTATAAGTAGATTGACTATAAGTGGTGGCACCTTGCGGCGATTGATCACTTACTTTTTTAGTTGGTTCAGGAATTAATTTGTCGATTAGATCAGGCACTTTGTCTCCAATTTTGTCTCCAATTTTTTCTAAGGTTTTTTTGCCTGTATCAGATGAGCAATAGTGGACTATAGCCACTGCTGTTTCGGCCACTACAACTCCTACTCTTATACTATGACTCTTTTATATGATCTTAGCTATATACTGATTTCACGATTTGCGTTCTGAGCTTCGGGATATATTTGTTCTAAAGTCTCTCTAGTCCAATTTTCTCGTTCAGCTTGAGTTGCTAATACATTCTCATTAGTTTAAGAGTGGGTCTCTGATGCTTGTTGGTAAGCTGAGAATGTAACGCTTTTAGCTTTATGAGATCCTAGAAATCCTCCAACAACGCCGCCTGCTAAATAACTAATACAGCTGGAAAATATACCTAACATTATAAGAGGAGGGGCCGTAAGTGTTAACATTCCTCCCGCAGATGCTGCCCATATACCTGCTGCACTAGCGATCGTTCCTGCAATTTTACCATACCAAAAGCCATTATGATAAGGTCCTAAATCCAATTTAGTTCTGTTTTGTGTATGCATAAATTCTTCTTGATATTTTTAATAAAAATTTACTTCTTGAATATCACGTTATAACAAGAAATATTGGTTGTCAAATTAAATCTTAAGTTAAAACTTGATAAAGTAAGTCGGATATAGACTTACTTAAGGTTTAATTATGTATATCCATTAATTGGCCATTTTCCAGCCATAATATTTTAGTTATAATTTTCTTTGATGGATATACTAACTCACATATGTTTTTATAATTTGCTAATTGCTGTACGTATATTACTGGTACAGTATAAACATCAGATGCAGGATGTAGATCTGATTTATAATCAATAATTATGACTCGTTCTCCGTCACAAATCATTAAATCTATACGCTTTAATTCAATTGAATCAGTATCTGTTATAGTACCAATATTTATTTCAGTGATAGTTTTTAGTTTAAGTAATTCTTTAAATTCTGTATTAGCAAGGATCTTCTCAATACTACATAATATTCTGGATTGTTCTGATAATGTTAATGATTTGATAAAAGGGTGCTGAGGCATTTTATGTAGCATATTGCTGCTTATACTATCTTCTAATATTTTATGGAAAACAAGACCATATTCTAGAGGATTACCTGAGGTTAGTGGTGAGTTAGTATGAATAATATTGTTACTTTTGTCTGATTTTGTTATTAATTTTGTACTAATATTCTGTGGATAGAAGTAAAGAATATTTTGCGTTTTAGGATCCACATTATTCTCTGTAATATAACTTAGTTCATTTGTACCATATATTAATGTCCCATCTTCTAAGGCAGAACCAAGTCTTTGCATAGTTTTGCTAATTACCTTATACCAACAATCATCATGAACTGCCTGATTAGTTTGGTAGCCGCATATAATTAACTTTTCCTCAGCACGGGTCATTGCGACATATAATAACCTGAGATATTCAGCATAGCTGCGCTTTTTAGCTTCTTTTTTGAGATCTTGTATATATTCACTATTATCATCTGCATGCCGTGTTATAACTAAATCTTGATTTTCCGTCCAAAAAAAACGGTTATTATTAGTAGGTATAGAGGTAGTATCACATATTATTACTATTGGCGCTTGTAAACCTTTTGCTCCATGTACAGTCATGATTTGTACTTGATCTTCACCTAAATTTTCACTCTTGATTGAAGAATTAATACTCTCTAGCCATAGTAAAAATTTTTGTAAAGAATTACCATTTTGAATCATATAATTTTCACATATATATAATAACTCATTAATGGCATCCTCACTGGCATTTTTGTTTTTGAATCCTAATAATTTTCTATAACCCATTACGTCAGTAATATATTGGAAAAATTCTAATATATTTGTTTTTGTATATAGAGTGTTAAATTCTGATAATTTTCTATATATATCCTCATATTGATTATCATTTAAAGATAAATATTGCCATATTGAGGTTGACCTCTTCGAAGCAAGTTGCTCTAATTCTTTTGTAGTGAAGCCTATAATCTGACTTTGAAGTAATGAAGCTAAATTTAAATCATCATCAGGATTAATAACAAAACGTGCTATGGTAAGTAAATCTTGTACTGCCATATTTTCTTTTAAATTAATTCTATCTAGTCCTGATACATTGAGGTTATTTTCTTCGAGGGCCTTGATCACTTGTTTTACCAACTCATCACGTTTTCTGAATAAAATCATAATATCTTGAAGGCGTACAGGTTTTTGCGTTGAGGATAAAATGACTTTACTATTAATGATATTTTTTATATTAGAGGCAATTTTATGTGCTAAAATAGTCTGCGGAGAAGTTGTAGCAATTATATTCTTCTTGATAGGCCAGAACTCTTTTTCTGGATTTTCTGTTCGGCATAAAGGCCATAACTCTACAGAAGATTTAATGTTTTTCTTAAAGGCTTCTAGATAGCTAATTGGCATAGAAAAAGAGAAGGGGGCATAACGTTGCTGATCATAAAATGTGTTGTAAACTATATCTAATATCTCTTGTCCAGAACGGTAAGAAATTTCTAAATTAATATTACTAAATTTCTTATTAGCATAATAGATTTTTTCTGCTAGCTGGATATTAGTTTTAACAAATATCTCTAACTGGGCGCCTTGAAAACTAAAAATAGATTGTTTGGCATCACCGACCACAAAAATTGTACGATTTTCTTTCTCAGCTCCTTCACCAGAATAAAATTCAGTAATTAAAGAGTTAATAATTTTCCACTGATTGGCACTAGTATCTTGTGCTTCATCAACTAATAAATGATCAATAAAACCATCTAATTTATATAATATCCATTCTTTTGCATTGCTGTTATTAAGTAATTTGCAGGTTTTGTCTATTAAATCATCGTAATCTAATAGAGCTTTCTGTAGTTTAATATTTTCATATTGTGAGATCAACACATTGCTTAATAATTCTATGATAGATGAAAAATATTGTATTTGTTGATCCTTTATAATTTGAGTTTTTTGATAAAAATCTTTCTGTAAATCTAATAATTTTTTATAGCCGATTGAATCTTTTTTTAAATTTACTCGCAAATATTTCCTGATTGTACCTTGCTCAGTGAGAAAAAGATTTTTAATTTTATTAAATGTTGCTTGAGATTCGAAAACATCTTGTAGAATAGGATGATCTGTAAATTCAGTAAAATATGTTTCTGGAGCTTTTGACAGCTCATTGATTAAGTGCTGCGAAACAGAAAGAATATTAGTTTCCAAATAATTCTTTACAAACAGATGTTTATTTTGGATAATCTCGTTAAATATTTCATCAATAATTAATTCATGAAAATTAGTAATTAAATATTTACTGATAATTTCTAAATCATGGTGACGCAGAATAATGGTTTTGACTTCATTTAGTAAAGCTTGTTCCTGAATTTCATCAATAATTTGGAAATGAGGTGATATGCCAGCTTCAATCGGAAATTGCTTCAAAAGTTTTTGACAAAATGAGTGTATAGTTTGTACATTTAGACTATTCTCAGAACGCAAATACTGTTCATATAAATCACTTGCTAAGTTTAATTGTTCTTGTGAAGGTACTGTGCCTTGTGTATTTTTTAGCTCCAAATTAAGTTCGCTCTTAGGTAAAATAGACCATCTAAATATTGTATTAATAATCCGCTCTTTCATTTCGTTAGCGGCTGCGTTAGTAAAAGTCAGACATAATATTTTGTTTAATTTAGCGCCTGTTAATAATAACCGTAATACTCTATCGGTTAATATTTTGGTTTTACCAGTGCCAGCTGAAGCTGATACCCAAATTGAAGAAGAGGGATCAGAAGCGTTGATCTGTTGTAAGCTCATTCTATAATGTCAAGGTTATATAATTTATTATATATAGTTTTGATAGAGACTTCGAATACCTGCTATAATTTCTTTTGGTTTTATTTCAAGTATTTTAGATATAATGCAATTTACTTATTTATATAGCAATATCTATTGTTGCTTGAATTTTTTTAATTGATTAATCATTAATAAATAATTTTTTATGAATAAATTTTTATATTGATCTTTATCTTTATCAAAATGCCAATTTTCTGAGTCTAATTGTATAATATCTAGCTTGTATTTTTTATATAAATGAGAATTTTGTTTGATATCCGTTACAATTACATATTTTTTAGAGGTATTTTTTAGTAAATTTTCAAGTTGATGATATTGACTCAAGCTTTGCATTGAGTTTTGATATATAGAGGTAACATCTAAATCAAGTCCATTAAAGAAATGCTCTAGTGAATCAGTTGTAATCAATAAAGGTGCAATGGATTTTAAATTATCGGTTTTATATTGTTGTAAATCTTGCAGTTTTTGGATCGTATCATTAGTGTTTTTGATTATTTTAGATTTTAAATGTGGCATATTGTCAGAGAAAATAGATGATAATTCTTTGCATAATGCAATTACATTATTTAAATCTAACCAAAAATGCCAATTTATCTCGTTATTATGAACACGAAAATTGATTGATTTAAACTTACTTATTTCAATTTTATGCTTTATAATTTCCCTAGGAGCATTAGCTATAGGATTGTCAAAATATCGATCTATATAAATAAAATAATCTGCAGAATTTATTTTTTCTCGATCGCTAAATTTAAAACTATAATGATGCGGGCAGCCTGACATATTATTAATGGCGCTAATATCTGCATCATTGCCTAATATCATTGAAATAATAGATGCCAAAGGAGTAATAGTAGTAATGATCTTTACTGGCTCAGTTGCAAGTGCAGATTGAGATAAAAATAATATAATAAGAATTAAGCGTGTGATCATAGTTTGTTCAATAATGTGATTAAATCTTCTTTATTTAAAGTGAAATTACTCGCTGCCCATTTTGTCTTTAAGTCTGTTAATATGGTACCAATATTTTTGATATTAATATTTTTTGCCTTCAAATCATTACCATTAATAGGAAATACTGGCTTTGCGCTAAGTTGTAGTTGAGTAAATTGTTTCCTAATTAGATCTATTTGTCCAGTAGTAATTTCTGCAAGTGCAAAAAAAATACAATAATCCTCCAATCCTGCATACACTAAGTTTAGTCTAGTATGTAGTTCATTCTGAATATTAGTACAAAAATTAATGAAAGATATAATAGTAGTTGCTTCACTTTTTGAAAAACGTAAATTTAATAAGAATTTAATATTTAACATTTTAACCGAGGAAAATATTAAACTATATGATGCTAGCCGCGTTAAATGATCGCTACATTGATAAAATTTTACTGCGGTTAATAGATTTTGTTGTAGCGAAAATGTATAATTACTTCCTGGATAAATAATATTTAAAATACCTGTTTCATATATTTTTTGTAGAATATCTTCATTACCTTGTGCGGATAATATCAGATCCATTTCAGACTTGATGCGTTCATGCGACAAAGATAGAAGCTTTTCTTTGAGTTTTATACATGCATCTAGAGCAGCTTGGTCAAGCTTTTTTGCAAATCGGTGTGAAAAACGAAAAAAACGTAATATCCTCAGATAATCTTCGTTAATACGTTCTTCAGCATTTCCTATGAATTTTACTATTTTAGTATTTAAATCGCTTATACCATCAAAATAATCATAAATTTCTTCTTTAAATACACAATAACTCAGGGCATTTATGGTGAAGTCACGGCGTGTTGCATCTTCGTAAAATGAGTCTGTAAAAGTGACCTCTGCTTTGCGTCCAAAACATTTAATATCTTTACGTAGTGTGGTAATTTGGATTATCTCATCAGTAAAAAGAGCACTAACAGTACCATGATCTATACCAGTTGGGATAATTTTGATTCCCTCTTTATATAAAATATCTATAACTTGAGTTGGTAATAAATTAGTAGCAATATCAATATCATTAGCTGGAATAGATAATAAACAATTACGTACTGCCCCTCCGACTACACGTGCATAGCCACCATTTTGTGTAAGTATTTCAAGTAATCTTAGATAATTCGGTGAATTAATCTTTAGACATTTTTTTATTACCTTCATTTTATATAATCAAGTTATTTTGATAATTGTTTATTATAATATTGAATAGCTTTTGCTAAATCTTCTTCAGTATCAACAGAAATTGGGGCTTCATTTGCTATGCACACTCCTATTTTCATACCATTTTCTAAAGCTCGTAATTGCTCTAATTTTTCACTCAGCTCATATTTTGTTTGAGGAAGATTTACAAATTTTGTAAGAGCATCAGCACAAAAACCATATACCCCCATGTGATAATGAAATTCTTTACTATTATAAGGAATAGGACAACGAGAAAAATACATTGCAATATCATTTTTATCTATAACTACGCTAACATTAGATTCACTTTCAATTGTTTGTTTATCGGTTTTAATTATCGCCGTTGCAATATCACAATCTCCTTTTTCAAGTCTTTCCACTATATTTTTAATGAGTTGTGGTGTTACAAAAGGCATGTCACCTTGAAGATTTATTATATATTTGACTTTTTTACCTAATTTTTGAAATGCCTGATAAACCCTATCAGTACCAGTATTACATTCTCCAGTCATTATATAATTTACACCCAATGACTCCACTAACGATGCAATTTCGTGTGAATCAGTTGCAATATATAAATTATCTACAAAATCATCTTTTAAATTTAATATAATATGTTCTATTAATAATTTATCACCTATTTTTACTAGAGGCTTACGTGGTAGTCTAGTTGAGCCAATTCGTGAAGGAATTATAATAACAAAATCTTTTAAGTTCATTTTTCTGCCTTTTTTTATGGAAAACTCTTGACAGAGTATAATTTTTGGTTCATATATACAAGAGCAAATTTGCAAGTCAAATAACGCACAATATCCTTTGTACAATTTGACAATGGTGAGTCTTTGCAGTGTAATATTTTTACAACGCTTTGGCAAAAATATTAATATAGCCTTTAGTTAAGAGCCCGTAGCTCAGTTGGTAGAGCACTTGACTTTTAATCAGGGTGTCCCGGGTTCGAGTCCCGGCGGGCTCACCATATTTCTCTGGACTAAGACATAAGAAATATTCTACTATACTCATGTAGAAATTTTATAAACTAATAATCTCTTATGCCATATCACATGCTTTCATTCAATAATCATAAAAATTATAAAATAAGTGATTTGAATTTTCACATATTATTTATAGCATTTTGTTTATTTTTATTTAGTTATTCCTGTGCTTTTGCTAATGTGAATATAGAAAATATATATGAAGTTATTCACAAAGAAAATCATTCAACATATAAAAACATTAAATTAGAATATAAAAAGCCAGTAATATATGTTTATGGTGATCTAAATACTCGATTAGAAGCGGGAAGGTTAGTAGAAATTATATCAAGAATTAAAGGTGTGCAGGACGTTAATACGGATAATTTGAAAATCAAAGCAAGTAAAGAATTTTTAACTGATGCATATATTACTGCAAAAGCTAAAGGTAGGATTAGTTATTTAGCACTCACTGGTAAAATTGATGATACTGATGAAGTACATGTTGAGACTACAAACAATGTAATATATTTGCTAGGTACAGTTTATAAAAAACAAGATATCAAAATAATAGAAGAATCTTTATCTCATATTATAGATGCACGAGGAATTAAAAACTCTTTAAAATGCTCTACGCAACCAAAAAAAATCGATGGTTAAAAACTATATCTCAATATATGTGCATTGGCCATTTTGCCTCTCTTTATGTCCTTATTGTGATTTTAATTCACATATTTTGCAAAATATTGACTATGATTTATGGTGTAGTTTATATAACACTGAAATTGATTTTTTTAAATCAAATATCACAGGTAAATATATCAAATCTATTTTTTTTGGAGGCGGCACTCCCTCCTTAATGCCGCCTAAATTAGTTCAGTCAATTTTAGATAGTTTAGCACATTACGGTATAATTGACTCTAATACTGAGATTACTCTTGAAACAAATCCAACTTCTTATGAAGCAGATAAATTTAAAAATTTTAAAAATGCTGGTATTAATCGAGTATCTATTGGAATTCAATCTATAAGAGATGAAAATCTAAAATTTTTAGGAAGAAATCATAGTGCCAGTGAAGCTATAAAAGTTGTTACTAGTGCTGCAGAAATATTTGATCGTTATTCAGTTGATTTGATATATGCTTTACCAAATCAAACATTACAAGATTGGCAATATGAAATGAAAGAAGCATTGAAATTCGTGGGCAAACATATCTCACTTTATCAATTAACTATCGAAAAAGGTACACCATTTTATTCTTTACATAAAAGAAACGCTTTTAGCTTACCTCCAGAAGATGTATCGGCTGATATGTATGAATGGACTAATCAATACTTATCTGAATATGGTTATAATAGATATGAAATTTCTAATTATGCCTACCCAGGTGAAGAATCAGTGCATAATTTAACTTATTGGAATTATGAAGAATATCTTGGAATAGGTGCTGGTGCTCATAGTAGATTGCATATAGAGGACAAAATTGTAGCAATAATGATGATAAATGCTCCACAAAAATGGGCAACTAATATTACAGAATATGGTCATGCTATTCAAACTAGGAAAAATTTACTGCAGAAAGATATCATTAAGGAGCATTTAATGATGGGGACTAGGTTGATATCTGGTTTGAATCAACACAATTTTTATGCAACAACGGGCAAAAAATTTGCTGAAATATTAGATCAACATAAATTAAATCAATATCAAGAACTTGGCTTAGTTACTTTCAATCATGATATAATGAAACTTACAGATAAAGGATTAATGTTGCATAATTATATCATTGCTCAGTTAGCATTAGATGAAATTTTTTCTTAAAAAATTTTTGTTCGTAAATTATTCTTATTTACGATTAAATCAATTTTAAGTAAAAATAAACTATTTTGTTAATAATTTATTAACTTTATTGTGCCATACTTAACTATATCAAGCAAAAATAAAACGCTTGTTATCAGAGTTCAATTATAAAATAAGGTAAAATTATATGAGTATATTCGAAAAAGTATTTGATAAATTAGAAGATAAATTATCATTAATAGTTGAAGATAAACCATTATTATCAAAATTGCTAACAGTTGTAAAAAATGCATTAGATGATACAGAAGATATAAATATTACTAATGAAGCTACAATAGAGACTACAGTACAGCAAGTGATAGAAGCTCTAATAGCTGATGTAAAAAATGGTAAAATGTCTACTGAAGATGCAATAGGTAAAGTACAAGAGATGGTACACGATATAATTAATGCAAATAAATGCTCAGCAGATCATACAGTAGATAATATAGAAGTAGCAAATGCAACCACTACTATTGAAGAAACAAGTATTTTAGACAAAATAGTTGACAAAATAGATGATATACCAATCATCGGTAATTTAGTTGAAATGTTTACAGCTGATTAATTCTTATAAAAATTATTTTCATTATTTCTTCTCAGTTTAGGACGTAAGATTATATCTTATGTCCTAAATTAATAATATATATAGTTTATGTTTGCGACCAATCAGGATCAGATGCATCATAAGGAGTTGGGACTATCCTACTATTATATCCTGTAAAATCTATTATATAAAGACGGGTTAGACCTTTTTGTTGTTTGTTATTAATTGGTTTATCACCTCTTGCAAAAATAATCATATGGCCATTGCCAGACCAAGCTGGTGTTTCCACTAAATACCCATTAGTGATTAAACGCTCATTATTTTGTCCTGCAATTAATTCTGGTTTCATAATACCAATTGAGAAACCATTTGAACGACTCATCTTAGTAAATACTATATAATTTTGCTTTGACCATAAAGGTTCTGCATATGCGCCTCCACCAAAACTAATAGCTTCTATACCTGATCCATCTCTATTCATCACAAAAATTTGACGTGCACCATTACGGTCTGAGTTAAAAACAATTTTAGAGCCATCTGGTGAATAGCTTGGTGAAGTATTAATATGTTGCCCACTAGTTAATTGTTTTATATGTTTACTGCTCAAATCCATTTCGTAAATATGGGTAGCGCCATTTTTTGCAATTGACATTAACGCATATTGGCCGTCTGGAGAAAAACGAGGTGCAAAAGACATCCCAGGAAAATTCCCGAGTAAAGTACTTTTTTTGGATTTAACATCTAACTTATAAATACTTGGAATATTGTTTTTATATGAAAGATAAAGAATAGTTTTGCCATCTGGAGAAAAACGAGGTGTAAGAACTAAGTCACGCCCATCAGTGAGATATTGATGATTATGTCCATCATAATCCATGATAGCAATTCTTTTTTTACGTTTTATAGAAAGTCCAGTTTCTGAAACATAAGTAATTTTGCTATTGAAATACCCAGGTAGTCCAGTAATTTGTTTATAAATAATATTCGCTAATTGGTGTGCTGCAATACGCCACTGAGCTTCATTAAACTCTAATTCTTGCTGTAACAGAGGTTTTTCTAAGATAGTATCCCATAAAATGAAGCGTATTTTTACTTTACCATCATTATTGGGAGACTTGATTATTTCACCATTTAAAAGTAGCATCGCTTTAATATATTGCCATGAGGCAAAAACTGGCCGATGGTCAATACCTATTTTATTCTCTATGAATGATGAGATCGGAAGAGGGTGAAATATGCCAGAATGTGTTAAATCTGCCTTAATTATGTTAGTAATTTTTTCTTCTAAAGAATTACTAATTTGTATTGGCTTAAATTTATTTATAGCAATTGGTAACGGATCAGTTTTCCCTTGGTTAATATCAATGATGTTATCAGCAAAACTGTTTGTAATGCTAACTAATAAAAGTAAAATTATAGAAAAAATATTCATAAATATATAAATTAAATTAGTTCAAGGTCAAAATGCAATTCTACTACTTTCCATAAATCATAACGTTCTGGAGGTAAACCTTCTATTATTTTAGTACTATTTATAGCACGGCGTACGCTTTCTATAGCTATTTTACAAATATCATCACTATGATTACAAATTGTTTTTAAATGTGATGAATTTTTTATAATGCCATTTTTTTCAAATTCGATTTTGAATAATACTTTAATACCGTTATTTAAAGGTAGTGAAGTTGGTTTATTCCAATTACGCTGAATCGCGTTTTTAATCACATTTTTTTCAGTGACGGAGATAATCATATTATCATTATAATTATCACTATCAAAAAATTTCATATCTTCGTTACCTTTGGTGGCATTTGTATGAATTTTTTTAGAATCATTATTGCCAGTTGACTGTTCTAAATTTTTTAAAATAGAGTCTAAAGGATCAATATTATGTAGTGTAGGAGTTGTTTTTGCAGAAGGTGTTGTTACTTTTTTTGTTTTAGTTGTATTTTTATGTGGAGTAGTCGATAATTTTTTATTATCTATTTTAATAGTTTCTGCTTTTTGCGATGTATTTTCTGTCTTCTGAGTATTTTTGGTTGGTTGTTTGATAGTCTCAGAGTTCAAAGTGTTTTGAGCAAGTGCAGCAGTTTTATTATTTTTTACAGTTTTTTTCATCTCACGTGCTTGTTCCTGCTTTACATCTTTTTTAGTAGTAGCAATTTGAGGTTTGATATTATTAATATCTGATACAAAAGCTACTTCAAAGCTAATATTATTTTGGTCACTTGGTAATTTATTGAAAAAAGAAAAAGGCGAAAGCCATAATGATATAATCATAATACAATGTAATAACAAAGATATGATTAATGCTCTTTTGAAAAGTTTCTCATCGGTCATCTAACTAATCTTCTATTTCTGATATCAATGAAACTTTTGTAAATCCTGCTGTCTTGATTTTTGCAATCAATTTAATAATGCTACCATAATCTAGAGATTTATCACCTTTGACGTAAATAATCTCATCTTTATTATCTTTTGTAATTTCGGCTAATTTTTGAATTAACGACTCTTTTGCAATTTGAGTTTCAAAAAGATAAATAGCACCTTTTGCATTAATACTTAAAACCAAAGGATTTGCAGAAGATTTAATTGTTGCTGATTGCGTTTTTGGTAAATTCACCTCGATCCCGGCTATAATCATTGGTGAAGTAATCATAAATATAATTAATAACACCAACATTACATCAACCATAGGTGTTACATTGATTTCATTTTTCAAATGTCTCTTTTTATAACGTTTTGAATATAATTGTTGCATAATTTAAATTTCTTCTTTGTCTATTGCTTTGGATATCACAAGATATAAATTGCTACTAAAAGATTGCATATAATTATCTAACGTCATAATTTTATTAGTGAAATAATTATAAAATATAGTAGCTGGGATCGCCGCGAATAAACCAATTGCGGTTGCAAGTAGGGCTTCTGCAATACCTGGTGCTACTACTGCAAGTGTAGTATTTTTTGCATAAGCGATCGCTTGAAAACTACTCATAATTCCCCATACAGTACCAAAAAGTCCTATAAAAGGTGAAGCAGAACCAATAGTAGCTAACCAATCCAAATTCCTTTCTAGATTTTGCATTTCTTGCTCTTTAATAAGATTCATTACACAAATTACCCGATCTTTACAGCTGGATTTCATATTCTCAGAAGTTGCCCCCATATTTTGACATTCTTTTATTGTGGAGGTAAAAATATGAGATAAAGGATTATCAGAATATGTTTTAGCTAAATATGTTAATTCACCAATACCTTTAGTATGCCAAAATAATTCTTCAAATTTTTCCATTTTATTACGTATATTAGATAAACTAATATATTTGCTGATAATGATCGCCCAGCTTACTATTGATGCAATAGATAGCAATATAAATACTAATTTTCCTGTAAAATCAGCAGACATTATAAGAGAGAAGATAGAGTTATCTATATGAGGAGTAACCAAGTTATTAGTAGTGATTTGAGTTAAATTTGTTGTAGTAGTCATGTGGGTAATTTTATTATTGATAAGTAATATTTTTACTTATTTTAGTGCTTTCACTTCAGTGAGTAAACGAAAATTATAGATTTTTTATAGAGATTTCTCTAAAGAGGCTCAACTAGTGCGTAAGTGATGGAGTGATTAGAAAAATGGAATGATTATAATAGTGATCAGAGAAGTTCAACGCTAGTAAATTTTGATAAAAAGAGCTCTTCATAAAAATACGAAAAGCTCTCTCTGTACTTTGCAGAATTATATTGGCCTTTAGATATTTAGGAGCGAAAAGGCACAAATAATCTGCAAGTATTTTGTTGGTATATTATTGTGTACCTAATTAAGAAGCAAAGGTATTATACAATTCATAGCCATCATTCGATACATCTTGTCCTGATAAATCAGTTTCATTGAGATCATTTACTGAATTAGTAATCACTTCAGTAGTAACTGATTGAATATTTTCGGCTGTTGCAGTTGGAACAACATTTTCAGCTTTTTTATCATCATTAGCAGCAACTTCCTTAGCTTCTTCAGTTACTGGATTAATAATTACTTTAGTAGTAGCAATTTCTTTATCAGTAGTCGGAACTTTTTTATCTGCAGTAATTTTATCTGCAGCAATTTTTCTAGCAACTATTATATCTTGCTCGGTTTTATCTGTTTTTTTTGCAAGCATTTGTTCTAGAAGTTTTGTATTAAAAAATTCCTTGAAATGCTTATTATATCTTTCTGCTCTAGCATCAGTAGAATTTTTTAAACAATGCTGTATAGATTCGCCAGTTTCACCTTTATTATTGTGTGCATTGAACCAATCAATGTCAGAATAAATTTCTTCTGCTTTATTGATAAATCTGAAGTCCGGAAACTTAAGTAACATTGTGCTTAAAGTTTCACCAGTTTGACGGCATATTGCATTGACGTTTTCACCATTTTTGCGTGCACACTCTAAATTGTAAGCAAATTCCTTTAAATCTCGCTTTTCATAAAAACTTTGTATCGCTTTTTCAGTAAAAGTAGCACTTTTGTGTACTACTAAAGAAACTGGTGCAATAGGAATTGATGTAAGATGTAAATTTTTTGCGCTTGCAGCTAAAAAAACATTTCCAGCTTTGTTAGAATTATCATGATCAGCTCTTATACGATAAATAGCAACTACATTGTTTTCATATTCAGTTACTGGATCAATAATTACTTCAGGAGCAGCAATTTCTTTACCAGTAGTTGGGGTAGTCGAAACTTCTTTGTTATTAGCAACTATGCTATCCTTATTAGTTTCAACTGTTTTTGTTAAAATTGTTGGTTTTTCTTCAGACGCTTGAAGTTTTGTATTAAAAAATTCCTTGAAATGCTTATTATATCTTTCTGCTCTAGCATCAGTAGAATTTTTTAAACAATGCTGTATAGATTCGCCAGTTTCACCTTTATTATTGTGTGCATTGAACCAATCAATGTCAGAATAAATTTCTTCTGCTTTATTGATAAATCTGAAGTCCGGAAACTTAAGTAATATTGTGCTTAAAGTTTCACCAGTTTGACGGCATATTGCATTGACGTTTTCACCATTTTTGCGTGCACACTCTAAATTGTAAGCAAATTCCTTTAAATCTCGCTTTTCATAAAAACTTTGTATCGCTTTTTCAGTAAAAGTAGCACCTTTGTGTACTACTAAAGAAACTGGTGCAATAGATATGATATTATATTTTGATTTATTCTTCATTTGTACCTCTTAATATTAATTTAATAAATAGCAATATTTAATATGTTACTTGATTAACTTATTGAATATATATATAACATAAAGTTATTTTAAATAAAAGAATTATTTTAAAAAATTAATTAATAGATCTATTTTTCGATAAACATATATAATTTTTGCTAAATTTGCACGATATTAAGGTACAATAAATCTCAGTTATGAATAATTAGTTTACTATTCAGGAGCAGTAAAAATACATTTAGTGATTTTAAATTGAACCTAAGTAAAAAATAATTAACCCTTAACTTCGTTGATAAATATAAGAATTTTTAATAATTATTATTACAAATTAGATAATGATAGGATGTTTCTATTTTTACTGGAGTCAACTATTATTAAGATATGATTTAAGAGATGTTGTAATATTTTTGCAGAAATGAAGTTACTTCCCATTTAAAAATTGTCTAGTGTATAAATGGGAAGTTCTGAAAATATAAAAAAGAATTACCTGTTATTACAAGCATCTTTTAACTTTTGACCAACTTTAAATTTTGGTTGTTTATAAGCTGGGATTTGTATAGGTTCACCAGTTCTAGGATTACGACCGGTTTTTGATGCAACCTTACTGACGCTAAAATTGCCGAATCCTACTAATGAAACTTCTTCGCCTTTGCTTAGAGCTTCAATTACTGATCCTGTGAACATATCTATAGTTCTTTCAGCCTCAGTTTTTGTACAATTATACTTATCAGCGATAAGTGAAATAAAGCTAGCCTTATTCATAGTAATTCTCCATTATTAATATTAAAATAAAATTAAACGTATTTATATTCTAATTTTTTGTTAAACTAAAACAATCTTCTTCAAATAATTTGTGAATACAAATCTTACATATGTAACTTTTGTACCCGCTTTTCAAAAGCTGTAACCATTTCTTGTGTAGTGGTATAGAATACCATCCCCACAACAATGTCTAGTATCTTGGATTTTAACTGAAAATCAATAGAAAAGTGCAGTTTTGTGCCCTGATCAGTTTGTTTGAGTGTCCAAATACTAGTTAGTTTTTGAAAAGGGCCAGAAATTGCCTCACTTTTAATTAGAATATGACGATCATTTTCTGTGACCTTCACTTTAGAAATATATTCTTCTAGAAAATTTTTAAAGTTAATTCGTAATTTAGCAATAATTTCGTCTCTATTACTACTCAATATGGTAGCTTGCTCGCACCAAGGCAAAAAAAGTGGGTAATCTTCTATGTCTAATATTATTTTTTTTACTAAATATATTGGATAAGGTATCTCTTTATCAGTTTCAAAATGATGCATAAGGATATTTATGCTGTTTTATTTGCTTTGAGTCTATTCTCTTTCATGATTTTGAAATCATCTCCGGCATGATATGAAGAACGAGTTAAAGGCGAAGATGATACCATTAAAAATCCTTTAGAACGTGCCAACGATCCATAATATTCAAATTTTTCTGGAGTAACAAATCTTTGTACAACTGCATGTTTTGGAGTTGGTTGTAAATATTGACCTATTGTTATAAAATCTACTCTTGCAGCTCGTAAATCATCCATGACTTGTATTACTTCTTCATCAGTTTCTCCAAGACCCACCATAATTCCTGATTTAGTAAAAATTTTTGGATCAAAATTTTTCACTTCATCTAATATATTTAATGAATGAAAATAGCGCGCCCCAGGACGAATCTTATTATATAAAGATGGTACTGTTTCTATGTTATGATTATACACATCAGGTTTTGCTTCCACTACTATTTGGACAGCGCCTAATTTACGTCGGAAATCAGGAGTTAATACTTCGATTGTAGTATTAGGTGAGCGCAGACGTATCTCTTCTATACAATTTGCAAAATGTTGTGCACCACCGTCAGCTAGATCATCTCGGTCAACTGAAGTAATTACTACATGTTCTAAATTTAACTTGCTGATTGCTTGCGCTAATCTTTGTGGTTCGTGAGGATCAAGTAAATCAGGGCGACCAGTTTTTATATTACAAAAAGCACATGCTCTCGTGCAAACTGAACCTAAAATCATTACAGTTACATGGTTTTTGTTCCAACATTCGCCAATATTAGGGCAGGCTGCCTCTTCACAGACAGTATTTAATTTTAACTCGGTGACTAGTTGTTTTGTTTCTTGATAACCTTTTGATATAGGCGCTTTTGCTCTAATCCAATCTGGTTTTTTTAGTCTAATAATTTCGCTCATAAACTTATAATGTTTGAATTATTTTGAAGAAACTCTAGTCCAATCATGTCAGTAGTAGTAATAAAAGTTTGTATTTTTGTGCTAGTTATATACGCTGACAATTCTTGTCTCCTTTTTTGGTCCAGATGCACAAATAATTCATCTAATAAAATAATTGGTTTTGCTTTATTATTCATCATTATTGCATTTACTGAAGCTAACATCAATGAAATTAATAAAGCTTTCTGTTCTCCAGTGGAGCAATATTTTGCTGCTGTACCACTTTTTTTATACTCAACTAATAAATCTGTTTTATGAATTCCAATTGATGTTCTACCAGAATAAGAATCTTTTTTCCTTTGTGATTGTAACAAATTAATATAATTATTGTGTAAATCAGCATCACTAACTTCAAACCCTTCAAATAAATTATTTAGTTTAAGTAAAGCTTTAGGAAAATCAGTTTGCAAATCATTGATTGAGTTTTGAATCTTTTTGATTGACTCTTCACGTGAATGATTGATAGATATTGCTTCACTGACAATTTTATCTTCAATTATATCAAGCCAACTAGTTTTTAACGGCCATTCATGATCAGATAGGCATTTGTTCCTTTCTTGTATATAATAATCATATTTAACCAAATGTTTAAGATGGTTAGGATAAAAATTATAAGTAAGCCGATCAAGAAATTTCCTTCTATTTGAAGCCACTCCTAAAAAGAGTCCTTCCATTTGTGGTGTAAGCCATATGATATTTAGTAGATTTACTAATTCTGTAGATGGTATTTTTGTACCATTATAATGTATTGAACGATTTTTTGAGATGCTATCATAATGATTATCTATTTTGGCTGCACCTAATTTACTATCTAATATAAAATTAGTTTGCCATAGATTTGCGGTATGATTACATATCTCATCATATTTACTATGCTTTAGACCTTTTCCGGGACATAGAAGTGAGATAGACTCTAATATATTAGTTTTGCCGCTGCCGTTTATTCCAATAAATATATTAACATATGGGGAAAAATCAGAGCAAAATGATTTAAAATTCCTATAGTTACTTAAGTTAATATTTTGTAATGCTACCTCCTTCATAATAAATGAATATGTTATTACAGAATAGGATGGGTAATTTTAAGTTTTTTAATCATACGAGGTGTAGATTCAATAATTTCAGCTTCCACTTCATCGCAAATCAGGATTTTTTGACCCGGAGTAGGCACATTGCCACAAATAGAAATTACTAATCCTCCAATTGTGTCTACCTCCTCTTCATCTGTCGAGATTTTAAAACCAATTAATTGCTCAATTACTTCAATCTCAACGCGTGCATTAGCAAGAATTACACCTGGTTTTACTAATTTATATTGAGTATTTTCCTCTGAATCAACATCATGTTCATCTGCAATATCGCCGACCAATTCTTCTATTATATTTTCAATAGTCAATAGACCATCTGTACCACCATATTCATCTACGACTACTGCAATATGAGTTCTACTATGTTGCATTTTTTTTAATAAAGCGCTCAGCTTCATGGAGTGAGGACAAGTTATAGGTTGCCTTAATATACTACGTAGATTAAACGGTCGTTTATTAGCAATAATTTCAAATAAATCTTTAATATGTATAAAGCCAATTATATTATCTAAATTTTCACTATATATTAAAGTTCGTGTGTGACCATTATCTAATATAATATTTTGTAGTGCTGTAAGAGAGATATTATCACTTACAGCACTAATATCTGAGCGTGGTACCATTACATCTGCTGCTATTTTATCCTCGAAATTACCTGCATTGGCAGCAATGAAATTATCTTGTTCTGTTTCTCCATTATATTCATTATGAGGTAATATAACTCCTAAAGTATCTTTCTTGTTAGGCATTATTAATTTTTTCACTTTATTTAATAAACCAAAAAGATTTAGTGAATTTTTAAGGTGTTTTTTGTTCATAAAATATTCTTTAAGTAATTTAATTCTGTATATAAGGAGATTTAATTTGGAATGAATTTAATAATTCTATCTCAATAGATTCCATTAATTCTGCGTCATCTTCTTCTATGTGGTCATGACCTAATAAGTGTAATATAGAATGTATAGTTAAATGAATAAAGTGGTGCATAAATTCAATATTTCCTTCAAACGATTCTTTTTTGATAGTTTCAAAGCTAAACGCTATATCTCCGAGATATAAATAATTATCTAATGGAATAAAATCTAGTTCTTTGAATAATTTATTTTCATATTCTGGAAAAGATAATACATTAGTTGGGGTATTTTTAGAACGAAATTCTGCATTAAGTAATTTTATTTGCTCATCATCTGATAATAATACAGATAATTCTATATAATAATTTTGTGCTAAATGTGGATATAAAGCAAGAATTTTCCTGAGGATGTTATTGAAAAAATTTTCGTTTATTATATTAATGTAGTCATTCCAAATATGATTATTCACTGCAATTTCTGTTACAATATTCATTTTGAATTAACTATATTTGAGATTAAGGTGGAAATATTTCATTGAACATTTTTATAATAATGACTACTATAATACTAGAAAAAATTGCCGTTGCCAAAAGAAAAATATTTTATGACACTAATATCTGTTTCTGTTCTATCAGCTAATTTTGCTAATCTAAAGAGTGAGTTGGAATTAATAGAAAAAGCCGGTGCAGATAAGTTACATTTAGATATCATGGATGGGAATTATGTACCTAATATTAGCTTTGGACATGATATAGTAAATACTATACATAAAAATACTAAATTACCACTAGATGTACATTTAATGGTTTCAACACCAGAAAAATGGATAGAAGTTTATGCCAATAGTGGGGCATCATTTATTACAATTCATCCAGAAACTACCTTGCATTTGTCCAGAACTATTGCGCAAATTAAGAAAGTAGGTTGTAAAGTGGGAATTGCATTATTACCTGCTAGCCCAATATCTATATTAGAATATATCATAGATGAAATAGATCTAATATTAGTGATGAGTGTCAATCCTGGTTTTGGAGGACAAAAATTTATGAGTTCTCAATTAAAAAAGATCAGTCAAATTACTGAATTAATCAAAGGGCGAGACATAATATTATCTGTTGACGGTGGTATTAATCATTTAACGGGAGCAGATTGTGTAAAAAATGGTGCACATATGTTAGTCTCTGGAAGTTATATTTTTAATGGCGATTACGCAAAAAATATTGCTTGTCTAAAAGATGCGGGAAAATGAAAATTTACGTTTGCCAAACTACACCTAAAGTTTGTGATTTAGAGAATAATTTTCTTCAAATGAGGGATTTATATTTAAAATCTCAAAATCTCAAAGCTGATATTTGTTTATTCCCAGAATTGGCTTTGCCAGGCTATATGGTCCGCGATTTCTTCACGTATCATGATTTTGTAAAATCTGTGGAAGAGTATAATCAAAAATTAGTAGAAATTAGTGGTACTACTTGTTTGTTAATCCCCACTATTACGTCACTCGGTGATAAAACATTATATAATTCAGTTATTGCTGCTCAAAATGGTAAAATAATTGGGGTAACACAGAAATATTCATTACCTAATTATGGTATTTTTGAAGAAACGCGTTATTTCAAACCTGGGACTCCTTCTATAATCAGAATCAATAACAGAAATGTAGGGATACCAATATGTGCAGATATTTGGACACCGGAGGTTTGTTATGAATTGAAAAAGCAAGGAGCTGAAATATTCTTAGTACCGAATGCCTCTCCTTTTGAGATGAATAAATTTAATGCCAGATATGCGATATTAAAAGATCGTTATAATGAAACAAAAATCCCATTTATATATTGTAATCAAGTTATAGCTCAAGACGGTATAATATTTGAAGGTCGCTCTGTTTTGTATGATGGAGATATCAAGAATATTGGGGCTGCATTTGCTACTAGTGAAAAGATGGTGTATTTTGAACATGGCAAATTATCTTGCTTAAGTTATGAGATGTCTCCGATAAATATTTATCAAGATATTTTGGATGCAATGATAATGGGTGTTAAGGGGTATGTACAAGATAATAATTTTGAAAAAGTATTAATAGGTTTATCTGGTGGTATTGATTCAGCGCTAGTAGCTTATATTGCTGTTAAAGCTTTAGGTAGTAAAAATGTACGTGCTTATATGTTACCTTCTATTTATACCTCTCAAGATAGCTTAACAGACGCTAAAAAGCTTGCTGATAATTTGGGAATATATCTACAAAATATAAATATAGATGAGATTTGTAGACAATTTATTAATAGTTTAGGCGGTGCAAACCAAGTAGTTGAAGGAACAATAACCCATCAAAATATACAATCAAGAGTACGCGGTGTAATCTTGATGGGAGAGTCAAATAAACATAATGCATTATTACTTACTACTGGGAATAAATCCGAATATGCTACTGGTTATGCTACTATTTATGGAGATATGAACGGGGCATTTAACCCTATTAAGGATTTATATAAAACAGAGATTTATCAGTTAGCTAATTATATTAATAAAAAAAGCAATGTTATTCCTCAAAGAATTATTACAAAATCTCCATCTGCTGAACTTAAACCTTTGCAAAAAGATCTTGATTCTCTTGGTGCATATGAATTTTTAGACCCGATATTAAAAGATTATATTGAAAATAAAAAGAGCCTTAATGAATTAAAAAAAATATATGACCCGATTTTATCGAGTGATATTGTTAATTTAGTTAATAAAGCTGAATTCAAACGCCGGCAATCTGTTATTGGAGTAAAACTTTCTCATAATAGTTTCGACCTAGAACGTAGAGTACCTATTACTCATTATTTTAGGTAAATCTAGAAAAGATTTAATACTTAGTATAAATTGGTTATATGATTTACAAATGTATTAATAACACATTAAGTAAAGAAAAAATTAAGTTTCAAAGTTTTTATTAATACAATTGTAGTATATTGATGTAATATATAATAATATATTAATATTAGTTTGAATAAATAATTATGTATTCACCAGAAGCTCTTGCAATAATAATATGGGGTACCGTAGCCTTGGCAGGAGTTGGCGCTACTGCTTCCATATGCACATGTGCTTGTGCTTTTAAATCATTATATAATTCTAGTAAAGATCAAGCTGATTTTATTCATAGGGAGGTTATCACACAACATGTAGAAGATGGCCATGTATTAACTAACGTAAAATATTTAAAAAAAATAAAAGCAGGTAGCGAAGATACAGAAAGATCTGTTGCTGCCCAATTCGAGCATCGTGATAATTCAACAGCTAGAAACATTAGTAAAATGAACATTATCCCTGGTGAGGGTATAACAGGAGCGGTTAGTTCTATTATAGGGCGTATTCCAAATCCTTTTAAGGGGACTGAAAGTGATACAGCAAAAGAGCGTGTGAGTATAATAGATAAGGGTGCAATGCAACATAAAAGAGAAATGCCTGGACAACCTGAGATTTCCATGTCATCAAATGTTGATTATGAAGCAGATTTAAATGATGTATATGTGAGTCCTCAAGAAGTGCCAGTTGATCTTATTACAACAGTGATTAAAGATCTGAGAGAACAAATGCCAAATGGAGGAGAAGTAACTCAGGAAATGGTAGATCAAGTGTTAAAGAAAAAACTTCATGACAAAAATTATGCTTTTACTTTAAAGTCTCCTACTTCGGACGCTGATATAATCATAAGAGAGAAAGATTTGATACAGAACAATGTTACAATAAGTAATGGGGGTAAAAAGAGAAAAATTTCTTTAGAAGAAATAGATCAACAGATATTATCAGTACTAAATAACGACAAGAGTGATGGTGAGTATGAAGTAGATTTAGGTGATGTTGTCAGTAACAAAAATAATAGCTTTCAGTCAGATAGGTCATTTAGGAATAATGATAATATAACTGCTTGGTCTAGTAGTGCAGATCAAGCAGTGTCAAATAGTCGTCACATAACAGAACCGACTATTATACTTACAGATGGTTTAAATGACCATATAAATAGTTTAACTGACGAAAAGCTACTTTTAGGCTCAGAGAAGCTTTAGGTTAGTAAGCTAATAATTTTATTTAATTTAAATTTTGCAATGGAGGAAAATAAATGTTTAAAAGTGTATCGTTAGAGTTGACAAGTAAATCTTCAAAAAATAATAATAAATTATCTCATAGTAGTAATTCTATACATAATCCAATTTCGACAAGTGGTGGTCTAAATCATTCACAAATTATTCAGACATCAGAAAAAAATATACCTATAACAGAACAGCAAAATGATACTATTGAATATGTTATAGAAGATTATAGTATGAGTTATTTTAATCCGTCTCGAATTGATTTAAATGCTTCAATATTTGGTTTAGATACTCCTGAAGAAGAAAATGATGAATTGGAAATAATCGATCTTACTAAATCTATGTGCGAATAAGATTAATACTGGGTGTTAGTTATTTTTGTTTGTATCAATATTATTAGATACTGCAAGTAACATAAATTTATCATCAGATAGATCGGAAAATCACAATTCAAATGAGGTTCTAATAGCTTTTATATTACACAAGATGATATAAATTAGATATAGGAATCACAAATAATTAAGTATGCATAACCTGATAAAATCTTTTTTGCTATTGATAATATTAATTAATAGTGTTGGCATTGTAGCATTCGGTAAAGGCCGTTTATATAAGGTGACTAATATAAATGAGATCAATAATCATATAACTGAATTACTTGCTCATCAAGATCCAAGTATGGCGTTGTTAATATTGCCTCTGGATATTATGATGATTCCAGATCATTCCGCTTTTTATTTTAAGGATCAAGAGGCGCAAGAGATAATAAAAAGTCAACTTAATAAAATTGTAGCTTCTAAAAAATTATATATAGAAGAGTTTGTGTTAACAAATTACCCACACAAACTGCTTGATACAAATCTAGTTAATTTTATCCATAATATGCAACAAACTAACCTACCTATCATGGTTACAACAAAAAACTTAGCAGGTAGTATTAATGATATTCGTTACTTGGAAGTATGGACTTGGAATTGGTTGTATGAAAGAGGAATTAATCTTTCTAATACACCAATAGGGAAAAAAGAAATCAGAATAAATTCAGGTACAAAAAAAATTGGTGGTAATTATCCAACTTTTTTCAGAGGATTATTATCTTGTAATAGTTATGATAAATCTAATGCGCCACAAATAGTTATAGCTTCTTTGCTTGCAACAAAAATTAGATGGCTACCAAGTGTAGTATATGCCATAGATAGAGATGAAGCTTATCTAAAATCATTGGAGAAACAATTTACATCGTTGCGGCCTAACATACAATTTGAAGGGTTTATTTACAATCCTCCTACAGAAAATAGTGATTATGAGCAATTAAGTTTACAAGAATTAGAAAAATTTTGGCAAGATTTAGTGGTGAATATGAATAAAATAAAAAGGGTAGAATTAAAAGCAAAAATAGATGATCCTTATGCGCACTAGTGATTTAGTACTTAGCTTTATACATAAAAGTTTTTATTTCAGCTTGTTGCTCGTAATATTTTTATGTTTTACATGTCAAATAGAAGCCAAAATAGTCAAAATTAATTCTATTACGGAAAACAAATTTACACAGATATTAAGTCAAGTAGATAATGACACTATAGTATTAGTAGAAATTGACGGAGCCGTTACGATGCCTATGGCTGCTATGTTTTCTCGTAATGCTAACCCTTATCGGGGTTTTATCAATAATTTACGTCAGTTAAGTAAAACAGATTCTTTTTATAGTAGTGTTATTGCCAGTTGGTATCAACAACGTAGTATCAAACTTACTGAAAATCATTGGCCTAGCCTTATTAAGGATCTACAAAATAAGGGTGCAAAAGTATTTGGTATTTATTCGACTCCTATACAATTAATCAATATTGAGCCAAAGATTTTAGCAGAATTAACAAATTTTGGTATAAGACTTACCCCTTCTATAAATGAGAAATCTGAATTTATTATAAAAAAACAAGAAGCTTGGTTCTCGTATTTTTATAATGGTATTATAGTAGTTGGACCTTATAGTAGGGCGAATACTATTATAGAATTTTTACGTCTTACTTACTTGCCAAGCAAGATTATCATTGTTTCTAATTTAGCTACTGAGCTAGAAAAAATAGAAGCAAAATTACGTGTTTTTAATATGAAGTTTTATAATGTGATATATATAGGAAATAAAAGTTCTGATCCTGTGCCCAATGCAGAAATTGTAAAATTACAGCAACAGCAATTGATCAGAAATCAAAAATGGATTGAGGATGAGCAAGCTGCAAGAATACTGAATATTAATTAACCAAGGAATGAAATATGATAGATAATCATTGTAAGATATTAGCGATAGGTTTTTCAATTTTGGCTGCAACTGAAACTATTGCACGTGAAAATAGTTTTCCATGGGATGCATTGTGGATATGTGGAGGCGTTGCATTAGCAAGTGCTGCTACAGTTTGGTCAGTGCATCATTTTGATGAAACAGATTATGAAGATTACGAGAATTTTGCTTAATTAGATGGCAATAAGTGACAATATAATAGATATTTCAGTAATTCTTAAGAAAAATCAGTTTGCTCTTTATCAAAAATTTTATATTTTAAGATCTAAAAAATAAAATAATTTTGTGATGCAATTTGATGTTGTTATTATCGGCGCAGGGCCAGTTGGTTTATTTTCAGTATTCCAAGCTGGAATGCTTGGGATGACATCATGCGTAATTGATGTATTAGATAATATTGGTGGTCAATGCAGCGCATTATATCCTGAAAAACCAATATATGACATACCATCAAGGCCTCAAATTCAAGCAGCAGATTTGATTGAACAATTACAAATGCAAGCTGCTCCTTTTAAGCCAGAATATTTATTATCAAGGCAAGTCGATCATATTAAGCAAGATGGTAATAATTTTTTAGTGGCAACTAACCAGCAAGATTATATAAAAGCCAAGATAGTACTAATTGCTGCTGGAGCTGGAGCTTTTGGCCCTAATAAACCTACTATAGAAAATATTGAGTCTTATGAAGGTAGATCAGTATTTTACTTCGTATCAGAAAAATCTAAGTTTACTGGCAAAAAAATTATAATTGCAGGAGGAGGCGATTCTGCAGTTGATTGGGCTTTATCACTCAGTTCTATAGCTGATGTAACATTAGTACATAGGAGACCTAAATTTCGTGCTGCGCCTGGTTCATTAAGTCAACTAAATCAATTAGTGAAAGATGGTAAAATTAAATTAGTGGTCAATTACCAATTATCAAGGTTGATAGGTAATGATGGCGTTTTGGAGAAAGTAGTAGTAGCTGATTTAGATCAAAATGAAAATTATTTAGACGCAGATATATTACTACCATTTTTTGGCCTCAAACAAAATTTAGGCCCATTAGCGCAGCTTGGTTTTGAAATAGAGCTAAATCATATTAAAGTATCTCAGCCCCATTATGAAACAAACATACCAGGTATTTATGCAATTGGCGATGTTGCAAGATATGATGGTAAACTTAAACTTATATTGACTGGTTTTGCAGAGAGCGCTGCCGCCCTTCATCATGGATATAGTAAAGTATTTGATGGCAAAGCCTTACATTTTGAATATTCTACTTCTAAAGGAATTTTATAATTTTTTATACTGATTCTTGGTAAATTTTTGGCAATAATTGATAGAAATATAGAGACAATCATTCTATTCATAGAGTATAAAGGGTTTTAGCAGCAGCTAAAATTTGTCAAAAAAGTCTTGCGGTTGCAAAATTAATTATATATTTTTACATTTAATATCATTTTATTAATAATATTAGATAGGAATTTATGAATTTCGATTTAGATATAGCGATAGTAATTGCTTTTTTGCTTTTGACTATTTTTGTTGGAATGGGGCACGGTAAAAAAGTTAAAACACTGGAAGATTATGCTCTAGGGCAAAGAAATTTTACTACAGCTGCGTTAATTGCAACAATTGTAGCGACTTATGCAAGTGGCAGTGGATTCATTACTACCTTGAACCGTACTTATAATGATGGAGCACAATATATACTTGCTTCAATCGGCATTGGATTTTCACTCTGGATTTTAGCATTTTTCCTTGTACCTCGTATGACAGAATTTTTGGGTAAAGTATCTATTGCATCTGCTATGGGAGATTTATATGGCCAAAAAGTTAGGGTTATTACTGCAGCTACTGCAACCTTCGGCGCAGTAGGTAGCATTGCAGTGCAATTTAAAGTTTTAGGCAGCGTAATTAGTTATTTTTGGCAAATTCCTGCGTCTATTACGATTATAGTAGCAGGAATGATTGCAACAATTTATTCAGCTTTTGGAGGTATTAGGGCAGTTACTTTTACTGACGTTTTACAGTTTTTTGCCTTTGGTATTATATTACCCTTACTCAGCTTTGTAATTTGGAATGATTTTTATGAAGGAGGCTATAGTGTTGTTACTGCTTTATCTGAACCAAGATATGATTTAAGTCTAATATTAAGCGCAGATAATCCTCAGTTATTTAGTATAATAATATTATTTTTATACTTTGCTATGCCCCTTATGGCAGGCTCTGATTTTCAGAGAATTTCGATGGGAAAAGATACGGCGCAAGTTAAAAAAGCGTTTTTTATTAGTGGATTCTTGTTAATGGCTATGAAAATTTCAATAGCCTGGATTCCTTTTTTGATTCATGTCATGAATCCCAATATAGAAGCTAATCAATTAATGCCATATATTATAGATCATTATGGTTATAGTGGTCTTAAAGGCTTAATAATGGTCGCAATAATTGCCTTTGCAATGTCTACAGCTGATTCCAAAGTTAACTCAGCGTCAGTGATGCTTACTAATGATATTTGTAAAGTATTTGCTAGAAAATCGTTAAGAGAAATATTGGTCTCACGTCTTTTTGCTTTTGCTTTAGGTATAGGCGGCATAATACTTGCTCTTAAAGGCAAAGATCTTTTAGGAATTATTTTATTTGCCAATAGTTTTTATGTTCCAGTAGTCACCCAATATTCATATTGGCTATTTTTGGCTTTCGTACTAGTTCAAATGTTGCTTTGGTTTCAATGTTTATTACTGTAATATTTACATTGATATATAATTAATAGATATCAAATTTTAGTCATTTTCTTCCGAAATGTCTAGTATGTTTCTAGCATTGATTTTAAATATAGTTTGTGTAATGTTTGCTCATTATTTATTAAAGCAACCTGGAGGTTGGGTGGATACAACTAGGGCTGCAAGCGTAAGAGCAGAAAAAAGAAAGACATCTCAAAGAAATACAATTTTGCAAGATTTAAAGAATTTCAATTAAATTACTTACTTACGGAGTTGTTCTACCTTAAATATGATGATATGTATGTGATGAGCAGGTATATTTATCATTTATACTCTGACTACAATGTATTCTACTCACACAAACTTACTTGAGAGGGGCGTCAATTATTATCATGGGTTTATCCATTTATGTTAAATTTCATAGGACCATGACACGATATATCATTTATATATCACATTCCATCGCGTAATACATTCATTATACAGCTATGGTAATAATATCATCATTATTTTACATGCTTGTAGTATTTAGCGTTTTTTTGTATTGCTAAGTAATTTTAGCTTACTGCAATGCTTAGTAGCTTTTTTTTGAATATACTATTGATTAGCATTATATAAATGGCAAATGTCGATAATTGCGCTTCCTATAGGCTTTTACTTGAGTAATCAATTATATAAATTTATATATGGCCCTTATCAATTACAGTTTGACCCTGGTTCCCCTGAAGCTGTGATGGCTTATTTGATGATGTTAGTAAGTACTGCAATTATTATGTTTATCAAACCTAAGCAGGAATATTTTGGAGATCACTGAAGCTAGAGTGAATAAATTCAGAGTGAAGCACATATTTGGAGAATAAGGCCAGTAATAAGAAAAAGATTAGCTCCTTAAATAAGCGCTATCGAGCTAACAACAAAGTGATTTTATAGTGAAAGAATGAATGAAAACATGAGAGAAAGAGATTGAAAAAGAAGTGACTTCACAAAAAACTGATTAACGACGCATGGAATTACGCTATCAGTTGGTACTGCATGTAATTTTGCTGAATTACGTCAGAATGACGATAAAATTAAATAAAGAGCAACTTCGTGAAAATATCAGATGAAGTAGCAAAAATAGCGAGCGTTACTAAGTATGATAATGGAATATGCTGGATTTGGCTACATGTTAGATGTGCAGAAGCTCAAGCCTCAACAAGCAAACAATTAATTTAGGGGGTGGAGTTAGTTATGACCGTTGATAGATGTCAAAAAATATATTTAGAATAGAAAAACCCACAAAGATAAAACTAACTATCCAACCAGAGATATTAATTGTGGTCGACCCTAAATTATGTAAAAGCAAATAGTATAATTTGATAATTAATGCAATTAACATAGTGATGAAGGATTAATAGGTTAAAGTGAGAGAAGAAATTATCCGCTGATGGTAAATATTGATGAATATATAACAATTGTTATGATGAAGGATTGGATATCGAAGGAAGAGATCTTGGATATATCTACCCATTTAAACCAGTTCAAAAACATTTTCAAGAGCAGAAGCAGAGTGTTGGCTTGCCCTTATAAAGACGCAGCCGAGGCACATGGGGGGCATATAGAAGTAAGAGAAGCGGAGCCAAAGGCAAAAATTTACTGTTTGGCTGCCGAAGAAGTTCTGGGTTAAATAAAATCAAAAGTTTAACAATCATCCTCGGTTGATTCAAGAACAAGAATAATTATTACATTGAATATTTCAAAAAATTTTTCGTTATAAGTATTATCCCCTGCTAGCCTTCATTGTCACAGTCGTTAGCTTGTGATAAAAGAGTATTTGAAGGATTCTATGTTGCAAGAGATAATAATAAATCTGTGTTCAGTGTAGAATGGCTACGTATCATAAGTATCTTTGTGATGTCAGAAATATAACTTCACTGCTTTGTAATATTGTTTCGTGATTATTAGTCTCCGTGTTATCGGGAAGCATTAGATAAAGTATTTTGACTGTTTCGTTCCAAATAAAACTACTAGTTTTAATCAAACATGAACTTACATATTTGATCAGCTGTAGGGCGTCTAATATAATATTATTACCTTTAGAGATTTCTTGTTCATCTAGATTAGTTTTATATGAATCCTGTAACTTATTAAAATCTACTTTTGTAATAGACGCAGCAGTAATAACATTTTTTTGAGGTATTTTGCCGATAGTTTTAGACAAAGATTGTTCTCCTACTTCAAAAAGCTTTAGGAGTATCTTAACGGGGGTGCCATATCTACCTCCGGCTTTAACTGTCAATTTATTAACAGGCTTTAATATTTGACCTATTTGTACAACTTCTTGACGAATTAGTGGAATGCTACTAGATGGAAGTTGTTCTATGATAAAATTATGTAAATGTTCGACAAGATTCTTTAGCCTAGATTTTGGAAAATTGATATTCTTTATAAATTCTGCATCTTTCATCCACATAATCTCTAAATATAAATTATAATTAATTAATAATTAGTATACATTAATATATATTAATAATCAAGCAAAATATTAATAATTAATTAAAATTTGGGGTAAGTTTATTCAAATTAGATTTAAGTACTAATTATAAAAATTAATCGATAAAAACTGGTTTTTAAGACATTAACAGATTGTAAGAAATTTATCATCGTCTGTGGTGCTTCCAACGACGGAGGTGCGATAGAGAGAATAATGAAGATATTATAGATAATTTAATTCTTGAATGATATATTATAGCCTTTTAGGCGGAATTAGCAACGTTGTTGCTGGTCTCTTACCTATTATTTATAGGCTATAAATCCTTACACTTAGTATTTAATCCAACCTACAGAACTATAGTAATCCATGAGGTAATAATCATTTAATTTATATGTAGTAATATTTTAATATCAAATTAAGGTAGGTTTACTATAAAAAGTGAGGAAGAATATATAATTTTTGGGGGGATAATAGGATCGTTTTAATCTACTTCTTCGCTAGTATTATCTGTATCCTCTTTTTCTAAGCTAGCTCCAATTAGGACGGTTCTAGTATTCGTTGTTTTATCTGTGCTATATACTTCAGTAATAGTTCCAACGCAATTTAGTTGTAAAGAATTGAGATGTAATAGTATGTTTTGTAAATAAATAGTAGGTAAGGGATATATGAATTTGGTTGTATTATCATCAACATTTGGAAGCTTAACAGGAGTTGCTTCTGTCTGATCTGAGTTATTTGTGCGAGTAACACAACTCTTTATCGCGTTTATTATATTGTTAAAAAGTGAGCTGAACCAACTTTTATGAATGGAACAATGTGCTACGTTATTATTTAAGTCTGCATCATTACTGCGTGTCAAAATCGAGTTCGCATCAGATTGAATATTAGAGTGAGTAGCTTCAGATGGTAGCTTTTGTATAGCTGATGTGATCTGTTCTATCAGGCTCGTATTATATTTGTGTACACTAAGATTTTCTATTAATTCTTCTCGAAGTTTGTCATTGGTGATATTATTTTGATTAGTTTTAATTTGATTGATATTGTAAAGCAAATATTGCTGAGCGTAATATTTGCGTAAATTTGGAATTAGATCTTGTGTGCAAAAATCTTTATATTGGCAAAATTTGTCGATAACATCTTCTATGTTGTTTTTGCTGTTTTCTAACCAGCTTTGAATTATTTGAATATTTTTTAGAGCAAATAATCCGCAAGACACTGAATCTGTTTGTTCAAAATTTTTATTATACTTTATATTGATTTCAATCTTTTTCTCTTCAACTATTTTTTGGAGAAGCCCTGTCAAATATTGCGGAGGTCCGCTACCATAAGAATTTTTATATAAAACTGTATATTGTTTGTCTTCTGTTTTTAATATAGCAAAACATGCCCAATGTGCTAATAGATGGGCGATAAAATATTGAGGTGAGTTATCTTGCTTAGAAAATGCTGATGTTAGAACTTCTTGTGTGCCTTTATCTAATGTATTGTCATGATATAGAGTAACAATTGCTACTTGTTTAGATCCTTGTTCTAATATCGCGCTGATGTCTTGTTGTGATAGAAGATATTCATTATTATTTTGTTGATTAAATAAATTTAATTGATCATCGTTATTATAATTATTAGAAAAAATATATTGGCACCATGATATGCAAGTATTAGATACATAATCTATAGTGTCGAGAAATTTAGACAAATAAGACTTGTTTTTAGGATTAAGTCTTTTGTTTGATATACTACTATCTTTTTCTGTCATAGAAATAACTTCTGGCAGTTAAATATTTTAGATTTAGTTTTTGTCAGACATAATAAGTTAACATAATATATAATCCTTATTATTGTGCATTAGAGAAACTGTAAATCATTTACTCTAAGTGATAATAGGAAAAAATTTCCTAGTTCTTAACACTTGTATATCATTTTTTAACATATAAATCATCATTATATACTCCTATTATTGTATAATCAACAAAATATTTCATATAATTAACCTTTTTTTAAAATTTAGATTTGCCTAAAGATATACTAATTGATAAAGTATAGATTATGAGAGTAGTTTGATTGTTGTTATGGATATGCTGATATATTTAGTGATAGTGTGTTATGCCATTTCTATAAATGAGATAATGCGTATATTTCCTTGCAATGTAATACGAAATCTACTAGTCTAGACTGGTTATTCAAACCATATAATTTCTTATATCAATTATGACTCAAGAAAGCGAAACAATAGACAATTTAGTTCCTGTAACCTTAGAAAGCGAAATGAAGAGCTCTTATATGGATTACGCAATGAGTGTAATAGTGAGTAGAGCAATTCCGGACGTACGAGATGGTCTTAAACCGGTTCATAGAAGAATATTATATGCAATGCATGAAGGTGGCTATTTCCACTCTAAGCCTTACAGGAAATCAGCTAGAATTGTCGGTGATGTAATTGGTAAATATCATCCACATGGTGATAGCGCGGTTTATGATTCATTAGTAAGAATGGCTCAGGATTTTTCTTTGCGAGCTCCTTTGATAGACGGTCAAGGTAACTTTGGGTCAATGGATGGTGACTCGCCCGCTGCAATGCGTTATACTGAATCCCGCCTGAGTAAAATATCACATACTTTACTTGAAGATATTGATAAAGAAACAGTGGATTTTAGTCCTAATTATGATGGTTCAGAAAACGAACCTCATGTGTTACCAGCACGCTTTCCAAATTTATTGGTCAATGGTACTGGAGGTATTGCAGTAGGTATGGCTACTAATATACCACCTCATAATTTGGGAGAAGTAATAAATGCAGTATGTGCTTATATAGATGATCATGATATCGACATAATAGAATTAATTTCATATATTAAAGGCCCTGATTTTCCAACAGGTGGCATTATATTGGGAAGTGCAGAAATTCATAATGCTTATTTAACAGGTAGAGGGAGTATAGTATTCCGAGGCAGATGTGAAATAGAAAACAATAATAATCGCGAAGCAATTATTATTACTGAAATGCCTTATATGGTAAATAAAGCCCATCTGATTGAAAAAATTGCTGATTTGATTCGAGATAAGAAAATAGAAGGTATTAGCGATTTAAGAGATGAATCAAATAAAGATGGAGTCAGAGTTGTTATAGAAGTGAAAAAAGATGCAGTTGCTGAAGTAGTGTTGAACCAGTTATATTCATATACTCAGCTTCAGACTAGTTTTGGTGTCATAATGCTTGCTTTAGAAGATCAATTTCCTAAAGTAATGAATTTAAAAGAAGTTATCGTATCTTTTGTAAAATTCCGTGAAATTATAGTGACTAAAAGAACTATATATCTACTAAATAGAGCAAGAGATAAAATACATATTTTGTTAGGAGTGCGTGTTGCAGTCGATCACATAGATGAAGTAATCAGAATGATAAAGGCAGCGCCGTCTCCTGCAGCGGCTAAGGAAGTTTTGATGCAAACAGAATGGAATTGTGTATCAATTATAGATTTAATCAAATTAGTTGATGATAAAGCAAATATTATCGATAATCGTGCAATAAAACTCACTGAAGCTCAGGCTAAAGCAATATTAGAAATGAGATTGCAACGCCTTACTGCTATGGAAAAAGATAAACTAGAAACTGAATTACAGGATCTAAGAATAGAAATTAGTGGATATATCGAAATACTTAATAATCGTGATCAGCTCTTATCATTAGTAAAACAAGAATTGATAGAAGTGAAAGAGCAATTTGATACGCCTCGTAAAACTGAAATCATTGAGGGTAATTTTGAACATGATATTGAGAGCCTGATTCAAAAAGAAGATATGGTAGTCACGGTAACTTTAAATGGTTATATCAAACGTGTACCACTAGTAACTTATAAAGCTCAAAAAAGAGGTGGCAAAGGGAGATCGGGTTTATCAATGCGAGAAGAGGATGTGACTACGCAACTCTTTGTTGGCAATACTCATACTCCTTTATTATTTTTTACTAATCATGGCCAAGTATATAGCCTTAAATTATATAAGCTTCCTCTTGGTAATCCACAAAGTAAGGGTAGGCCAATTGTTAATATTTTACCTATAAAAGAGGATGAAAAAGTTACAAATATCATGCCAATGCCTGAAAATATTGAGGAATGGGATAATATGAACATCATGTTCGCAACTAGCAAAGGTAATATCCGACGTAATGATCTATCAGACTTTAAAAAAATTCAATCTAATGGAAAAATTGCAATACGTTTAGACGAAGATGATAGTCTAATTGATGTTAAAACATGTAATGAAGATGACCATATTCTTCTTGCAAGTCGTATGGGTAAAGCAATACGCTTCCCAGTAAGCAGCGTAAGAGTGTTTAAAAGCCGGACTTCTGATGGGGTCAGAGCAATGAAATTAGATTCAGCAGATCAAGTTATTTCTATGACCATTTTAAATGGTATTAAATCCACTATAGAAGAGCGTGAAGATTATTTAACTATACCAGTTGAACAAAGATTATTAATTGCACAAGGAGCTTACGAATTTGAACCATCTCATTTTGGTATTCAACTTAATAAAGAACAGATTATTGCGATGGCACAATCAGAACAATTCATTTTGACTGTAGCAGAAAATGGGATGGGTAAAATGAGTTCAGCTTATCATTACCGCATCACTAATAGAGGCGGAAGTGGAGTGGTAAATATGGTATTATCTACAAAAAGTGGTAAAGTGGTGGCTTCGATGCCTGCATGTATGAATGATGAATTAATGCTGATTACTAATAATGGTAAATTAATTAGATGTAAGTTAAATGCTGTGAGAATCACTGGACGTAGCACTAGTGGCGTCATCTTATTTAAAACGGAAGATAATGAAAGCGTTGTTTCTGCCTCACTTATTGATGATTCTGATAACGTTGATGATATGGAAGAATCTGAAGATAATGTAGTCGAAGAGATAATTAATAATGTTAGTTAGAGTTATTGATAACATTATGTTATACAGAGATAATAGTAATGGTTTTAAATGGTAGCAATATTTTCCTGACAAATTTTGGTTTAATAGTTAAATAATTGATATTAATACTTTGATTTAGCAAAGAGGGAGTGGTAAAGAACATTACAATATATAGATATATAGAAAATAAGTCAAATTAGTATATAAAAATACATACTAATAAATTTCTTTCTACTTATAAGATTAGCTTATCAGCCCATTATGTAAAGTTATAGCTGCTGCATTGAATGCAATTTGGGAAAAACTTTTACCAAATCCCCTAAAATACTATGATTTATCATGATTAGGATAATGGCTAGATACTAATTTAATTCAAACAATTATATTTTTGTAACTTCATACATAATTAAGCCACAACTCATAATATTCAATAGAGTAGCTAAACAAATAAATTATTAATTTAATCAGTTATCATCTAAAATCTTGCTATATCTTAAATTTAACTTCAATATATGCAAAAATTTACTCGCATACATATTCGTAAAGATATTATATCTGCATTATTGCTACTGTTTAGTGTTATAGCTGCCTTAATTATTAGTAATAATGATTTTACATTAAACTACTATAGATATTTTATTAATTATAAATTTACCTTAGGTTACGGGGAGTTGACTTTAGATAAAAGCGTTCTGAAATTCGTTAATGATGGTTTAATGGCTATCTTTTTTTTCTTGATAGGTTTAGAAATGAAACATCATCTAGTCGAAGGAGAATTTAAAGCAAAAAATAGTTTAATATTACCAATTAACACTGCTATAGGTGGCTTTGTAATACCTGCATTGTGTTATATCGTTTTTAATTATGAATCCCCAGTAGAAAGGGCAGGGTGGGCTATTCCTGTTGCAACTGATACTGCTTTTGTATTAGGAATTTTATCATTAGTAGGAGGGAAAATATCAAATAGTACTAAAATATTTGTATTAGGTTTATCAATAGTAGATGATGTTTTAGCTATAACAGTGCTTGCAGTATTTTATACACCACATCTTGATCTATTTTATCTATTATTATGCATTATTCCTTTGTGCTGTTTATTATTTTTAAATAGAACAAAATCTCCTAGACAATTCTTATATTATCTGGGTGGCCTTATATTATGGTTTATGATTATTAAATCCGGTATCCACGGTACAATCGCTGGGGTAATACTAGCATTATTCATTCCAGCAACAGTAGAATCAAATGGTAATATAATAAGCTTTATCAAAGAAAATGAAAACTCAGTGCATTCTGTAGTAGCGTTTTTCGTATTACCAGTGTTTGCTTTTGTGAATTGTGAGTTACCGTTTAATGAGTTATCAATTGAGGATTTCTTTTCATCCGTTACGATAGGATGTTTTATAGGTTTATTTATTGGCAAACCGCTTGGGATATTTGGTGCAATGATGTTGAGCGTAACATTTTACAATGTAACATTACCTAAAAATTGTACAAAATTACAATTTTTAGGAGTTGCTTGGTTATGCGGTATAGGTTTTACATTAAGTTTATTCATCGGATTATTAGCTTTTGATGGAATATTATTAGAAAACCAGATGAAATTAGGAGTATTATTTGCATCTTTATTATCTGCAATAATAGGAGCGGCAATAATTAAAATATCCGGACAAGATATAAACAGTGAAAACTAGTAGTTTGGTGGTTTATAATTTTCATCATGTTTGGTTAATAATGTAGTGGCAGTGAATTCATTTTCAGATATTAATTTGCCTTCAGCAACTACACCTTGTCCCTCACGAAATAAAGCTGGTAGCATTCCTCGGTAATATACTTTTATCTCTTGAATATTATCTGTGATAATAAATGCTATATTCTGATCTAGTAATGAAATTACTGAATTAGGTTTTACTATACCTCCAATACGTATCTTATTATCGCCACTTTTTGCTTTATCTAGTGCACTAGGTGGGTAAAAATATATAATATTATCGTTTAAATTATATAAAATGATAGCTATTCCCAAAGCAACACAACAAAAAACTATCGTGATATTGATTATGTTATTTTTTGTTTTCTGGAACATTGTGTTTGTAATTCACATATGATATGACTAATAAAATAATTAAAGGCAAAAAAGTTGCTGTATAGGCGCTAATAATATAAATATTCATTTTTATATAGGATCAAATTTATCTTAAATATATAAAATAACTTTTCTCCACACAAATTGCAAGAAGCTCAATGAGTATCAAGTATAATAATACATTGAAAATTTTTACCGACAAGCAACAATTTAATATCTTTATATTAGGCATATATAGCGGAATGCCTTTATCTATGATTTATACTACTATTATTGCATGGTTAAAACTATCCGATATATCTCTTGAAGTTATTACATCCTTTGCAATTGCAAGAATTTTTTATTCTTTAAAAATGTTTTGGGCACCGGCTATAGATAATGTCAAAATTCCTTTTTTATATAAAATAGGTAGAAGAAAAAGTTGGATGACGGTGATGATAATTATTATCGCATTTATCGCCTGCGTCTATAGTCTTCTAGATCCACAAAATTCTATTAGTGAAATATTCTTTTTGACAATAATACTTGGAATTGCTTCTGCAACTTTAGATATCGCAATTGATGCGTACAGGATAGATAACATAGAAAAAGATCAACTAGCAATTGCTGCAGCTAATGCGGTTTTTGGATATCGTATTGGTAATTTAATTGTCGGTGCTGGGGCTTTATATATCGCAGAACAATATGGTTGGAAACAAATATTCTTGACTATTGGTTTGATATATTTTGTTGGTATAATTTTTATATATTACTTAAAAGAGAAATCAAGTGAGCAATTTTTTCGTAAGGAATTAACACTAAAAAATTCTATTTTAGAACCTTTTGTTGATTTTTTTAAACGTAAATATGCAATATTGATTTTATTAGCGATTACTTTTTATAAATTAGGTGATGCTATGCTGGGAGTCGTAGCAACCCCTTTTTATATAGAAATTGGTTTTTCGTTAAAAGAAATATCAGGTATCGTCAAGATTTATGGATTTATGGCTACTATCCTTGGGTGTTATATTGGTGGAATTTTAGTTTACCAATATGGCAATATTAAATCATTGATTATAGGAGGTATTGCACAAAGTTTAACTAATTTGATGTTTATATGGTTAAATAGTAAGGGGCATAATATCAATGCATTAATTTTCACTATCACTACCGAAAATATTGCATCTGGACTCGGTAGTACTGCATTAATCAGTTATTTAAGCTGTTTATGTAATAGACATTTTTCTGCTACACAATATGCATTACTTAGTAGTTGTACGGGATTATTCAGTCATTCTATTGTAAGCTTTGGAGGACAATTAGTGAATATTTTAGGTTGGAATCTATATTTTTTTATGACTACAATTTTAGCTTTGCCAGGGTTATTATTATTAATTTTATTAAATGTAATGAATAACAAAAACTAATTAACATGTAGCGCTTTAGGCGCAGGTTAAACTTTTTTAATTTATTTATTTAATTAAAGTTTGATTTATATATATTAAAACTTATATTATAAGACTATAGTAAATGATTTGAAGTAGGTCGTTTTAAAGTGTCTAAAAAATTATTATGTCCCCTAATAATAATTATCATCTTTTCTTCTTTGATAGAGGCGCTTGCTGCTCCTACTAAAAAGAAAGTAGTGAAATATCAAACTCCTGTTGAAACTAGCCTAGTAATTGATGGCCAGACGGGTAAGGTGCTGCATTCACGTAATGCTAAACAGAAAATTTACCCTGCTTCACTTACAAAGGTAATGACAATATACTTAATGTTTGAAGCTCTTAAAACGGGTAAATTAAGCTTTGATCATCAATTATATGTATCACAAAATGCTACAAAGGCTTTGCCATCAAAACTATATCTTGTTGCAGGCGAAAAAATCTCAGTACTAGATTCAATATATGCCCTATCAATAAAATCTGCTAATGACGTTGCAGTAACAGTGGCAGAAAATATGGCAGGTTCAGAAAAGAAATTTGCACGTTTGATGACCATTAAAGCAAGGCAACTTGGTATGAAGGATACTAATTTTACTAATGCGTCTGGTTGGCATGATCCAAAACAATATACTACAGCAGTAGATTTAGCAAAATTAACTATGGCTATTAAACGTGATTTCCCTCAATATTATAAACTATTTAGCGAAAAAAGTTTCGTGTATAAAGGTAAAACAATCAATACACATAATAAAGTTGCAGCTACTTATCCAGGCGCAGAGGGATTGAAGACAGGATATCATGTTCCTGCTGGTTGTAATCTTATTACTACTGCTACGCGAGGAGGTAAAAGTTTAGTTGCTATTGTCACTGGACATAAAAACTCTACTACCAGAGATACAAAAATGGTTAGGTTATTAGATACACATTTTGGTGTTCCGCAATTGAGTAATATGGTAGCAAAATCACCACAACCTACTCTAAAAAAATCATCCAAAAAATCAATTAATAAGACTAAACAACAGTCTGTAGCAATGAAAAATAGTAATAAGAAGAATAAAAACTTAGCTAAAACTAAATCTCATAAGACTAGCAAAGCGTAGTTAACAACATCATGAGAGAATAGTCATCTTAACTGCAATGATATCTCAGGCTTGCTTTTTCAATTTTGTAGGTATAACTTAAATCTTAAGTGTTGTTAATTCAAGGATACTTTAATCAGAAATTATATTCTGAAGGTGATATTATGAGCGGAAAAGAAGATCTAATACCAGGGTTAACCAGCGAACTCCCAGAAAAACCAACATGCAGTATAACTAAACCAAATAGCTTGGTTCAGGGTTGTATAAATGAGATGAAGAATGCAGCTACTAATCCTGGGTATGCTTTAATGGGGGCGGGGGCTGCAGGTGGCGCCGCATGGCTAGCCAAAAATAACCCTATTGGTTCAGCGGCAAAAGCATTTGGGGCCGAAGGAATATCAGCGTGCGGAGCGGGAGCAATTAACACCGCTATAGATAATTGTAAAGCAACCGATCCAAATAAATCTAATCTCTCAAGTAGTGTAGTTAATAAGTTCCCTGAGCTAACGATTCCTACGACTACTCCTCTTGTTAATTCTATATCTGAGTCGAAAATGCCCCCGATACCTTCTCTTTCTGCAGCAAATGAGCCGCCGCCTTCTAGCTTGATATCCCCTACTGTGTCGTCGGTGACGCCTCCTAGTGCAGGAACTTCATTACCTAGTTTGCCGCCCTCTATTTCTTCGGCACCTAATGGGGCATCCATACCTAGTTTGGACCCCATACCATCATCTACGACGGATAGTTCTTTAATGGGCGTAGGGATGGATAGTCACTCAAGCTTATAGTAAATAAATATGACAAAATTTCAGCTTTATTGGAGAAACATTATGACGTTTCTCCTATATCTAACTGTTGTAGTATGTATGAGTAATATTACTTCAATTTACCTAACTGGCCATAACCTTGCCGTGAAAGAGAACATAATAATTATTGGAGCTAGTCTCCTTATGGGAGCTATTTGGAGCTTAGTCCTATATATTTGGTCATTAGAGATAGTGAGAAATGAAAAACAGACGAAATTATTAATGATATTTGAGATTATAATATTCTGGCTTTTTTTATGGTCGTTGGGGATAATTGGTTCTTTGGCTTTTAATCAGTACAGTTTAGATTTATTAGGAGCGATAGAACAAGTGAAGAAATCTTTCTGGCAAACGTTTACGCCGGGTATTGCTTATATCCTTGTAAGATATAAGATAATCTAGAATTTGGTTAAGTAGTTCATTTATTAGTAAATAAATATGAAAATATTGCTTGTATATAGAGTGAGGTTGTTTGTGTGGGGGATACTGAGCAAAATATATTAAAGGGACTTTTGTAAAAAGAGATCAACTTTAATTGATAGTAAATATGGCTAAGATTGTTTATGGTACTATAAATTGTTATAATCAATATATTCACAAAGTAAGAAAATATAAGAGATGTATGTGAAAATAATTTTTATAGGGATTTTAGTAAAGCTTTTTAAATAATTATGAATAATATATATTAATAATATTCCTTATAGGATCAAGCTAATGGTCTATAGTTGTTTTAGAAAAAATTGGTTGCTTCAAATAATTATTTCCATATAATCCGATATTATTACTTGGGGTCATAGCTCAGTTGGTAGAGCGTTTGAATGGCATTCAAAAGGTCGGCGGTTCGATTCCGCCTGGCTCCACCAGATTTTATAGGGGCGTCTCAAAGTCTCTTCGTCTTTTATTAAAAGCTAATTTGAATTTTTATAGTACCTTGGTGACTATCAAATTTACTTGCTCTGCGATATTCATAACTTATAAAATAATCCATATTATCTTTGTTAATATTTATATTAGTTCCTAATCTATATAATTTACGATCAGGAGAAATAATATTTTGTGTGATTTGTGTATCATCAGATGCAATTCTTATATCCGTATTAATTCGTCTTTTAGATAATGCATAACGCATATTAGCAACAATAGCAGGTGTTAACACATAATTATTATACTCATAAACACGAGATAATCTTGCGCCTATAATACCATCTAATTGTGTCATACTTTTTCTAGAAAATTTCAGATTTTGTATATCGGCACCAGTTTCAGCATATTTGACACTGCCTAATCTATTAAAATCTAAAGCAAAAAATGGCATTAATAACATATTATCATTTAATAATTTTTTATAGCCAAATCCAATATTACCGGCAACTCTTCTTTCGCTATAATCAGCTCTAGCAATTTTGTTAGTTGGGGTACTAGTTCTAACTTCAGTATTATGAACTTTTGAGTAGCCATAAGACAAAGTATTTTGCATATGCCATTGCTCGGATATATCATATGTAAGATAAATTATCCCGAAATATGATGTATAATTAGTTTTGTCACCTATATTTAAATCAGTATGATTTATCTTACCATGTGAAATACCACCAGCCACTCCAACTGTCAGATAATCATCAAATTTGCTATCAAAGCCAATTATACTACCAGTATAATATGATTTAAACCCTGGCTGAGTTAATCTTTGTTTCTGTGTAGCTTTTCCATATAATGGAGAAAACCAAGCGCCGTATATTGGTTCTTCATCACCAGCCCCGACCATATTGAAAAGTCTGTTATCTACA
The DNA here is from genome assembly GCA_024236375.1 of Rickettsiaceae bacterium. GTDB lineage: Bacteria > Pseudomonadota > Alphaproteobacteria > Rickettsiales > Rickettsiaceae > Megaera_A. Next base: position 124,405 of record JACKKP010000002.1, on the reverse strand, counting down.
ACACTAGTTTCAATATCACTTAAAGGCGCGGTAGAAGTAGCCACTATATTATTATTAGTTAATCTATCTATAGTTTCTGCGCCCCCTATAGGTCCTTTACTTAGAATAATATTATATAATTCTTCAACAAATTCATTATTTTGCATTAATGGTGTAATAGATTGATTACTATTTACCATTGCAAACATATTATTAATTCCATTATTCTTTAAACTTTGGGATAAAATACCTTCTTGGGTATCAATACGCCATTCAACAAATGGATTATTAGTAATAATACTAATGTTATTTATATCAGTTAGTTTGAGATTATGAATAGCTTGATCCGCAAACATCTCAATTGTTCTTGTTTCTCCCAATTTAATCATCGGTGCAGCCGGTGTCTCGTAAATATAAAATACTATTTCCTCAGAATCGGAGAAATCAATTTCTGAAGCAATATTATCATTAAATTGGAAATGACCACCATTATAACCGTCAAATCTCGTAGATATTTTGATAGCAGTATTTTGGCCACTTATAATACGTCCATCCAAATTTAATATTTTGTCATGAAGTTCAAATTGAGTATTATTAATTAATATATTGCCTCCTAAAGTAATGTTATCATCTAGTGCAATTGTTAAATCAGGTATTATTATATTAGTTGCATAGATATTTTGACTTAAAACAAGTTTTTTATTGCTGTCATTAACATTAAATTCTACTAATTGTAATTTTTTACCATTCTCACCAATTGGACGGGAAATAGTTGGTATATTATCAAAAATAATAGTACCATTATTGTCTAATGTAGTTTGTATTTTAGCATGAACTGGTGCCTCACCACCGAATTTAATGAAGTTCTTTGCACCTTTAATAATAATATCATGATTAGATATATTATCTGAGTCGTTAATGGTCAAACCATTCATAAAATATATGCGAGCCATTGCATCATTGCCTAGCATTTCTATACCAGTCGAACTGTTGTTAATTACTACATTATCACTGAAATAAACAATAGAATCATCATATGCTATGATTGCACTTGCGGTATTGTTGATTAATACAGGTTTACTAAAAGTGGCAATAGCATTTCTATTTTCTTTAATATAGCGTTTATCACCTATTAAACTTAATCCGATCAGCGAATCATTAATTACCAAATTACCTTCAAATTTTGCATTGGTATTTTTTATTTCAGCAGCAACATCAAGTTTATTTAATTCCATATCACCTTTAAATAATACATTTGGAGACATTAGTAATATGTTGTTTATGTCGTATGGATCAATATCAATTTGTCCTACTGGCCTAATGATCTCATTTTTTGTTAATAAAATACCTTTTTTATTAGTTAGGTTTGCATCAGAATGACCAGTAATTGTAATATTATTAAATTCGCTAAATGCTGGTAAATTAAGGTTGATTGCTGTCCCAATATTATGTTCTATAATATTTAAATTACCTTTTAATATTATAGAACTCCCCTGGTCTGTGACTATTCCATTATTATATTGACTGATATTAACATTATCATTAAAGTAAGCTTTTGATTTTGTAATTAGAACTCCATATGAGGTATTTTTATTTTCATCTCCTATGTTATAATCTAAACTTACTGGACCATCAAATTGTATATTAGAATTTTGTGTTAATTCTATACCATACATGTAATTATTAGATATAATTTTTCCTTCAAAGTTAATTGATGCATTATTGACCGCTATGCCAATATTACTAGTATTTTGTGAATTATCTAATATAATATCACTATGAAATCTAGGTTGGCCACCATTAATTAATATACCATTATAAGAATCATTAATTATCAGCGGTCTATTAAAATTTGGGTAAGAGTCATTAATTTCAACAGCTACTTCATTCATCCCACTTATGATTACATCAGATTCAAAATTGCCGCGTGATGCTGAATTCAAGACAAGTCCTTTATTTGTAGCTCTCTTATTTTTCTTCTTAAATATATTAATTGTGTCTGCAAAGTTTGGGTCAGCATGGTCTTCTAATTGGATACCTATAGAACTGTCAATTATTTCAATAGGACCTAAAAAACTTATTTGTTCTGGGCGACCTTGAATATTAATTGCTTCTTGAGAAACACTGTATGCGTTAATTGAACCATTAAAAATTGCAAGCTTTACATCTGGAGAGACTACTAGACCTTGAGAAGGTATTTTTAAACTTGGTTTATTATACATACTAATATCACCGAAAGATACATATGCATTTTCTTTAAGAGTGATGTGCTGATATTGATTTAATGTAGATAGAAGTTTTTCAAAAGATACTGTAGAGTTAGTTATCTCAAGAGCTGAGGTATTTTTAAGCCTTTTTGCATCTTTTGAAGAAGTATTGATATATACTGGCCCATTAAAAACAGATTTTGGTGAATCTTGAATAGACAGTCCTATTCCTGAACCCTCTCTTTCTCTAAAACCTATATTTCTTATAATTAATTCATCATTAAATAATGCCACAGATTCTCTTTCGACTCTAACTCCGTACATAGTATCGGCTCTTTCAGATCTATTACTACGCTGAAATACTGATCGATCATTAAAAGAAACAATTGAAGCATCTGTAACTAATAATCCATAATCTGCTCCATTATTCACCCTGACTAAATGATTAAAATTAAATTTAGAATTATTATCTATTCTAATACCAGAAGTATTCGGGCCTAAGGTCACTGGTTCAAAAACATTTGATATTGTTAAGCGATCATCAAATGAACCTTGTGAACTAGAAATCCACAGACTAGGGATTAAATCATTTTCTGCATCGCGTATATTATTAATTCTTACGGGATCAGAAAATACTATGTCACTAGATCTATTTATTCTAATACCAGCTAAATGTGCTTGATCTGTATCAGATACAGTAACATTTTCAGCAAAATTTATTTGTGTGGAATTTTCAATTAATGCAGAAAAATTATTCCCAGTTTTTTTATCATAACAAATAATATCATATTGATATGTTATTGGACCGCTTATTCCTACAAATTTACATATATCTTCTTGAGCATATGTTTCATAAGAGCATAATAAAGAAGAAGTTAAAATTGTGTTAATTAAGATATTGTTCAAAGATTTATAAGGTAATTTTTTCATAATTAATAATAGAAATATAATATATCCATATTCCACTTTATTTTTTTTTAAATAAAGAAAAATTTTTGATAAAGGTATTTTTTGATTATTAATTTTTTATGGTGAGTACTTTTTACTATAATTATGTCTTTAGTAAAAAAGTTGTAAAATAATAGATCAGATGTAGTGTAATTTTTTATCTTATGAGAAAAACGAAAACTAAAATGCTGTTATAAAATTAATGGCTTGTGCACAAGACATAAGCCATATTTTTTAATAAGAAATATATTTTAGTTATTAAGAAGATGTAATCTCTTAATCCAGTACTTTGGTATCGCCTCCCAGCTCAACTCGTGTAGGGTCTAACTGCGTCTCAACTTGTGTTGATGAAGCTGAATGAGAAATTGTTTCATCATAAAAAAAGCTAGCTATATAATTATATAACGTACTAAAAACCCCATGTGGTTCTATATCTTTGTCAGAAGATGACATATCACCGATAGTTTGTGTTGCTTGAGATGATTGCTCTGTTATATTGCCTTCTTGATTTGAAAAACCAAACAAATTTTTGAAAAAATTTGTTGTACCCGATAATATATCAGAAAAAAATCCTGCTACTGATGAAAAGAAGCCGGTAGAATTATTCATTTCTTGTGAAGATGTTATCCATTCATTAATGAGGCGTGATGTATCTTGATCGGTAGCTGGGGTGTCTTGAACATTAGTTTCTTTTATCAATAATTTTGTATCAGATTGTTTACAATTAATGATAGAAGAATTATTTTGTGTATCATAGTTTTCTTTTTTATGTAAGTGATATTCTTCTGAAGTACCAAAAGTCTCTCCCCAATCGTCACTATCGAGTTTATATTCTGAAAGTAATGCATCAATTATCTTATTATCTTCATTAAAAGTTGTATAATTTGGAAAAAAATCTTTAATAAACTTTGTGAAACTTAATTCTTTCAAATTGTTGCGGTTGTCTTGCCAAAGTTGATAAATTGTATAATTTGGAGCAAATAATTCCCAGGAATGAAAAATATGTGACTCAGGAAAACACAGGTCCCAAATCTTTATTACATCTCTAGGTTGTTTTATTAAACACCATTGAACTAATAAATCTATATCATCTTGATCAATATCTTGAATGTTTGATGCATTCTGATCAAACGGAAAATCCTTATTTAATTGTTTTTGAATTTCATCCTGCCTTTCAGTCAACTCATTCTGCTGTTTAAGCAATTTTTGTTGTTCTGTGTCGAGAGTTGTTTGTTGTGCAGTCAAATACTGTTGATGTTTATCCAACTCCTTCTGCATTGCAGCGGATTTATTTTCATGCTTATTTAATGTTATGTGATATTGAGATGCGTCTTTCTGCTGTTGTTTCAACTCTTTCTGCCTTTCAGTCAACTCATTCTGCCTTTCAGTCAACTCATTCTGCCTTTCAATTAATTTTGTTTGATCTTGAGTTAATTGTTTTTTATGTTCATTCCATTTTTGCTGATATACTTTATAATTATCTTTAATAAATATAGCACATATGAGTTTTCGAAAACATTGTGCATTTTCTATCGAAGGAATGGTTTCAACTTGTTCAGTATTAATAAAAGAATTTTGCAAAGACTCACTCAATATTTCTTGTGATAGTATCTTGTTTATTCTTGTAGTAAATTTTGCGTCGCCTATGCACTCAAGTGATGCAGATATTAGTGTTTTGAATTGAGAATCATTTTCATCGAATAATCCGCTACTACCTATTCCATTATCCTGAGTGGATTTTTCTAAGTCTATTGTACTTAAATTCGGGTTCTTTTTAGAGTTTAGAAGAATATCATTAACCGAAGCAATAGTAGATTTTTTATGTTGTTCGTAATATGTATCAACTAATTCTTGGTCAAAGTTAGTATATTGTAAATATTGAGATATAAAATTTTTAAATTTTATATCAGACTCAGACTTAGACTTAGACTTAGACTTAGACTCAGACTTAGACTCAGACTTAGACTCAGACTTAGACTCAGACTTAGACTCAGACTTAGACTCAGATTCAGATATAGTGTCGTTGCAATCTAATTTTGCTTGCCACAATTTTGTTAGAGGATAATCTGGAAATAATACATCCCATGATTCTATAAGCTTTGCATTAGGAAAAGATATGCGGAATAACTCATGTATTATTTTGTTCTCAAAGATGATTGCAGAATCCAATATATCAGCAAATTCTTTACTTATAATTAATTTTTTGATATTAGGGAGATTAAAATTTTGGTCTTTTGATATTGGGTTGATAGTGATTTCTCGCTTATCGCCTATCGTAATAATAATATTACTTAATAATGCCTCTTGTGTTTTAGAGGTAATTTCTGGGATGATAACATCAGAGAATGTGGTATTATTAAATATTTTCCTTTCGCCTACAAAGTCATAAATAAATATTAAACATTTGAAGTTTAAAACGTTTTTTTGTGTGATAGATGATGATGTGGAATTGGTGTTCTGTTGGTATGAGTCGTCACTCTCTAAACGATTCTCAATATTCATGGAGTGGTTAATTAATGTTTTAACTAATTCGTATTGTCCGATTAAATATGCTGCAAAAATGATATTTGATAGTTTTGTAATTTCGTCTAATGCAGGTGATACGCTATCATCTAATACGCTATCATCTAAATTGAGTTTTTTACTATTTATATAATCACTATAAGTGATTGTTTGTGTTATAGACGATGTGTCATCTTCATCAGTTGAACTATATAGATCATCACTGTTAGACAAATTCTCAGATGAAACACTTAGCTCTTTTAACTCTTCAGATGCATTGTGTCCAACTTGTTTAATGCTAGAGTCCAAAATATTGTGCTTATGGAAGCATAGCGGCAATAATTGCTCTACTTCACTTGGATGTTTCTTGACACACCATCTAAAAAATAAATCTATTATTGTATTGTTAATTTCATTAATATTAGATAAATCTTCCTTAAATGGAAATTGAGAACCTAATTCTTCTAAGTTCTTATCTAATTCTTCTAAATTCTTATCTAATTCTTCTAAATTCTTATCTAATTTTTGCTGCTTTTGAGCTAATTCTTGCTGCTCCTGGGCTAATTTTTTTAAATTCTTATCTAATTCTTGTTGGGCAGTACTTAATGTTTGTACATCTTGCAAGTAACAATTACGCTGTTCACTAAGCATTTCCTGACATTTATCTATCTTACTCTTATTATCTGACAATTGTTGTTGATATTGGTTGAGTGATGTCTTACGTTCTTGCAAATTTTCGTAGTCTTGAGTTAGTTTCTGTTGATGCTTCTCCCATTCAAGTTGATATAGTTTGGCATTTTGCATAACAAATATTGTGCATACTAATTTCCGGAAAGATGCTAGATCATCTGAAGAAAGTTCCTTATTTTTATTATCAAAAGAATTTTGTGAAGATTCATAGAGGTTTGGCTGTATTATATTATTCAAGCTCGGATTATTAATTAATATAAGTGCTTTATTTAATAACTCTTCCAATTGTTCATTGTCTTGATCAAATCTTTCGCTATAGTCGATGTTATTATTAATATTAGATTCAGATTTAGTATTGTAAAATACATTTTGTAAAGTATTAGCAATATTTGGTTTGTTATCCAAGGACTCGATTGTGTTGAAATGACCATTTGAAATTACCTTAGCCTCCGAAACCGAGTTCATTAACTTTTTTGGAATAGATTGTGTCTCTACATTTGTATCAATAATAGTGTTATTTTCCTTTGATATTAAAGTTTTCATAATAGTTGCTATTTTACCTTAAGCATTTTATAATATTGGATAATAACTTTATTTTATATAAATGTCAATTATTATTAATTAATTGTTAATTTTTATAAATTTTTTAATATTCTGGCAAAAAAGTAAATTTTATAGCGGCAAAAAATACTTTATAAACAAGCCGATAATCATTAATTATTAGCATAAATCATTGTTAGTTTATATGAGTTATTAACTTGCTTTTATAATGTTTTTTTGTTAAAAATAGGTTTTTTATCAATAACAATTAATTAAGATCATGAATTTCTTAGAAGAGTTTAAAAAGCGTGGTTATTTCTATCAATGCACTCACGAAATAGAATTAGCAGAAAAAATGAAGCAGGGCAAAATTGCTGGTTATATAGGCTTTGATTGCACTGCCGAATCTTTGCATGTTGGAAATTTAATGCAAATCATGATTTTAAGATTAATGCAAAAATGTGGACATAAACCGATTATATTAGTGGGTGGTGCTACTACTAAAATTGGCGATCCGACTGGTAAAGATAAAACACGTGCTATTTTAACTGCTGAGTCTTTACAAAAAAATATGGAAGGTATTAAGAAATCTCTGCGTAAATTTATAAAATTTGGAGATGGCCCAACTGATGCAGTGATGGTTGATAATTCTGAGTGGTTAGAAAAAATTGGTTATATAGAATTCTTACAAGAAATGGGTAGAGAATTTTCGGTAAACCGTATGCTTACTATGGATTCTGTCAAATCTCGACTTGAGCGAGAACAATCTTTAACATTCTTAGAATTTAATTATATGCTGTTGCAAGCTTATGATTTTTACTATTTAAATAAAAACTATGAGTGTATATTGCAAATGGGTGGAAGCGATCAATGGGGCAATATTGTTATGGGAGTTGAATTAATCCGTAAAACTGGAACTGGTTGTGGATTTGGATTAACAACACCGCTACTCACTACTTCTTCGGGCAAAAAAATGGGTAAATCAGAGAGCGGTGCTGTATGGATTAATGAAGAACAACTATCCCCATATGAATATTTTCAATATTGGCGTAATACAGAAGATGCTGATGTACTTAGATTTGCAAAATTATATTGTGAATTTTCCGATGAAGAATTATCAGAATTTGAGACAGTGTTGAAACAAGATATTAATAAGGCAAAAAAAACTTTAGCTTATAAAGTAACAGAAATTTGCCATGGTACTAAAGCAGCTGAGAAAGCGCTGCACACTGCAGAACAAATTTTTGAACAAGCAGGATATGCAGCAGATTTACCTAGCTTAGAAATTATTATGAAGCAATATCAAAGTGGCTTAACAATTAATGAATTATTATTTGATAACTCGCTTTCTAGTTCTAAAAGTGAAGCACGTAGGTTGATTCGTGGAGGCGGATTAAAAATCAATGATAAAATGGTAGAAGATGAGAATATGCAAATTATTCCTGATGATTTTGCTGATAAACAATTTAAACTATCATTAGGTAAAAAAAGACATTTATTGGTTAAGTTAATATAATTTATTATTGAAGATATTCAGTAAAGTCAATTGCATGAAAATGCATTTTTATATAGCAAAAATCTATATTTTCACCAAGTTTTTCCTTGAAAATATAAATATTACTGTTATTATAGCGCCATGCAAAATTGTACAAATTTAGTAGGATCTTAAAAACCCTGAATGTGTATATTCCATTTATCTTGCGCCCTTAGCTCAGCTGGATAGAGCAACGGACTTCTAATCCGTAGGTCAGAGGTTCGAATCCTCTAGGGCGCGCCATTCGCAAAAAGGTATATACTTTAATTGTCAAATGATTAAAGTGTCGTTTACCTCTTAGAAACTTTTTATTACTTATCGCTCAAAAATTACAAGATTTATATTAACTCACGAAATCAAATTAAAGTTCATTGGTATTTTTTCTAAACTATTCAATTCTCCACTGCCAGTTAGAGATTCATTAGATTCTTCTGTCAAAGCGTTTAAATAATTTTCTGCTAATTTATATCTATTTTATTCTGCTATTAATTTGAACAAAAAACTTTTTGTGGCATCTGATTTTATTATGATGGTATTTATGGTAGTGAGCATGTTTTTATTACTTTTGTTTGATATATTACTACCTTTTGTTATTAAAATGATAAGAACTTGGTTTCCACTATGATTATGTAATGGTTTTCCATGAAAGTTTTAAGATCCAAAACTTATAGAGTGGTTTTTCTATCAGATTTTTTAATTCTTGGTCTAAACTAAAGAAAATAGTGAGAGAATAAGTGACCCATGCAAAAAGCTTGTTATCACTATATGATAGGCACTTGAGTACATTAATTTTATATCAGTGAGGATACTAAGCTAAAAGCTTAATATCTCACTATTGACACTAAACAGCAATAGTTTAATATTTTTAACTTATTGCTTCAATTATACCAAAAATAGCAATTTGTAATATTTCATTAGCTGAAGAATTTATTGGTACTATTTGTACGGGTTGACTAAATCCATTTAATATAGGTCCAATAAAATTACCGTTTGAAAATTGTTTTAAGAGTGATGCTGAAATTGCTGCAGAATCTAAATTAGGCATAATTAATACATTAGCCGCCCCTGTTAATCTCGAACATGGATATAATTGTTGTAAATCTTTGCTTAAGGCTATTGCCACGCTCATTTCTCCTTCATATTCGAAATCAGCTTTTTCTTCATCAAGTTTATTGATTACTTGTCGAACTACTTCACTTCTATCAGTAGGATGATTGCCAAAATTAGAATGTGAAACTAATGCGATTTTAGGTTTAATTCCCATATTTAAACTGATTTGTGCAGTTTGTTTTGTAATTTTTAACAGCTCGTCTGTATTAGGTGAATCACAAATAGTATTATCAGAAATTATAATATGTTCATTTCGATGTAAGAATACTGAATAACCTAAAATTACTTGATCTTGTTTAGGCTCGATTACTTTTCTTATATCACTTAAACAATCATAAAAACTTTTAGTTAAGCCAGTGATTAACACATCAGCATCGCCACATTCTAACATGCAGGCGCTAAAAACATTTTTATCTGTTTTTACCATGCGGGCACAATCACGCATTAAATAACCATTTCTACCTAATTTATTATATAGATGTTCAATATATTCATTGATTTTGGGGTTAATAGCAGCATTCATTATAGTGATACCATCTAGGTTATAATCACTCCCTAAAGATTTTATCGTATCATGGATCCTTTCTTCTCGACCCACAATAATAGGAATAGCGTAATTTTCATCACGCATTAATATTGCAGCTTTGATTACTTCTTCTTCCTCGCCTTCAGCAAATATTACTCGCTTTTTTGTAGCATTTAATATTTTAGCTCTTAAATTTTGTGTATACGCTAAGGCTGGATTGAGTTTTTCTTGTAATTTCCTTTGATATTCTTTTAAATCAATATCAGTAATTTTTGCAACTCCGCTATCTATTGCAGCTTTTGCAACTGCGCACGAAATAGTGCTAATTAACCTGGGATCAAATGGTACTGGAATGATATATTCTGGGCCAAATATTTTTTTTGTGCCTCCATACGCACGGTAAACTTCGTTTGGTACAGGCTGCCGGGCTAATTCTGCTAACGCATACGCCGCTGCTAATTTCATTTCATCGTTGATGCACGTTGCTCTGACATCTAATGCTCCTCTGAAAATATAAGGGAAACCCATTACATTATTTACTTGATTGTTATAATCTGAGCGGCCTGTCGCAATTATTGCATCACTTCGAACTGATTTAATTTCTTCTGGAGTAATTTCAGGATCAGGATTAGCCATAGCAAAAATTATAGGGGAGGCAGCCATTGACTTAATCATCTCTTGAGAAACAGCGCCTTTAACAGATAAACCCATAAAAATATCAGCTCCTTTCAAAGCTTCCACTAATGTTCTATGAGGAGTATCAATTGCTTTTTCTTCTTTCCATGGATTCATACCTTCAGTACGTCCTTTATAGATTACCCCTTTTGTATCACATAAAATAATATTTTCTTTAGGCATGCCTAATTTATAAATCAGATTAATACAGGCAATTGCAGCGGCTCCTGCACCATTTACTACCATTTTAACTTTTTTGATATCACGATTAGTGAGGTGTAATGCATTAATAATTGCAGCACTAGAAATAATTGCTGTTCCATGTTGATCATCATGAAATACAGGAATATTCATCAGTTTTTTTAGCTTTTCTTCAATAATAAAACATTCTGGTGCTTTTATATCTTCAAGGTTAATGCCGCCCCAACTAGGACCCAAATATTTGATTGCATTAATAAACTCATCTGGATCTTGTGTATCTACTTCAATATCAACTGAATCAATGTCGGCAAATTTTTTAAACAACACTGATTTTCCTTCCATCACAGGTTTTGAAGCATAGGCGCCAATAGCTCCAAGGCCTAATACCGCAGTACCATTAGATATTACTGCGACTATATTACCCTTAGCAGTATATTTATAAATATCATCTTCATTTTTATGAATCTCAAGACAAGGTGCTGCAACCCCAGGTGAATAAGCAAGTGCTAAATCATGTTGTGTAGAGAGTGGTTTTGTAGGTTGCATTGAAACTTTTCCTGGTCTATCTTTTTGATGATATTCCAGTGCATTGAGATATTCAGAATATTTTTTATCTACCATAATTTTCAATTATTAATGTCATCTAATTTAGGATACACACCATTAAAGATAATGACAAGACGGAAAAAATAGTTGTTAATGTTATTATTGAAGACATGCTTTCTGGGTCACCACCAAGTTGCCTTGATAATATATAAGATGAGCTTGCACATGGCAGGCAGCTTAATAATATACCAACAGATTTCTCAAGTCCGCTGACTGACATAATCCATAATGCAAACCAGCTAATAATAGGCATAATAACAAGTTTTACCCCGCTAGTATATAATACTTGATTCAGATATTTAGGATTAACTTTGATTTTAATACCAGCACCGACAATTAACATACCTATAGCAAAAGAAGAATCAGCTAAAGTTTTTATAGTGTTAAATACTCCTAAATTTAAACTTACTTTAAAATAACTAAATAAAAATCCTAGTATACTGGCTAATACAAATGGATTTAAAAGGATTGATCTAGTGATTAACATTAAACCTTTACTAAAAGTTGAAGTATGTTGGCTACAAAGATAATAACAAAATATGAGGATAGAAGTAATATGGGTGTAAATTATTAAATAAGGCGAAATAGCAGCAATAATTTGTAATCCTTCATCACCAAATAACGCAGAACCTATTGCAAAAAACATATAATTATTATATCGAGTGGCCCCTTGAAACACTGAAGTAAATTGTACATTATCAAAATTATATTTATGACGATAAAAAACAAGGCCAGCTGCTACTATTAAATTCGCGCTTATCAATGCAATCAATAAGTTATTAAAATTTACTGATATAAAATCTATTTGTGAGGTATGTTCAAATAATACCATTGGAAACAGCAAATAAAAGGATAATTTTTCAAGCCCACGCCAGAATTCATCTGATTTGAGCCATTTACGTTTTATAATATTACCAAGTAATGCTATCAGAAAAAGTGGTAATATATTGACAAAGATGCTACTCATGATTTTTTAACAGATTCTGTAATCAATTTAGTTATGGTAATATAAAATTCCCCTTTAAGAAGTAATTATATCGTTTTTTTATCAGCTTTTTACTTCTCTTGAGATATTATTTGGTTAATATGTGTAATTATCTACAAATATTATTATTTTTGCAACAATTTGCTGAAGGTAAAAAATCTGTTTAATAACGAATAATAACTTATTATTCTAACTTATATTTAAAAGAATATTAAGTGATAATAAAATTCAGATATGTGGCGCACCCGGAAGGATTCGAACCCTCAACCTCCTGATCCGTAGTCAGGTGCTCTATCCAATTGAGCTACGGGTGCAATAAATATTATGGAACGTCATGCTAAAAGAAATGAGTTTTATTGTCAAGTAACAATTCATAATATGTGATTTTACTTTAAGGCGATATATTGCGCAGAAATTAACTATTTAATAATGTGAGAGTAGGTTTAGAAATTTTTCTAATATTTGACATATATTTTTGTATAAAATATTATATTTTTTTACTCAAATAGGAAACAGATGATTTGTAAGCAAACTACTCTTTTTAAAGATATTAGATTTCTCCCCATCTTTTTAGTACAATTTTTTGGGTGTCTTAATGATAGTATTCTGAAAAATGCATTGATCATATTAGTTACTTATAAAATCTCTGCTGAGCTAAATTATTCGCCGTATTTGCTTGTGATGTCTGCTAATATAATTTTTATTACACCTTTTTTGTTATTTGCAAGTATTGCTGGCCAAATTGCCGATAAATATGAAAGAACAACTGTAGTTAAAATAATTAAATTTGCTGAAGTATTCATAATATTACTGGCTATTTATGGTTTTTATCATGTCAATTTATTGATATTATTTAGTTGTGTTGGTCTTATGGGCATACACTCAACTTTTTTTGGTCCTATTAAATATAGTGTACTTCCTGATCATATGAAAAAGGATGAATTATTGAGTGCCAATGGACTTATTGAGGCAGGTACCTTTTTAGCTATATTATTAGGTACTATGCTGGGTAATTTATATAATTTTAATAGTCATATAGTAATAACTTTATCTGTTTTAGCGGCAAGTATAGGTTTAATTTCTTCATTCTTCATGCCAAAATCCAATAATTTTACACCAGATATGAAGATAAATTATAATCTTTGGCAAGAAACTTTAAATATGATGAGATATGCCTTAGCTAAGAATAATATATATTTATCTATATTAGGTATTTCTTGGTTTTGGTTTATTGGAGTTGCATTTATTGCACAAATTCCTGCTTTAGCTAAAAATATTCTTGCTGCTGATGAAAATGTTACCAATTTATTTTTAGCAGTTTTTTCGATAGGAGTAGGTACTGGGGCATTCATATGTAACAAAATTTTTCAAAGCAAAATTACTACAAAATATGTATTTTTAGCCTCACTAGGAATCACATTATGTGGAATAGATCTATATTTTGCAACTAATATTGCTTCTATTCACTATGAAACTGAAACATTAAGAACTATATGGCAATTTTTGTCTAATAAACATTCTTGGAGGATAATAATCGATTTATTCTTATTATCTGCTATAAGCGGCATATATGTTGTACCTTTGTTTGCTGTAATGCAATATTTTACGGTATCAAATTATAGAAGCAGAGTAATTGCCACTAATAATTTCATTAACGCTCTCTTTATGATCAGCTCGACAGCATTTTTGTCATTATTATTCCTTTTTGGTTCTAATATTCCTACAGCAATTTTAATTATTAGTCTACTTAATTTGGTGATATCTATATATATTTATTGCTTAATACCTAAGTCAATTATTATACCAATGGTTATATGGCGTAAGTTATTTAAATTCTTAATAGGTAGTTTATATAATGTCGAAGTTAAAGGATTAGAAAATTTTGGCAAAGCTGGGAAAAAAGCAGTAATTATTGCTAATCACTTATCTTACTTGGATCCACCGTTGATTGCAACCTATATACCAGAAACTATAAAATTTGCAATTAATACTCATATTGCAAAAGAATGGTGGATTAGACCATTTTTAAAAATAATCAAGACATATCCCATCGACACAACCAGCTCGTTGGCTATTAAAACTTTGATAACTGAAGTTAAAAAAAATCATAAAATTGCGATTTTTCCGGAAGGAAGGATTAGTAGTACTGGGTCTTTAATGAAAATATATGAAGGGCCTGGTATGATTGCTGATAAAGCAAATGCTAGTTTGTTACCTATTCGAATTGATGGTACACAATTTACGATATTTTCCAAAAATCGTAAAAACATAGAAGCTAGTTGGTTTCCTTTCAAGCGTAAAATTACCATTACTATATTGCCTCCAGTGAAATTTATACCTGAAACTGAAATCAGTGGTAAAGAAAGAAGAAAATATATTACTGACAAATTATATGATGTAATGAGCAATATGCTATTTTTGAGTTCAAATTATCAAAAAACTATTATGAATTCATTTATTGAGGCAAGTAAGTTATATGGAAATAAACGTATCATAATACAAGACGCAGATAATAATGAGGCAAAATATCATTCCATATTATTTAAAACATTTATTTTAAGTAATTTAGTTAAAAAACAGACAGATAATTATCGTAATATAGGTATAATGCTACCTAATAGTAACGCTACATTTTTAACCTTTTTGGCATTACAATCCATAGGAAAAGTGACTGCTATGATTAATTTTACTTCTGGTGTTAATAATATTATTGTTTCTTGCCGTTCAGCAGCAATCAATATTATTTTTACTTCAAGAAAATTTGTTGAAAAAGCTTCATTTGAGCAATTAATTATTTCTTTAAAAAAAGCCGGAATAAAGATAATTTTTTTAGAAGATATAAGGAAAAATCTTACTTTATTTGTCAAAGTAAAATCATTTATTGGTGCTTTATTTCCTCAAACTTATTATAATATAATTTGCCCACAACAAAATTCACAAGAGTTAGCGGTGATTTTATTTACTTCTGGCACTGAAAATATACCAAAAGCGGTTGCTTTATCACATAATAATATACAAGCCAATCGTAACCAAGTGCTAGCTAGAATTGATATTAAACCTTATGACGTCGCTTTTAATTCACTACCAATGTTTCATTCTTTTGGTTTGACCACAAGTTTGATAATGGTTCTTAATGGCACTAAGGTATATTTTTATCCTAATCCGTTACATTACCGTATCATCCCAGAAATAATATATTATATAGGTGCAACTATTATGTTTAGTACTGATACTTTCTTGGGTAATTATGCACAATATGCACATCCATATGATCTTCATACACTAAGATATGTTATAGCTGGTGCAGAAAAAGTAAAAGATAAAACTAGGCAAATATGGTCAGAAAAATTTGGTATCAGAATTTTCGAAGGTTATGGTGTAACTGAAGCTTCACCAGTATTGTCTTTTAATAATCCAATGTATAATAAAGTAGGCAGTGTCGGAAAATTATTGCCAAATATTGAATATTTTTTACAACCAGTTGAAGGGATTAGTAAAGGGGGTAGGTTATGTATTAAGGGGCCAAATATTATGCTAGGATATATTACGTCAGATTATCCGGGGGTTATTTTACCCACTAGAATGGAGCAGTTAGGTGAAGGGTGGTATGATACTGGTGATATTGTTGCTGTTGATCAAGAGGGTTTTATCACTATTTTAGGTAGAGAAAAACGTTTTGCTAAAATTGCTGGTGAAATGATCTCACTAACTGCAGTAGAACAATTATTATCTAAAGCTGATCCTTTACATGCGCATGCGGTGATTTCTGTAGAAGATAATAAAAAAGGCGAAAAAATAATAGCTTTTACAACAAATAAATCACTTTGTAAAAATGCATTAGTACAGGTAATACATCAAATGCAATTATCCGAATTAAATATTCCTAAAGAGATTATATATATAGATGTAGTACCAATGTTAGCTTCAGGAAAAATTGATTATAAAACTTTAGAATCAAAAGTTAAGTAAGTTTGTATAGAGATAAATCAACAGCTTTCTGATTAATATTAAAGTAGATATTATTATATAATCAACCGTATGTTGTAGTAAGCCAACATTCCTTACTATACAATAAGTATTATTCTATTGTAGTTAATGCTTACTGTGAGGATATAGTATCATTAGGGTTGAAATCCTCTAATCCAGACAACTCTGTTATTGAGTTCTGTTCGGAAGATTGAAATTGCCTAGCGGATTTGATAAGTGCAGAATTATTTACATAGTCATATAATTCTACTTTTTCGTCTTCGGTAAAATGAATATTATCTTCTACATATTGAGAGTACATGATGTGTCTAAGGGCTGTTGCGCTATCCTTTTTAATGATACTCTTTATATATTCCTTATTTTCTTCTATTTTCATTAAATCAATGATCCGTTGGTCTTTATTATTTTCTATTGTAAAGTCAATATTATCTTCTACTAAAAACAATTTAATGAGTTCTATATATGGTGCTTCCATTCTTTCGAGAGCTAGTGGTATATCTTCATTATACATATTAAGTGCATTATTTATACTAAATAGATTGTCTAGATGTTTTGTAAAAGCATAGACAGTATGATGAAGTGGTGTTTCTTTTTTTATGTCCATGATATTAGGGTTTGCTTTTTTCTTAAGTAGTAATTTTATTGTTTCTGTATCCATACTATAAGTTGCATGGTGAAGTGCTGTATGACCTTCATTATCCTGAATATCAGGGTTTGCATTCCTATCGAGCAATAATTCTGTTATTCTTTTATCTCTGTAATAAGGTGCATAGTGTAAAGGTGTTTGTTTATCAATGTCTTGTATATTGGGGTCTGCTTGTCTATCTAAAAGTAATTTGATTACTTTTTTACTTGTCCACCAAGATGCATAATGAAGTGGTGTTGTTCCTTCTGCATTCTGAGCATTAGGATCAGCGTTACCATCTAGCAGATGGTTTATAAGGTCTATATCTCCTATAAACGCTGCTTCATGTAAAGTTGATATTGAACTATTATAGTAAGGTAGAGTAGCGGATGCTGTATTATAATTTACTTGTTTTGACATTAATTTACCTGAATTATTATTAAGTTACTTTTACTGTGGAGTAAGATAATTTATTAATTTTATTAGATAAATTATATATTAACAACTTAAATTAATTAAAAAATTAATTTTTTATTAGGAGTATGATAAATAATCCAAACTTATTTAATATCTAAAATGACAACAGATTTTTTTCTTCTCTTAAACCTTTGCAAAGTTCAAATAATTTAGTTTTATAAGGCGCGCGTACCAGATAAGGGCGTTCGATCAGGGCGCGTGCTAAATCTTGGTCATTAATAGGTAATGTTTGATTAAATTTAATTAATTGCGCTTCACTAGCACAATAACCACGCGGTACATCGAATTTTTGGGCACATTCTTCGCGTAGTAATACAAAATAGCTAAAATTTCTTAAGACAGATTCTGACTGATCCATAATACCTGCTTTTCTATATATTTTTTCTAAATTGAGTTTATAATTTTCTGGAGATAATAATTTTTTCAACCTTTCTTGATAATTTGCCCACAAATTTCTACTCTTGATCGTATTTGAAAAATTAATATATAAAGGCATTAAATATTCTACATCTTTTATTGCATAATTAAGTAAGTTTGCATCTAAAGGGCGTACTAACCAGTCAGCTTTTTGCAAGGTTTTATCTAGATTAATATTTAAAACATCTTTGCAGAGACTACTATAACTTTTCATATCTCCAAAGCCAAGTATGCTAGCAGCAATTTGAGTATCAAAAATATTTGAAGGTAATTTTTTAAATAAGTGCAAAAAGATATCTAAATCTTGATCTGGGGCATGAAATATTTTGCATATCTCTTTGTTATTTAACAATTTTGCAAAGGAACTAATATTTATACCGGATAATACATCTATTATTATTTTATGATTATTTGTTGATAATTGAATAAGACTTAAAACGGCATAATATGTACGACGACGGCAAAATTCTGTATCGATGCAAATCACTTTTTCTTCAGAAAGTTGATTGCATACTTTTTCAAATTCCTCTTGATTATCAATTAAAATCATTATTTTTGATTGCTATAAATTACTATTTTTTGTATAAACTTAACAGAAACAATTTCAGAAATAGACTAAATATTATGCATAAATTCAGAACCCATAACTGTAATGAGCTCAGTATAGAGCATGTTGGTCAAAAAGTAAAACTATCTGGATGGGTACATAGAAGAAGAGATCATGGAAATTTATTATTTATTGATATTAGAGATCATTATGGTATCACTCAATTAGTTTTTAGTGATCAAGATTTGCAATTAAAAGATAGAGCAAGTTTTTTGCGCTATGAGACTGTTATTACGGTTGAAGGGAAGGTGGTAGCTCGAAATGGTGATACTATTAATAATATAATTGATACCGGTAAAATTGAAGTATTAGTAGATTCATATATAGTGGAATCAGAAGCAGAAAATTTACCTTTAATTGTTAATAATCCTGATCAAGATGCGCCTGAAGAAACTCGGCTAAAATACCGCTTTTTAGATTTAAGACGTAAAAAATTACATGATAATATAATATTACGCTCGAAAATTATTGCTTATCTAAGGCAAGAAATGCACCAATTTGGATTTACAGAATTCCAAACTCCAATTCTTACTGCAAGTTCACCAGAAGGAGCGCGTGATTTCTTAGTGCCAAGTAGGTTACATCCAGGAAAATTTTATGCACTTCCTCAAGCACCACAACAATTTAAACAGTTATTGATGGTTGCTGGTTTTGACAAATATTTTCAAATCGCACCTTGTTTCAGAGATGAGGATGCAAGGGCAGATAGATCACCAGGAGAATTTTATCAATTAGATATCGAAATGTCGTTTGTTACTCAAGAAGATATTTTTACTACATTAGAGCCCATAATGTATAATTTATTTACTAAATTTGGGACTAAAGAAGTTTCAAAACCACCATTTAGAAGGATAAAATATTTTGATGCGATGGATAAATATGGTTCGGACAAACCAGATTTACGTAATCCTATTGAAATCTCTGATGTTACAGAAATATTTAGAAATTCCAACTTTACCTTATTTAAAGACAGCATCAATATGGGCAAAATTGTGAAAGCAATTCCAGCACCACAAGCTGCATCAAAATCACGTAAATTCTTCGATGATATGAATAAATTTGCATTAGATGAGGGGGCAAAAGGGCTTGGTTACATCCAATTTGAAGCAAATGAAGCTAAAGGTCCAATTGCTAAATTTTTATCATCTGATCAATTAGAACAGCTTCAAAAATTAACAAATATCAATAAAGGCGATGCATTATTTTTCTGCTGTGATGAAAAATTAGCAGCTTCAAAAATGGCCGGAAAAGTAAGAATTAAATTAGGCCAAGAACTAGAGTTAATTTCAAATAATAAATTTGAGTTTTGTTGGATTATAGATTTCCCATTTTATGAACGGAACGAAGAAACTCAAAAAATTGATTTTAGCCATAATCCATTTTCAATGCCACAAGGTGGATTAGATTCGTTAAATAAGGCTACAACTCAAGAAGAATTACTGCAAATTACAGCCTATCAATATGACATAGTTTGTAATGGAATAGAATTATCGAGTGGTGCAATACGTAATCATAAACCTGAAATAATGTATAAGGCATTTGAAATTGCTGGTTATAGTCGCCAGGAGGTGGAAGAGCAATTTGGCGGGATGTTGAATGCATTTAAATATGGTGCACCTCCGCATGGTGGTATTGCGCCAGGAATCGATCGAATGGTGATGTTACTTACAGATACACCAAATATTCGTGAAATTATAGCATTCCCGATGAACCAGCAAGCGGAAGATATTATGATGAAAGCCCCTAGTTACGTATCTGATAAACAATTAAAAGAATTAAATATTATGTTATCTCCTTCTGCAAGAGATAAAATGGCTAAAACTATGTTACAAAAAGGGGTTTAACCCCTTTGATTTTTAAATTAAATCTAATGAAATTTATTTCTATAATACAACTCTAGTTACCTTGTGTAACCTACTAGTTTTTAGGAAAGTTATTTAAATATCGTCTGATGTAGTTTCTTGTGCTCCTTCTCCTATGTGTGCAAGAGTATTATAAATTGAGTAGCAAGTATCCGGCACAATTAGCATCACTTCACTAACACCATCAAAAAAGTGAGCAAAAAAATCTTGTATTAGCGAACTGTACCACTTTTGATTGGTTGAGTGACTATCTTCATTTTTTGAGGTTTTAGGGAGTTTTGGCTCTAATCTTCTTACAAATTTGCCCTCTACGTCATACGCATCTATTGCAGTATGGTTTAAATTTTGTAGTCTAAGATAAGTTTTTGTGTTATAATACATAATATTTATATTCATTCAAAGTTAATTAAAATTTGCCCTGTATATACATTATCATTTTCGGATACTAAAATTTTTGCTATCTTACCGCTTCTAGGTGCAGTAATAATATTTTCCATTTTCATTGCAGTTAAAATTAATAACTCTTGATCTTTTACTACTTGATCACCTTCTGATACTGCAATTTTGATAATTTGTCCTGATAAAGGTGCTTTTAACTCATTATTTTCTTCTATATCAACTCTGTTTAACATTAACGATTCAAGTTCAGCAAGACGTGGTGATCTAACTGAGCATTCTACAGTGACACCTGCATAATTAAGACGATATTTTGTCTTAATTCTTTCTAACTTTACATTTACTTTTTTATTGTTCACAGTAGTGCTGACTAACATATTGCCTATAGACCAATTGCCTCTTATACTAATTCTATTGAATTCTTGGCGAATCTCATATCCATCTTCTACAGATTTAATAATCACAGGAAATTGTTTACCATCAATTGATACAATCCATCTTGTACCTATTTTACTATATTGATTATTCAATTGATGAGGCATTCGTGATATTCTTTTTTGTTCTGTCAGAAACACAAATAACGTAGTTGCTAAGAATATTTTATTAATTTCAGAAGTAATAGTAGCACCTGAAAAACCATTTGGATATTCTTCGTCAATAAAATTAGTATTAATATCACCGCGTGCAAAGCGTGGATGATTTACTAAAGCCTCTAAAAAGCTGATATTATGAGAAATACCTTGGATTATAAAGGAACTTAAAGAAGTTTTGAGCAATTCCAATGCTTGTTGCCTTGTTTCCCCATAAGTACATAATTTAGCAATCATTGCATCGTAATACATACTCACTTCACCACCTGAAATCACTCCACTATCAACCCTAATATGGTTATTTTTAGGTGGTTCTTGATATTCTAAAATTCTGCCGCTAGAAGGTAAAAATCCTCTCGTAGGATCTTCAGAGCATATTCTCGCTTCAAAAGCCCAGCCTTTTAACTTCACATCTTCTTGAGTAAATTCTAGCTTTTCGCCAGCCGCAATTTTGATCATATGTTCAACAATATCGTAACCTGTGATCATCTCAGTGACTGGGTGCTCTACTTGGAGGCGGGTATTCATTTCAAGAAAATAATAATTCTTATTTTCTTCCATCATAAATTCAACTGTTCCTGCTGAATAATATCCTACTTTCTGGGCTAAGTTTTTACATTCTTGGTAGATTTTTTGTCTTGTTTCTTCATCAACAAAAGAACTAGGTGCTTCTTCAATAACTTTTTGATGATATCTTTGGATAGAACATTCACGTTCACCTAAACAGACAATATTGCCATATTGATCAGCAAGTAATTGAATTTCTATATGTCTTGGAGCTTGTACCAATTTCTCAATAAATACACGACTGTCACTGAAGCAATTTTCAGCCTCTAATTTTGCAGATTCGTAAGCGCGCTGCATTTCTTCAGCATTGCTTACTACGCGCATGCCTCGACCGCCTCCGCCTGCAGCAGCCTTAATAATTATCGGATAACCAATTCTTTTAGTAATCTCTAGTGCTTGTTCCAAACTATTGATTGAACCTATATAACCAGGCACAGTACTTACCCCGGAATCGATAGCAATCTTCTTTGCTTCAATTTTGTCGCCCATTTGCTTGATCACTTTTGCACTTGGTCCTATTAAAATTACGCCTTCACGTTTTAATATATTTGCAAAATTTGGGTTTTCTGATAAAAACCCATATCCTGGGTGTACTGCTTGAGCACCACTCAGGCGTACAGCATTTATAATGTTTTTTATTGATAAATAGCTTGATGTAGCAGGAGAATTGCCAATATAATATGCTTCGTCTGCATATTGTACATGCGGAGAATTTGTATCGGCTTCTGAATAAATAGCAGCAGACTTAATACCCATTTTTCGCAAAGTTTTCATGATACGCAATGCTATTTCACCGCGGTTAGCTACTAATATCTTATCAAATAATGGCTTTTTCATCCTTAACTAATTCTTATAATGGTAAATTATCATGTTTCTTCCAAATTCTGTCGATCTTTTTATTTCGCAAATATTTAAGTGCTCTACAAATCCTAAGTCTTGTATTTTGTGGTCTGATAATATCATCTAAATATCCTCTGGCAGCAGCTACAAAAGGCGATGTAAGATTGTCTTTATAATCTTCTATAATTTGCTTTTTCTTTTCAGGGTTTTTACATTCTTCCCTAAATATAATTTCTGCTGCACCTTCTGCTCCCATTACAGCAATCTCAGAATTGACCCATGCATAATTAACGTCCCCTAATAAATGTTTTGAATTCATAACTATGTAGGCGCCACCATAAGCCTTCCGAGTAATAACACTTATTTTAGGTACAGTTGCTTCTGCGTAAGCATACAATAATTTAGCTCCGTGTTTGATGATGCCATTATGTTCTTGCTGTGTACCTGGTAAAAAACCTGGTACATCTACTAATGTTACTATAGGAATACTAAATGCATCACAAAATCTAATAAATCTTGCTGCCTTGCGCGATGAGTCAATATCTAAACAACCGGCTAAATACATTGGCTGATTTGCTATGAAACCTACTGGTGAGCCTTCCATATAAGCGAAACCAATAATGATATTTTGGGCATAATTTGGTTGAATTTCAAAAAATTCTCCTTCGTCAATAATACGATTTATTAAATCTTTCATATCATAAGCTTTCGAGCCGATATGTGGTACTAAAGTGTTAAGTGACATATCAATGCGATCAGCAGGGTCAGATGTTTCTCGAGTAGGTAATATTCCTTCATTAGAAGAAGGTAAGAAATTAATAAATTTTCTTGTTTCAAGTAAAGCTTCAATATCATTGTCAAATGCTAAATCTGCTACACCAGATTTTGTGGTATGAATTTTTGAGCCACCTAATTTTTCTTGTGATACTTCTTCTGAAGTGACAGTTTTTACTACATCTGGTCCAGTCACAAACATATATGATGAACCTTTTACCATAAAAATAAAATCAGTTAAAGCTGGTGAATAAACGGCGCCACCAGCACAAGGACCCATTATTAAAGTAATTTGTGGGATTAATCCCGAAGCTTTTACATTTAAATAAAATAAATTACCATAACCTGCTAATGAATCAATACCCTCTTGGATTCTAGCTCCGCCTGAATCATTAATCCCTATTATTGGTGCTCTGGCATTAATAGCGGCATTTAATATGTTACATATTTTTTTAGCATGATATTCCCCTAAGGAACCACCTAATACTGTAAAATCTTGACTATAGACGAATACCAAACGTCCATTGATGGTCCCGTGACCAGTGATCACTCCGTCGCCAGCAAATTCTTTCTCTTTCATACCGAATTTATCACAACGGTGAGTAATAAACATCCCAGTTTCTTCAAAACTATCGGGGTCTAATAAAACTTCAATTCTTTCGCGAGCTGTTAATTTACCTTTACTATGTTGAACTGCAATCCTTTTAACCCCGCCTCCTAAACGTGCAGCGCTTTTTTTATCTTCTAGTTCTTTTTGCTGGTCAAAATTATTTTTTTTGCTCATACCTATTGTGGCATATTCAGATATTTGATTAGTAGTATTATATTACCTTTTTTTCTAAAAGATAGACCGAAATAATTACAGTTTCTATGTAGCATAAAAACTATATTTTATGTCACCAATTATTATCATAAATAAAATTCTAACCTATTAATTATTTCTGTGCGCGGTATTAATGGAAGCAAATTTTTTAGCTCTGGTCCACTCTCTTTGCCGGTAATTGCAAGTCTTAGCGTCATAAACATTTCCTTTCCTTTTATTCCTGTAGTTTCAGATATTTTGCTGGTCCATTCTTGCCATGCATCGCTATTTATTTGAAGTGGTAAATATTTTATGGCGGCTTTTAATATTTCTTGATTTAAAGATTGACTGGTTTTTTGGTGAGTAAAACATATTGCCTGCCATTCTTTCACTTCGCTAAATTTTTGTATATTAGGCCTAATGGTGAGCCAAAATTCTTCATTTATATCACTAATATCTAAATTTTGTAAGATGTCTTTTACTTCTGCATATTCTAATTCTAATATTAACTTATGATTTAACTCATCTAATTGAATTGGATCATAATTGGTAGGGCTTTTGGAATAGTGACTAATATCAAATTCGCTAAGTAATTTGTGCATGTTTTTACAAGGTATTAAATTTCGTGATGTGCCAATTAAAGTTAAAAAACTATTAATGGTCATGGGATGCAAATCGCCTAAATTTAACATCGAATCTATATCATGTCCTCCTACTCTTTTTGAGATTTTTGCTTCACTTTTGACTAAGCTTAGATGACCAAATATAGGGGGCAAGGCTTTAAGAGCTTCAAACATTTGAATTTGTATTGCTGTATTACTTACATGGTCTTCGCCACGTATTACATGCGTAATTTTAGAATCTATATCGTCAATAGTAGAGCATAACATATAAGTCATAGTGTTATCTGCACGAATCACTACTGGATCACTTAAATTAGAGCCGTGATAAATAATTGGTCCTTTAATCATATCTTGCCACGATATTTCTTGGTGTTGTATCAAGAAACGATAATGTGGTTTGCGTCCCTTTTCTTCATATTTTGCTTTTTCATCTTCAGATAATTTTAAAGCTGCTCTATCATAAATTGGTGGTTTGCCACTAGATAATTGTATCTTTCTTTTAATATCAAGTTCTTCAGGTGTCTCATAACAGGGATATAAGCGTCCAGATTTGAGAAGTTGTTTTTGAATGACTTTATATCTATCTAATTTATCTGTTTGATTGAAAGATTCATCCCATATAATACCTAATTTTGTTAGATCTCTTTTAATGGTTTCTTCATATTCTTTTTTGCTACGTTCTATGTCAGTGTCATCTATTCTAAGTATAAATTTTCCTCCATATTTTTTACTATATAGGTAATTAATTAAGGCAGTGCGTATATTGCCTATATGTAACATGCCGGTAGGAGAGGGGGCAAATCTGGTAATTATTTCTGACATTAATTTATATAATTAAATTATTAAAAACTAATTTTATCAATAGTCCTAAAAAGCGCAATCTTAAAATCTAATTTAATATACAAAATTTATCATTATTAGTTAATTAAAAAATTGTTTATGTTGGTATTACCTTGATTGCTGTTGAAGATTTTATCAATATAATGTATAAGCGTAATAATTTAATTTTGCTGAAAGAATCAATGGATAAGTTATTATACTTTTTTAGCCAAAATTTTGTAGAAGGCGCTGAAGCCGCACAATCTATTTTGGGAGGAAAAGGAGCTAACCTAGCCCGAATGTGTCAATTAGGTCTTCCGGTCCCACCTGGTTTTACCATTTCTTCTGCTTTATGTCATAAATATTCTGCAAATCCTGCATCATTAGATTCTGAAATAATAAATCAATTAAAAGATTATATTGTAAAATTAGAACAAGAAACTGGTAAAGTTTTTGGAGGATTAAATCCATTATTATTATCCGTGCGTTCTGGAGCAGAAGTTTCAATGCCAGGTATGATGGATACAATTCTTAATCTTGGTATTAACGATCAAGTTGTACAAAATATTGCTAATCTATCACAAAATCCTAGATTTGCTTATGATGCTTACCGTAGATTCATAGAAATGTATGCCTCAGTAGTGCTTGAAATACCTTGTTACCATTTTGAAGAGATTTTAGAAAATTGTAAAATTGATAATGGTTACACTAAAGATAGTGATATTAGTGCGCATGACTTAGAGCGCATAATTAACTTATATAAAGAAATAATATTTAAATATACAGGGCAGGAGCTAGAGACTGACCCATTTAACCAACTTATAGCTGCTATAAAATCAGTTTTAAAATCTTGGAATAGTTCACGTGCAATTGCTTATCGTACGATCCATAATATTAGGCATTCCATGGGAACAGCTGTTAATATTCAATCAATGGTCTTTGGTAATAAAAATGATCAATCTGCTACAGGAGTGATATTTACACGTAATCCTATCAGTGGTGAAAAACAGATTTTTGGTGAATATTTAGTAAATGCTCAAGGAGAAGATGTAGTAGCGGGCATCAGAACTCCTTACCTTGTCGTTTCTTCGGATAAAAATTCAATGCAACAAATAATGCCAAAGCAGTTTTTGCAGTTACAAGATTTATCAAGTAAATTAGAAGCATATTTTAAGGATATGCAAGATATCGAGTTTACTATTGAAGACTCTAAACTATATTTATTACAAACCAGAAATGGTAAGAGATCGGCAGCAGCTTCTTTAAAAATATTAGTAGATATGGTAGCAGAAAATTTACTTACAAAAGAAGAAGCTATATTGAAAATAGACACGGAATCACTGAATCAATTATTACATACTACTATCGACTATTCGGCACAATATAATGTGATCGCAACAGGTTTACCTGCTTCACCTGGCGCCGCTACAGGAATTGCTGTCTTTTCCTCATCAGAAGCTGAAGAATTAAGCTTTCACCAAAAAGTTATATTAGTCCGCAATGATACAAGTCCTGAAGATATTAAAGGTATGCACGTATCGCAAGCTATTATTACGGCGCGTGGTGGTATGACTTCTCATGCAGCAGTAGTCGCACGAGGATTAGGTAGGCCTTGTGTTTGTGGTATTAATAATATATCAATCGATGAAATTAACAGACAATTTATTACTCAAGATGGTTTAATTATCAAACAAGGTGATTTAATCACTATAGATGGCACAAAGGGGCAAGTAATATTAGGTAGGGCACCATTAATAACGCCTAAAATTTCTGAAGCATTTGAGATTATATTAAAATGGTGTGACGATATCAAAAGATTAAAGGTTCGAGCTAACGCTGAAACTCCTTTGGATGCTAGTTTAGCGCTAAAGTTTGGTGCTTGTGGCATAGGATTAGCTCGCAGTGAACATATGTTTTTTGACAAAGAAAAAATCTTTTTAATACATCAAATGATAATTGCGCCACTTGATTTGCAAAGGCAAGAAGCAATAAAAAAATTAGCACCAATGCAAGTGAAGGATTTTAGTGAATTATTCAAAATTATGAATGGTAAACCAATAAATTTAAGACTACTTGATCCTCCCTTACATGAGTTTTTACCTTCGTCAGAAGAAGAAAAAATTAAATTAGCTAATGTTTTAGATATAAGTTTTGCAGAAATTGAAGGCAGGATAAAAGAATTAGCTGAAGCTAATCCTATGCTCGGACATCGTGGTTGTAGATTAGGTATTTCTACTCCTGAAATATATAAAATGCAAATTGAGGCTATATTAGATGCAGCTTATTTGGTTCAATCTGATGCAAAGCAAATGCCGCAATTGGAAATTATGATTCCATTAATCTCAGAGGTAAATGAATTATTATTTATCAAAAATTATTTGCAGGAAATAGTTCAACTTAAAGAACAAAAATATTCAGTTAAATTCAATCTTAAATTAGGCACCATGATTGAGCTACCACGTGCCGCTTTAATATCTAATAAAATTGCTGAGCATGTAGATTATTTTAGCTTTGGTTCAAATGATCTTACTCAAACTACTTATGGAATATCACGAGATGATATAGGATCTTTTCTACCTGATTACTTATCTAATAATATATTTCAATATGATCCTTTCATAGTTCTCGACCAAGAGGGTGTAGGAGAATTAATTAAAATATCTGTAGATAAATCTAGAAAAGTGAAAGATATTACCTTTGGAGTATGTGGGGAGCATGCTGGAAATCCTGCATCTATAGATTTTTTTGAAGCAATAAAATTAGATTATATTTCTTGTTCTCCTTATAGGATACCAATAGCAAGAGTAGCAGCTGCGCAGAGTTATATAAAATTAAAAGGTAATAAATGAGCTTTCAGGATAATTTAGACAAGATATTACAGCGTGTTAAAGATTTATCAGATAAATTATCTAGTGGATTAAGTGGAGAAGAATTTGTTAAAATTTCTAAAGACTATGCTGAACTTGAACATATCGCAGAAAAAATTGCTCAGTATAAAAAAGCTATGAGTGATTTAGCTGGTGTAAAGGAATTACTTGTAGAAAAAGGGTTAGATGCAGATACAAAAGCAATGGTCGAAGAAGAACATGAATATCTGACAAAAGAAGTAGTGAGATTAGAATTACAGGTTAAAATCGCTTTACTACCAAAAGATGAGGCGGATAATAAAAGTGCAATTATTGAAGTCAGAAGCGGTACGGGTGGTGAAGAAGCTGCATTATTTGCAGCTGATTTATTCCAAATGTATCAAAGATATGCAGCGATTAGGGGATGGAAATTTGAGATATTATCTATCTCAGAAAATGGTATAGGTGGGTATAAGGAAGCATCTGCGCTAATTAAGGGTGAGGGCGCATTTGCAAGGCTCAAATTTGAGTCAGGGGTGCATCGCGTTCAAAGAGTGCCGCAAACTGAATCCAGTGGACGAATTCATACTTCTGCGGCAACTGTTGCGGTGTTGCCAGAAGCAGAAGAATTTGATATAGCCATTGAAGATAAAGACTTAAGGATTGATACTTATCGTTCCTCTGGTGCTGGAGGTCAGCATGTGAATACTACTGATTCAGCTGTAAGGATTACTCATATTCCAACTGGCCTTGCGGTGGCCATTCAGGACGAAAAATCACAACATAAAAATAAAGCTAAAGCACTGAAGATTTTGCGTTCTAGATTATATGAAGAAGAAAGAAAAGCGAGAGAAGATGAACGCGCATCTGCTCGTAAAGAACAGATTGGTTCAGGAGATAGATCAGAAAGAATTAGAACTTATAACTTTCCACAAGGACGCATTAGTGATCATCGTATTATGCTGACTTTATATAAAATTGACGAAATTTTAAAAGAAGGTAAATTAGATGAGTTAATTGATCCGCTTGTGTCTGATGATGAAGCAAAAAGGTTAGCCCAGCAAATATAATAGTTATTAAAGTGATTGAAATATCACTATATAGTTAATCCAAGGTCGTTGAGCACTTCATTAAGTGAATTCTTTTGTTATTTAAGATATTATTATAATAAAATATAAAAAATTATGTGCAGATTCGCAGGATATATAGGAAAAGAACCGGTGTTATTGAGTGAGATATTAGTAACACCTGAAAATTCTTTGATCAAACAAAGTATGGAAGCCAGACAAGGCGCACATCATGTTAATGCTGATGGTTTTGGGATCGCTTGGTATGATTTGAGTATAAATAATGAACCTGCAATATATAAAACCATTCAACCCGCATGGAGTGATCAGAACTTACAACATTTAAGTGCAAGGCTTAAATCTAAATGTTTTATAGCTCACGTTAGAGCGTCCACAGTTGGTTCTATATCATATAGTAATTGTCATCCTTTTCATTATGGCAAATACTCGATGGCGCATAATGGTACAATCTATAAATTTGATAATCTCAAACTTAAATTATTAAATTTTATGGATCCAGAATTATTTTTACAAATTAAAGGCAATACAGATTCAGAAATTTTCTTTTTTTTAGTAATGCATTACTTAAAACACAAAGCTTCTTCTTTACTCGAAGCAGTAAAACAAGCCTTTGATTGGTTAAAAAGGGAGCAAGATAATGGTGATATTGATAGTTTTGCAAGGTTAAATATAATTATTAGTGATGGTAAGCAACTCATTGCTACTAAATGTGTTATTGAAAATGATAAAGCTCTTTCTTTATATTATAGTCAGAGCGTGAATTCAGTAATAATTGCTTCTGAGCCACTAGATGAACATAATTCTTCTTGGATCGAGATACCTAAAAATTACTATATTCTAGCTGAAGAAGGAAATATTTTAGAAATTAAAGAAATATAAATTTGGGTTATTATCTTAACTTGATAGCTTTATAACCAAATCATTTTATCGTCAAATCTTTTTGTTTACTGAAAGAGTCATCATGCATAATTACAATTAGATAATTGTGATTGATAAGGCATGTAAACCATTGTCGAATTCATCTTTTAATAATTGGTTAATAACTCTATGTTGTTGTAATTTAGACTTGCTTTTCAAAATATTAGCAGATAAAGTAACCTTAAAATGTGTTTCGGGTAAATTGGGGCTACTAGCATGGCCTGAATGTAAAGAGCTTTCGTCTATTATTTCTAAAATATGCGGTTTTAATGTAGCAAGCTTGTCAGCTATTATTTTTTTTCTACTCATAATAAGGAGTCAAATCACACAAAATAATATTAATTAAATTATTAACGTATCATAATTTAACTTTAGATAATACATTATAATAAATATTATGCGAAAATTGCAAGAAGAAATAGATAAAATAGAGAAGGGAATTATATTAGAAGTTAAACTTTTAAATATTGATGAACTACATATTTTAATAAATGATTTCTCCAAGGTGATACAAAAATTCAATAATATTATCGAAAGTGTTTGTGCTCAAAATAATCAAGTAACTACTCAAATCGTAAGAATCAAAGATCCTTCAAAATTATATATTATTCTGCAAAAAAAATTGGATAATGCTAATCAATTAGCGCATGAAATATATCTTGCGGTACAAACTTATATAGATGAAGAATATCCAGAAACTTATTTTAAATGCTCAATAGGAGGAGTGTTATTTGATAATGATTCGTCAAAAAATGTTGAAATACTTCTAGCAAGGCTTAATTATAATCTTAAGATTTTTGAAAATTATAGTAATTACCACTTTTATGAAATAGGTGCTATAGATTTTGAATCGCTGCGTGAGCAAAATATGAATTTTAACCTCTTTAGAGAGGCCTTATTCAATAATAAGGTTAGATTTTTTTATCAACCAGTAATTAATACTAAAACTAAACAACTAGAATATTATGAATGTTTGATGCGTATTCCAGATGGTAAAGGTGATTATATTTCAGCTGGTCCACTTATTCAATATGCTGAGTGTAAAGGTTTAATAAATTTAATTGACTTAACAGTAGTAGAAATGGCAATTAAAACACTTGTTCAAAATGAAAATCTGAAGCTATCTATAAATATTTCTAATATTGGTATATTAAATAAAGAATTATTAATAAAAATAAAACAATTACTTAATGAATTTGATGTTGCAAGACGTTTGATTATTGAAATTACAGAGACTACATTAAATCAAGATTTTATTACTACACAAAATTTTATTAATGTATTACATGCTTATGGTTGCTTAGTCGCATTAGATGACTTTGGGTCTGGTTATACTAGTTTTTTACAAATATTAGAATTACCTATTGACATGATTAAGATTGATGGCAAATATATAAAAAATATTTTGACTAATCAAAAACATTATATCTTTGTAGAAGCATTAATTAATTTAGCACATAAGTTAGGTATTAAGACTATTGCAGAATTTGTAGAAAATGAAGAAATAGCACAACTTCTTAGTAAAATGAATGTACATTCTATGCAAGGAAATTATTTTTCTGAAGCAATTAAGGATTTAGATACAAGCAAAATTATTTACCAATGAATATTAAATAAGTTTTTGTATTATTTATTACTTGACTACAGTAGGGATAACATTTACTATACGGGCCTAGCCAATACTCTAAAATCCTGGTTAGATTCTTATGTCCAAAGACAATATTCAAATAGTACAAAACTATAATAAAACCTCATCTTCCAATCAGTCAATCAATTCTTCGCTTGTAAATAAGTTAATAGATTACATTTGGCCTATTAATAGATCAGAATTACCCAAATTTTTGACTATTACTGCTTTAATGTTTAGTATTTTATGCATCCAAAACTTGATCAGGGCTACTAAAGATAGCGTAATTAGTACAATGATTGGAGCTGAAACCTTATCATTCTTAAAGTTTTGGGGTGTAATGCCAGCAGCATTTTTAGTGATGATGTTATATGTCAAACTAGTGAATGTAATGAAAGGAGAGAATATTTTCTATCTTATTATGTCTATATTCTTAAGCTTTTTTTTAGTATTTGCTTTTTATTTATTTCCTAACGCTGAGCATATTCATTTATCACCTGATACTGTAAATCAATTAACTCAAGATTTTCCTCCATTTAAATGGTTTATCCTATTATTATCTAACTGGAGTTTTTCTATATTTTATATTATAGCAGAACTCTGGCCTAACATGATATATGCATTATTATTTTGGCAATTTGTGAATAAAATTACTACTATTGATGAATCAAAAAGATTCTATCCTTTGTTTAGTTTACTGGGTCAAACAGGATTATACCTCTCTGGTAATTTTTTGATAAATCTACCTCATATTAATAATTATTTTAAAGAATTATTATCGATAAAATGCGGAACACATGTATTCACAGTACAGTTAATAATAAGTGTAGTATTATTG
Source organism: Rickettsiaceae bacterium (assembly GCA_024236375.1). GTDB lineage: Bacteria > Pseudomonadota > Alphaproteobacteria > Rickettsiales > Rickettsiaceae > Megaera_A. The sequence goes on along the minus strand of JACKKP010000002.1, from coordinate 91,199 downwards.
CTTGGAATTACTAGCATGGTAACATTTTGGATTATTAATAATAAAATACTTGATATTAATACTACTGAAACTTTACAATTCCATGCTAAAAAGAGCAAAATTGGTTTTGTAGAAAGCATGAAGATGGTACTCTCTTCTAGATATATATTATTAATTACTATATTGCTTCTTTGTTATGGTATAGCTATTAATTTGATCGAAGGCCCTTGGAAAGCTCAAGCTGCTAAAATATACAAAAATCCAACAGAATTTGCTTCTTTTGTAGGGAGTTATTTAAGTTATACCGGAATTTTAACTTTATTCTTTGTTCTACTAGGATCAAATATTATCAGAAGATTAGGGTGGATATTTGCGGCCATTATTACACCTTTAATGGTATTAGTAACAGGACTAGGGTTTTTTATAGTTACTAGTTTTGATGAAGTTGCGGTATGGATGATGTTATATTTTTCTTTTACTGATCCAGTTTTATTAGCAATAATGTTTGGTAGTATACAAAATGTACTAAGCAAATCTAGTAAATATACATTATTTGATTCTACAAAAGAAATGTCATATATACCTTTAACTGACGAGTTAAAGACAAAAGGTAAAGCTGCTGCTGATATGATTGGTACTAAGCTTGGTAAATCACTCAGTGCTTTTCTACAATCTACTATTTTTATAATTTTCCCTGCTGCAACATACACAACTATTGCACCTTATTTAATGGTATTATTTTGTGTCATATGTTTTATTTGGATTATATCGCTGCTAGAATTAAACAAAGCATATAAATCAGCTTGTAATCAACATGGAGAAGAAAAATATTTCTAAAACAACCTATTTTATATAGTTTTCGTAGATGTCCATATGCAATACGCGCGCGTATGACTCTTGATTATAGTAGTATCAGCTATGACATTCGGGAAGTAGATTTAAAAAATAAACCTACTTCCTTAAAAAATTTATCCACTAAGGCTACAGTACCTGTATTATTACTTGAAAATGGAACAATAATTGATGAAAGCCTGGATATTATGAAATATGCAATTGCTATTAATGATCCAGAAAATATCTTTAGTTTAGAAAAACAACGTTTAATAGAAGAATTAATAAAATTAAATGATTTTGATTTTGTAATTTTATTAAAGCAATATAAATATCCTAATAACTATCCTGGAATAAAATTATTACAAGTGCGACAAGAGATTGAAGAGCGTTTTTTATACAAATATGAAAAAATGCTTATAGATCAAGATTTCCTTTGTTCTACTAAAACTTTAGCGGATTATGCTATAATACCATTTATCCGTCAGTTTGCGTATGTCGATTTTGAATGGTTTTGTACATCCAATTATCCAAATGTGATTAAATGGTTATTAAATTTTGTGGATAATAATCATTTTAATAATGTAATAATGCAAAAATATGAAATATGGCACGATTGATTAATCTCTAAAATCCAATTCTACCAGAATTTCTAACGCGCTTTGCTGCTTTATTAATATTTCTCACCTTTTGGGCTCCATATTTTTTTAAATCTGCCTCACGTCCCCCCTCATATTTACTGGCAAGTTTTTTGCCGCCTCGAATTAAATTATGAGCATAGTTCTTTTCTTTAGTTTCACCTGCAATTCTTTTAGGATTCATTACTTTATAAATCTCGTAAATTGTAAAATGTGCCACTATCCTTTTAAAGTCTTTACGAGCCTTAATATTATCTATATCAAATTTTTTATTTTTGAGACCATGTAACTCTAGTGCATTATCAACAAATTGATTTATTTCTTGATCAATCTCTTTACTTTCTTCTATTGATAGCTTTTGTTTTTTGCCTTCTTCTATAGGTTTTTGATTGCCTATTTCTTGCTTAGTTTTGATATATCGACTAATTGACAATATTAAAGCGGTGCGTAATGTATCTAAATTATCTGATTTATCAAAGATTTGTTCTATAATATCTTTTATATCTTTCTGATTTGAAATTTTTTTGATAATAGTTTGAAGTTCATTATTTAGTTCTGGAGATGTTTTGTCCATAAGTTATATAATTTTGACGAATTATATAACATGCTAGCATAGAATTATATTCTAGTAAAATTAATCAGTTCTAAGTGAATAATAACTTTCAATAATTTGTTGAAATATAATATATACTTAAAAATCTATTAGGGTGTTACTCAATTTATTCAATAAATAAAATTGAAAATATTAATTGTTACAACTTATATAGACATTTTACTTCTTGCAAAGTAAATTTTTTTAGAATATATTAAGATCAGTAAACAAGAAAAAATTTATCTTAATAAAAATTATATAAAAAGATGAACCAAAAAGAACAAAAACTTATATCTTTTTTCGACTCTAAAGAAGAATTAGATAGAATAGATCAAGAAATGAAAAATGGTTGGAAAATAGTACATTTGATTAAAAATGGCAATTATTTTGCAGGTATAATGGAAAAATTCAATGAAGAGGATCAACAAGTAGTATATATACCACCTAGAAAGCAATTTAAAATTATATAAAAATTTGTTGAACAGAAAATCTTTATTAAGTAATGAAGATTTTCTGTTAATGTCAAGGTTTCTTGATTATGACATATCCGAAAATGTTTGTTAATTAAAATTCTTGTTAAGCAATCATAGATTTTATCAGTTCTACAATTTTTTTTCTAGTTTGATGATTTTTAATTTCGCTAAAAAACTTTATCAAATTAATAATTTCTTTCTCTGAAACTACTTCTTCATCATTTACTGTGTATTCTTCTGATTCTTCTGCAAATACAGTTTTTATAATTTCATTATTATCATTACTATGATCAAAAAAATAATTAATTGGTACTTGCAAAAATTTAGATAGAGTGAATAACTTTCCACTGGCAATTCTATTTTTAGCTTTTTCATATTTTTGTATTTGTTGAATGCTCACATCAATTGCTTGACCTACTTCTTCTTGGCTGAGGCCTAACATTATTCTACGCATTTTCAGCTTACGACTTACTAATTTATCAATATTATCTGCTCTGCCTTTTTGATCTGACATTTTAATATATTTTCTTTGTTAATCCTAATTAATTAAAAAGATGATATTAAAGGGTATTAGCACATTATCTAATATCCTTTAATATCATCTATTAAATATACTTTTTACTAAAAAAACTATCCATTGAAATAATACTATTATAAATAGTATTGTAAAGAGATTTATCCAACCATTACAAGAAAAACTAGTAATTGCTGACAGTTTTTGAGGCAACTTTGATTCTATTATATTAATTTCATTTAATTGGAGCTTTTTTATCACTCGCCCTAATGGATCTATAACGGCTGAAATACCGTTATTTGCCGCTCTAATTAATGGTAAACCATATTCTATTGCACGTATTTTACTTATCGCAAAATGTTGATAAGGTCCTGAGGAATTGCCAAACCATGAGTCATTTGTGATAGCAATAATAACATCTGATAGTTGATTATTAGTGATAATTTCGTTAAAGAATATGATTTCATAGCAAATTAATGGATATATGTTCAGTTTTAACGAATCTATAGTAATATTATTTCTTTTGCCTGGAGTATAATCAATAATACCGTATGTCAATTTTTTGATAGGTATATAGTTTTTGAATGGCATATATTCGCCAAATGGCACTAGATGAGTTTTATTATATAAAAATATTTTTTTTATATGCTCATCAATTGCCACCATAGAAACAAATAATTTATAATCGTCTTGGCCAAATACACCTTCTTCTTCTGTACAACCTGTAATTAAAATAGAATTTGATCCTGTAAGTAAATTTTGTAATTTGGGAACAATGAGAGGTTGATTATAAGGAATAATTAATGCTGATTCTGGCCATATGATCAAATCACTTGGATTACCTTGTTTTGATAATGTTATAAGATTATTGAAATTATTCCAGAAAATTTCTGGAGTCCATTTTGAATCTTGTTTTATAGAAGGTTGTACTATCTTTATATTAATGTTGGTATATTCAGTAGGATATGTTTTTAAGCGATAAGTACCATAAACCATCATGGTTATTAATATGATAATTGAGATAAAGAGCAACATAATAGATTCATTTTTCTTGTAGAGAGACGTGCCAATATAAACAGCGATGAAGCTTAAACCTAATACACCAAATAAGCTTGCTGATTGAGACAAGGTGTCTGAAAATGCAAAACTATAACCTATTATAGCCCATGGAAATCCGCTGAATATCCAGCATAACACCCATTCCATAAAAACCCAAAAAGTGCAAAAAAATAATTGATAATAACTATTATGACGTAAGTAGAACATGATTCCAGAAAATAAAGCAGGGAAGATCGCTAATAAACAGGGTATTCCAAATAACGCCAAAGGAAAGGCCCACCAAAATTCCTCTATATATACAAAAATACTAAATGAGATCCAGTAAAGAGATGTTAAAAATAATCCTAAACCAAAAAAATAACCAATAATTAAGCTGGATTTTAGATTATGACTTTTATATATTTGATAAGCTAATGACGAAAACCCTAATAAACCTGGGAAAAAATATATAGGTGCAAAACATAATCCAGTAAAAATCCCGCTTATAAAAGATATTTTTTTATTTGGCATCCGTAACTTATATTGATTATTATTGATTGTAACGGCTTGAATATATAGAATATTTATTTGAAGTCAATTTTATATAAGACATAATTATGACCATTAACTTATCGCAATTACTTTCTGGCAAAAGAGGTATAGTAACAGGAGTTGCAAATAAAATGTCAATTTCTTGGGCTATAGCAAAATCTTTAGTAGAACATGGTGCAGAGATTGCCTTAACTTATCAAGGCGAAATTTTAGCCAAAAGAATATATCCCCTAGCAGAGGAAATAAGCTGTAATAATATATATGAATGTGATGTTACCAAAGAAGGGTCATTAGATGCTTTATTTGAGAAAATTGAAGCACAATGGGGACAAATAGATTTCTTGATACATGGAATTGCATTTTCTGATAAGAATGAACTGCAGGGTAAATATGTCGACACAACTTTACATAATTTCCTAAATTCTATGAATATTTCGTGTTATTCATTGGTAGCATTTGCTAAAAGGTGTAATTCATTAATGAAAAATGGTGGTTCTATCATCACTTTATCGTATTATGGTGCTGAAAAAGTAATACCAAATTACAACGTTATGGGAGTTGCAAAAGCTGCTTTAGAAGCAAGCGTAAGATACCTTGCTTATGATTTAGGCAATAATAATATTAGGGTGAATGCAATTTCGTCAGGTCCTATAAAAACGCTAGCTTCAAGCGCAATAGGTGATTTTAAATTTATGTTAGATTCACATGCAACAACTTCACCTTTAAAGCGTAATACTACACCAGAAGATGTAGCGGGAGCAGCATTATATTTGGTCAGTGATTTATCCGCAGGCGTTACAGGCGAAATTCATTACGTAGATTGTGGATATAATATTATGGGCATAAGCAAAGCTTCTCTTTCTAAGTAAGTGCATTATAACTATTAAGTTGGTGATAATTTTAGATATCTATATAGAATTATTTTATTATTTTCAGTTTAACAATATAACTCTTGTCTGTTCTAATGATGATGAAGATAATATTAAAAAACTGCAAAATCATAACATTAACTAGTGTTATTCATTATACTTTAAACCTTATTCAGTCCAATTATGCAAAATATAATTAATGATTTTGATAAGAAGTTGATATTACAAAAAGTTAATATTATCCAATTAATAAAGTTATCACACGATTTTTCTTTTTAGTTCAGCTTGTACAAAATTAAATAATTACATATAATCAGCTCAAAAGAATTAAAAATGCGCATATCAAATCTGAATTTGATATAGTTTTCTTATAAAATACCTATAAGGAAATCATATTTTTTTAAAAAAATGAGATAAGTAATTTATAAAATCAAATGAATAACACTAAATTAATCCGCAATTTTGCTATAATTGCCCATATTGACCACGGAAAATCTACATTAGCAGACAGGTTAATTGAATTTTGTGGGGGGCTAGAAAAGCGTGAAATGAGTGCCCAAATTTTAGATTCAATGGATATAGAACGCGAAAGAGGGATTACTATTAAAGCTCAGACTGTTCGTCTTCAATATAAGGCTGATGACGGTAATATATATATGCTGAACCTTATGGATACACCGGGGCACGTAGATTTTTCTTATGAAGTTAGCAGATCGCTTGCTGCATGTGAAGGTTCTTTGTTAGTAGTAGATGCAAGTCAAGGGGTAGAAGCTCAAACCTTAGCTAATGTTTATCAGGCGGTAGATAATAATCACGAAATTATACCTGTTTTAAATAAAATTGATTTGCCGGCAGCGGAGCCAGATAGAGTAAAAGAGCAAATAGAAAATATGATTGGTATTGATACTAGCAATGCAGTTTTAGTTTCAGCCAAAAGTGGTATTGGAATTAAAGAGCTATTAGAAGCAATAGTGCAATATCTTCCACCACCGAAAAACAATTACATAGAGTCTGAAGCTTCTAATTCTCTAAAGGCATTATTAGTAGATAGTTGGTATGATAAGTATCTAGGAATTATAATATTAATTCGTATTTTTCAAGGGTCTATCAAAAAAAATATGAAGATTAAAATGCTTTCTACTGGAAAAAATTATAACGTTGAAAATGTTGGATATTTTACTCCAAAAAAAATCTTATGTGATGAGTTATTAGAAGGTCAAGTAGGTTTTATTAGTGCTTCAATTAAGCAAACAGTTGATTGTAAAGTTGGTGATACTATAGTTGAAGATAATAAGATTATTATGCAGGCTTTACCGGGATTCAAAAAAAGTTTGCCAGTAGTATTTTGTGGTTTATATCCTACTGATGCCTCACAATTTGAAGACTTAAAAAATTCTTTAGATAAATTAGCTCTTAATGATTCAAGCATTCAATATGAAATGGAAAGCTCTACAGCTTTAGGATTTGGGTTTCGTTGCGGTTTTTTAGGATTATTACATTTAGAAATAATTCAGGAACGTTTAGATCGAGAATTTAATTTAGATTTAATTACTACAGCACCAAGTGTAGTATATCAGTTCACTATGAGTGATGGTAAAGAAATAGAGATACATAACCCAAGTGATTTTCCAGATGTTCAAAAAATAGCAGAAATGAGAGAACCTTGGATTAAGGCAACTATCATGGTACCAGACGAATATTTAGGTTCAGTGTTAAGTTTATGCACAGATAAGCGTGGATCTCAAATAGATATGAGTTACATGGGAGGCAGGGTTATGCTCATATATAAGCTACCGTTGAACGAAATCGTGTTTGATTTTTACGATCGCTTAAAAAGTTGTACTAAAGGATATGCTAGTTTTGATTGGGAAATTGATAGTTATGAACCAAGTGATTTAGTTAAAATGACTATTTTGGTTAATAATGAACCAGTGGATGCTTTGTCTACTATAATTCATAAATCACGTGCCGAGTCTAGAGGTAGAGAATTATGTAATCGCTTAAAAGATTTGATCCCAAGGCAATTATTCCAAATTGCTATTCAAGCAGCAATTGGTGGTCGTATTATTGCCAGAGAAAACGTTAAAGCAATGAGAAAAGATGTTTTAGCCAAATGTTATGGAGGTGATGTCTCACGTAAAAGAAAATTACTCGAAAAGCAAAAAGCTGGTAAAAAAAGAATGCGTACAGTAGGAAATGTAGAAATCCCTCAATCAGCATTTATTGCTGCTCTAAAAATTGGAGATGAATAAGATATAAGAAAATTATGCAAGATAACTACGACAATAGACCAGCAGTAGCGTTAATTGCTCCAAGTTCTGCTGTCACAGACCCAGCAGGAGAACAGCACGAATTGAATTGGCATAAATTAGAATCAGTTAAAAAAATATTTGAAAATCAGGGATTTAAAGTGAGATATTATGAGAATATATTTCAACCAAGTGATTTGCCATATATTGCTGCACCAAAAGCTGAAAGATTTAAACAATTACAGTATGCTCTAGAAGATCAGGATATAAAAATAATTGCTGTATTACGAGGTGGATATGGTGCTCAACAAATAGTCTTTGATTTGATGAATATCGTTCCTTCAGGTCCAAAAATTTTTATAGGTTTTAGTGATGCTACGGCCATTAATCTTTTGTTTAATCAACATTATAATATGGCTTCTATACATGGGATTGTTAGTGAATCACATGCATCAGCTACAAATAAGATATTTTCATTATTAAAAGGCAAGGATGATCAACATCAACTTATACAATTTAATACCAAATCTGTTGAAAATACTTCTATAGTAACTGGTATAACAGCTGGCGGTAATTTAGCTATGCTTGTATCTATGCTAGGAACTGATTTAGCGCCGCATTTTACGGATAAGATAGTCATTTTAGAAGATATTGGTGAACCAGGATATAAAATACACCGTATGTTGTTGCAGTTATATAATGCTAAAATAATTCAAACAGCCAAAGCAATAATTTTTGCTGATTTTGATGGAGGAGACGTTTTAGTAGAAACTAGTATAAGAAATTTTATAGAGGAATATTTGCCTGATAGGCTTGTATATCGAGTGACAGGAATAGGGCATACAGACTGGACTCCATTCATATTAGGTGCTAATGCAGAAATTGCAGATAATGTACTTGTTATAAAAAATCCCTTTTCTACCGTATTTGATACTGAAATAAATGCTTTAATATGCAAATAAAAATAGGTACTAGAAAAAGTAATTTAGCTTTAATTCAAACACAAATTGTAATCCAAGAATTAAAAAAATATCATCCAGCAATTGAATTTGTTATAGTTCCAGTGATAACAACGGGCGACAAGATTTTGGATAAAAACTTATATGATATTGGCGGGAAGGCATTATTTTTGAAAGAATTGGAAGAAAAATTATTAGAAGGCTCAATTGATATAGCAGTTCATTCGCTTAAAGATGTACCAGGTATTTTATCAGAAGAGTTAAAGATTTTTGCAATGCTTGAACGAGAAGATTACCGAGATTGTTTTGTATCACTGAAATATAAATCCATAGAAGAAATGCCCAAAGGAGCTATTATCGGTACCTCTTCTGTAAGACGTAAAGTGATTATTGAACATATGCGTCCTGATTTGCAAATAGTAAATTTTCGCGGCAATGTTAATAGTCGTCTAGAAAAATTAAAAACAGGCCAAGTAGATGCCACAATTCTTGCTTGTGCAGGGCTTGTGCGTCTTGGTTTATTTGATCCTACATATTGCTATCCAATAGATGAGAGCTTAATGTTACCTGCTGTAGGGCAAGGGGTTATTTGTATTGAAGGAAGAAAAAATGATATAAAAATTCAAGAAATATGCCAAGTGGTCAATCATCAAATCACTTATTATATAGCACAAGCTGAAAGAGGTATCTTAACCTATTTAGATGCTAGCTGCCGTACTCCAATTGCTGGTTTAGCTTATATAGAAGCTTCACAATTATATGGAAAATATATGTTAGCAAGTGAAGATGGTCAAAAATTACAATATTATAATATTGTTACTGATATTGATAATTTTTTATTAGTGGGCGCATGGGCCGGAGAAGAACTATCTAAATTACTGAAAATGTAATAGAGTAACCTAGATTTATCTCAGCTATATTAGTCTATTGAGAGAAATTTATTAGAATAGAAAAACGTCTAGCAGTAACAAATTTACCAATATAGTAAATAAAACGTTATATGAATAATAAATTAACTTTTATATTAGATACTTAGATAAGTTAATATTAATTTATATAATTTAATATGTATATAGGAGATAATTAATGAATTTGTATGAACAAATTGAAGAATTAGAGCGCAATTCAGAAGTACCTGCACTTCAAAACATAATCAACGAAAAAGAAACAAAACTTCAAAAAGTACTATCTTTGAATTCCAATAATGTTAATAAAATATTAGAGCAATCAGATATAGTGGATAGATTGGTAGAATTAAATAAATTACAGCAAAAACTAGCTGTAATTAAGATAAAAGAAATGTTTAACGAATTTACTATATATAACAATTATGATCAAACACAAGTTCAAGAAATACAATCAGCTACAAAAAATACTAAAATCATATTGGAATTATTTAAGCAAATAGATAATCAAAATCTTTTACTAGAACAAAAATTTGATACTTTAAATAAAAAAATCAACGAACATGTTGTCAACATAGCTGAGATAAAGTTAAAAAATATCACAACATGCTCAGAAAATATTAACCAAGATATACAACACAAGAATTATATTCATGAAGATATAGAAGAGAGTAGGGATATTCATGACGAGATAAAGCGATTAAAGGATAGGCTTAAAGCATATCAAGATGCTAACAAGTATATGGATGCATTAATCAAAATGCCTGCATTAGATAAACGCTCTGGATTAATGGTTAAGTTATATGATGCTGCAACCACAGTAGCTAAGGGTAGTGTATTTTTAATACCGAAGACGATAGCCGCTGGTGTTTCTATGTTCCAATATGCTATGATGACTGTAGTAGTAGATACTGTCAAGCAAGGTTGGAATGCTGGCCGAAATAATATAGCTAATAAAAGTTCTCAGAAAATTTTAGATAAAGCTATTAAAGATATCGAATATATAAAACAAACAACTGAAAAACAGCTTGAGGATCTTCAGAAGGAAATTACACAAACTAAGAAGAATTTTTATGATATTTGCGATTCAGTAATAAGGAAGAATGATAAGCTAAAAAAAGCATATAATGAGCTTAAAACTCAAGATAACTATCGCACTAGATTAATAATAATAATGCAACTATGGGATAACCGTAGCTTAGCAAAGGAAGATATCGATTCATTACACAAGAGGAATCGTTTTTTAGCTGACGCAGCAAAGTTTAAGTGGGTTGATAATTTAAAGCACTGGATAAAAGAATGCGATAATGCATTACAAGTATTAAAAGGAGGCCTGCAGCAAGAGAAAATTCAAACACAATACGAAAAATTAAATAATGCATTACAAGTATTAAAAGGAGACCACTTGCAGCAAGAGGAAATTCAGACACAATACGAAAAATTAAATAATGCATTACGAGTATTAAAAGGAGACCACTTGCAGCAAGAGGAAATTCAGACACAATACAAAAAAGTAAATAATGATAGTGTATCTCTATCATTTGCAACAAAGTTATTTTTAGTAGTATCTGCGGCGTCTAGAGGAGTAGGTACAGGAGTAGTTGCCGGTGTTAAAAATACTACTGTAAATGTATTACCAGGGATAAAGTCAAATTATAATAATATAACGCAAAATAAAGGTTGGGGTAAAGGGGTAAAAGAAATATTTAAAGACGTTCAACAAAAAAGAAATGATAATAAACAAAATAAGGCAAAAAAAACTCAGGCTTTGAGAGTGATACAGAATAACCCAACCTTTTCTAAAGGCGGTCGGTCCTAAAACTATAATAAACAACAGTCCACATGTGGTAGTCTGGGCTGTTTTTTATCATGAAGTTCAAGTAAATAACACGGTAAATACATCATTTACTCGCTCACCAGCGCCTTAAAACTTATATTCGCGCTTACTAACACAGATTTATGTATTAGTGATGTGATCGCTTTATAATTTAAGTGATTTTCGGGGTATCAAAAATAATACAGTGTGAGTATCAAAAACATTAAAAATCTATTTATTTATACGTTTGATAATATTTATGCAGTAACATATATAAATATTTAGACTGAAACATAAGTTAAATTTATTTTTAATTAATTACAATAATAAATTTTAGATATATAAATGGATACAGATAATTCAACTAATAATTCAAAAATAGTTAAAACATCAACTACTATCATAGACAAAATATCCTCTGGTATTGCAATGTTAGCGGGGATTATAAGCGGAATGGCTGCGGCTGTGACAATAAATGTACTAATATTGTCATTAGGTACAGCAATTTTTAATCCTATAACTGCAGTAACTGCTAATTTGATTTTAGGCATACCTGCATCTTATAAATCAATTAAATTTTCGTTAAATATTACTGATCAATATCTAACTCCTAAGATAAAAAATATGATCAATACTACCATAAATTTTGGTGCAAAAATTATGGGGCGTAGTCAAGATATTACTCATCAGTTACCAATGAAACTAGAAGAGTCTAAACAACTTCCTATTATACAAGAGCATAGCTCACCTGTAATTAATGCTAAGCAAAATCAGAAATCATCTGAGGCTGAAAAAACTACTTTAAACAAACAAGAACCTAATAACTTACCATCGGGTAACACTGCAACCAGCGTAACTATAAACAAATCTCAAACAAAAGTGGCACCTGTGAAAAAGCCTAAAATAAAATCTAAAAAGACAAAAGAGCCAGGAAAGACAGAAGAAAACACAAAAGTTCCGCTTATTACAAAATAATTCTTGTTTCGACGAATTTAATTTTATCTTTCTTGAAGAAGAAATATAATTTATATAATAATTTTAGCATATAATTTTTTTCTTCTATCATCAGTTGTTGATTGCGTACAAAATTAATACCAGTATATTTTTGATAATTATCGATTAAAGAGGGGATCACTTGCTCATAATATACTTTATATAAATTACGCATAGTAAGACTAGTAGTGATATGACCCCATTTAACTGCCTGTTGTGGTACCCTTGCTAAGCTCTCAGCGCATGCTATTGCTTCTTCAATTTGAGGATTAGGGTTTTTATATACATCTGCGCCCGGGGTAAGATTTGATAACATATCTTCTATCATTACTTGCATTTGTAACCCCATATATTTTTCTTTACGATAAAAAACTTGTGGAAAAATCAAATGATTATTTTTGGAATATTTTAATAAAGATTTTTTCTGAAAATAAGCTTTAATCTTCAAAAACCAGACTATTAGATTGTTGAGCTTTTGTTGATCATAAAATTTGAGTTTACGTTCAGTATCAATTAAATTCTTCAATCCGTTTTTTAATAAATCTCTTATTAAATTTTTACAATGTTTAATATCATCTAACCTTGCTTGTGCAACGTTTGGTTTAGGCATAGTACAAGAGAAATTTGCAGAATGTCTAGTAATTTGTTGACCTTTTTCATTGCGCATGATGTCGGCATAATGACCTATTTCTTGAGCCGCAATAATCTGCATACGTGCAAGTGCTGCCCATCCATCACCAAATTGTGGGTATTCTTCAAGATTTTTTGCAAATGGATCTCCGCCGCAAGAAACATAAATTATCGCTTCTAAACCATTTGTACTTTGCATTCCACTATTAGCGCCATTATGCTTCCAATCTGATATGCTCATTGTGTCACCAATATTATGCGAATAAGTAATAAAAATTTCTACTCTATCAATTAATAACCATCTAATTACTATTGGATGAGCTGATTGTACTAAAATTCGCGCTAACATCATAGTCAGTTCGGGATTAGGTAGTAATAATTTTTTAGTATTATTTTTTAAATTTTGAATAATTTCTTCAATTTTTTTATCACTAATTGGTTGCTCTTTATTCTTATAAATTTTCTTTAAGATTGCTCTTGTATGTGGAATTAAATTAGCTTCAACCAATTCTTGGTAACTAAAAGTGACATTGATTTTATATTTATGATCAGTATAACGAACGAAATTACTATAATAATTAGTATCAATTCTAAGTCTTCCTGAATTAACTAATTCACGTGCAAGTATTTCATATTCCTTAGGCATCCAAATTTCATATATAGCAGGTGCTTTATTAAGAATATGATAAACAGAGCTCATTTTATATCATGGTTTATATTTAGTAATATTTAAATATTTTGTCAAATTCTTTGGTAAGTATTTTATCGAATTCTTCAAAACTAGTATCAATACCCGCTTCTTTCATAGATGTTACTGGATAATTATTAATCCCACAAGGAATGATGTTAGAAAATCTGTTAATATTTGTGGTAATGTTGACCGCAATACCATGATATGCAACCCACTTTCTTACCTTAACGCCAATTGAGGCTATTTTTGCAGGAGTACTTAAAATAGGATGATCAATCCATATGCCAATCAAATCTTTCAGCAGATATGCTTTGATGCCATAATGTGTTAAGCTGTTAATGACCCATTGCTCTAAATCTCTGACATATCTACGAATATCTTGTGTGTTTCGTAGGTTGATAATAGGATAAATCACTCTTTGCCCTGGGCCATGGTAGGTAAATTTACCACCGCGATGTGTATAAATTACTGGTATATCGCCCGGATTTAATAACTCTTCTGGCCTATAACTTAGACCCGCTGTATACACATCTTTATGCTCTACTAACATGATTACATTAGGATGAGTTGTATCGGTAATAATCTTTTCCAGATACTCTGACATAATGTGCGCTGCATCGTCGTAATCTGTTAATCCTTCAAGGTGAATCCACTTAGTAGGTCTCATCTTCGGCCAAATAATTTTTCTATATCTTTTAGTTTAAGCTCAATATAAGTTTGTCTTCCATGATTACATTGACCTGAAAATGCGGTATTTTCCATTTGCCTAAGTAGATCATTCATTTCTACAATATTTAATTTTCTTCCTGCTCTAATTGCATAATGACAAGCATAAGTTTCAGTGACGTGCTCAATTAATTCTGTTAAAGCTATATTTTCACCCATTTCATATAAATGATCTCCAAGATCTTGGACTAATTTTTTAGGATCAATATTACCTATAATGCTTGGTGTTTCATAAACTATAATTGATTTTTCGCCAAACTTTTCAAAATTAAATCCTAATTTGTTTAAAATATCTTTATTTTGAACTAATAAATCTGCTCGTGCCATATCAGGCATTTCTACAATTTCAGGCATCAGTAATCTTTGTTTAATAAGACCATTCTTATTAATTTGTTCTTTAATTTTTTCATAACCTATACGCTCATGTGCTGCGTGTTGATCAGTAATAATTATAGAATCATTAGTTTGAGAAACAATGTAAGTATTATATAATTGCGTTTTCGCCATACCTAAACGATATTGTTCATTAATCTCATGTGTTTCTGCTTCTTGTCTTATATATGGTGTAGGAGTAAATAATACTTCTTTATCACTACCATACAACTTAGGCAAATGACAATCATCTGATGTAAACTCACTATCATTGACAAATTGATCAGAGTTTACATTTGATAATTGTGAAAAACCATTAGTTTTAGTTGGATATGGTGACGTTTGGGAGGTTGTGAATTTACGATCTTCTTGTAAAGATGGCATGCTCCAATTATCTTTAAAAATTTGTTCACTAAAATATGTAGGTTTCTGATTAATACTTAATGGTTTAATAAGATTAATCATATCTTGAGAAGTTTTAGTTGAAACTTTTTCGTTAGTAGAGATTAAAGCATGGTGTATTGCCTTAATCACTAATTGACGAACCAAATTAGGGTCATGAAAGCGAACTTCACTTTTAGTTGGATGTACATTGACATCAACAAAATGCGGATCTAATTTTAAAAATAAAGCGCAAATCGGGTGGCGGTTACGCTCTAAATAATCTTGGTAAGCAACTTTCAGTGCAATATTCAAAATTTTATCTTTAACCGGCCTGTTATTAATAAATAAAAACTGATCTTCAGAGGTAGCTCTATTATAAGTTGGAATAGAGGAAAATCCTGAGACTTTAATTTGTTGATGTTCAAAATCTATCATTGCAGAGTTATGTGTAAATTCTTCTCCTAAAATATTTTTTATCCGTTCAGTATGGTTTGAAGCTTTTACTTTTATTAATTCTTTGCCGTCATGAGATAAGCTTAAGGCAATTTCTGGGTGAGCAATAGCAATTTTTTTTACCATTAAGATAATCGCGCTTACTTCTGTTTTATCACTACGCAAAAATTTAAGTCTTGCGGGAGTAGCAAAAAATAAATCGCGCACTTCAATTCTAGTACCTATAGGTAAATTACTTTCTATTAAAGATGTCTGGATTCCACCAATAACGCTAAGACTATAAGCTTTCTCAGCACCAAGTTTTCTACTTGCTATAGTAAGTTTACTAATTGCTCCAATAGATGGTAAAGCCTCACCACGAAAACCAAAACTATTAATATTTAAAAGATCATCTTCATCTAGCTTGGATGTAGCATGACGTTGAACGGCGAGTTCTAACTCTTCTTTACTCATACCGCAACCATCATCTTTGATAATGATTAAATTTTTCCCGGCACATTCCAGACTTATATCAATTTTTGTTGCTCCAGCATCTATTGAATTTTCTACAAGTTCTTTCACAACAGAAGCAGGACGCTCAATTACTTCACCAGCAGCAATTTTGTTGATAGTATTATCTGAAAGAATTCTGATATTCATAAGCGCGTTTTATAAAGATAATGAGTTATTAATATTATCATAATTAAGATAGTAATCAAATATAACACTGGTAGCCATGTGATATTGGTTTTATAATATAAAAAAGTGGATATATAAGGTGTAGGGGCAGAAATGATAATAGAGCCGATAGCATGTGATAAAGAAAATAAACGATATCGAATAGTAAATGGTATTGATTGTTTAAAAATTACTAAACAAGGTATAATCATTTTTGGTAAAGTAATAGCTAAACCTAAATAAGCATAATATGATAAATATGAATTACTGATAGAATAGCAAATTACACAAGATAAAAATAATGATAAAATTGCACCAATATTGAATATTATTATATAGCCATATTTATCAGCTAATATACCACAAGCTACACTCGAAAACATATATAGCACTAAAAATATCGAAACATATTGATACATAATGGAATTATCAACTAAATCTAATATTTGAAAGATATAAGTACTGAAGAAGATTACTAAAAATTGATTACTTGCGCCAATACTGCCTGCTAAACAAACTGCTGCAATAAATAATAAACGGTTTGAGAATAATATTTTTATAATAGTTTCAGGATCATCTTTTATCATTTTGTTTTGAGTATATTGGTCTTTTGTGAGTAAAAAATAATTCAAACTTACTATAAGAAACCCAATAAAAAATGATATTCGCCAAAAATAATTAGGAAAAAAATTTAAGGTAAAAAACCATGCTGAAATAGAAGCTAATAATGATCCAAGTTGAGCAAAAACTGTAGTAATTGCTGTGCCTAAACATTTGGCATCCTTATTTATATTTTCGTAAACATATAATCTGACTCCATCGGTCCCAGCAGAAACAAATAAACAAATAAGTAAACGTGAGATTATTAAAATAATAATAGATAATATACCAATATCTTTATAAGAGGGTGCAATGCAGATCAAAAAAGATGCGCAAGCAGTGGAAATTAAACTCAATTTAAAACTAGTTTTTCTGCCTATTTTATCCCCCCAATTTCCCAATAAAACAGCGCCTATTGGTTTAGCAATGATAGTTAATGTCATCACCAAATAAGTATTAAGCAATTGAGAGATTTCATTATTTGCAGGAAAAAATACATGTGAAATATAAGCGGCTAAAAAGCCAAATAAATGATAATTATAATATTGGCTTATAACAGTAAAAAATGAAAGAAATGATACACCATGTAAAGGATTGCGGTGTAAAAAAATTCTCATGTTATTTTTAAGAATTTTTTACTACAATAAGGGCAGATTGCAGAATTTGTGATATGATCTATTTTTAAATAAATTTTAGGATGCCCTTCTATAGATGAATCTCCTTGGCAATAAATTTTATTTTCTTCTTCCATAATAATAGATGTGTTTTTATCAAATTATAACTGATCTTTCATGATTTGCCAGAGAGAAAATTATATTTTGGGTTACAAAGGAAAAATTATTAGTGGTGGCCAGAGGCGGGATCGAACCGCCGACACAAGGATTTTCAGTCCTTTGCTCTACCGACTGAGCTATCTGGCCTTAAATATTTTGAAGATAAAAAGATAATTTGTAATCTTTAGAACAGAGATATAAACCATTTTTTCTTACTTGTCTAGATTTAATATTTGACTCGTTACATTTAATCATATGTAATAATCAATGAAGATTATTGTAACTAATTGATACTTAATTATGCAGACGTCAACAAATACATTATTATAT
The DNA here is from genome assembly GCA_024236375.1 of Rickettsiaceae bacterium. Lineage (GTDB taxonomy): Bacteria > Pseudomonadota > Alphaproteobacteria > Rickettsiales > Rickettsiaceae > Megaera_A. Next base: position 73,175 of record JACKKP010000002.1, on the reverse strand, counting down.
TTTTATGAGCATTATGAATTAAGTGCAACATTACTAATTATGATTATGTTTGGAATAATATTTATTTATTCTATGAGTTGGTTAGTGAATGGTTTTATTCGTAAATTAATTGAACAAAAATACCCCAAATATAGTGCAATTTTTGCAAAGAAGGGTCTCTATGGTCAGGCAGTTCAGGTCTTTTTTATAATATATGTTATTTTTTGTAGTAAATATCTTCAACATTTACCTGATTTAAATGAAGCTTTTTTATGGACTAAACATATTGTAGTCCAATCTTATGTTATTTTAGCAATTATGAATTCTATCATTACTTTTACTAATATTATAGTATCAATCAATAAAGCCCATTTATTTTCTAGTAAGATCCCCGTGATGTTATATGGGCAAATTTTTAAAATTATAACAGTCATATGTGGTATTTTAGCAATAATTTCTACAGTAGTTGGTATTGCAGTTTCATCATTATTTACTAGTTTGGGAGCTGCAGCTGCGGTATTTTCATTAGTATTTAAAGATGCTCTTATTAGCTTAGTGGCTAGTTTACAGGTAACTTTTCAAGATGTAGTACGTATAGGAGATTGGATCACTATAGAAGATAAAGGTAAGACTATAAATGGGGTAGTAGAAAAAATAACTGTTACTTTAGTAATGATACGTAATTTTGATGGTACTATTACTACTGTTACAGCAGATGCTCTTCTAAATGGTACAGTACGTAATTGGCGCTATATTTATCCGACAGGTACTAGGAGTATTAATAGATCTATAAATCTAGATATTTCTTCTATCAAAATTTGTGATCAACATAGTTTTAAAGAAATAAAAACCTTACCTTTAATGCAAAAAAATACTGATAATGAAGAATTATTTTCAATAAAAAATGCAGTTACAAATTTTTCATTGTTCAAATATTATACTAACTTATATTTAGCCTATCAACAGGCTTTACATAAAGATTCATTCACTTTTCTTATTAAGCACTCAGAAATATCTTCTACAGAGAATTTATCTCTAGAGTTGTATATTTTTGCAAAAGAGTCAGATTTAAATAAATATAATAATTTCTTATCTATGACTTTGCAGCATTTAACTAGTATATTAACGAAATTTAACCTTAATTCATCCGAGTTAAATATACAACTACCTACTAAATAGCTATTTGCATTTTGGTAAAAACTGGATTATAATATAATTGCTTTCTAGCTATAGTAATAAACGTTATTTGGAATAGGAGAGCCGGACCCGGGGGCGGTACCCGGCGCCTCCACCATTTTTATGGGGGCGAATTAGCATCGACGGGCTCAATAAAGGAATAATTTTTACTCAGTATGATTCCGCTGAAAACTTAATTTTAAGTTTTTGGGTCAAAAAAGTAAATGCAAACGATAATCATCGTATGGCAGCAGTTGCGTAAGCAACTTAGCTGACAGGGCTTTTAGAGTGTGCCTCGTAACAGAAACACTCTAACTATAAATAATTAAATATATATAATGATTGATTATCAGTTGTTAATTGATGAGGCAATATTAGGCGTTATTAAAACAGTTTTACAAGGTTATGCCAGTACAGGCCCACAATATGATCAATGTTTTTATATTACGTTTAATACGCGACATCCACAAGTTAAACTTTCTCAAAGGGTAAAAAAGAAACACCCTTATTATATTACTATTGTTCTGGAGAACCAATTTGATAATTTATTAATATTAGATGATCATTTTACTGTAAACTTGTTTTTTGGAGGAATAAAAGAAAATATTTCTGTACCTTTTCGCTCTATTATAAGTTTTGTAGATCCAGGAGCTAATTTTAATTTACAATTACAACAGGAAATATTTCATGAAAGAGAAGCATCTGAGAATATAATTATGATCGATAGTGATTTAAAAACTGATACACAAAAAGTGCAAAATCCCACTAAGGTTGGTGGTGCTCAAATCATTGATTTCGATCATTTTCGTAAGAAAAAAAAATGAGTTTAGTTCCAAGAGTACTAATATATACAGATGGTGCTTGTGCAGGAAATCCTGGTCCTGGTGGATGGGGAGCTTTATTAGTTTTTAACGATAAGAAGAAAGAAATATTTGGTTATGAATTAAATACTACGAATAATCAAATGGAAATCCAAGGTGCTATTAAGTCATTAAGAGAATTAAAGAAAAGCTGCAAAGTAGATTTATATACAGATAGTAAATATTTACAACAAGGTATTACTATTTGGATAAATAATTGGAAAGCCAATAATTGGAAAAAAAGTGATAATAAACCTGTAAAAAATCTTGAACTTTGGCAAGATTTAGATAAAGAATTAAAAAAGCACGACATTACATGGCATTGGGTTAAAGGGCATGGTAATAACGAAGGTAACATATTAGCAGATAAATTAGCGGTGCAAGGAAAAGAAGAAGCAATGAAATTGGCAAAAAAACAATGTCTTTAATAAATAAATTATGGATTAAATTATTTTATACAAAAGTTGGTGAAGATCAATTTGGTAATATATATTACACTAGTGAGCAAAAAAATTATCTAGGTGTCAATAAGCGTTATGTTTGTTACAACGGATTGGATGAAAGCTCAAAAGTACCACCAATGTGGCATGCGTGGCTTCATTATTTATCCAATGAAATACCATTCAAAATTAAATCATATAATTGGCAACAAAATTATCAGCCTAATTTAACTGGCACTAAAAATAGTTATCATCCTCAAATTGCTAATTCAGGCTTAAAAACATATTCTGCTTGGGTGCCAAATGCAAACAATAACAAAGAGAGTGAATTATGAAACAAGGAACTTTTGAAACGATTTTGGGAATATTAATACTGCTTGTTGCTACTATATTTTTCTTTTATGCCTACAAAATTAGTGGTTTATCAGATACTAATTCTCAGTATAAAGTAATAGCAACATTCGATAATATTGATGGAATAATGAAAGGTACAGATATAAAAATATCAGGTATCAAAATTGGTGAAGTATCGCAAATTGAACTTGAGCTTGATTCTTATTATGCAACCGTAATTTTATCTCTAAATAAAGGTGTAGATCTACCTATCGATTCAAGAGCCCAAATTGTAACAAGCGGTTTTATTGGTAATAAATATATAGATATTAAGCCTGGTGTTGACGAGAAGTTTTTACAAGATAATGACAAATTAATCTATACAAAATCTGCTATGAATATAGAAAATTTGATTAATAAGCTTGTCTATTCTTTTACAAATAATAAGCAAAATAATTGACTATAACTAATCAATTTACTAATGAACATATAAGTTATTAAGCATTTAACTTTTTAAGTGCTTTTTGTAGCGCAAGCTTAATTATCGAAGATAAGCATTATAAAATCTCTGTAAGAATAGAGTATAACAACTGATAATATATCTAATCAATAATCACTGTTGCAAAATAACTATTTTAAACATCACAAGATTGGCATCAAGAGATTATATTTATAACTTGTGTGACGGCTTATAAAAAATTATAAGCTATAAAATCTATATTAGCAAGGAGTTGTAAATCGGCTTTTATTTATAGGTTAAGTTAATGACCTTTAAATAAGCGCACTAAATCTAACCAAATATTATCATGAAACAAAGCTAATGCTACTTCAATAGTAATGAGGATAACTATTGTGATTTCAAGACGTGATGAATGTTTGTAATTCATCTCATTACATAGAATATTATATAATTCTTGAATTATATCTAATCTACTATTTAAAATATTATTTCTAAGAGTAATATCTTGAAATTCGACAGTCATTAAGTATAAAGGCTCATAATTTGGTCGACGCCAAAAAAACTCTGGCGTTTCTAGTGTACCACTATGTAAGTTGATAGAATATCTTTCATTAAATAAATTTCCTATTTGTTTAGATATTTGTTTTTTTGTCATGGAAGTAGAACCGGTTTGCGCAAGTTCTTTACTAATGGGTGCGGTGTTTTGCAAAATGTTATTTACAGAATTTTCTAATATTTTCAATTTTACTGATTGTGCTAAGCCATATGAAATAGATAATTTGATATATTCAGAACTATTAGCTAAAATAACTTTATTCTCTTCTTCATTAATATAAGTTTTATTCTCTTCGCTATCTTTAGGTTGATCACTGTAATTATAAAATATTAAATCTGAAGCGATTTTTTCAGGTGGATCAATAGTAAATTTATCTAATTGACGTACAATATCTTTTTCATGAGATTCTTTTGTACCCCAAATCACTACACAACCAAAAGGAAAAATAAAAAATTCTGTTGCTTGGTCAGTAGTTTTAATATACAAAACATCATCAAATTTTATAGTGTGATATCTTTTATCGTAATACGCAAAAGCTTTCTCCATATTATATCGAGTAGCGGTAGAAATAGAAAGGCAACGCATAAGAGTTTTATAATAATATAAATTGAAATATTGAGTAGTAACAAATAAATTAACGTTTTTCTGGTTACTAGTGTTAGAGATTTTATATTAAATGATTTATTTAAGAGTGATTATATAATGATTTTGTCAATAAATCAAATTTTTTCAAAGTAGATAATAAATTATCTATAGAATCAAGTCTTAACATACAGGGTCCATCACTTGGTGCATTATCAGGATCTTGATGTACTTCGAAGAATAAACCAGCCACTCCTGTAGCTATAGCAGCTCTAGCCAATAAGCTAACAAATTCTCTTTCTCCGCCACTGACATTACCAATACCGCCAGGTTTTTGTACAGAATGCGTTGCATCAAAAAATACTGGTGCACCAGTATTTTCTGCCATAATAGCTAAACCCCTCATATCTGAAACTAATGTATTATAACCAAAACAAGTTCCTCGATCAGTCAGTAATATACCTTTTGCATTAAAATATACTAATTTATCATAAACATTTTTCATGTCCCATGGAGCTAAAAATTGTCCTTTTTTAACTTTTACTATTTTCCCTGTTTCTGCAGCTGCTTTTAATAAGTCTGTTTGACGACATAAGAAAGCTGGAATTTGTATAATATCTACTACTTCAGCAACTGGTTTGCATTGTTCCGCTGAATGAACATCAGTAAGTACTGGGCACCCAATTTTTTCTTTAACCTTTAGTAAAATATCCAGACCAGCCTCCATTCCGACACCTCGCTTTGAACTTACAGAAGTACGGTTGGCTTTATCGTAAGATGATTTATAGATAAAAGGTATATTGTATTTTTCAGCAATTTCTTTTATTGATGAAGCTATAAAAAGCGCATGTTCTAAAGATTCTATTTGACAAGGTCCTGCTACTAAAACAAAAGGGAGGTTATTAGCTATTTCGATATTGTTTAGTTTTACTATGTTTGTCATGGTTGTTATTGAGCTATAGGTAGAATGTTTTCTTTAGTTTCTTGTTTTTCAATTACTTTTTCAATAGAATTGCGTGATTTTGAAGAAAGATTAGCAAGTATTATAGCGTTAACAAAAAATATGATTGCAAGTATTACGGTAGTTCTTGTTAAAAAGCTAGAAATAGTTCCTCTGGATACTAACATATTATTATAAGACGTACCAATACCACTTAAGCCATCACTACTGGTCTTTTGTAACAAAATTACTATGATTAGTAAAACAGCGACAATAAAGTGAATAAAGAGTAAAGTATTAAACATTTGATATTGTTTCTAAAATTAATTTAATTTCTTCGAATTTAAGTGCTACTGACCCTATCATCAGCCCATCTATTCCATGGATTTTCAAAATCTCTCGAGCATTTATACTATTAACTGAACCACCATACACCATTCTCAAATTATTTGCAACTGAACTAAGCTTTTTATGATTTTTGATAAATTGTGCTATTTCAGATATTTCTGAAATTTTTGGTACCAAGCCACTACCAATACACCATATAGGCTCATAAGCAATAATTATTTCCCCTGTATAATTTTCTGGTATTACCTCAAGTTGATTAGTTAAATGCTCCTCTGTTTGATCTTTGTGCTTTGATTCAATATTTTCTCCAATACAAATAATAGGCGTTATATTATGTTTTATAGCATTATTAATTTTTTTCTTTATATCTGAATCAGTTTCAGATAATAGTTTCCTACGCTCATTATGACCAATGATTGTATAATTTACACCACAACTTTTGATTATTTCTGCAGAATACTCGCCAGTGTAAGCACCTTGTGTATCGTATATACTGATGTTTTGTGCAGCATAATGCATTTGTGGTAGCTGATTGATTAAATACGCCAAATAGGGGGAGGTCGGAGCAATAATTATATGATTTGCATTTTCTATAGAAGAAACTTGTTTTGCTAAGAGCAGAGCCTGTTCTAACAATAAATTCATTTTCCAATTTAATATTATAAGTGGATGCATGGTCAAATATTACTTGCAGTTACCAAAATTGATTACTATATTTCAGTATAATAAATTATAAAATATATTTTATGATATCTAGATTTAGAAAAAGTGCTAATAATATTTTTATACGAATATTTCTCTTTTTAATTGCTATTAGCTTTTTAGGCTTTGGCGCATCAATATACGTCAGAGGTAATAGTAGTGGTAATGCAGTTAGCTTTACACAAACATCTTCTATTTCGGTAGAAGAATATGAAAAAGCAAAAAATAATTTTATTAGAGAATTTCAGCAAGCAAGTGGTATGGAGCTTAAAGCTGAAAATATCGATGAATTTGATATAAATTATATTGTACTTAAGCAATTAGTGCATCAAAAAATGGTAAATTATCTAGCTGAGATATATGGTTTTGATATTAGTAATGAAAAAATCATTAAAAAAATTAAAACTGAACCAATGTTTATGACAGATGATAAATTTGATTTACAAAAATTCAAAAATAGTTTTAGAGGTGTGTTTGCTTCTCTCAATCAATATAGTGATGCTATAAAAACCCATATTATTTCGTCAACTATAGAAACTTTGTTCAAAAATTTAGCTATAGTTTCAGATTTGCAACTAGATAATCTAATACATGATGTATCAGAAAAGAAAATAACTGATATAGTAATTATGGATCTAAATAAACCATTATCCAATTATCAATATCCAGAACTTACAGAAGATGAATTATCCAAATTTTATCAAGATAATATTAGCCAATATACTATCGCAGAAAAGAGAAAATTTCGCTACTTAAAAATGGGCAAAGATTTTGTACAAAGCAAACTCGAGATATCTGAAGAATTATTAAATAATTATTACAACGAAAACATTGAAGAATATGGTATAGAACATTTTAATCAAGTAAAACATATTATAGAAGAAAATTACACACAGGAAAAAACCAATTCTTTATTTAATGAATTAGCAAAAAATGTTGATGAAGATATAGCTTCTGGAATGAGCTTCGACGAAATAGCAGCAAAATATAATTTGCAAGAACAAATAACAGATTATCTTACTATTGCTGATATGACTGAAGCTGGTAATAAAGATTATGAAGAAGTAATAGACTGAGTATTTGATATGGATAAAGATGAACTTTCTTATCCTTGAAATGCAAGAAAAAATCAAATTATATAATTCATCTATTTAGACATAAAGAAAGAAACAATACAAAATTTACTGAAATCGAAGATAAAGTTAAGAAAATTGACCAGCAAAAAAAATAGCTGATAATAATATTCATTATATGACAAACTTAAAGAATCATTATAAACAAAAAGATTATCAGAGTTTACTTAAAGATAATGAGATAAAAGTAACTTATAATTTTGCTGTATCTAAATTCCAATTGTTAAATAATATGCTATCAAATGCAAATTTGCCAGAAAGCTTATTAGCTGAAATTTTAGAACTAAAAACTGGAAAAACTACTAAATTACATATTTATAACGGAAAAATTTGCTTTGCTTATCTATCTAGTCAAAAGAGGGATAATAATTTATTTACACAAATCAAAACAAATTCTGCTGATAGTTATATTAATGCGATTAGAGAAGGTTTATATTTAGAGTTATTACAATATTTAACTGATCAGAATGAAATGAAAATTAACCTAAAATTTCAGGGCAATATAGAATAATTGAATGAATTTATATAATAGATTAAAAGCTGCTTTAGTTAAAACTTCCAATAAGATTAATGAAGGAATCGATAAGATTTTTGTTAAAAAAAGACTTGATCAAGCAAGTCTAGAACAATTTGAAGAATTATTATTATTTTCAGATGTTGGTTCATCAGTAAGTAAAAATATTATTGATACTCTTAAAAAACGTAAATTTGATAAAGAAGTAACCTCAGAAGAAGTTAAGAAAGATTTAGCTGAGATAATAGAGGAAATGTTAGAAGTTCAACAACATGAATTTAAATTAACATCTGAGCTAAACATTATTTTAGTATGTGGAGTGAATGGAAGCGGAAAAACTACTACTATTGGTAAATTAGCACATTTATATGCATCTATAGGAAAAAAAGTTGCAGTAGCTGCATGTGATACATTTAGAGCAGCTGCTGTTCAACAAATTGAAGCGTGGTGTGATAAGAGTAGTATCACGTTTTATAGAGGTAAAGAAGGAGCAGACCCCGCTAGTGTCGCTTACAATGCTGTATCTGATGCACTAAAAGCAAAATTAGACATATTATTTATAGATACTGCAGGGCGTTTACATAATCATAATAATTTAATGCAGGAACTTGAAAAAATAATCCGTGTAATTAAAAAAATTGATATTAATTTTCCTCATCATTCACTATTAATAATTGATGGTACTACTGGAAGAAATAGTTTAATACAAACTGAAATTTTCCAAAAAACAGCTGATATTACAGGTATTATTGTAACTAAATTAGATGGTACATCGAAAGCTGGTACAATTATTAATATAGTTCAAAACTATAAAATGCCAATTCATTTTATTGGTATTGGTGAAAATGTAGCAGACTTACGACCTTTTTCTGTTAAACAATTTACTAGGGCTTTAATAGGGTTGGAAGAAAATCACTAAACTAAAATTAAGTGACAATTTTAAGATATGTTACTTAATAATATCTTTTTGAGTTTGGATATCGATTGACAATTTCTATAGTCTATTCAAAATAAAAGTTAAAATCTTAAAAGAGATAGATTATGAAAAATAGTGATTTAAAGATTTTATCCCAAAAAATGAATATGATTTTAGCAGATATATATGCATTATATCTCAAAACACAAAATTATCATTGGAATATCACGGGGCCAATGTTTTTTTCTTTGCATTCATTATTTGAAACGCAATATAAAGAGCAAGCAGAAGCTATTGATGAATTAGCTGAAAAAATAAGATCTAACGGAATTAAGGTACAAGCAGATTTTGAATATTTTGCAAAGAATAGCACCATAATTTCTAATTTAAATAATAGTTTATCTGACAAAGAAATGCTTAAAGATTTAGCAGAAAGTCACCAAATTATTATTGAAAAATTTTATGACTTATCTGAGCAAGCTGCTTCTATAGGCAATAAATCAATAGATGATTTTGCTACTCAGAGAATAGTGTCGCATGAAAAACAAAGATGGATGATAATTTCTTGTATGTAAATTTTGAAAATATAGCAAGTAAGAATCATCATAGACTGTATAATTTCATTACTTTACTATTGGATTAGGTCTATCGTTTCAACGATTATTTTGATCTTCAAAAGATATTATAACCTAACCCAATATTTTTAGCGATTTTATAATATTAAGCAGATTTAGGATCAACCCAGGAAATATTTCCATCACTGCGGTAATATACTACGTTAATTTTATTAGTTTTGATATTCTTAAACATTAAAGTAGGTAAATTTTTGAGATCCATTTCCATTACTGCTTCTCCTACTGACAAAGTAGGAATTTGCGAAGGCATTTCAGCTATTATTGCTGGGTTATCCACATTAAATTCGCTTTCATGATCTTCTTCTTTAGAAGAATTAATAGTGTAATGAATCGCATCTTCTACTTGAGAAATTTTGATTTTTTTACTATAGTCATTCAGTTTTGATTTATATTTTCTGAGTTGTTTTTGTAATTTTGCTAATGATTGATCATAAGCGCTGTATATATCATCGCAAACTGCATTACTTTTTAATATATTATGTCTACCAGTGCCTTCATTAACTATTATGTCGCAAGTAATATGATGACTATTTTTAGAAAAATATATATGAGCACTAGGCGCTTCAGAAAAATAAGTAGTTACTGTTTCAGTAGTTTTGTCTTTGACATAAGTTTGTAATTTTTGGCCAATTGATAAATGTTGCCCTGAGATTTGTATTTGCATTTTACCTCCGTTTTTATTTAAAATTTTATTTAAAGAGCAATTTAATATAACAAATCTTTAGCTGAACGCTTATTTAATTATAGTTATATTTACCCTAATCAATCAACTATTATTTTACTTAATTTACACTATTATACAGAGTAAATTTATAAAAAATAGATACCATTCATTGCAATATGAGAAGACATAGAATATAACTGAAAATAACAATTTTGATACAATATTATGTCATTTGCAGAAATCATAGTAATTTTGGTAATTAGTGTGTTTTGTATAAAACAACAAGATATCAAAGAAGTTTTGATCAAGTTTAGGCAATTTAGAAAATTTACAAAAGAGCAGCAAAAAAAAATTAGTTCCTATCTAGAACTAGATAGTGACCTAAAACCCAATTCTATTATATCTGATTTTGGGGTAGATGAAATTAATACCTATTTGGCCAAAATTTTATCTATGGGTCATGAATATCAAGGTGAGTATAATATAGATGAAATAAAAAAATACTATGATTCTATAAAAAAATCTCATGCTAGAATTAAAAAAGAACAATAAATGTTTGAACGGTCAATCTTAACATTATATTTATCTCGCTTATTTACTAAAATATTTATTTTAGTCTCATTTTTAGTATTAATAGTGATTATGATTGCTGTGAGTTTTGAGATATTATATGTATTCAAAAATCATTATTTAGCAATGAAAGAATTTTGGTTGCTTGTGATATATAAGATTCCTCATATTTTTAATGAAGTGATGTTATTAATATCCTTAGTCACTACCACTTTATTCGTTCAGATGATTGTAAGAAATAATGAATTACTTATTATCATTTCGAGTGGTATAACTATTAATAAAGTTTTGGTAATATCATCTTTTTTATCATTGATATTCGGGATATTTATAGTATCTATTAATGGTTCTTTAGCACCATATTTTTTAAATAGATATCATAATCTGGAATCAAAAATTTTCAATAATAAGAATTTAAATTTAATGGTGTCACAAACTGGTATCTTTTTTTCAGAACAATTTGGTCAAGAAAAAAGAATTGTACAGGTACGCTCTATTGATATTGAAAAAAGTACTTTGGAAGATTTAACAATATTAATTACTAATTTAGAAAATGATTTTATTGAAAGAATAGATAGCAAAGAAGCTATTTTAGAATCTGGTTTTTATAAAATAAAAAATGTTACTATAAATAGTAGTTATCAAACTCATGGAACACACTCTACTTATTACTTAAAAAATTTAAGATTACCAACAAATTTACAAATAGAAAATTTAAAAGATAGATTTTATCCACCGAAGATGATTAAATTATGGGATTTGCCTAAAATAATAAAAAAATTTCGCAAATCAGGATTAGTTATTACTCAATATCAACTTTATTACTATAAACAATTATTGCAGCCATTAGGTATGGTTGCAATGTCTCTCATCGCGTATTGCTTTATTAATCTGAATTTGCGTGATCAGATAAATAATTATATGTTTATTGCAAGTTTGATGATAGGATTAATTATATTTTTTCTTAAAGGAATTTTAGTACAATTTTTAGCTTATAATGGCTTTATGCCGTTAATTGCTAATGTTATACCAATAATTACTATTATATTATTAACGATTTTTGTAGTTTAATCTTTTTAGGAAGCTTGATATAATCATATTCAAATATTTTACAGTAGAAACAATGAAGATTTTTAACTTTTTTAATAAATTTAGTACCGATATAGCAATTGACCTTGGCACTGCTAACACCTTAGTATATGCAAAAGACATAGGAATTGTTTTAAATGCACCCTCCGTTATAGCATTAATTAAAGAAAATGGGCATACTAGGCCTTATGCTTTTGGACATGAAGCAAAAATGATGCTTGGTAGAACTCCAACAGATATAGTGGCAAAAAGACCAATGCAAGATGGTGTTATTGCTGATTTTATGGCAGCTGAGGAAATGATTAAATATTTTATACGCTCAGTATGTAAAAAAAGATCTTTTGCGGGTCCAAGAATAGTTGTATGTGTACCGTCTGGATCAACTCCGGTTGAACGAAGAGCAATACAAGAGGCTGCAGAAAGTGCAGGTGCACGAGAAGTTTTTTTAATAGAAGAACCAATGGCAGCTGCAATTGGTGCAAATTTGCCAGTAACAGAACCGATGGGCTCAATGATTGTTGATATTGGTGGGGGCACAACTGAAGTGGCAGTGTTATCACTAGGTGGAATTGTATATGCAAGATCAGTGAGAGTAGGGGGTGATAAAATGGATCAAGCCATAATTGCCTATATTAGACGTCATCATAATTTATTAATAGGGGAATCTACGGCAGAAAAAATTAAAAAAGAAATAGGAACTGCGTATATTGAATCTGAAGATAATTTAAGAACAATGGAAATTAAAGGGCGTGATCTAGTAAATGGTATTCCAAAAGAAATTATTCTCAATGAAAAACAAATTGCTGAAAGTTTAACAGAAACTATTAGTCAAATAGTAGAAGCAGTAAAAATAGCGCTTGAATGTACACCACCAGAGTTATCTTCTGATATTGTTGATAAAGGTATAGTACTTACAGGAGGCGGAGCATTACTTAGAAATTTAAGTTTTGTATTGCGTGATGCAACTAAATTACCAGTATTTGTTGCAGATGATGCACTTGCTTGTGTAGCGCTCGGGATAGGCCAAGTGTTAGAGAAGTTTCCTAAACTAAAGCATGTATTATTTAAGCAAGATTAGTAAATAAGTTGGCTATATTAGAAAATAGAGGCATCATAAGGAGCAAAGTCAGAGGATATAGCCTCATTGCTATATATCTGTTTAGAAAATGTTTTGCTATTCTCTTGTTGATAATCGCGTTATATTTTGCAAAGTTTTCTTACCCACTATTTATACAGAACTTTATTGATAATATATCTGGTCGTATTATTGATAGTACTCACTTTATTTATAAAAATGTTGTACAAGTAGGAATATTTACCTATGAACATATTACTTTATTTAAAGATTTTAAAAAAGAAAATATTAAATTGAAAAATGAAAATGCTCAATTGCAAGACATGGTATATCAGTTAAACTTATTAAATATTGAAAATCAAGAGCTGAGAAAAATGTTTTCTCTTCCTGAACATAGTGATAGATTAGGTAAAAAACAAGTTGTTCAAGTTATAGGAGCCAGTATTAATCCATATAGTAAGAGGGTGATCATAAAAGCAGGTATTAATGACGGAGTTGAAGTAGATGATATTATAACTGGTACTAAAGGATTGCTTGGCAGAATTATAGAAGTTGGAGAAAATTATTCTAAAGGTATTTTGCTTGGTGATAGTGAATTTAGGATATCTGTAATATCAGAAGAAGGCGGTACTTACGGTATCTTGGTCAAACAAGATAATGCATTAAAAATCATTTATTTAGAGGATGAACATCATTTACGCCCAGGACAGTTTATCTATAGTTCTGGTGATGGTAAAATTTTCCCAGCAGGGATATTAATAGGTGTTATTTCAAAAATTCATGATAATGAAGTATATGTCAAACCAGTAGAAGAACTAAATGGTTTAGGTTTTGTTATGATTTCTCCTTCTTTGCAGAAGATAATTAAGAAGCCACTTTAATATTAATCTTTTGCTGAAAAAGAAGGGCTATAATATAGCCCTTGCTCTAGACCTCGCTTTCTGCGCCTGTAAGAGATAATACATTACTATCACTATTATTAGCATTTAGATCATCAAGGAATATTGTTATAGATTCACTATTATCATCAGCAGATATGGGAGCATGTATTTTGGCACTTTTTATACGAGTGCTTTCAAAGTTTATCAATACTTCGTTCGGATTAAAGTGGTAACCATTGGGAGGATCATCACTTCTTATATCGTCTGCTATTTCCTCACTGAAGCGTCCACCATTATTTAAGAATATAATGAAAACTTCTTCACTGGTTTTAACCAAATCTAAAGGAGTATAACCTAAATTATTTGTGACATTAATATCAGCTTGATAATTGAGCAATAGTGTAACTATCTCCTTATTTCCAAAGTGAGCAGCTATATGCAGAGGGTGGTTACCATTGTAAGAAATTACATTTGGGTTGGAATCTTTTTCCAGTAATAACTTAGCTAGTTCTACGTTGTTGTCAGCTGTAGCTATATGCAGAGCGGTTAGACCGTTATGATCTTGTGCATTTAAGTCGGCATCTTTTTCCAGTAATAACTTAGCTATCTCTAAATGACCTTTTTCTGCAGCTATATGCAGAGGGTTCTGACCAAATCGATTTTTTACATTTGGGTCGGCATCTTTTTCCAGTAATAACTTAGCTTATTCTAAATGACCTTTTTCTTCAGCTATCTGCAGAGGGGTCTGACCAAATCGATTTTTACATTTGTCGGCATCTTTTTCCAGTAATAACTTAGTCTCTAATGACCTTTTTTCTTCAGCTATATGCAGAGGGGTCTTCGACCAAATCGATTTTACATTTGCTGCTATAACATTTGCCAGTAATGACTTAGCTATTCTAAATGACCTTTTTCTGCAGCTATATGCAGAGGGGTCTGACCAAATCGATTTTTACATTTGTCGGCATCTTTCCAGTAATAACTTAGCTATCTCTAAATGACCCTTTTTCTGCAGCTATATAAAGAGGGTTTTAATTAACAACCTTATATTTTGCCTACACCATTTGCTAGTAATGATTTAGCTATCTCTAAACGAGCTTTTTTTGTTATATAAAGCAGGGTTTCACCGCTTGCATTTTGTATATTTGGGTCGGCACGATTTGCTAGTAATAACTGAGCTTAGTTCTACGTTGTTGTCAACAGCTATATAAAGAGGGTTTCACCATGTATATTTGTATATTTGGGCGGCATTATTTGCTAGTACACCGAGCTAGTTCTACGTTGTTGTCAGCTGTAGCTATATGCAGAGGGGTTTCC
Organism: Rickettsiaceae bacterium; assembly: GCA_024236375.1. Classification (GTDB taxonomy): domain Bacteria; phylum Pseudomonadota; class Alphaproteobacteria; order Rickettsiales; family Rickettsiaceae; genus Megaera_A. The sequence continues at coordinate 58,005 of JACKKP010000002.1, read as the reverse complement.
ACCATGTATGTTTGTATATTTGTGGGCGGCAACTACTATGCGTAAATGACTTAGCTATCTCTAAATGACCCAGCTATATAAAGGTGGGTTTCGCCATTTGCATTTTGTATATTTGTCGGCATTACTTGCTAGTAATAAATTTGGGGCTGGTTCTACGTTGTTGTCAGCTGTAGCTATATAAAAGCAGGGTTTCACCATGTAATATTTTGTATATTTGTCGGCATTATTTGCCAGTAATGACTAACTATCTCTAAGTGACCTTCTTTTGCAGCTATATGCAGAGCGGTTAGACCGTGTTACATCTTGTACATTTAAATCGGCATTATTTTTACTAATGATTTAACCATGTCTAGGTTACCTTGCTACCGCTATATGCAAAAAGAGTTTTACCACACAGGTGTAAAGCGTTTTACCAAAGGTGTGTAGTATTATCTGCCCACATTGTATAAAACATTTGGCTAAAAAGTTTTATTGTGTGAAACGCTATATATAAATAATTTGTTCGGTGTTAAACATAATCTATTAAGAATGCTAAATAAATTCAATAGAACCTTGATATGTATTAAAACAGATAAATGTCCATTAATTAATATATTTTGGCATTTTGTCAAATATTTTATTATTTGTAGATTTATATGCGCAGATAAATTGCTCTGTTTACAAGTAGTTTTTTCTTCTACAGAAAAAGAGACTTATATATATGTAGAAAGTTGATAAAGAAGATTTATACTACAAAGTTTAATCGTTATTGCGTGCAAGTCTTCTTGAGAACTGCGGCTAAAGCATTTTTAACTAATTTATGTTGAGCGATTAAAGTCAGGCCTTTATATATCTTTTACTGAAAAAGAAGGGCTATAATATAGCCCTTGCTCTAGAACTAGCTTTCTTCGCCTGTAAGATATAATACATTACTATTATTATCATTGAGCTCATGATGGAATATTTCTATATATTCACTATTATCGTCAGCAGATATGGGAGCATGTATTTTGGCACTTTTTATACGAGTGCTTTGAAAGCTTGTCAATACTCTGTTCAGATCAAAGTGGTAATCATTGTGAGGACCATCACTTCTTATATCGTCTGCTATTTCCTCACTGAAGCGTCCACCATTATTTAAGAATATAATGCAAACTTCTTCACTGGTTTTAACAACATCTAAAGGAGTATAACCTAAATTATTTGTGACATTAATATCAGCTTGATAATTGAGCAATAGTGTAACTATCTCCTTATTTCCAAAGTGAGCAGCTATATGCAGAGGGGCTCTACCCAATAAATCTTTTACATTTAAGTCGGCATTATTTTTCAGTAATGACTTAGCTATAGTTATGGAATTGTTGGCGACAGCTGTATGCAGAGGGGTTTGATTATATTCATTTTGTATATTTGGGTCTGCATTATTTTTCAGTAATAACTCAACTATCTTTAAGCGATCTTCTCTTGCAGCTATATGCAGAGCGGTGTTACCATCGCAAGCTTTTACATTTAAGTCGGCATTATTTTTTACTAATAACTCAACTATCTCTAACTGACCTTCTCTTGCAGCTATATAAAGAGGGGTGTTACCATCATAAGCTTTTACATTTAAGTCGGCATTATTTTTTACTAATAACTCAACTATCTCTAACTGACCTTCTCTTGCAGCTATATGCAGAGGGGCTGTACCCAATAAATCTTTTACATTTAAGTCGGCATTATTTTTTATTAATAACTCAACTATCTCTAACTGACCTTCTCTTGCAGCTATATAAAGAGGGGCTGTACCCAATAAATCTTTTGCATTTAAGTCGGCATTATTTTTTATTAATAACTCAACTATCTCTAAGTTAACTTCTTCTACAAACATATCAAGAGCGGTTTTATCATGTTTATTTTGTATATTTGGGGCGGCACGATTTGTGAGACTGCTAAACTATTAAGAATGCTAAATAAATTCATTGTAAACTCCGATATGTATTAAAACAGATAAATGTCCATTAATTAATATATTTTAATACTTTTGTCAAATGTTATTTTATTATTTGTAGATTTATATGCGCAGAAGGAGACTATTAGCAGATAGATTGAACTCTTTTTACGAATAACATTCTCTCTAGTGGTGGGTGGTACTAAACAGTTTTTCTTCTGCAGAAAAAGCAACTTATTATGTGTTATGTAGAAAGTTGATAAAGAAGATTTATACTACAAAAGTTTTAATCGTGATTGCGTGCAAGTCTTTCTTGAGAACCGCGGCTAAAGCATTTTTAACTAATTTATGTTGACCGATTAAAGTCAGGCCTTTAAAAGCGCTGCTATGTATCTCTAGTGAATAATGATCTTGATCTCCTAATAGATCGGTAATTATTATTTTTGCGTTTGGAAAATTTTGCTGTAATATTGACTGTAGTTGCTCTTCGGAAATTGCCATATCTATTTATGAAATCTGTTTTTAAGAAAAATTCTAGACATAAATTATATAATTTACAAGCATTGAATTTTCTTAATAATTCTCATTTTAAAATAGCTATTATGGGCGGAAGTTTTAACCCTGCGCATCAAGGTCATTTAGAAATAAGCCTACATGCACTTAAACAATATAAATTTGATTATATTATTTGGTTAGTGGCGGAGCAAAATCCTTTTAAACCTTCTTATAAAAAAAATATTTTTGAGCGTGCAACTGAAGCAGCTGAATTTGTCCAAAATTATCCTAAGATTATTGTCTCTACTGTAGAACACAATTTACAACATACTCAAACTTATTATGTGTTAAAAGCTTTAATCAATAAATTTAAAACAACACAATTTACATGGATGATGGGTATAGATAATATTATACATTTTAAAAAATGGGACCGTAGCAATGAGATAAGAAAATTATGTGATATTTTAGTTTTTGATAGACCTTGCAAGGAAAGAATGATAAATTTATTCACGTTATATAATCAAGAGAAACAAACTAGTAATAATACACAATATAATTTAATAAATGTAATAAGAGGAAAGTTGCTAGTTATCTCCTCCACTTATTTAAGAAAACAAAGTAATGACAATAGATAAAGAACAATTAAAAGATTTTATAATTAAAATTTTAGAAGAAAAAAATATTCACAATATTAATGTAATCAAGTTAGGTGAAGAAGTCACTATAGCTAATTATATGATTTTTGGCACAGGGAGATCTGTAAAAAATATTTCCTCTATTGCAGAATTTTTAGCATATGAACTAAAACATAAACAAGAATGTGGTTGTAATATTGAAGGCTTAAGAGGTAGTGATTGGGTAATAATTGATACTGGGCCAGTTATAGTGCATTTATTTAATGAAGAAGCACGAGAGCATATCAAGCTTGAAGAATTATGGGATAAAAAATAGCTAATATTAAAAGGGAAATATCAAAATGTATGATAGCATTTTAATTACTGTTATTACATTAATTGCGACTGCTGTATTTATAGTAGCGTTCTTTCAGCGTCTTAATTTAAGCCCAGTACTTGGTTATTTAGTAGCGGGGACTGTTTTAGGCGATTATGGTCTAAGAGTGATTACTTACGAACAAACATACCTGCTTGGTGAAATGGGAGTAGTGTTTCTATTGTTTGCTATTGGACTCGAGTTATCAATAGAAAGACTCAAAGCAATGCGTAAATATGTTTTTGGTCTTGGTTCTCTTCAAGTCTTGATTACAGCAGTAGTTATTGCAGCAGCTATAGTAGTTACTACTAATAATAGTAGTATGGCAATTATTATTGCAGGTGGGCTTGCATTATCTTCTACAGCAATTGTAATGCAAGTAATTGATGAATCAAATAGTAGTACAATGCAAATTGGTCGTATTTCGCTTGCAATATTATTACTACAAGATTTTGTAGTAGTTCCTTTGTTGGTCATTGTGCCTCTTTTAGGTAACGGAGAAAATATGGACTCTTTGCCTTATATATTAGGAAATTCATTAGTAAAAACTGTTATTGCATTAGGAGGAATTTTTATCGTAGGAAGAGTCTTTTTAAGACCATTATTTGCTTTTATTAGTCCAGAACATGTTGAGAGTAGTGAGTTACCTATTGCTGTTACGTTGCTGGTGGTATTAGGCGCTGCATGGAGCACTGAGCATTTTGGTCTCTCTTTAGCGCTTGGTGCATTTGTGTCCGGTGTATTAGTAGCGGAAACAGATTTTCGTGTAACTGCAGAAGAAAGTATCTATCCATTTAAAAGTTTATTATTAGGTTTATTTTTTATGAGCGTCGGAATGAAAATCGACGTAATGACTATATATAATCAATTAGGCTCAATTATTACTTTTAGTTTTGCATTAATTATCTTAAAAAGTTCTATTATCGCTGGGTTATGCATATTATTTGGCTTTAGCCGCGGTGTTTCAATTCATGCAGGATTACTTTTGTCACAAGGTGGTGAATTTGCTTTTATTTTATTTGGACTTGGTAAAGAATGTGGTGTTTTAGAAGAAACTACAGCTAATCTATTATTATTAATAGTAACTTTTACCATGGCTCTGACTCCAATTCTTGGATTAGTTGGAAGATTTATTTATGACAGAATTGAAAAAAACCTTAATGGAACCCCCGAGCAGATTATAGAAAGAGGAGCGCAAGATTTAACTAATCATATTATTATAGTTGGTTCTGGTAAAATAGGCCGCATGGTAGCTAAAGTTTTAGAGGCAGAGGGTGTAAATTATATAGCTTTAGATATTAATAACGAAGTTGTAAGTAAAGAAACCGCCGAAGGTATGACAGTATTTAGAGGTAATGCATCACAGCTTAGTACTTTAGAAGCTGTCGGCGCTAGTAGAGCAGCAGCGCTTGTAATAACAATTAATAATAATATTACTGTAAAAAAAATGACTGCTCTTGCAAGTGAAAATTTCAGTAATTTAGAAATTATAGTGCGTACTCGCGATTTAAAAAATTCTAATGAATTATATAATTTAGGAGCTCATATAATATTACCTCAAGATTATGAAATAGGATTACAAATTGGCGCTAATGCTTTACGTTCTGTAGGAATCAGTGATAATGAAATTACTAGAATTAAAAAACAATTTAGATTAGGCAATTATGTAATAATGAATCCACTAAAGGGAGATTTGCTCAATGAGGCTGAGTAAATTATTACTAGCTTTTATATTTATTTGGGGGGCATTAGAGACCACGATTGCTATACCTAAATCTCTTCCGGTCCCCAGATTTGTTACTATAAAATTTAATGAAGTCAATGTAAGAGTTGGACCTGATAAAAATTTTCCAATAACCTGGGTATTTATTAAAGCTAAAGAACCAGTTGAAATTATTGCAGAATATGAACAATGGAGAAAAATAGTAGATATCGAAGGAGAAGGTGGTTGGGTGCATGCTAATGTTTTATCAGGTAAACGCAGTGTGATTATTAATAGCAAACATGAAGTAAATTTATTGTTAAATAATAATGCTACTAACAATCAAATCATTGCATATTTAAAACCTAATTTACGCTGTGAACTATCTAAATGTAATAAAGAATTGTGTAAAGTAACCTGCAAAGGGATCACTGGCTGGGTATTACGTAAATATTTATGGGGAATTTATCCGGAAGAATGGACTTAAAGTAAATTTTAATAAAAGATACAATATCTCATGCTGTTAAAGAGTATATTTTATTGCTCAATCTGTTTGAATAGCTTTAAGCAACTTGGATTAATTTCACTGGTTACAACACTAATGTTAATTTGCTACTATTCCATGTTGTAGATTAAATAATTTTATATGGCAATTCACAGTACACTTAGTATTGTCCAAATTTTTCTTAGAAGTAGAATGTTGTTTTGGCTTAAGTCCTAGTATATTTAAAAGCTTTGTTGACTCACGAGGTAAATATTCTACTTTCACTTTAGCAGTACCATGTTTTTTAAATTGTAATAACTCTGCTGCTCTTTCAGATAAATCTATAATACGATTTTGTGAAAATGGCCCTCTATCATTTACCATTACTATTAAAGATTTTTTATTATTAAGATTAGTAACTTTTACTAAACAAGGTAATTGTAAAGTATTATGCGCTGCAGTGAGCATATTTTTATTATATAAATCACCATTCGCTGTAGTATTGCCATGGAAACCATATCGTTCTCCATACCAAGAAGCTATTCCTATTTTTTTATATCGTGATGCTTGCCTTGGAATATATTTTTTTCCGTTAATTTGATATGGTTTTCCTATTTTATAATGACCTTTATATCTTATATTTCCTTGATCATCCTTAGATAAATTATTGTATGAAAAACGTTGATTAGAACAAAAATTTTGTGTAGCACACCCACTTAAAAATAATAATACAAAAATAAGAAAAATATATTTGCTAAAATTAGAAATACCCCTCATAAGATTAATATTTCGACCATTCAGTATTGATTTCTTTAACCGTAATATATTCTTCGTCTTTATTATTAGATTCTATATTAGCATCATTATAAGATTTTTTGTCATATATGTCATCAGAGATTAATACATGTGAAACGACTTTTTCTACTCCATTAATATTTGCTGCTATATTTGCTACTTTTTCTAGTTCTTCACTTGAAGCTGCTACTCCAAACATATATACAATATTATAATTGGTAACGACAATATAATTTCTGCCTTTGATTTCTTTTTCAAGAAATATTTTAGACTTGATTTGGCTAGTAATTAATGAATCTTTTGTATATTGCGTTGCATTAAAAACTACTTTTTTGTTAATAACTTGTAGTTCATCTATAATTTCTATGACGTCTGTAGTACTTTTTACAATATCTAACGCCTTTTCTCTATCTTCATTATTATCAAGATAACCTGTCAACATTACTCTTCCATTAAAGACTTCAATATTAATTTTGGCATATAAATTATTAAAATCTTGTTTAATAAAATTCATTTTGATAGAATTTGCAATTTTTAAATCCGTGAACATACTTTCTTTTGTTCTATCTTTTGACATTGTAATAGCTGCTGCGCTACCTACGCCAGTTACTGCAACAGGTACACAAGCTGTGGATATTAATAAAAGAGTAATTAACAAGTAAAAAGAAGGTTTTATTAATATTTTATGCATTGTAAATCATCAAATTTCATTGAATTTAAATTGTGATTATAATCAGAATTTTTATTTTAACAATCATTTGTAGCGTTAGTAAATAGAATTATGCAAGTACTATTGACATTAACAAGCTATAATATATCATCCTGTTCTTAATTTATAAACGACAATTAATAGTTATGCTAAATTATGTATCTAAAAATTTTATAATTCTTTGGGGTATTGCAAATTTATTTTTTGCATTTCAGTTTATTATGCGTTTATCTACAGGAGTATTACGTGAACAAATTATGTTAGACTTCCAAGTGGATGCTTCGATGTTTGGATCTTTATCAGGTTATTATTATTTAGGATATGGTCTATCTCAAATACCATTTGGATTGTTATTAGATCGTTTTAGTTATCGTATAATTGCTTCTTTGGCAATTTTATGCACAGCAATTGGGGCTTTATTATTTGCTACTACATCTAATTGGCAAATACTACTATTATCTAGATTTTTGATAGGTTTTGGATCAGGTATAGGTTTTTTATCAGTAGCTAAAATTACAAAAGCTTGTTTTGATGAAAAATATCATTCCATGTTAATTGGTTTTGCTTTTACTTTAGGGTTAATTGGCGCAGTATTTAGTACTACTCCTTTGGTTATATTATTTGAGCATTATGGACATAAACAAATATTATTATTAGTGTCTTTTGTCGCTTTTAGTATGAGTATTATCACTTATATTTGTGGGAAAAATAATTTGCCACAAAGTGCTGTGCATACTAATAATACGATATCTCAATCTCTTTTTAGAGTTTTTACAAATTATCGCATTATTTTAATTGGTATTGCAGGTGGATTATTAGTAGGTTCTTTGGAAGGGTTTGCGGATGTATGGGCTATGCCATTTTTTAACCAAATTTTTGGATACTCAATTGTTGATAGCTCTAAAATTACTATGTATGTCTATTTTGGTATGTGTTTGGGAGGACCAATATTAGTATTTTTTTCTAACTTATTTGGTTCAGAATATTGGATAATTATTGCTACGGCTGTTCTTACTATCTTTATATTTATAATATTATTTATTTGTAATGACTTATCTATGCTAACTCTTGGCACCATAATGTTTGTATTAGGTATTTTATGTTGCTATCAAGTACTAATTTTTAATATCGCCAGTAATATCATGGGCAGTAGCTCTACTGGATTAGTTATTTCTGCAATAAATTGTATGAACATGTCGTTTGGGTATATATTTCATTTAGTAATAGGGCAAGTGTTCGTATATAATTGGGATGGTTTATTATCTGAGCACGGAACAGCATTATATTTGAAAAAAGATTTTATAAGAGCATTGTCAACAGTACCAATTTGTGCTGCTTTAGGAATTATAATATTTATGTTTCTTTTGAAAAAATCTGATAAAAATCAGTTGTAATAGATCATATAATTTAAAGTTTTTAACTCATTTAATTACTATCCGCATATCAATAATATATTATTTTGTAATAATCAAGTGTGAATTAATTTTAAAAGTTTTATTATAAAATTCAATCACAATATAAGTTTTGGTTTATAAATTCAATAAGTTAAATTATATTCATTTTAAGTTAATAGTAATATATTAACTTTTTTTAATATAAAATAAATCAGATATAACCTCAGGTATAAAAATATATAGTATTTTTTTCTTAATTATAAAAGATAAGTGCATGATTTTTAGATATATTGAAATTTTTTATATTTTTTTGATTATTGTTAGTTAATAGTTAGGCAAATAGTTTTTATATTTATTTATAAGATTTATTAATTTGTGAATTAGTCATAAAATTATCTCAAAAATTATAATATTTATTGTAGGTTCTTATAAATGAACAACGGCGTAATGAAATTTCAGGCTCCATTTGAAAAAATAAAAGAATTAGATTGTGTAAAAGAAGTAAAACTTTATAAATCGATTATATTACAGGCTATAATTGACGCGTCAAATAATTCTTCTAATATCACAGCTGTAAAATTAGAAAATAATGCAAAAGAATGGCTTTTTAATGATTCACAATGGTTATTAGATGTGTGTAATAAAGCAAATTTAGAAGTATCTTTTGTACGTAGAATTGCGCAAAGAATTATAAATTTTAATAAAAAATAAAATAATTATTATACCAAAAATATTACCATTCTTAAATTATAATCTAATTTTATAGAGATTTTATATAGTTAATATTAGTTGATCTATTCGCTGACCTTTCGATTTTTTGTTCAGTAGGACATTTTCTATTTTCTAACTCTTTTTTAGTTTCTTCAAGCATATATTTTATTTCATCAATTTCCTCTTTTAATTCTAAATTTTTGTAATTATCATATGTGCTTGGAAGATGTTTTTTACTATCATACAAATTAGGATAACTATTATTACGGTGTCTTCTACTATTTTGCGCTTCTTGTTTTGCTAGATCACGATATGCATTCATATTTTTATAACGTGCACTATGAGTCTCATTTTCTATATAATCAGCATCATCATCAAATTCTTCATCGTCATAATAATGATCTTGCTGAATATTTCTTTTTGCTTGGTTAATATATTTAGAATTATATAACGGTGCTCGTTTATTATTTTTGAAGCCTCCAGTATCAAAATATTTATTATTAGCTGATTTTTTTAAATATTCATTAGGACCAGATACACATGAGGAAAGTAGTAATATTACGCAACTAAGATTTACAATATTTTTTAACATAACAAACTTCAAATAATTATATAATAACTATTTGTGACATATAAAATTATTGGTTGCAACTCTGATTGAGATAATAATCTAATTTATTGGTCAATTATCTCTAATAGAGTGCTGCTTAAATGCTGCATATTAGTTTTTTGACAATTTTTTGCCATATTATCAGATATTTTTTGTAATTGCATAGGATTACAAATTAATTCTTTAAGCAAAAGGGCTAATTTGTTACTAGTAATTTCTGCTTGCCTAAAACACCAACCATAATGTTGCTCTTGAATTACTTTAGCATTATAAAATTGATGATCATCCTTCGAATATGGATAGGGAATATATATAGCCGGTATATTCATATAAGTTATCTCACTTACACTACTAGCTCCGGATCTACTAATAATCAATTGAACTGAATTATAAATATCTGGAATATCAATAAAAAAATCTGAGATATGATGTTCAATATTCATTGATCGATACTTAGCTTCTAATTTTTCAATATTTTCTTTTTTAACTTGTTGGGTAATTTTTATATTGATCTTAGGATCAATAGTAAGTAACTGTTCAATAGCTTCGGGGATCACATCATCAAAAAAGCTTGCGCCTTGACTGCCTCCTATAATCAACAAGTGGAATATATTGCTATTGGCTTGATAAGTTTTTTTATATTCTTTTATTTTTTGTCTTATTAATAAAGGGCTATAAATCAGTTTGTTTTTATATTGAATTGGTATATTTGTAATTTCAGTGCTAGTAATAATTTTTTTAGCATATTTAGCAAAGAATAAATTTACTCTACCCATAAAAGAGTTAGGTTCAAAAACTATAATTGGTATATTAATAATTTTAGCAACTATTAAAGTAGGAAAACTAGTATATCCTCCAAATCCTATAACTAATTTTGGTTTTTCACTATACACTATTTGTATAGAGTGGAGGATTGACGTTATCATTTGCCAAAAAGAGCAAATAATATTTTTTATCCCTTTGAAATTAATATAAATTTTTACTATATGGTGCTTAATTGGCAAATTTGATGGCAAATATTTATTACATCTTAAATCAGTAACTAAAATTATTTCGTATTTTTTATCTAAACTTAGTTGTTCTGATAAGGCAATTGCAGGAAATAAATGCCCGCCTGTTCCGCCAGCAACCATCATTATTTTGGCATGATTATTCTTTTTCATCGTTGATTGTAATATTTTCTAAGTTTTGATTCTATATTGATAACAAGAAGTAGAGGTTTTAGTCAAGGCTAATAGCATCCCCACAGCCATACTAATTGCTATGGTAGAAGATCCACCATAGCTTACAAATGGTAAAGTCATACCTTTAGTGGGTAATAAGTTCATTGTTACTCCAATATTAATAAAAGATTGAAGTCCAAATTGTGAGATAAGGCCAATAGCAGTAAATTGAACAAAAGGATCTTTTTGATCTTGAATTTTTATAAAACTACTAATAGTAATAAAAGCAAAAGTAAAAATTAAAACAATACATGTTATAGCGCCTAATTCTTCGCCCGCTACTGCAAAAATAAAGTCTGTATGAGCATCTGGTAAGCTTTGTTTAACTGAGCCTTCGCCAGGTCCTTTACCATAAAGTCCACCTTCAGAAAAGGCTAACATAGATTTAGTAACTTGATAATTTTCATTTTTTTCTGGATCTATAAAATCATTTATCCTAATTGCAACATGGGGCAAAAAGTAATAAGCAGCAAAAAAACCAAGTCCTAAAATTATAGAAGAAATGAAAATCCATATTAATGGTAACCCAGAAGCAAATAATTGAATAGAAAATATTGCAGTGATTAATACCAACATTCCAATATCTGGTTGTGTTATTAAAAGCAAGGCAACAATTATATATAAACACAAAGATATGGTAAAACCAGGAAATGTATCTTCATATTTAAGCGATAATAACCATCCTACAACTACTGAAAAAAACGGTTTGATAAATTCTGAAGGTTGATAAGAAAAACCACCAATGCGAATCCAACGTGTAGCGCCTTTTACCTCATAACCCCAGAATTTAGTTAATATAAGCATTAATATACTAAATAAAAAACCAATAATACCTATCCTTTTGATCCATTTAACATCTAAAAAAGATAAAGCAAAAACTACTATTGATCCTACTAATAAATAAATTACTTGCCGACTAGAAAAATAATTGTCATTTATACCAATTTTTTTGGCAATAGTAGAGCTGGTAGTAGTCACTAATAGCAGACTAAACCCTACTAAAATAGAATAAGCAATTACTGATTGTTGATCAATCAAACGCCACCATTGACGTAATATATTATTTTTCATCATATAATTTCTTAAAATTATTTCCTCTATCTTGAAAATTTTTAAATTGATCAAAAGAAGAGCAGGCTGGGGATAATAGAATTATTGCATCTTCCAACTTGTCGGTTTCAGCATCAATCTTAGCTTGAACAAATGCTTCTGTCATATTATTAAATATTTTATACTCTATTTTATTTGATAGATATTCAGCAAAAATATTACTATCTTGGCCAAATAAGTAAGCGATTCTGACATTTTTCAAATAAATATCCAATTCATAGAGATTTTTTTCTTTAAAAATTCCTCCCGCAAGCCAATAAATATTGGAAAAACTAGATAAAGCACAAATACAAGCACTGACATTAGTTGCTTTGCTATCATTATAATATTTTATCCCATTTTTAACACCTAAATACTCCATTCTATGCTCAAGAGGCTTAAATTGTGGCAAATAGTTTATTACAAGCTTTGAATCAATATCCAAAGCCTTGCATACGGCAAACGCTGCTGCGATATTAAGCTGATTATGTACGCCAATTAAGTTAGGCATAGAGGGTAGGGGATAATTTTGTTTACTAAAATAATTATCTATTATTTCGCTTCTGGTACAAATTACATATTTTTCTTTTTGGTCAACATCCTGGGAGCTTATTGCAACAAAATCAATATTATCTTTATTTGTATAATAATATTCAGCACTATCAGCACTATCTATTCCAATGATTTTTAAACTATTATTTTGGAAAATGCGTAATTTTGACTGATAATAATCTGTACAATTATTATATCTATCTAAATGATCAGGTGTCAGATTAAGTAACACTGAAATAGTAAAGGGCATCTCTTGTAATAAATCTAACTGAAAAGAAGATAGTTCTAAAATATATCCTTGAGCATTAGGTAAATCTAGCAATGGAATTCCAATATTTCCACCCATAACATAGTCAAGTCTACATGATTTTAATAAATGATAGATCAATGCTGTAGTAGTACTTTTACCATTTGTACCAGTGATCGCTATAATTGACTTTTGCTTATGAACACTCAGGAATATTTCGGTATCTGAAGTGATTTTAATATTATAATCTTTGGCAACAGCAAAAATCATATGTGAATGGGGGACGCCTGGGGCAATTACTATTTCATCTAATTGCAACCATTGTACTGCAGTAATCGGAACTAAGTTGCACTTAGAGTATTTTTTAGCAAAATTTTGCCTAGTATTTTCATCGTCGTCCCAGCATATTATATTTTCATTAGGGTTTAAATATTGATATACAGATTGACCAGTGAGTCCTAATCCAAAAATACCATATTTTTTAGTTTCTAGATATTGCATATCTAACCTAATTTTTTTTGACTGTTATTGATAAAGTTTCAGCAATCATTTTTGCCAGATTGCCATCTAAAATACTTGCACTATCACTAGTTTCAAAATTACTGCGTAAATCTTTTACCATTTGATAAGGTTGCAAAACATATGATCTAATTTGATTTCCCCAACTATTATCAGTCTTAGAAGCATTTTGTTTATCAATTTCGCTATTACGCTTTTTCATCTCTAATTCATATAAGCGAGCCTTTAGCATAGCCATCGCTTCTGCTTTGTTTTTATGCTGAGAACGATCACTTTGGCATTGAGTGACTATATTAGTAGGTAGATGTGTAATACGTACAGCAGAATCTGTAGTATTAACATGTTGTCCACCTGCACCTGAGGAGCGATAAGTATCAATTCTTAAATCCTTAGTTTCTATTTGTATATTAATATTATCATCTACCTCAGGATATACCCAACATGAAGCAAAGCTAGTCATCCTTTTTCCAGCAGCATTGAAAGGTGAGATACGTACTAATCTATGTACTCCTGACTCTGATTTAAGCCAACCATATGCCATTTCGCCTTTAAATTTGATACAACAAGATTTTATACCTGCATCTTCTCCATCAATTATATCAATTATTTCTGTTTTAAAGCCCATTCTTTCACCAAAACGCAAATACATACGCATCATGATCAATGCCCAGTCATGACTTTCTGTACCACCTGCACCAGCATTAATTTCTAAAAAGCAATTATTAGTGTCTAATTCACCAGAAAATAAACATTCTGCTTCAAGCTTTTCAGCGGATTTTTTGATTATGTCAAGCTCTGCAAGAATATGCTTCACTAATTCTTCATCATTGTCTGCTTCAGCAATTTGGGCAAGTTCTATATTATCATGCAAGCCATTACAAATTGCTTGATAAGAATTATATAATTTCTGGGTTAAATTTTTTTCTTTTAAAATAGACGCTGCATTTGCTGGGTCGCTCCATAAATCTTCTTTTAAAGAGTCTTGCTGGAGTTGATCTAATTTTTTTTTCAACTGATCTGGGTCAAAGTGACCTCCTGATTAGAGTTAATGAATTGGAAATATCTTTATTTACGTTTTCTAATTCTGCGCGCATATAATTTTCTTTATTGATTTATTAGTTTGTTATATATGCGCTGATCATAATGATCAATTATAAAATTGGTACTATTTAAATTTTAAGATATAGTGTTATCTTTTGATTTTAAGAATTTATTTTTGATACGTTTCACCCAACTAGTTGGTTTCTTTTCGATTATATTTTGATCTGACGGCCCAATCTGTTTCGACTTAATCAGATTTAATTGTTGAAGTAGATTGCTATTTGAAACATCTGGTATTAATTCCTTTAATTTATCTAGTGAATTTGTTTTAATCGCAGTTTCTAATGTAAAAGATTCCGATCTTTTTTCAACTAATTCTTTGCGTGAAGTATTATATGATTCAACCTGTTGCTGTAATGCGCTGATATTTTGATCTATGTGCTCAATTTTTTTTGCCTTATTTGTCAAATATGGGATCCATGACGGAATCCATGATTTTTTATTTTCTATAGAACTCTTTTGTTGTTCATACTCAATAATCTTTTGTTTTAATGGAATTATTGCTGTGCGTTTATCTTTGATCTGTGCAGTAATTTGTTCAATATCTCCTATATACTTTGTAGGATTTTGCTTTATAGTGCGTAATTTATATTCTTGTTGACAAAGATTTTGATATTTTTTTAATTCTTCTTGTTGAGGTTTGTGGAGATCGTAATTAATATTCAATAAAAATGTAATAAATGGATATTGTTTCTCATTTGTGTTTAAATGTTCCAACTGTTGATCATATAAGTTTTTTACAGCTTCATTCGCATGTAATTTTTTTTGCAATTCTTCTTGTTGCTGGTTAATTTCTTGTAAAATTTTATCAATATCTTTAATTCGGTCGGAAATGTTATTGGGTGTAGTTTTATTACGAGAAATGGTAACAGTTTTTGTTATAGTATTTACAAAATCTTTTATTTTTTTTACGATATTATTTGGTAATATTACAAGATTTGTAGCAAAATTTATTTCTCCTAAAATATTTGATAATCTTAGCATATAAGCACTTTTTTCATTATCATCTTTTGTTTCGAGTAAATTAAATGATACAAATTTGATTTCCTCTATATACATAGATAAAATATCTAAATGACTCGTTGATAAATATTGGATATTGTTGTCGCTCTTTTTTTGTAAGTTAGCATTTTTTTGCGTATTATCTTCTAATTGTGTAACATTAGAAGTCTCTTTTTTAGAAGTCTCATCTTTTTTAAGTTCTGTTTCTTGCTTCTTCTCTTCTAATTGTACAAAATTAAAAGTCTCATCTTTTCTAAGTTCTTTTAATAAGTTCTCTTTTATTTGACCTAAATTCAAGTGAACTGCTTGTTTTTTTTCATCAGATTTTGCTTTGTCAACATAGATAGATATATCATCAAGTATAGTGTATAATGTAGATAAGTTAGAAATATATTGTTTTTGATCCATGACAGGTATATCGAATTAAATTATTTTAGTAAAAATACAATTATCTTATTAATTTGTTTTTCTTACTATAAATTATTCAATAATATTGAAATAATAAGATGACTATTGTGCCAAATTTGTAGTAATCTATATTAACATTTTTCTATTTTAGCAAAAAACTTCTATCTTACTTTAATTTTATATACTGCTATAGTTTATAAACTCGACAACCAAATATTTCTATTTATAATATAATAGTTCATTAAATTATTATTGTTTTATATGGAGCTAGATGCTGTATTACTTGCACGTATTCAATTTGCTTTCACTGTAAGCTTTCACATTATTTTCCCTGCAATTAGTATAGGGTTAGCTAGTTTTCTTGCAGTAGTAGAATGGCGTTGGCTTGCGACAGGTAATCAATTATTTCGAGATATTTATAAATTCTGGGTTAAAATCTTTGCCATAACATTTGGTATGGGTGTTGTGTCTGGAGTTGTGATGTCTTACGAATTTGGTACAAATTGGTCTGTTTTTTCTGATAGGATAGCAAATGTTTTGGGACCATTATTAGGTTTTGAAGTATTAACCGCTTTTTTCTTAGAAGCTTCTTTTCTTGGGATTATGCTTTTTGGTTGGGGTAGGGTGAGCAAAAAAATGCATTTTACAGCAACATGCATTGTAGCTATCGGCACTTTGATCTCTGCTTTTTGGATTTTATCTGCAAATAGTTGGATGCAAACGCCTCAAGGTTTTATTATCGGATCAGATGGTAGATTAACTCCTACAAACTGGCTTGAGATTATTTTTACACCATCTTTTCCTTATCGCTTGATGCATATGATAACAGCTGCTTATTTGACTACAGCCTTTCTTGTAGGGGGGGTAGGGGCATTTTATTTACTTAAAAATAAATTTCTATTACATGCCAGAATTATGTTAGGTATGGCTGTTATCATGGCTGCATTAGTATCTCCAATTCAGCTTATGATTGGACATATGCATGGTGAAAATACTATGCATTATCAACCTGTGAAAGTTGCTGCAATGGAAGGTAATTGGGAACATAGAGAAAATGCACCATTATTCCTTTTTGGTATACCTGATCAAAAAGCAGAAAAGACTAAATATGGGATTACAATTCCGGGGGGAGCCAGTTGGATTTTAACTGGTAATATTAACGGTAAAATTCCTGCTCTTAAAGATTTTCCAAAAGAAGATAGACCACCAGTAATATGGGTTTTTTGGAGCTTCCGTATTATGGTTGGGATCGGAGTTTTAATGATTGGTATAGGCATTGTAAGTACTTTACAATATTATCAACAACGTTTATTTACAAGTAGATGGCTGCATATATGGTGGGTTGGTATGATACCTAGTGGTTTTATTGCGATTCTAGCTGGTTGGTTTGTAACAGAAATAGGTAGACAGCCTTGGACAGCTTATGGAATTATTAGAACAATAGAGTCTGTTTCGCCCGCGATTACTGGACCTCAAGTAGCATGGTCTCTAATGGCATTTATTATAATGTATAGTCTTATTTTTACTGCAGGTATTTATTATATTATTATATTAATCAATAAAGGAATTGATGGATCTAAAGAAGAAGAACAATATTATAAGCATAGCATCGAAGCGTCTGTAATAGAAGCTTCAACACGTAAAGGAGATTGAGATGTTTGATTTTTCAGATTTTATAGATTTACCATTGATTTGGTCTATTATAATAGCAATAGCTATTTTTTTATATGTGCTTTTAGACGGTTTTGATTTAGGAGTTGGGATTATATTTCCATTTGCACCATCTGATCAATGCCGTAGTCGAATGATAAATTCTATTGCTCCATTTTGGGATGGTAATGAAACTTGGTTAGTACTAGGAGGAGGGGGGCTTTTTGCCGCTTTTCCATTAGCTTATACAATATTATTACCCGCATTTTATATACCAATTATTTTAATGTTATTGGGACTTATAATGCGCGGCGTAGCATTTGAATTTCGGTTTAAAGCAACAATTAATTCTAGATGGATATGGGATTATGTATTTCATTTCGGATCACTAGGTGCTGCATTTTGCCAAGGCCTTATTTTAGGTGCATTTGTACAAGGAGTAAATGTTAATGGACGTGATTTTGTAGGAGGTCCTTTTGATTGGGCTACGGCTTTTTCTGTGATGACTGGTATAGCTGTGACATTTGGATATGCTTTATTAGGAGCTACTTGGTTAATTATGAAAACTGACGATATAACACAAAAATGGTCAAGGCAAGTTGCTTCATATGTACTTATTTTTATCGGTATTTTTATGACATTAGTCAGTATTTCCGTGCCATTTATTAATGAAATGCTGAAGAATTTTTGGCTCAGCACACCTAATATCTATTATCTTTCTCCTATACCACTAGTTACTGCCATATTATTCATTATAGTTTGGAATGATTTACATAATGTACAGCATGAATATCGGCCATTTTTATGTAGTATTGGTATATTTTTTATGGGTTATTTAGGACTAGGTATTAGTATTTTTCCATGGCTTATTCCTTATAATTATACTATCTGGGACTCTGCAGCTTATGGGCCTAGCTTATCGCTTATGTTATGCGGCGTTGTTCCATTATTTCCTCTTATTTTAGGATATACTGGTTATTGTTATTATATCTTTCGTGGGAAAACAAGTCATGAAGCAATGTATTGAATTAGTGAATAGGTGGTTAAATCACTATCCTAAAGTAAAACAGTGGTTATGGTTTGTTTTTTTGTGGCTTGGAGGAATCATATCATTTCTAGTTATGGCATATCCTATTAAAATGCTTATTAAAAGCTTGGGCTAATTCATAGTTAGAAATTTTTTGAACATTTTGCTACTCAAGAAGTGCAGTGCAATACAGTTGAGCAAGATAAGTATATTAAGACACTAGAAAACTATATTGATTGTACTGATATTGTTGCATTCTGTTTCCATAATAATGATTATGTATTTTGAAGTAAGTATAATTTTTTTGTTATTTTCTAACACTTCCTTGTAATTTTATAACATAAATGGTCAAACTTCTCTCTTACTATGTTATAAAATGTTTTGTAATATCGCCCGCCAATATTATTATTTTACACGCTAATTAATAATGTCAAGTAATGCAAATATCTCATTTTACCTTTTATGATAAATCACGCAAAAGACAAATTCCTGTTAATGTTTATTTCCCCCAAAAAACTGATCATCAACTATCAACAGTAATTTTTAGTCCGGGTTATTAAGGACAAAAAGACTTGCTCAAAGAAGAGTCAGTTTATAAGCGATATACCTATTTGGCAGAGTATTTTACTTTAAAAGGATATAGCTTTATTAGCATCCAGCATGATATTTTAGGTGATAATGATGGCCTAGAAACAGTTGATCCTAAAGCTATTCAAGATGAAGCAAGGCAACATTTATACATACGTGGCACAGATAATATTTTATTTATTATAGAAAGTTTAAAGCAACAAAGTTTATCTTTGCGTTTAGATAAATTTATTCTTGCGGGCCATTCAAATGGTGGTGATATTGCGAAATATTTCACAGCACTTAACCCATCATTAGTTGATGCGTTGATCTTATTTGATGCAAGAAGAGCCAAATTAAGGCCAGCATCATTACTTCCGGTTCTCTCATGTTTGAGTCAGATGACACAACTACAGATGTAGGTGTTATAGCTGAGCCGGTTCAAGGAAATAATGCAATGCGCTCGAACCTTGATTTAACTATTATTAAACCAAGCGGTGCTTTTCATGCAAGTTACATTGACGACTATATTACTGAAACTATAAAAAAGAAAATTCTTACTTCTTTAGACTATTTTCTAGCAAATTTAACACAAAAAAATAGCGAAAATTAGCAATTTAAAAGTTATAGTTAAAAAAATTATCTAAATTATTTTTAATTTACAAATGTTATTATAAATAATATAATGAGCAAATATTAAGATAAGAATTAGAAAATATTATGCAACCACAACGCACAAAAACTCCAGGTGGCAAGCATTTGACCGAAATAGGTGTAGCGCCAATAAAATTTGCCGCCCAAAATGTTCATCAAACTCATTTTGAACAAATTTCAACTCCAATATTATGCAATTTAATTGCAGCAATTGGTAACGATGAAGGTGATTATGATGAGGTATTTGATTTAGTATTATATCTGGTAAAAACTAACGAGGAAATATTAGAAAAACTATGCAAGGAGATAGATAATATATGGACTCATGGGGCACAAATAGCATATCAGATAATAGAAGATAATCATTGCGAATATTTTTATACTTCTCCCTCCCCTGTTTCTGATATATCAGAAGAAAATAGTTCTGATGGTGATTTTAATTATTTTGCTTGAGTGTATGCAGCAAGGATTATTACTACTATTTTTGTTATTAACAAGTTTTATTTAGGTACAGCATAAAATTTATGCGGGTTTTATTACTACATATCTATAAAAAATATATAGGATTTTATAAATTATTTATATCCACAAAATCTGTGGATAAATATGTGAGTAAGCTGTCAATATCTATTGAAATCTATTGTAACCTCAAGAACATATATAGTTTGATTAAAAAATAGGCAATCCTTTAAAACCTAGCTTTTTAATATAAAATAAAAAAATTTTTAAAACTAATTTGCAAAAAATAGAATAAATATTAATAAAAAAATGTATATTATAAGTTATGTGTATAACTTATAATATACAATAAATTATTGATTAAAGTTTTTGTCATAATCATTGATAAAATCTTCAATGATTTTTCTGTGTGGAGCTCGCTGTAACTGAAAATATTTTTGCCAAAAAATATTTTCATATTCATAAAAACTCATTTGATCTAATTTTGCTTTTTCTGTAAGCTTACCTAAAGAAATATCGTCCTCAGCTAAATATAAGGCCACTTTAAGTTCATCAGATACAAAATTATCTGGCGCTGAATTTGTTTTTTTAGTAGCCTTATTAGTCACTATATTACTATCATCCGACGTAGTAAGTTTAGGTGTTTCTATTTTTTGCGGCTCATTATCATAAGCTGGAACCACTAAGGTTGGAGAAGTAGAACTAATAACGCTGTTTGTAACGGGATTTTCACCTATTGGTTGCTTATTTTCATTACTGTTAATTATATTGCCTTGTTCTTGAGTAATGTCTTTACTCACTTGCGTGTTATCAATTTTAGTATTATTAGGATCAAGGCTTGGAGTTGGAGCTGAAATTTGGCCAGGTGCAATTATTGGTGTTGTTTCTATCTTTGGTAGATTAGACAAGTTATTATTTTTCTCTTGAGGAGCGGAATTAACTTTACTAGAATCAGACATATTATTTTGTATTACATCTGAAGATGCTTCTAGCTCTCCATTATTACTTGATATAGATTCATCAGTAGTTGAAGTTGGCATTACAGTCGAATTATCTCCTGCATTTTCTGATGATGCACTACTATCCTCAATTTCTTTCTCAGTAATTTTTTGATCTACTTGATCTATGAACTCATCGATGTTGATTGAATCATCAATTTCTTGTTCTGTTTCTAATTGATCGCTATTATTGGTTTTTGTTACAATTTGAGAATCAGTTTCCAATGTAGGTAATGGCGGTAGATTAGGAGCAGCGATAGAATTATGCCCAAAAATTACGCAGCTTGATAATAACAACAAAATTTGTTTTCTTAATCTACTCATAATAGCACCTTTGTCATTTAGGGATAATTTTTTTGAATTCTTCTTTCAATATTTTTTCAATCATTTGAGGTAAATTATGTTCAATCCAATCTTTTATCAAAGGCTTTACTAAATTTTCTACCAAAGCTTCAAAAGAATTATTTTTATCAGAATTTTTTTCTTTTACTATATTAGCAAATTTATCAATTTCTTTAGAAATTTGTTTTCTAATTTCGGAAGAAATTATTTCTTGCTGATCATTTTTAACCACACAAGTAAGCTCCAAAATTTCTTCTTCCTCTTGCTCTTCACCATCTAATATCTCTTCTCTACAATTAGATTTTTCGTGGTTATTGATTATCGTCCGGACCGAATTCAATATATCTTCTATATTATGAGATCTATTTTTAGTATTTATATCCTGCATTACTATTTAAAACTCACAATTTTACGCTTTAATTTATGAAATTCTCTTTCAGGAGTAAAATATTCTACTGGTAATTTTATTGCCCTTGCGGTTAAATCTCCTGTTAAAGATTTAATTTTATAAGCTGCAATAATTACTGCTTTTCTTGAATCAGCAAGATTTTCTCTTGCGTCATTTAAGCGTTTTTCTGCAATTAATACATCTATAATTGTTTTAGAACCTAACTTTTCCTCCTGAACCATACCATCATATGCAAGCTCAGATGCCCTTACCGCTTCTATAGATGCTTCTATCCTTTTTTTAGATGAGATAAATTCTGATAAATATGCTACACATAAAGCGTTTATTTGCTTTATAGTAGCATCTAAAGCTGCAATAGCAATTTTATATCCTTGGTAACTTCTGCGCACATCAGAATATTCTGCACCACCTTTGGCAAAAATTGGAATATGCACCCCTAAACTACTTATAACTCTCTTGTTATTTATATTACCATTGTTAGAGGTTTGCTGTGTATAAAAAGATTTTTCTGCATCAATCCTAAAATTTACATCTGGTAAAAGTTGGCCTTTTGCTGCCATATTATCTGCTTTTGCTGCAATTATCTTATTTTTAGCATTATCTATTTCTAAGTTTTGTTGCGTTGTCAACATTTGTAATTGCTCTAATTCTTCCGCAACATTTGATGGTATTTCAGGCATTATCAAGTCTTCTGCAATAAGATCAGTGAATTGGGTAAAGGTGGCTTTACTTGCTTCATATCTTGCCAATGCAAAAGATAAATTAGCTTCTGAGGTAGCATATGCTTCTTGAGAGCTTGCAACATCAGTAATAGTTGCTTCACCTTGCTTATATTTTTCTTGCATAGCTTCAAGTTGAGTTTTATTAGAAGCTACACTTTTTTGTGCTATTTCATATTTTTCTTTAAACACAATACAATTTAGATATTTATCTATAGTATCTAAAATAATATCTTGCTCTTTCTTGTAAAATTCACTTCTTGCTGCTAAGAAACTAGCTTGGGCTGACTTTAAGGCGGCTACAGAGGACCAACCATTAAATATAGGCTGTACTACGCTAAAACCTATAGTATTTTTAGTGGTATCAGCACTTATATTATCGCTTCCACTTGAAGGTATAGAATCTTTTGTACGATTTATATTGATCGTTGATATATTAGAAGACGCACTGATTCTAGGCATAAATTCTGATAAAGCTCTAGGGAATTTTTCTATATCAGCTAAAAAATTACTTCGTGTTACTTTAAATTGTTCATTATTATTATAACTACTGACTAATGCCTCTTCTAATGTAAGGGCTTGAGTATTGATGCCAGAACTAAGTAGCGTAGATAAAATGAGTAGATGAATTTTTTTCATATTTCAGGTTATTTTCCAATTATAAAAATCTTAAGTGGACTGCCTCAGTATATTTTATACATAACATGCTGTATATATAAAATACATCTAATCACTTACAAACAAATATTAGCCTGTTGCAGCCATGCTATCAAAAAGAATATATACACTATATTAATTTAAGTCTAATAAAAAATAATTTACTTAATTCATAAGCAAAAGAAGGAAATATTATTTAATTTAATATTGTTTTTGCTCTGCCTTTATCAAAAAAATTAATAAGACTTTCTGCTATTAGATGCATTTTAGCGTATATCGCATCAATTTCTGAATAGGAAAAATTTTGCAACACAAAATCCGCAACTGATTGATTAGGCAAAAGGCTACGGCCAATTCCAATTCTAATACGGTGAAAATCGCTACCAATTTTATTCATTATAGATTTAAGACCATTATGTCCAGCTGCGCCACCTCCAAATTTATATAATAATTTAGCTAAAGGGATATCTAATTCATCATGTAGTACTAATATATTATCTATTTTAATTTTATAGAAATTAGCCACAGTTTGTACTGCTTCTCCTGATAAATTCATATAAGTTTGTGGCTTACATAATAATATTTTTGAATTACCTATTTCAAAAATATCTGAAAGATGAGCGTTAAATTTATTTTTATTATACCAAGAAACTTTATAATATTCTGCAATAAAATCTATATATCGAAACCCAATATTATGTCTTGTATTTTCATATTCAGCACCTGGATTTCCTAAACCTACCACTAAAAACATATCTTTGTCCATTTCTGCTTTTCCAGATATCATATCAGCTATATAAAAATGATAAACATTAATAATCAACTAGATTGTTTTTTAATAAAAGTAGTAAGCTACATTATTTTGCTTTCAATATTAATATAATAAAAAAGGCCTTATATTAATTATATAAGGCCTTAATTTGGATAAGAATTATAAATTTATGCAGCTTTTCCTTCTTCTGCATCAAGATCGCCAGCTTTTCCTTTTTTACCAATAATAGAAGCGATAACAAAATTAGGATTATCTAATAATACTGCACCTTCTGGTAATTTTACTTGAGACGCTTTAATAGATTCACCAATTTTAGTTTTAGCGACATCAATCTCAAGTGATCTAGGTAGACTTTTTACAGGGCAACTAATATTTAATACTCTTCTTACAGTATTAAAATATCCACCACGTTTTATTCCTATAGAAGTTGTTTTATTCAGATACACTATAGGTACTGACATTTTTTGTACTTCATCTTCTACAAAAATAAAATCCACATGTGTGACCATTTCTTTAATCAAATGCAGTTCGGCTGTTTTTGGTAAAACTTTATATTTTGTGCCATCAATATCAAACTCAAAGAGTTGAGATAAAAACAAAGGTTTTTTATAATATTTAGTAATTTCTCTTTCTTCAATCGCAATAGCTAAAGGTTCTTTATTTGCACCATAAATTATTGCAGGTATCATTCCATTTCTTCTTAATTCTCTAGCAGGGCCTGTTCCAATTTTAGTTCTCAGCTGAGCTTTAAGGGTAACTATATCATTCATTAGCTTATTCTCCAGTTCTAAAAATTTCCTGCGATTATAAGACTGTCTCGTTGTTTATTCAAGAATTATTTTAGCTTTTTATACGTAAAATCGCTTTATAAGTAATATCAGTATTTCAAAAAAACTATCAGCACACTAATATTTTCTGTACATGATGTATGATAAATGTTATTTACAGAATAGTATTTTACTCACTTCTATTATGTCACTTTTTAGTTTAGTATTTTTTAAAGTTCTCTCTTCATTACTAAGCGTTCTAATGGGATATATTGCTGGTAAATATTCTAATGTGGAGCGCGATAGTATTGCATCTTTATTATTTTATTTTGTTGCACCAGTAGTATTTTTTGCAATTCCTACTAGCACTAAATTAACCTTAAACGATATGGGTATCACAGGTATAACTTTTTGTTTATGTACTACATTGAGTTTATTTTGCTATTGGTTATATGGAAAAATTTGGCAAGATTCTCATCGTAATATTCTATCTTTATCTTCTGGCACTGGTAATAGTGGATATGTAGTACTGCCAGTTGCGGCAGCTGTTTTTGACGATTATACCTTAAGTATTTATGCGCTTGGTTTAATAGGTATATCATTATATGAAATGTCTGTCGGTAATTATTACTGTGCAATCGAAGCTGGTGGCTTCAAAAGACGTGTACTTAAAGTCATGAGATTACCTTTGATTAATGCATTTTTCTTAGGTTGTATAATGAGTTTATCAGGTTTTAAATTACCTAATTTCTTTGACGAATTTATCAATAATATGAAAGGAGCATATTCTATCTTAGGAATGCTTACTATTGGCTTAGCACTTGCCAAAATCACAGTGTTTGAATTTGACTGGAAATTTATCGGTGCTACATTTTGTAGTAAATTTGTTTTTTATCCTATTCTGTTTAATATATTTATTTTATTAGATAAATATATTTTTGGTTATTTAGACATTAGTTATTATAATGCACTACAATTATTATGCATAGCGCCCCTAGCTGCTAATACTATAGTAATTGCATCATTATATAAAATGCATCCAGAAAAAATGGCTACTGCAGTGTTGCTTTCTTTGCTTTTTGTTTTAATATATATGCCGCTAATGGCTACTATGCTTTTGAACGATATCAAAATATAAAACTAATTTAATTATGAAAATTATTAAAACAAAAACTTTAATTATTGGATCTGGACCTGCGGGATTAAGTGCAGCAATTTATGCAGCTAGATCGTCTTTAGAACCTATTTTAATACAAGGTTTGCAACCTGGTGGTCAATTAACCATTACTACTGATGTAGAAAATTACCCTGGGTTTGCAGATGTTATACAAGGACCATGGTTGATGCAACAAATGGAACAACAAGCTGAAAAAGTGGGTACTAAATTAGTATATGATTATGTAGAAAAAGTGGATTTTAGTAAAGTGCCATTTAAAGCTTATACTTCGTCAGGTGATATTTACGAAGCAGAAACTGTTATTATCTCAACAGGAGCCCAGGCAAAATGGCTTGGTATTGAATCAGAATCTAAGTTTCAAGGTTATGGAGTATCGGGATGTGCAACTTGCGATGGATTTTTCTTTAAAAATAAAGAAGTAGTGGTGGTTGGTGGTGGAAATACTGCTGTAGAAGAAGCTCTTTATTTAACTAATCATGCATCAAAAATATATTTAGTACATAGAAGAAATTCTTTACGTGCAGAAAAAATACTACAACAGAGATTATTCAATAATAATAAAATTGAAATATTATGGGATTCAGAAATAGATGAAATACTAGGTACAGAATCACCTAAATCTGTTACTAGTGTAAAGTTAAAAAGTACTCAAGATGGTTCAACAAGGCAATTAAAATGTGAAGGTGTTTTTATAGCGATCGGTCATAAACCTAATACTGAAATTTTTAAAGGTCAATTAGAGATGGATGAAGAAGGTTACATTATCACTAAAGCAAATTCTACTGAAACCAATATTAAAGGAGTATATGCAGCTGGAGATGTACAAGATAAAATTTACAGACAAGCTATTACTGCAGCAGGTACTGGTTGTATGGCAGCATTAGAAGCAACCAAATATATATCAGAATTAGAACAAAAATAAATTAGTTAAAATCAATAACATAAAGTTACTAGTTAATAAATAATGAGTAAAAAAGATTTTTCAGAAATCGAACTAAAACGTAAGCAACCTGCAAATATAAATGCAGAGCAAATATTACTTGGTGCTATTTTAATTAATAATAATCACCTAGAACAAGTTAATGAATTTCTCTCTGCAGTACATTTTTATGAAGTTTTACACCAAAAAATTTATCAAGCTATTTTAGTTTTGATTGAAAAAAATATTGCTGCAAGCCCTATCACCATAAGATCTATGCTCGAAAATGAACCATTATATATTGCAGCTGGTGGTAATGAATATATCATCAAGCTCACTACTATGGCTATGGTCATAATCAATCCAAGAGATTATGGTAAAATAATTTATGATTTGGCTTTAAAACGAAATCTAATCCAGATTGGTGAAGAAATAGTAAATAATGCTTATGATACTTCAATTGCAAAAGAAGCCATGGTACAACTAGAGCAAGCCGAAAGTAAATTATATGAATTGGCTAGTGAAGGAGTCAATGAGAAGAATTTTGTTCCTATAATGCAATCAGTAACTAATTCTATTGAAAGCATCAATCGAGCTATGAAAACTACTGGTCACGTAACAGGCGTTTCTAGTGGTTTGATAGATCTAGATCACAAATTATCTGGATTTCAAAATTCAGATCTCATTATTATCGCGGGACGTCCTTCTATGGGTAAAACAGCATTTGCAATGAACTTTGCGTTTAATGCATGTAAGAGTCTAGCCGAGAAGACACAAAATAACGAAAAACCTGCTTCAGTAGGTTTTTTTTCGCTGGAAATGTCCTCTGAGCAATTAGCTACTAGGCTATTATCTATGATGACAAAAATTGACTCAACACAATTGCGTAATGGTAAAATTAATGAAGAACATTATAATCATTTGAGAAAAGCTGCTTCAGAGCTTGCTGAAATGCCTTTTTATATTGATGATACCCCTGCCCTTTCTATCGCAGCTGTCAGAACAAGAGCACGTAAAATGAAACGTAAACATAATTTAGGTATTATATTTATTGATTATTTACAATTACTCAGAGCAGTCTCTAGTTCTAATAATAGGGTGTTAGAAATCTCTGAAATTACCCAAGGTCTCAAAGCGTTAGCTAAAGAGCTTAATATTCCTGTAATTGCGTTATCTCAGTTATCACGTGCAGTAGAACAAAGAGAAGATAAAAAACCGATGTTATCAGATTTAAGAGAATCAGGTTCCATTGAACAAGATGCTGATGTTGTAATGTTTTTATATCGAGAAGAATATTATTTAAAAAGAAAAGAGCCCAATGCAGGGGATGCAAAATATCTAGAATGGCAAGAAGAATTAAATAAAGCACATAATGTAGCAGAGATTTTGGTTGCAAAACATCGTAATGGTGCCGTAGGAGGTGTAAAATTATTTTACGAAGATAAATATTCTACTGTTAATAATTTAGACAGATCGCAAACAAGATAATTTTTACAAGATCAAAGGCAATATTTTTTAAAAAAATCTAGATTTAATATAAAAATTCAATTAAGCTTTGAATTAATAACATAGAAAATTTTGATGTTTAAGCAATTTATTTTTGGTATTTCTGGTACTATATTAACAGAAGAAGAAATAGCTTTATTCATAAAACACCCACCAGTTGGTTTTATTTTATTTTCAAGAAATATTGAATCTAAACAGCAAATCCTTAATTTAACTAGCACTTTAAAAAATTTATTCTCAGATCGTGAAGTTTTAATATTTATTGATCAAGAAGGCGGGCGCGTGACAAGAGTAAAACCACCAATTGCCCAAGCAAATTATCCAGCAGCGAAATATTTTGCCGATATTTATAATTATGATCCAATTGAGTCTGTAAAAGTTACTTATAATAATTATTCTGTTTTAATGAGTGAGCTTAAATCTCTAGGCATAGATTCACCAAATTCACCTAATTGTGATATTTTATATGAATATTCTGATAATGTTATTGGAGATAGAAGCTTTGGATCAACCACAAATCAAGTAATTGAGTTGGCAAAAAGCGCTATTAAAGCTATTCAAGAAGAAGCAGGTATAGCTTGGATTAAGCACATACCTGGTCACGGTAGAGCAATAGTTGATAGTCACTTAGATTTACCAATAATTGATACTTCAGAAGAAGAATTATGCCAAACTGATTTTAAAGTATTTCAAGAATTATCAAAGTTAGAAAATATATGGGGAATGACAGCTCATATAATTTATAAAGCATTAGACCCTGATTTACCCGCTACTTTATCGAACAAAGTAATAGATTATATACGCACAGAAATAGGATTTAAAGGTGTACTAGTAACTGATGATATTAATATGTATGCTTTATACAAAAAAAACAATATAGGAATAAAATATAAGATATTAAAAGAATTAATTAATAAAATCGAAACAGATGATATTATTAGTAATGAATTAGCGGCACAATATCAAAATTATTTCTTAGAAAAAATAGAGCTTGCTGATAGAGATAAGCTCATGGATAAATGCAAACAATATTTAAGCAACATCAAACCAGAATTTATTGTAGAATTACATAAAAACAGCAACTTAGCGTTTAAAGCTGGTTGTGACATAGTGCTACATTGTAGTGGCGATATAGAAGAGATGAGAGCTCTTTTAGAAGATAATTAATTAAAAAAGAGGAAAATGATGACTTATTGTAACTATTCAAATCAAGAAAAATACCCATTTATTTTACCAGAATTACCATTTGATAAAAATGATTTCATGCCGCATTTTACGTCAGAAACATTTGATTATCATCATGGTAAACATCATAATGCATATGTCACTAATTTAAATAAATTATTAGAAAATAATAATGAGTATAAAAATTTGGATCTGGAAGAGGTAATAGCAAAATCTTGTACTCATAATCAATCGATATTTAATAATGCTGCACAAATTTGGAATCATAGTTTTTTCTGGAATTCGATTCATCCTAGTAAAAATCATAATCCTACTGGAAATATTTTAAAACAAATTGAACAAGATTTTGGTAATTATGATAAATTTACAAAAGAGTTTAAAGAAGCAGCAATCAGCCAATTTGGTAGTGGTTGGGCTTGGCTTGTGTACTCTTTATCTGAAGGCAAGCTGAAAATAGTAAAAACTGCAAATGCCGAGACACCAATTACAGATGGCTTACACCCTATTATTGCTTGTGATGTCTGGGAGCACGCCTATTATATAGATTATCGCAATAAGAGGCCTGATTACATTGATAGTTTTTTGAATAATATGATTAACTGGGAATTTGCAGAAATAAATTTGGCAAATATACAAAAATAATTAGTATTTAAGAGTTAAAGTATCATATTGGTGCTTTAACTCTAATATATCTATTCAAATTCACAATTCGCAAACTATTGTCTTTTTAAGAGTGGGTTGTAACCGTTCAGAATAATTGAAAGATTTGTTGAAAAGGCACGTGCTATTTAGAAACTTGGCAGCGCGGAAATTTTCGGTTCGTTCTATAAATACCTAACCTCTGTTTGAACATACGACTTGATCAATTAATATATTAAAAATTTTATATGTCTGTATTATTAAGTCACATAAAATTTGATAAAAGTAAATAATAAATAAATGTTAATATAGTATGCTTAAAATCAGATAGGAAGGTAATTCAGCTTGAATTATTAATATATAAAGAAAAATATATATAAAATATTACCTACCCTTTGCTTTATCTATCTTTTTTTGAACATAATTCCCTAACTGTCTTACTTTTTCAGAAGCTTTTTTGATAGTAGGTATTATATTTTTTTTAATTAAATCTCGTGTAGTAGGTGATGGTAATTTTTTTTGCTTATTTAACGATAATTTATCAGATGTTTCTTTTTGGATAGTGCCTTTTATTGGGTCTTTAATAACATCGCCCAAACCAAATTTTTTTGAATTATTTATATCAGGTGTTTTAAAAATTTGTCCTACCTCTTTGTCGAATTTATCTAATGTTTCTTTTGGAATATTAATATTTTTATCTTCCGCACTGTCTTTTACTATATCTTTAATAACACCACCCAGACCAATTTTTTTTATATTATCTATATTAGGTGCCTCTTTTATCATAGTGCTGATTTTTTCCAGAGTAGAATCCATATCTAGCGGAGATTTTTCACTTCTATTTATTATTTCTTTATCCAGTACTGCATGAATTTTAGTTGCAAGCTCGGCTATTGGCGCTTTTGCTGAAGGAGGATAAGGAAGAGAGAGTTTTCTTTGAAATTCTTTTAATGAAGCTGATTCTTCTATTTCTTTTGACATTTTATCTTACATTAAAATTATTATTTTAAATAAATATCTTACTAGAAGATATTTATTTATGCCCATAAATAATATTTTTTGACTATAAATAAATTCATTATGTGTTAATAAAATAATATTGGTGTATTAATTGGATGGCTTTTTCTATATTATCATCCTGTGTAAGGAATGAAATACGTAAATCAGTAATTTCTAGATTTAAAATATCGATATTGTGAGTATTTAATAAAGACAGAATTTCTATAGCAATTTTACTGTGATTTCTAAGACCAGATCCAATCACAGAAATTGAAGAAATTGCAATATTAATGGTATATTTTGTAATAACACCTACTTTTTGTAAGTTGGATAAAATTTCGTTACACCTATTATTATAGAAAATTTCTGTAATAATTTCTAAATTACTTTCTCCAATAATAATATTACTAATTAATATATTATCTTTTAATAATGTCTGAGCTACTTTTAATGCAGCTGAATTATTACAAGCAATATTTATACTTAATAAGTTTTTATTATAGGTAATAGCAGTGATTTGGGCGTGTTCCATTTTTTTTGTATTTTTTATAGTGATTGTACCATTATTATGTACTTGATCAAAAGAAGAGGAAATTTTTAAATTTAAATTATATCTAAGCGCCGCCAAAGCAGCCCGAGGATGTAGGACTTTAGTACCATGTGAGCATAATTCAAATAATTCCTGACAATCAATTATATCTATTTTTTTTGCATCATGTATTATTCTAGGATCTGCGGTGTAAACCCCTAATACATCTGTGTATATATCACATCTAATTGCTCCAAATGCAGCTGCAATAATAGCAGCACTTGTATCAGACCCTCCTCTACCCAAAGTAGTAACATTATTATTATGCGATATACCTTGAAAGCCCGTGATAACTGGTATTATATCGTCTTGTAACAGAGCTTCTATTTTTTCTTTAGAGATTTTTGTGATTTGTGCATTTCCATGTTGTTCGTCAGTAAATATTGGAATTTGCCATCCTTGTAACGATTTTGCTTTAAGTCCAATATTCTGTAATTCAAGTGCAAGCATCGAAGCAGTAATAATTTCTCCACTAGATAATGTTACGTCATATTCTCGTAATGCTTCTGCAGTCGTAAGGTTAGATAATTCGTTACATTGTGTACTTAATTTATTAGTAGTTCCAGCCATTGCTGAAACTACCGCTATTATTTTAATATCTTCACTGCAACTGGATTTAATTATTTGTGCCGCATGCTTGATTCTGTTAATATCCCCTACTGATGTACCACCAAATTTTTGGACTATTATATTCATTAGCTTTAGTATTTTTTAGACAAAGTTATATTAGCAAGCTCTGTAGCAATTTTGAAGTATTAAAATTAAACTCATTAGCATTTCTGTTTTAAATAATATATAATATAAAAATGCAATTGGGTTAAAAATATGAATAAAACCTCGATAAATCAAGCTGAATTGGCCAAATTTAATAAAACAGAGCAAGAATGGTGGGATATAAATGGTGAATTTCAACTATTACATATAATTAATCCACTTAGGATTGAATATATTATTGCCCAAATAAATAAGCATTTTAGCAACAGAAATTATAATGAGTTAAAGTTATTAGATATTGGATGTGGTGGAGGTCTTATATCTGTACCTTTAGCAAGAATGAATTTTGATGTTACCAGTTTAGATGCAAATAATTATAATATAGAAGCCTTATCAGCTCATATAAAACAACATAATATAACATTAAAATTAATAGCAAATACTTTAGAAGAACACGTCAAAACTTTTCAAAAATATGATATAATAATTTGCCTTGAAGTTATAGAACATATAGAAAATCCAGCAGAATTTCTTAAAAATATTAACTCGATTTTAAATAAAGGTGGGATAGTTATATTATCTACAATTAACCGTACTTGTAAATCTTATGCTTTTGCTATAATTATGGCTGAGTATGTTTTGCGAATGGTAAAAAGAGGTACACATGAATATAAAAAATTCCTTAGACCTTCAGAAATAGTAGGATATTTATCAGACACTGAATTAAAATTACAAGAATTAAAGGGGCTAGAAATGTCTCCATGGAGCAGGAAATGGACACTCACAGATAATATAGATGTAAATTATTTTGCCATTTTCAAAAAATCTTAGTAGACACTTGGAGTTTATGATGTTACCCTATAATGAAAATTTCATAGCTTTTTTACGTAACTTGTTCGATACTAACAAAGAATTTGCCAAAAAGCATGGTGATAATTTTTTTGTAGAATTTAGTAATCAGCAAAATCCCAAACTCACAATAGTTACTTGTTCAGACTCTAGAGTGCAAATAGAGTTATTTGATAAAACTCCGCATAATGAAGTGTTTGCGGTGCGTAATATTGGTAACCAAATCATCACCTCTGAAGGCTCTGTAGATTTTGGAGTTAGTATATTACAAACTCCGTTTTTATTGATTTTAGGCCATTCTAATTGTGGTGCGGTGCATGCAGTTATAACTCAACAAAAAGATTTATCTTTATCTATCCAAAAAGAATTATCTACTTTAAAAATCACTAATATAGGACGCGAAGCTACAATAGAAAATGTAAATAATCAAGTAAAATATGCAGTACAAAAATATTATAATAAGGTTCAATCAGGAAAACTTACAATACTTGGAGGAATTTATGATCTTAAGAATGATTTTGGTTTTGGATATGGGAAAATTATACTAATTAATATTAATAATATAACTGATAAAATATTGCTAAAACAGAATTATGGCGCATTAATTAGTAACTTAATTGTATTATGATAAAAAGTAGAAAAATATCTGCTTTTGTAAGTATTATATTTTTTAAAAATTGTTATGCTGCTAAAGCACAATCATCATATTTATTTCCTGCAATATGATCACCAATTAAATTTACTGTTTCATCAGAATCCACTTTTACAAACAAATTATATAGATTATTTTCTATGTGATGTATATGACCTAGTAGATATTCTCCACCATATTCTCTGTGAATTCTAGCAAAGTTGATAAAATTATTTATCCAATTTTGCTGTGCACTATCTTCTAAATAATTATTTTCTGGATGATATTGAGTTGCAAACATCAAATCATTCCAATAACTCATTGGATACATATCTATTTCCGGAGAATAAACAGGAGTGGCTGCAAGTTTTGTATTTATTCCTAATTCACTAGGCACAGCCACAAAATTACAATGAATATCGACTTTTAATTTTATCGATTTTGGGTAATTATTATTTTCACCTTTTAAGATAGATTCTTGTAATGCACTAGGTAAAGACATAAAATATGGTACTGTACCTGATTTTAATTCGATAGGCAGTGCCTCATGATTCAAATTTTTTATTTTCATTAAACTTCCTCCCGTTGCTAAAACAGTTGCTTGCGCCCCACCGCAAGAACCTAAAGTTGGAATATCATGTTGCTTCGCAAATTGTAGCATATTTACAGATAATGCATTAATAGACAAAAAATTCTCTTCTCCCATATCGCTAAGGTTAAATGGTGATTTTGCAGGGTATTTATCCTTTGCTGGTGGAAGAATAAAACCGTTAAATTTAGCAAGAAACTCTTCATCTGATTTGTCCCAAACCTCTTTTGTTATCAAATGAAATACTACATCAGGAAAATTATTTTTTAATATATGACTAAGCAAGGTAAGTGTATTAGCCCATAATCCTTCATCATTTGCAATTAATATATGGGTTTTATTGTCATTAAAAAGTGATGCTGTTACCCCGTTATTCTCTTTAATTAATGCAAATAAAGGATTATGAGTTTTATGAATTATTTTTAGTTGAATAGCTTTATCAAATGCATAAAATATTAGGGTAGATAAATCAAAAAAATTACTTTCGCTTTGAATCTGTATATTATCATAATAATTGTCAATTAATACTTCAATAAGACTATTGTTACTGAGATTTAGCACTATTGCATATGCTACAAACTCTGCCACACTAACATTACTAGCATTTGAAATATATAAAAGTTGAGGGTCGAATTTTAACAATACATCTACTAACTCGTGCTGACTTTTAATTAATGCAATATTTATAATATCAGTGTAATTATAGTTAGAGTCATTATCTGTTAATGTACTTATATCTTGACCATTTTTCAATTGTAAATATAATTTATCACAATAAAATTGTAATTTTTCGTCTGTGATTAATTTGATCAAATAATTACAAGTTTGATAACAAAATAAGTAAGCTTGGTTTAAATTAACTGAATCTGTAGTAATAATATTTTGTAATGTAAGAGCATTATGTAAACTTATTTCATTATGATTTGTTATATATTTTTTTAAAAAATCATTAGTTAAGTATAGTCTATTTAAAAAATTTAGCTCTTTTACTAACTCTAAGTGCGATGTTGATAATATAGTTGGACCCATATCATCATCTATAAAATAACTTATTAATTCAAATAAACCTTCTTGAGTAATTAAATTATCTTTGTACAAAGATAATATGCATTCAGGGGATATAGAAATGTGTTGGTTTATTAAGGGCGCATCAGCATAATAATTATTATTAACCCTATGAGATAACTTATCTTCTAAGTAGCAAAATAATCTATTTGTAGGAATATTATCTTTGATAATCTGATTTCTGAGTAAAATATCTTTTTCTTCCCAAGTCATTAAAATATCAAGTAAAAGATAAATATTTTTATTATCATCTTTTTGTATTAAAGAAAAATCTATTTTAGATATATTATCTGGAGTAAGATATAATAATTGATCTATGAACTCTTGTTGATCATATAAATTATCTTTATCAAGCATAATCTTATTATTAATAAGTTTTAAGCACTACTCAATTAAACTGTAATATCGTGAACTATAAATATTATAGTATCTCTCGTGCTACAGTAATGCAACTAATAATTGATATTTAAACACCTTATTTTTGATATTAAATTACTTACTGACATAATAAAGCATTAAGGAATATAACATGTAATGATCTAGTGTCGAAAACAACAAAATCTAATAAATTAGCAATTAATACTTCTTCTGGTGATTTTATACCAGCTGCTTGTCATTTTGATAAATATACCCTGATTACCAAAAATGGAGAGTTACTGCAAACCATCCAACTTCATGGATTAAATTCAGAAGATATTAGTGATCAGCTTTTTAATTTAAGAGAAGCAGTAAGAGAAGCGATTAGTAACACAATTATTAATCATAAATATGCTTTTTGGATACATACTATTAGGCGCAAAGCAAATATAGATGATCCCACAGAATATAATTCATATTTTTGTCAGAATCTTCACGAAATATGGAAAAATAAAAATTACTGGGATGATAAATTTGTGAATACTTTATATATCACGGTGATCCATGAAGCACCTGTTTTAAAACTAACCAATTATAATTCGTTAGTAAACTCATTATCTACAAAAATAGTAACCCAATTTGAAGATAAATTTTTAAATAATGCTATTTTAGAGTTAACACAAACTACTGATATTATTTTAGAAAGATTAAGTGAATATGGAGCATCAAAGCTTGGTATTAGATATAATGAACAAGATTGTTATTCTGATCTAATGTTTTTATATAGAAGAATAATTCAGTTAAACGAAGATGATTGTCCTATAACTGAAGCTAATATAGCAGCTTCTTTGGCAAAACATCGATACGTGGTCGGCAACGATATTATTGAGGTAACAGATGACACAGAGAAAAAATTTGCGGCCATCATATCTATTAAAGAGTACCAGGAGGTTTCAGCAGAAGCATTAGACCGGTTTTTACAAATTCCAGTTGAAATGATTGCTACTGAAGTTTTTTATTTTGTTAATAAAGAAGAAGTAACTGATTTTTTTAAAGACCAAAATTATATATTAACTGTTTCTGGTGACGAAGAATTAAAACGAATCAAAGGTCTAGATAGAATTTTCAATTCAGAATCTGGAAATGGTAAAATTATTGAAGACGCAAATGAGATGAATAATAAAGAGCGTTTTTGCCATCAACAAATTTCCTGCATGATTATTGGAAATGATTTAGATAATTTAGAAAAACAATT
The DNA here is from genome assembly GCA_024236375.1 of Rickettsiaceae bacterium. Lineage (GTDB taxonomy): Bacteria > Pseudomonadota > Alphaproteobacteria > Rickettsiales > Rickettsiaceae > Megaera_A. The sequence goes on along the minus strand of JACKKP010000002.1, from coordinate 20,567 downwards.
AGCTCAAGCCTCCGCAGCTTTATCTCAAATAGGTATAGTCCATGTAAGAGAAGACATTGATTTAGAGAAAACTTTTTGGGCGCAATTACCTGCTAACTTTGCTTTTTTATCCAGAATGCATCCCACTACTATAGATCACACTGCTGCACTTGCATCATTGCATAATTTTCCAACTGGTAATCAATATAATCCATGGGGACGTGCTATTACTTTATTACGCACAGAAAAAGGCACACCCTATTTTATGAATTTTCATGATAGTACCGGTAAAGGAACAACATGTATTTATGGGGATCATCAATCTGGAAAAACTACGTTATTCAACTTTATTTTATCTGAATCAGATAAATTTGTTCCTCAAACTTTATATATCACTGATTCTAATGAATCTGATATATATATAAAATTACGAGGCGGCAAATGGTACAATCACAAAAAAGCTATAGTAAACCCTTTATTATGTGACAATACTAAAGAAGATTTAGAATATCTAAAAACCTTTTTAAAAATCATTGCAAAAAATTCTTTTGATCCACTGAGTGAAGAAGAGTCAGATGTAATAGAAAATATTGCTAAGCAAATTTTAGAGATTCCTAAAGAACAAAGAAAAATAGCGGATCTTACAACGATAATATCAAAAACTAAAGTTGCTGTAAGAATTAAAAAGAGATTAGCTGATATTTTGCCCAAAGGTAAATATCATTATATATTCGATCTGCAAAATCCTCAAATAGAGGAGAATATTAGTTTGCAAGCTATTCATTTAGATTTCTTAGATGAAGAAGATTATATACAAGAAAATTTTCCACAAGATAAAAAATTAATCGAAGAATTTGAATATAATCTTAATAGTTTACGTGCAGTCAAAGCTGCCTTAATATTTGCACTACATAAAGTTAATTTTAATGATAATGCTAAAACTGCAAAAATTTTTGCAATTGATAACATAGATAAAATCATTAATTTAAAATATTATTCTTTTTTAATACCCATAATCTCAAAATCACTTCATAAGAAAAATGGTGCATTTGTTTTTACTGCGAACACTGATCGTCTGCTAAAGTTATATAGAGAAGAGAAAATTCTTCCTAATTGGATTTCAAATGTCAATACAAGTTTTTTCTTACCTTCATATTTATCAGTCAATGGTTTAGACGAAATATTAGGTTTATCTAAAGCAGAGTTAAGAAAACTATCCATGCTTACTATTTCTTCACGTGCTTTTTTAATTCGTCAAGATAATCATATTATTGCATCTGAGTTAAGTATTAGTAGATATCCATCTTTAGTAAAGATGTTATGTAGTAATGAAAATGAAATAGAACAAGCTAATAAATTAGCTAAAAAACACGAGAAAGAAAATATATCAGTATGGGTGGAAGCTGTCTATGATGCATTTGATGAAAAGAAATAGGCAAGTTGTGAAAAAAATTATATTATTTCTTTTGAGTATAATATTATCTATTCCGACTTTATATGCTTCGGAACAAGATGCAGGTAGTTCTGATTGGGGAGGTGTAGCATCATGCTTCTTAAATCCATGTTATTGTTTCTTCAGCGCTGCAGGAGGTCAAAGATATGAAAATTGGGATGGAGAACGCTTAGATAAAGGTCCTGCAAACACTGCATGTCCTCCTTTTGGAAAAGAATCTGGGCGAGATGATAATATATGCTTAGCTGGGCGCCCGTATCCAAGCTTTGCTGTTGCTTATTTTGCTACATTTTGTGGAGAAGAGTCACCAGATAGTACCTATTTCGAGCCAAAACTTACTGTGCGTGCACAACATTGTAATGCTTTACTTTGCTGGACAGAAAGTCATGACCTAAGTTGGGATGGCGAATGTGTTACTATGGTTGGAGGATACTTATTTCCATTACACAGAATGTGTGCACGTGTTGCGCTTCCTGGCACTTTAATTATTGATAATGCTGAAGATGACCCGGGTTATACACGTGGTCAACACCTTAATTTTGAAGGCGCTACAAAACCAGATACTCCAGTACCTACAAGCGATGGTAGCGAAATAGTTTTAGATTTACCAAAACTATGTTTATATTATGATCCGTCCTTATATACTCTAGATTCTAGCGCTTTAAACTATGGGTTAGATTTATTAGATGTAAATGCTACAAAACAACCTTTTCATTATAAACAAAAAATGCATCCACTAGTTGAAGCATTAGTATTTATTGGAGAAAATGCTGCAAGTTTCACGGAGTCTTCTTTTTCAATGGTCAGTAATTTATTTGCTTTTTTAGATGGAGATGATAAACCCAGTATTGGTACAACTCTTGGTGCAGTATTTGGCGATATAATTGGTTTTCTTGGTACTTTAATTAACACTTTTGGTACTCTCATTACTGATTATATTAGAGAAATAGGACAATTAAATAGGGTAGTCAATTCTGAAATATATGGCTGTGTTAATATTCCACTTGGGCCCTATCCTCCTCCATTTTGCGAGACAATAACTAATTTAGCTACGGAAGCAACAACACAATTTATTTGTTCTCATGATATCAATGGTGATTTACTTCCATCTATTGAAGGTAAAGAATGTGTAGTATCTAATATAAGAAATAATTATATTCATAATGCAATACGAGTCACTTATGACAAATTTTTACCAATTTGTACCTCCGAGCAAAATGCAAATAATACAGATTTATGTGTTAATATAGAGAATATAGAAAATTTTGCTGCACCAAGTGCACTCCATATTTTAACTAATAAATTGGATATCATTCAAACATGTTCAAATGCAACTGCAGGAGCTCCATGCGTCAGTGGTAGCGCAGTTAATTCTTGCACGGGCGACTCGTGTAGTAATGGCTATCGGTTAGTATACGGTATTTCATTAGGTAGTTATACTAATCCACGTGCGTATTTCCGTGATGATTTAAGCGATTGTGATACTATCAATACAGTAAATTGCCAAAAAATTTGGGGAATTAATATAGGAGAATATAAAGATATTGCTTTATCCTTTCCTGAGATTCAAGGAGAAAATATAGATTTAGCTCCACTAATTAGCAACTTTACATTAAAAGATCCTGAAGGAGATAGTAGTAATTTTTATGCATCAATTGTTCCGATGACATCAGTTGACTCAACTAATGCGATTACTCAAGATCCTGAAGAAATATGTGTATTTGAACAAGATGAAGTTATAGGTTGTCAACGAAGAGCTACAAAACCTAAAATTTCAATTTATGAATGTGATAGTGGTGTGATTCCTGGGCTAACATGTAATTCCGAATTTTTCAATCCCAAATTTATAGTAGCATATAAAGCACCTTATAAATTAAACTCCTCTGATACGGAATTACAATATGATATGGTGGCAGGAGTTATCACCCCTTTATCTTATCATTCTAATTCAACTGCTATACAAAGCACTATTAATTTAGCTGGCAATATACTCGAAGCTTTTGTTACAGACGATAGTTTTGCTCAAAAACCCTTCACAGGTACAAATGCCCCTACTCCAACTAGTTTATATGGAGAATATAGAAATAATATCCCACCTATTGATTCATCTGGTATCACAAACCCTAATGCAGTATATGTAGGAGGGCTTGAATATATTAATGGTAAATATTATACAGGCGGAAAATATGTATGCCTTGCTAATACTAATAACTCACGTTGTCCTGTTGATCATACTATTTGTGTACTTAGTACATTACTTAATAATGATATTGTGTCGTGTCAAGATTTTGCAGAAAAACAACAAATTTTACAGGGTTTATCTGTTTGCTCGATTGAACAAAATTCTTGCCCTGTAATTGATTCATTAAATAAGAAATCAGGTGATGGAATTATCGAAATTAGACAATGTAATAATAATGTAAAGTGCTATGATTACCCTGAAGCATTATGTGTGGTAAGTCATAAATTAGAAGATAGAATTAATCCTAGTGCTAACTTAGGCATTACATTATCTGATTCACAATATTTTAATACAGTTGGCGCACCTCTTTATCCTGGTTTTCCATCTGCAATTATAACTAACTATGATAAAGAAACAGAAGGTTTGCGAGATAAAACTGCTGTGGAACGAGGTTACTGCGTTGAAATATCATCAGGAGTGTGTGAAGCGCAAACAGATATAATACAAGATAATGGATATGCTTCTTGGCCAGAAACACCATATGGAGAAGTATCTATAGGAGTGTGCCCATCAGGCACAACAGCAGTTGGTAGATTAGAACGTCGTTGTATTGCGGATCCAAAGACTAAAGAGTTTATTTTAGAACCTCTATATTATTATGAAGATCAAGAAAAAAAATATATGGAGGTTTATTGTAGGCCTGATACACCTTAATTTTTATCAGCTAATAAATATCAAGTAACAAAATTTTATTCTTAAGCCAGCACTTAAAATTAAGTAGATAACAAATTTCTCAGTTGTTTTATATGCATTATAGCATGAACGTCAGAACTCATATATTTTGTAGGACAACAATAAACTTGTGTAAAGCCTAATTTTGATGCTTCTTTGATACGACTTTCAGTTTGCGATATTTTTCTTACTTCACCAGATAATCCAACTTCGCCGAAAAATACACTATTATTTGGTAATGGTTTATTACTAGCAGCTGATATCAGCGCTGCAGCAACAGCTAAATCTGCAGCAGGCTCTATAATACGTAAGCCACCTGCAATACTTAAATATACGTCTTGTGAAGACAAATTCAGCCCAAATCTTACCGCTAAAACTGCAATTATCATTGATAATCTATTACTATCCCACCCGACAACTGAACGTCTTGGCATAGGCAGAGTGCTTGGTGAAATAAGTGCTTGCACTTCGATTAATAGTGGTCTTGAACCTTCAATCCCGGCAAAAATTGCACTACCACTAACATTATTTTCACGATCCATTAAAAATAATTCTGACGGGTTAGTAATTTCTTGTAATCCTTCTGAAGTCATTTCAAACACTCCCAGTTCATTTACTGCACCAAAACGATTCTTTAGACAACGTAATATTCTAAAATGATTATTTTGATCGCCTTCAAAATGCAAAACCGTATCAACCATATGTTCTAATATTTTGGGACCAGCAAGCTGCCCTTCTTTATTAACATGACAAGCGATTAATAGAGTAATATTATGTTGCTTTGCATAATTAATTAAAAGATGTGCACATGCTCTAATTTGAGAAACTGTACCAGGTGCTGAAGAAAATTCTGACGATGAAATAGTCTGTATTGAATCAATAATAACTAAGTTTAACTGATGTTTATTTTTATCAATAGTTGAAATAATATCCTCAACATTTGTTGAAGCAAGCAAAGTAGTTTTATTTTCTGTAATATTTAGACGCTGAGCACGAAGTTTTATCTGATTAATTGATTCTTCACCAGTAATATATAAACACCCTATATTAGAATCTGATAAACTAGTACATAACTGAAGTAACAAAGTAGATTTACCAATACCTGGATTTCCCCCTATTAAAATTGCAGCTCCACTAACTAACCCCCCTCCTAAAACCCGATTTAATTCACTAATAGGAGTTATAATCCTCATGGTAGAATTAATATTACCGGTTAAGAGTTCTAATGGTCTTGCAACACCTTGTTTTAAACTAGAGAAAATCTGGTCATTTTGAACTATTACATCTTCAACAATACTATTCCATTCTAAACAGTCAGGACATTGACCAGTCCATTTACTAGTACTGCTACCACAACTAGAACAAACAAATTTATTTTTACTTTTTTGCATATTTTAAAATCAGCAATTTGTTATTTCCATATAATTTTTCAGTATATAATAAAAAGTTTGGATTGAAACTACATGATTCATCTTTACCCATTTCAATAACAATTAAGGCGTTATCAGTTAAACAATTAATCTTATCAAGGTTTTTTAAGGTTATATCTATGTATTTACTATTATAAGGTGGATCCATGAAGACAATTGAAAATTGTTTATGACTTAAATATATTGTGCGAGCGTCTGCTGCATATATCGTAATGTTTTGACTTTCACCAATTTTTTCTGCAAAATTTTTAGCTATTTTTAAATAATCAGGATTAATATCGACTAAAGTAACGCTCTTTGCTCCTCTAGATAAAGCTTCAAAAGATAAAGAACCACTACCAGCAAACAAATCTAATATATCCGCATTGATTATTGGTTGGCTTTCTAAAAAAGATCCTGAAGATAATATACTGAAAATTGCTTCTCTAAATTTTGTTGTTGAAGGCCGATAGCCTGCACCGTGAATAGTTGGTATTATCCTATTTTTATGTTTTCCAGTTATAATTTTCATAAGATATCCACTTCTTTTATTTCACCAGGTTGTAAATTACCTAAATTATATCTTCCAAAACTTATTCTAATTAGTTTTACAACTTTATAACCATAATGGTTAAATATTTTTCTTATTTCACGATTTTTTCCTTCTTCTAGCTCTACTAAATACCAGTGAATTAATTTGTTTTTAGATCTAGATGACTGATCGATTTTGGTAATTAACTTAGGATTATAACGCACTCCCTCAATAACTAATTGTTTATTTTTTATATTAATTTCAGGGCCATAACCAAATATTTTGACCTTATAACATCTGGTAATTTTACTCCTAGGGTTCTCAAATTTACATGCAACCTCTCCGGAATTCGTAAGCAATAATAAACCTTCACTATTAAAATCTAAGCGCCCTACTGAAATAACTCTAGGCATTGTTTTAGGTAAAGACTCGAATATAGTTAGACGATTTTGTGGATCTTTATGAGTAGTAATTAATCCTACAGGTTTATAATATAACCATAAACGTGGTTTATTTAATGTAATTACTTGGCCTTCTACAGATATTTTATCATCATCATCGACATTAATTGCAGGAGAATCAATAGTAATATCATTAACTTTAACTACACCATCACGAATCTTTTCTTCTGCATCTCTTCTTGAACAAATACCCGAATTAGCGATATATTTCGCAATTCTCATTTAAATAACTATATTTATTATTTTTTTAGGAACAATAATAATTTTTTTAATTCTTTGTTGTTCTATATATTTTTGTATGCTAGATAAATTTAATACTGTGTTTTTGATTTCATCTTCGCCACTATCAGTAGAAAATTCTTGAGTAGCTCTTAATTTACCATTTATTTGTATTGCTATATTATAACTATTATTTTCAAGCTTAGTCGGGTCAAATATAGGCCATTGCGCTTTATATAAGGGAGCATTTGAACCCATTATATCCCATAATTCTTCAGTAATATGAGGAATAAAGGGATTTAATAATTGAATAATTACTTCAAAACTTTTTCTGATAGTCTGATTATAACTATTCTGCTTATTTAGTTCTGCAGTAGTAGCGTTGAACAATTCTCTAACTCTTGCAATAGCTTTATTAAGGCGGTAATTTACAATATCCTCTGTAACGTTTTTAATAGTAGTATGAATTAATTTCTCTAAGGTTTCGTTAAACTGATCAGATTTTTTATAGCTTATTACATCTATAATAGTATTATATAATTTACCAATAAAACGTTTTGCTCCATCAAGCCCAGCATTTGTCCATTCTAAATCTTTTTCAACCGGACTATCCGATAAAACAAATAATCTGAGTACATCAGCACCATATATTTGTAATATTTTTTCTAAATCTACAACGTTTAATTTAGATTTACTCATTTTTTCGATTTTACCTTTCTGAACTTCTAAACCGTCTTTATTATATAATTTTCCTTCTTTATGGACTACTTCATCAGGATAAACCCAATTACCCTTGGAGTCTTTATAAGTCGCATGTACTACCATCCCTTGAGTAAGCAAACTTTTAAAAGGCTCGCGTATATCTTGAATATATCCAAAATCTGCCATTAATTTTGTAAAAAACCTTGCATATAATAAATGTAAGATTGCATGTTCTACACCACCAATATATTGATCAACTGGCATCCAATATGCACAAGCATCTTTATCAATTATATTTTCTGCGTTTGGATTGCAAAATCTTGCAAAATACCATGAAGATTCAAAGAAGGTATCAAATGTATCTGTTTCTCTAATGGCAGGCTTATTACATTTAGGACAATTAGTATATTTCCAATTAGGATGATTTACCAAAGGATTACCAGTTTTGTTCAAATCTATATCTTCTGGTAACTTTACAGGCAGATTATTTTCATCTTCTGGTACCACTCCGCAATGATCACAATATATTATAGGTATAGGACATCCCCAATAACGCTGGCGTGACACTCCCCAATCACGTAAACGATAATTTACTTGTTTCTTACCAATTCCTAATTCTTCAAATTTCTCTATAACGCACTTCCTCGCTTCAAGTACAGTCATTCCATCTAAAAAATCTGAATTCACTAATAAATCATCATCTTCATATATGAATGCTTTATTAGTTACATTAATTTCGCTATTTTTATCCTTAACTACTTGTTTTATATTCAAACTTGGTTCATTTTGCACTAGTTCAAAATCTCTCTCGTCATGAGCAGGGCAACCGTAAACAGCTCCTGTACCATAATCCATTAGTACAAAATTCGCTATAATCAGTGGTAGTTTTACTTCTGGGTTAAATGGATGAATTACACTTACATGAGTAAATACACATTCTTTATTTAATTTTTCAACAGATGCTTCCATAGTAGAATTTTTTTTGCATTTATCGATAAATGCTTTCATCTCTGGCGTATTATGAAGTTTTTGTACTAATGGGTGATTATAAGCAATAGCTACAAAACTTATTCCAAATATTACTTCAGGTTTTGTCGAATATACTTCTATTTGTTCTTTGATCTCAGGAATATGGAAGATAATTTTTGCCCCTTCAGAGCGTCCAATCCAATTTTGCTGCATAAGACGTACATTATCTGGCCAATTTTCTAATGTATCAATATCAGCTAGTAACTCTTCTGCATAATCGGTAATTTTTAAAAACCACTGTTTTAAGTTTTTTTTCTCTATGAGAGCTCCTGAACGCCAACCTTTTCCGTCAACCACCTGTTCATTAGCTAAAACTGTATTATCTACTGGGTCCCAATTAACCACAGAATCTTTTTGATATGCTAATCCTCTTTTATAAAGTTCTAGAAAGAATTTTTGTTCATGTTTATAATAATCAGGACTACAACTAGTAACTTCTCTATTCCAGTCATACGAAAGTCCAACTATTTTAAGTTGCTCTTTCATTACTTCAATATTTTTATAAGTCCAATTTTTTGGTAGAGTATTATTTTTTATCGCAGCATTTTCTGCAGGTAAGCCAAATGCATCCCAACCCATTGGATGCATTACATTATAACCTATTGCTCTAAAATATCTGGCGATTACATCACCTATTGAATAATTTCTTAAATGACCAACATGTATTTTTCCTGATGGATAAGGAAACATTTCAAGTACATAATATTTTTTCTTGTTAGGTTCTTGACATACATTAAAAGCTTTATTATCATGCCAAATTTTTTGCCATTTGCATTCAATTTTTGAAATATCCATCGTGGTTTGTAATAATTAAATTGATTTTGAGGTTTTCAGATAAACATCTTTAGCTTTCTTAATAATTTTGTTTTCAATAACTTTTGCTATAGCTGCAGATTTTACCGCCACTGACCATGCATTATCAACTTTTTTTCTTTCGAAAGCAATCACTTCAAATTTATTCGAAGATAAATTCTCATTCGGCACATAAACCATAATTTTGAATTGTACATTATTACTACCTGCCTCATACCAATCAGTAATGATAACTCCTGTTACATTATCAGCAGAAATAATTGGTGCAAATTTTAGTATTTCTAGTGCAGAACGATATAAATATTCATTGAAGTAAGAATTAATTTTTTTCTTATCTTTCGGCTGATCTATTTGAAAATTTGTATATTTTTCTAATTCAATTAATGATCCCATGTCTTTTATTTCTCGATCAATTTTGGGTTCAGGATAATCTAGTGCCATGATATTATTTGCTACAAATAATATCATTATAACTAATAGAAGTTTGGTTTTGATCATAAAGTTCACTTAATAATATTAAACATATTTATATCTAAATAAGATAAGGTATTAAATTTTATTTACAACTAAATTTAGCTCAAATTATTTTCAAATAATGAAATTACAAATTTATTTGCTATTTATATACGATAAATCATCATTGTACAAACAAACTATTTACGCTATATTTTGGCGACTATAATGAAATTATAATAAATATGCAAAAGCTTTGTTTCCAAGAATTAATAATGAGATTGCACGAATATTGGCAAAACCAAGGTTGCGCTAGCTTACAACCTTATGATATGGAAATGGGAGCTGGTACTTTTCATCCCGCTACTGTATTAAAATGTTTGGGCAATAAACCTTGGAATGTTGCTTATGTACAACCTTCAAGACGCCCAACCGATAGTAGATATGGTAACCATCCAAATCGAATGCAACATTTTTATCAGTTTCAAGTTATTTTAAAGCCATCTCCAGATAATATACAAAAATTATATTTAAATAGTTTAAGTTATATCGGAATCGATATTACTAAACATGATATTAGATTTGTTGAAGATGACTGGGAGTCCCCTACTATTGGCGCTTGGGGATTAGGTTGGGAAGTTTGGTGTAACGGAATGGAAGTATCACAATTTACTTATATGCAACAAATTGGGGGTTTAGAATGTAAACCTGTGGCAGGCGAAATTACTTATGGTTTAGAAAGAATAGCATTATATTTACAAAATATCGATAATGTAGCCGAACTCGATTGGAACGGCCAAACTGGTGATAAGGCTCTGAAATATAAAGATGTAATGGGAAAAGCTGAATATGAACATTCTAAATATAATTTAGAATTAGCTGATACTAATATATTAATGCAACAATTTATAGATGCAGAAAAACAGTGCAATCTTTTAATAGAACATAATTTAGCAATTCCTGCTTATGAACAATGTATCAAAGCAAGTCATTTATTCAATTTATTATGCGCGCGTGGAGTCATAAGTGTTACAGAACGAGCAAATTATATAGCACGCATAAGAAACTTAGCTAAAATTTCTTGTCAGACTTGGCTTGCACAAAACAATTAAAAAGAAAAATTTATGAGCGAATTACTTTTAGAGTTATTTTCAGAAGAGATACCAGCTTTAATGCAAGTGCCAGCATCAGAGTCATATAAAAAAATATTTGAGAATTTTCTGTTACAACAACAAGTAAAATATGAATCAATTAAAGTATTTTGTGGCCCACGCAGAATCACTATTTATATTGAAGGCTTACCTGCGTATATAGATCCTATCACTAATGAAATTAAAGGACCAAAAATTGATGCACCACAAAATGCTATAACAGGATTTTATCAATCTCATCAAATTTCTCAAGAGGAATTAATTATCAAAAAGATCAAAGATATAGAATATTATTTTTTCATTCAAAAAACTGAAGCTAAAAAAACGTCTGAATTATTCCGCAATGCTTTAGGAGAATTAATTGACTCATATACTTGGCCAAAATCAATGTATTGGGGTAAAAGCGAATTTAAATGGGTTAGGCCACTACGCAATATTTTATGTTTATTTGATGGAGAAGTAATCAAATTTAATTATAGAAATCTTGAATCTAATAATAAAACTTATGGACGTCGTTTTACTAAAAATAGTGAAATTGGCCCAGTTTTAGAAGTAGAAAATTTTGCTGATTATAAGAAAAAATTAGAAGATAATTTGGTTATTTTAGACCAAAATATAAGATCTCAAATCATTGAAAATGAAATTTATAAGATTGCAAAAAATGGTAACTTACAGCCTAGAGTTAATATAAAATTACTCGAAGAAGTCACCGGTCTTGTTGAATGGCCAAATATTATGATAGGTCAGATTGACAAAAAATTTCTGAAATTGCCTATTGAGGTATTAGTTAGCTCGATGCAAACAAACCAAAGATATTTTAATTTATTTGAAAATGAGAAACGGATAGCTTCTAATTTCATTTTTGTAGCAGATGGAAATTTTCTAGAACCCGAACTAGTTGTGCAAGGCAATCAAAAAGTATTATATGCTCGCTTGTCGGATGCATTATATTTTTATGAACAAGACTTAAAAAATCCTATAGAAAAACAATTAGATAAACTCAAAGAAGTTATATTTCATACAAAACTTGGTAATTTATATGAAAAATCACTTCGCTTGCAGAAAATTGTTCAATTTATATCGCCATCAAATGAAGCATTAGCTAAAGCGGCGTTGATTTGTAAAACTGATATAATATCAGAAATGGTTGGTGAATTCCCTAATTTACAAGGAATTATGGGTTATTATTATGCAATTGCACGTAATGAATCCGATAATTTTGCTTCTACCATTAAAGATCACTATAAACCTCAAGGCGCCAAAGATGATTGTGCTAAGGGCGACGCAGCTATATTAGCCTTAGCTGATAAAATCGATAATCTGACAGGCCTTATATTAGCTGGTGAAGAACCAACTGGTTCAAAAGATCCTTTTGCTTTAAGGCGTCAAGCCCTTGGCATTATTAGGCTAATTTTTGCTAATAATTTATCTATTAATATAGTCAAGTTAATAGATTATTCTTTAAATTTATATCAACAAAATAATTTTGATATTAGAGAAAAAATAATTTTATTTTTAGAAGAAAGAATAAAAAATTATTTAAAAGAAGAATATCCACAAAATATAATTTTAGCCGTATTAAATTTAAAGCATCAAGATGATTTATTGAAATTAATATCTAAAATCAAGTATTTAGCATCTGCATTTACTAATCAATCTGATTCAGTATTTATCACTATTTATCGTCGGATGAGTAATATTTTAGGTAATAAAAAAATAGATTTATTAGTAAAACAAAGTTTATTCCAACATGGTACTGAACAGTTATTATATGATTTTTGGCAAGAAAATATGAATAAATTAGAAAAGGCAAAGCAAGAGGAAAATTATCAATTAATATATCACACTTTACTTGCTGCTGAAAAGCCTTTAGCTGATTTTTTTGAGAATGTGATGGTGAATAGTGAAAATATAGCTATTGCAAATAATCGTCTTGCATTATTAAAAAATATAAAAAATCTGTTTGATCAATTTGCAGATTTTAGTAAATTATAATTTATTTATGGACAAAATATTAGAACACGCAGTTAAGTTTATTAAAAACGGTCAGTTAGTTATATTTCCGACTGAAACTGTTTATGGTATTGGAGCTGATGCAACAAATGAATTAGCCTGCAAAAAGATTTTTACCGCTAAAGGCCGTCCTAGTCATAATCCACTAATAGTACATGTTGCAAATATTGATCAAGCAAAAACTATAGCTATTTTTAATGATTTTGCAGAAAAATTAAGTAGTTTATGGCCTGGTCCTTTAACACTAGTATTACCATTATCTCTCAATCATAAAATAGCTCCTTCTGTTACTGCTTCTCTTTCCACTGTAGCAGTGCGAATTCCGTCACATGATATAGCTTTGCAATTAATAAAGAATGCAGCGTCACCGATAGCTGCACCAAGCGCAAATTTATCTGGTTCTTTAAGTTCTACAGCATTAGAGCAAGTACAAGAATCTTTTGGGCAGCAGGAAAATATTTATATTATAAGAAATCAACAAGAATGTAATATTGGCCTCGAATCTACAATTATTGATCTATCTTCTTCTATACCTATTATCTTACGACAAGGTTATTTTACGCAAGAATTTTTAAGTGATTATTTAGGAATAAATGTAAAAATTGCAGATGAAACCTCTATAATAAAAGCGCCCGGGATGTTACTCAAACATTATGCACCGAAAACTAAAGTTAGATTAAATGCAGAGTTTTTGTTAGATAATGAACTGGGACTAAATTTTGCTAATAGTAATTTAAATGCAGAATTTTCTTTAAATTTAAGTCCAAACGGTAATTTGATAGAGGCTGCAGCAAATTTATATTATTATCTATATCAATTAGATGAATATGCTCAGAAAAATAACTATAACCAGATTGCAGTAGCACCTGTGCCAAAACATGATATCGGGTCGGCAATCAATGATAGGCTTCTAAAAGCAAGTAACTAAAATCACCGTTTTCTCCATCTTGGAATTATTTATTTTATATTTCTTCCTTCTTTAGGTTTAGCTCTTTCAGCTTTAATTTTTTCAGTGAAATTTAGTATCTTTGAAAGTGATTTATTAATTTCCAAGAATTTTTATCTTTTATTCTGTGATGAAACTTGATTATCCCTAACAATAGCTGAAGCAAATTTTTTATCAGTTTTATCTTTATGTTTTTGATTTTTTCTTTCTGTAATTTCGTTTTTCAGTTGACTCCTTGGCTTTGCCCAATTTTTAGTTTGTCCATCTTGATCTTTTTTGTAAGATTGATAATTTTTATATATTCCAACTGGCGTATATAACACATTCGTGCTGCTTGTCAATACAGATTGTATCGGTGTCATTATAGCGATAGCCGCTGCACCTCCAACGATTCCAGTTAATAGTGCCACACTAGATGTGAGTAAATTATGTTCAGCATTTTCTACTGACTTTTTCTCTGATTTACCAATATTAGATAATTTAGTAGCAATTTTTTTGATATTATGATTCATATCTATTCCAAATTTATAACTAGATTTTACTCTATTAACACTTTGAGTTATAGTGTCAACTACTATGCCCATCATAGCATATGATCCCATAGCCCAAGCAGCATTATAAGCCGCTGGTACATAATTAATATTATACTGAGCAATACTTATGATGTTATCTACCACTACACTAAAGAATTTACGTCTCACATCTTCATTCCTTGCCTTAGCAACATGATGCCAAGAGCCCACAGATTGCTTAATTAATTTAGCCACTTGACTTAATTCTTGCTGATTAAAATCTGTACTATGTGAAATGTTTTTGATATTAAGGCTACAATAAACATTTTCTAAAGGAGCTAATTGTGATTGTAACCTTTGTTCCTTTTGCTCTTTTATTGTATCTAATTGGCCTTTTAATGTCATATCTTGCTTGATAAGCGCGTTATAACGCTTACTACTAATACCATTTTGGATATTGTCATGGCTCTTTTCAATATAGCCTAATATTATATCAATATCTTTCACTATTAATGACCTTTCTTTGGCATTAAGATCAATATTTTTATTACTGGGCGAACTAAGCTCTTTATGTAAATTTTTATAAAATTCCTTTGCTTTATTTAAAGCTTCTAATTCCGTCTGTTGTGTAAATTTGATTATTTGGCTAATTTGTTCAGAGTTTAATGAATTTAGATTAAAGTCATTAAAATTTATTTTGATACCATCTCCAAATTTTACAACCTCTTTACTGTTGTTTTGTAACAAGTGATTGTTTTCTTCCTTCTGTTCTACTTCCTTTTGTACTTCTACTTCCTTCTGCACTTCTACTTCCTTCTGCACTTCTACTTCCTTCTGTTCTACTTCTACTTCCTTCTCTAGTTCTACTCCCTTCTCTAGTTCTACTCCCTTCTCTAGTTCTACTCCCTTCTCTAGTTCTACTTCCTTCTGTTCTACTTCCTTCTCTAGTTCTACTTCCTTCTGTTCTACTTCCTTCTCTAGTTCTACTTCCTTCTGTTCTACTTCCTTCTCTAGTTCTACTTCCTTCTGTTCTACTTCCTTCTGTTCTACTTCCTTCTCTAGTTCTACTTCCTTCTCTAGTTCTACTTCCTTCTCTAGTTCTACTCCCTTCTGTTCTACTTCCTTCTCTAGTTCTACTTCCTTCTGTTCTACTTCCTTCTCTAGTTCTACTTCCTTCTGTAGTTCCTCTGATATATTGTCGTGTTCTACTAACTCTACTGGTATCTGGTTATTTGACTCTATGACAACATCTGGGGATAGTTGATTTTCGGGATTTAGTTCTTGCTCTTTTGCAAATAATTTATCTAGAGCTTCTTCATTTTTCTCTCTTTCTTTTTCTGGTGCTAGATTATTAATAGAGTTAGTTTCAACAGCCACAGTAACATTTTGCTCATCTTTTTTAGGTTCTAGTAATATTTTGGAAGATATAGTAGGTTCTGTTATAACATTCGGAATTGAGCTTGAATCCATTGTTGTAATCGATGGTACATTATTTATTTTTTTCTGAATTTGAAGAGGATTACCATCTAATAATTGCTGCCTATCTGATGATTTTGCAAATATTGATGATAACATCTTAGGAATTTTAAAATCAGAATTAAATCGTAATGATTTTATAACAAATTGTTTCCATACATCTTGGAACATTAATAAAGGTGTGTTGGGTAATAAGGGTTTGATTGGTAACTGCGTCAACGATAAAATTGGAATCTGTGGTATATTAGAATCTGAAGCTAGGTTTTGATTTTGTGGAAATTCAATATATTGCCTATTTTGATTATTTACAAATTTTTGTAAATTTCTTGGGGAATAAAATAACTGAACAGTTTGTAGATTAAATAATACACTACTAGATCTTAGCAAGCACTTATACCATATATTGTTCATAAGAATTTTAAAATAAATTATATTTTTATATTAACTTATAAAAATAAAAACAATTAATGTTCAATTATAAATTCATTCTAAAATTATTAAAATCTGAGTAAAATTATCACGTAAAATATTTTTCGACCGTTGCGGCCTACAAAAATCAACCCTAAAATTTTTTGCACTTTATCTCAATTATCTTTATTAACTCAAAAAGACTTCGCAATAAATCGCGTAATAGCTATTTTTCTGATAGGTTGGATGTAGGTTCTCCCGCCCACAACACATTCACTATAAAAAAGCAGTCAAGGAGAAAACACCTGGACTGCTTTTGGATAGTCGTAATATCTAGGCTTAACTGCCCCTACTGGAACTACTTGATATTTGTGCTCTTTTTTGTTCTTCCTTAATCCGGTTACTATTGTTTATCAGAGTTTTTGCTTTTTGGTAATTTCTCCTTTCCTCTTTTATTATAAGGAATGTTTTGCCCCAATTTTTACCTTTTTTAAAGTTTTGATAACGCTCTTTTACACCGCTTTGCAGATTCACTGTTGCTGCCTTACCTGCCTTATATAATGACCACAAGCATCCTGCAACTATAGCAGCAGCAACTTTGCTAGCTACAGATTTTGTTACAATATTTTCTTGCTTAGCTGCTATTTTTTTATGATTTTCAATTACCTTGTCTAAAGATTTAATATGTTGATTGATGACCTCTCTATCCTGATCATTCAGGTTTTGTATAGCCTCTCTTTGCTGTGGAGTCAGTCCTTGTATAGTTTTTATTTCCTCATCAGACATTTTTATTATTCGTGTAGCGTCTATTGTGGCTATTGCCTCGGGATCCTTTTTTATAGCGTCTCTTTGCTGTGGAGTCAGTCCTTGTATAGTTTCTATTTGCTGCTTAGACAGTTCAATTGATCGTATAAGCTCTATTTCCTCCGGAGTCAGGTTTTTTATAAGATCTCTTTCCTCCGGAGTCAGTTTTGTTATAATCTCTATTTCCTCATCAGACATTGTTACTAATCGTATAAGCTCTATTTCCTCCTCATTCAGGTTTTTTATAAGCTTTGTTTCCTCCTCAGACAGTTTTGCTATAGCGTCTATTTGATTCTCACTAAGGTTTTTTATAAGCTTTGTTTCCTTCTCAGACAGTTTTGCTATAGCGTCTATTTCCTCCTTAGGTAGTTTTTTTATAAGCTCTATTTCCTCCTCAGACAGTTTTGCTATAGCGTTTATTTCCTTCTTAGACAGTCCTATAGCGTCTATTTCCTCCTCACTCAGGTCTATTTTTATAGCGTCTATTTGCTCCTCACTCAGGTCTGTTTTTATAGCGTCTATTTGCTCCTTAGCATCGAGTTGTATCTTCTTTATTTTTTCATCAATGGGATCCATAATATCTATGTAGACCTTATGCATTTCTGTTATAGTGTTTATTTGCTGCTGAGCCTTGAGTTTTATAGATCTTATTCTTATAACGTTTCTTTGCTCTGGACTCAGGTTTTCTATAGCATCTTTTTGCTCCTTAGACAGTGTTGCTATAGCGCCTATTTGATTCTCACTCAGGTTTTTTATAAGCTCTATTCCCTCCTCAAACATTGTTATTAGTCGTATAGTCTCTATTTGCTCCTTAGTCAGGTTTTTTATAAGCTCTCTTTGCTCCTCAGACATTGTTATTACTTGTATAGTCTCTCTTTGCTTCGGAGTCAGGTTTTTTATAAAATCTTTTTGCTCTGGAGTCAGCTCTATTCCCTCCTCAGACATTGTTACTACTCGTATAAGCTCTATTTCCTCCTTAGTCAGGTTTTCTATAAAGTATCTTTGCTCTGGACTCAGGTTTTGTATAGTCTTTATTTGCTCCTTAGACAGTGTTTTTATAGCTTCTCTTTGGTTCTGAGTCAGTCTTGCGATAGCGTTTATTTCCTCCTTATTCAGGTTTTTTATAAGCTTTATTTCCTTCTCAGACAGTCTTTCTATAGCTTCTCTTGGCTTCTTAAACAGTCTTTCTATAGCGTCTGTTTCCTCCTCAGACAGTCTTTCTATAGCGTTTATTTCGTCCTCAGACAGTCTTTTTATATCTTCTTCCCTCTCTTTAGCATCGAGTTGTATCTTGTTTATTCTTTTATCAAAATTGATATCCAGAGGATCTAAGTAGTAGGACTTACTCATTTGCGTTATAGTCTCTTGTTGCTGCTGAGCCTTGAGTTTTATAGATCTTATTCTTATAACTTCTCTTTGCTCTGGAGTCAGTTTTGTTATAGCTGCTATGTCCCTATCAGTAAGTTTCATTAATTGTATAGTCTCTATTTGCTCCTCAGTCAGGTGTTTTATAAGCTCTATTCCCTCCTCAGATATTATTATTACTCGTACAGTCTCTATTTGCTCCTTAGTCAGGTTTTTTATAAGATCTCTTTGCTCCTTAGACATTGTTATTACTCGTATAGTGTCTATTTCCTCCGGAGTCAGTTTTGTTATAGTCTTTCTTTGCTTCGGAGGCAGTTTTTTTATAGTCGCTATTTGCTCCGGAGTCAGTTTTTTTATAAGATCTATTTCCTTCGGAGTCAGTTTTTTTATAGTCGCTATTCGCTCCGGAGGCAGTTTTTTTATAGTCTCTATTTCCTTCGGAGTCAGTTTTATTATAGTCTCTATTCGATGCGGAGGCAGTTTTTGTATAAGATCTCTTTGCTCCGGAGGCAGTTTTTTTATAGTCTCTATTTCCTTCGGAGTCAGTTTTGTTATAGTCTCTATTTCCTTCGGAGTCAGTTTTGTTATAGTCTCTATTCGCTTTGGAGGCAGTTTTTTTATAAGATCTATTTGCTCCGGAGGCAGTTTGTTTATAACGTCTATTTGCTCTGGAGTCAGCTCTATTCCCTCCTCAGATATTGTGATTACTCGCATAGTCTCTATTCGCTTCGGAGTCAGTTTTTTTATAAGATCTCTTTGCTCTGGACTCAGGTTTTTTATAAGATCTCTTTGCTCTGGACTCAGGTTTTCTATAGTGCGCATTTCTGCATCATACTGTTTTCTCATAAATGCTATTTGCTCCGGAGGCAGTTTGTTTATAACGTCTATTTGCTCCGGAGGCAGTTTTTTTATAGTCGCTATTTGCTCCGGAGTCAGCTGAATTGATCGTATAACGTCTACTTCGTGCTCAGACAGTTTGTTTATAACGTCTATTTGCTCCGGAGTCAGTTTTTTTATAGCTGCTATGTCCCTATCAGTAAGTTTCATTAATCGTAGAGAGGATATTTGCTCCTGAGTCAGTCTAGTTCTGGTCTGATGTTTGATGAGAGCGTTAGTTATGCGTAGCAAACCTTTGATAAGAGACGCATCCATATCTTGTATCTCATTTATTTGGTCCGAAGTCAGTTTTTGTATAGAGTTTATTGGATTTATACAATTTGGTTCTATAAATATTTTTAATAGTTGAGATAATCCTTCTGCTTGAGAAACAGGATCTTGGTCTTTATAGACCGATGGTGATAAATAAGAATTGATTATACCCCTTATAACTGCAGGGTAGCCATCCGCATTCATCGGCAACTTAATTTCTTGATCTAATTTTTGATGCATTTCATATAGCTTACGTGTGACATCTATCATATTGCGTATTCCAAGCTTAAAACCTTTTTTAGCTTCGGTTTTCATCCCCTGCACCAAACCTTTTCCTAATACATCTAGTACTGCATAGGTCGCTATAGCTTTTATTGCAGTTGCGCCTGCTGGAATTAGATTTAGTGCATAAGTCGTAATGCTCGCGATATTATCACTCAGCTTTTTATAACCATATGATCTGTCATCATCATTTTTAATTTTTGATAAACCTTCCCAGACCTTTTTAGCATCTTTTATTTGCTTAGACATTAATTGTAACTGATCCAGAGAATAAGTGAATATGGTGCCTCCGGCTTTAGGCATCCGTACCGATAAATCTCTGCTGAGAGTTGTATCTTGAAATAATTTATTCTTATCATGAGCTGCATAAAACTGCTTGTCACGTACTTTGCTGACGCCCTGGTTTATCTGCTGCGTTGTTAGTACAACACTCTTTTGTAAAGCTTCTATATCTTGCAGCATTTCCTTGATTAAGGGTATATGATTACGGAATATAT
>JACKKP010000001.1:110000-373871 GCA_024236375.1 Rickettsiaceae bacterium | reverse complement strand
AAATCAAGCTTGCTGAATATCTTGCGCGGCAAATTATCTCCGTCAGGTGGTGATATCACTATTCCAGATGATGTTTGTATAGGCTATGTCGAACAAACAATTCACGACTTCAATGATTTAAGTGGCGGCCAAAGACTTAACAAGCGTTTATCTGAAGCACTGGCACAGTTCCCAGATTTACTGCTTCTTGATGAGCCGACGAATCATCTGGATAAAGATAATCGCAAAAGCTTGATGCAAATGCTAAGACGATATCAAGGCACATTGATTGTTGTTAGCCATGATACAGAGCTGCTTCGTAACTGCATTGATACCTTATGGCATATTGATAACAATATAATCCACGAATTCACCGGATCATATGATGATTATATGCGGGAAATTAAGCAAAAACGCGCCTCTGTTGAGAAAGAATTGGCATCGCTTAAACGCGACAAAAAAGAAACCCACAATGCTTTAATGAAAGAGCAAAAGCGTGCAGCGGGTAGTAAAGCCAAGGGGCAAAAAAGTATCGACCAGAGAAAATGGCCAACTATTGTAAGCAAATCTAAAACGCTTAGGGCTGAACAAACATCCGGTAAGAAAAAATCAGCGATTGATAAAAATAAACATCAATTAACCGATAAATTATCAGATTTAAGATTGCCTGAAATTATCTTGCCGAAATTTTCACTTATGCCAGAAAGTATAAGCTCTGGCAATTTACTATCAATAAGTGGCGCTAGTATAGGCTATTCAGCAGATAAAATTATTCTAAAAAATGTTAGCTTATCCATAGGCGGAAAAGAACGTATCGCAATTAGCGGTAAAAATGCTTCTGGCAAATCCACACTACTCAAAGCAATTTTAGATAAAGATGGAATTTTTAAAAAAGGTGATTGGTATATGCCACGCATCGACCATATTGGCTATTTAGATCAGCATTACTCTAATCTTAAGCCTGAATTATCGGTTATCCAGCATATACAAGAGCTCCGCCCAGACTGGACTGAAATTGAAGCTCGCCGCCACCTCAACGATTTTTTATTTAGAAAAAATGAGGAAGTAATGCAAATTGCAGCCAATCTTTCTGGCGGTGAAAAGGCGCGGCTATCTTTAAGCATGATCGCAGCTAAAACACCACGACTACTAATTTTAGATGAAATTACCAACAACCTTGATCTAGAAACTAAGGAGCATGTAATCCAGGTTTTAAAAGAATACCCAGGCGCAATGATTATTGTCTCTCACGAAGAAGATTTTCTTGAAACCATAGAAGTTGATCATACTTATATAGTTGTTGATGGAAAAATAAATTTTTAGTTGGTCTCTCTATGCGTCAGATTTTTTGGGGCACACTATACACTCTAGGGACGCAGCAGTTTTAATCCGTAATAACATTTGCAGTCCACGATTCTTCATCGCGTTTAAAGTGAACCAGTACGCAATTATCAATAATCCATTGATGATTTTTGATGTTGTGATGTTTACAAAATGCATAGTGAATACCCCCATGAGCCACAACTATAGAGCTTCCTGATTGACTTAAAGCCATCTGCATTCCGCTAACTGCCTTTGAGATAAAATTATTAGTTTTATTACAGCAAATATTATTGTTTGTCACTGAATGCCAAATTTCAGTTGTGCATTCAGCCAAGTCAGTAACCTCTATGTGCTCCAACTCAATTTCACTAAAAAGGATATCTTTCGTTTGCACAGCCCTTTTCAGTGGGCTATGATAAATAGAAGAAATTTTCAATGTATCTATTAAGTTTTTTTGCACGAGCAGCCTGCTCTAAACCTAAAATTATTTAATGAAATATAATCGTCATTATCATGATGGATCTGCTTCTGCCCATGGCGAATAAAATAAAAGTCTCTTTTTTCTCAACAAACTCAGTTTGCTGAAAGAGCCTGCCGTTTCTTTGGTGCCGATCATAAGGGGTAATTTCATAATGTCTTCTAATTTTATCCATTTGTAATCATATGTTTCAATGATATTTCAACGTTTTGTTTGTGGTAAAACCATAACAAAACATATGGTAAGTATAATCCCATCCAGGCTTGGAAATATAACAAGTTTTCACATGTGTGATTTCAGACTTTATTAAGTTTACTTTAGTTTCTTCAAAAATTTCTCTTTGCAGAGCAGCTATTGGCTCTTCCTTCAATTCTATTTTACCACCTGGAACACCCCACCGAAAAGCCTCCTGAGATTTTGCATTTCTTTGCAAAAAAAGATACTCATTCTGAAAATTAATCCAAGCTGCAACAATAGATACCTGAGATATAAAACCATTTGGTTTAGATGGGTATATATTTACTTCACTCATAATCTAAAACTCTGCTTCTAAATTCAGATATTGTAACATTTTTTTGCATTAAAATCTTATCTTCACCAGAGTAAAAAAAGAAACACCCAGAATAGTCTATTCCCATGTATTTACACGTTTGGCTAAATGCAAGTTCAAAGCCCTCAGGTAAAGAAGTTGTATAAGAAGCTAAGACAGATAATTTTTTGCCCCTAAGCAATCTGCCGGTTTCTTTCTCGATTGTAAGTAAATCAGATAATCGATCTATAAATATTTTCATTTGTGCGCTCATTGTATACCAATAAACTGGTGTTGCTAAAATAATATGATCAAATAATACTATCCTCTTCATAAGGGGGATATAATCGTCTTTCTGATTCTTGTGTTGATAATCAAATGGAGTAATATTGAGATTATTTAAATCTACAAAACTAATCTGATTATCAGGATCAAGTTGTTTGATTGCACTTTTAGTATTTCCATCAGACCTAGAGGATCCGAGTATAATAATAACTTTGCTAGCACAATCATTTTGTTTTTTTATACTCATTTAATCCTCATCATTAATTAATCCCACCATTCTCACTGGTGCTTCAGTCAAGCCCAATCCTTTTATTGGCAAGGTAAGTACATACGCGCCAATTGCAGGCATTTTTTCAAGATTAGCAATGTTTTCTACGATATATTTATTAGCTCCCAATATGATTTTATGCACTGGAAATCCAGAAGCAGGTCCATCAGGGCTTAATGTATCAATACCGATCCCTCGGGCATTTCTTGCAACTAAAATATTTGCCACTGATTCAGATATGCTAGGAAACGAATGGTTATTATGATATTGCTTTGGGTTGTTCCAATACTGACTCCAGCCTGTATAAAAGGCAATAAAACTATTTTCTTCTATCTGGCCATATTTATTTTCAAAGAGAATAATGTCGTCGTCTGAAATTTTATAATTTGCTGTCATTTTCTCATGAACATCAATCACAACAAGGGGAGCAATCAAAGTATCTAATGGCATTTGTTCTACTGTAGCGCCAGGGATGCAATGCATTAAAGACTCAATGTGCTGATTCCAGCATGCATTTTTATTTGGCCCACTCTAAATTTAACTGCAGAATCACATTCATCATAATCAAGCTTAATGGGGTCGTGATTAAAGCCGCATCCACCATCCCAGAAGGTGTTTTTTCAGAGAAGCGTATGTAAGATCGATAAGTTTATAGGGGAATTTTTTATTCATAGGGAGCTCACATAGAATACAAATTATTTATTTTAATAGTAGATTCCGAACACGAGGAATTCAGATCAACAAAAAATTGACCTTGCCACTTCCCCGTTTTTGTAGCTTGGGTACTTGTGGTTTTATCCCATGGTGCGTAAACCTTATTGCACGTTTACCTCCTTTGCCATTTGCACTAACATATTTTTTGCCAAAATTTGGTTTTAGGAAATATAAACTTCCTACACGGTTACCTTCATATCAGAAACAGCGACTACAACGAAATCAATGGCGTCAGCCTCTTCATAGGGGGCAATGATGCTGTCGGCACCTCTTTTCCATATCGTTACAAAATAACCTGATTTTGTAGGAGTTTTTTTGGCTATCCTAAATAAACCCTTCTTGCCTTTAATAGTGGAAGGTATGTGCATAATACTCTGAACTTTCATCCTCTGGGAAAAAATTTCCAATTTAATACTACATTCAGCATACAGTTTGTCGGTGTGTTGTTACTATCTCTAATGTTTCCAACATTCATTCTCAATATCGCAGGTTACTATTTTTGGTCTTCAAATTGTAAGCACCTTCCAGGACCAGCGGAGAGAACTTTTTATCTGGAGAGTAAATAACATCCATAAAACATCTTCCTGATCCTTCCATTATAAGTAAAAAATCCAAGTTATTATCAAACTCAAGAACAATTTCATACCAGACTCAATAACCTCCTTGCTAATCGGTTAGCGTTTTTCCTTCATTTTTGCTTGAGAACCGACTCTTATTTTTTTCTTATCATCCTCAGAATCTAAAATGAGTTGCTGATTTTTATAAAACATCCCATGTTGCCATATCCATAAGTGCCATTCACCGTGAATCTTGTTAGAAGCCTTTTCTTTCACTTCCTTTCCAAATTCTATGGTTACAAAGCTCCCAACTCCTAGGCTGGCACCCCATGCTTTCATTCCTAAAAGCTGTTGAAAGTAATCATCAATTTCTTTATATTCTAATCTATCCATATTTTTCATTGTAATACCAATCAACTATATTTCATTTTAAGATACATCTAATTTTGTGATGTTTGCTCCATTTTAAATTTCATTAAATAACAAATAGCTTTGCCAAGAAAATATCCTGAGAATATTCCACTTATGCTTAATTCAAATATTTTTATATCGTTGTAATAAGTTGGATTTGTTGCACTTATATATCCAAAAAAGTACTTCACAACAAAAAATGCCATCAACACCATCAATGTCCAGTAGGAGCCTGGTAATTGTACGGACATGCGTTCAGTGATGATTTTAATTTTTTTCATGGCAGAGTACTTGTAGCTTACAAAAGATGCCAAAGCTAAGCATAGAAAATACCCTAGCCATATTGAAATATTGCTAGCCATAAAAACTTTGTATTTTAATCCAGATAAAACCAATGGAATAATAAAAAGTTTAGGGATATAGACGATCCTAGTGCGCGTTGCTCTAATGCCAATAAAAATCAAATATCCAAACACAAACCAAACCCAGACGTGAGTGCCAGATATAATTTTTAAGAGTTGTGGTAATAAATGTTGATCGATCATTAGTTGCCCTTTAAAACTCCTTGAAATTGGTTTTCTTCGTCAAAATATTTTACAAAATATGTTTTGCTTAATTTTGGGTTTTTCTTATTTACTCGCGTAAATTCTGCGGTAAAGCCACATTTCTTATAAAAATCTGGTGCCTGAAAGTGGCTTGTTACTAGATTTATATTATTGTAGCCTTGACCTTTAAACTGATTTTCTAATTCATGCAGCAATTTTCGCCCCAGGCCATTTTTACGAGCACTAGGTGAAACCCAAATATCATCAACATAAATTTCAGAAAAAGCCGTATAAGCCTGAAGAGCGCCGACTATTTCATCTTCGCTATCTTTCACCACTAAAGCAAATTTCTTATAGTTGCATACAATGCCATTCTCCGCTTCATCTCGTACATGTCCCTGATGAATCAAATTTTCTACCTCATTTGGTAATTGCTCGACTTGTTCAATATGGTAAGTTTTATTACTCATTGTTTGCCTCGGTGAATTTATTAAAATCATGAATTACTTTCTCAACAATCTTTTCTGGAATCACATGCCCACTATCATGACTAATTAGTTTCACACTATCTTTTCGATATTTATTTGCTTGCTCGTAAAATAGCATCGCGTTTTCATAGTGATAATGATCTTGCTTACCAATGATTAGATATGTTTTTGTGTTGATATACTTTTCTGGCTCAAAATGTCCAGCACCACCGATAGAGATTATTGGTTTATCTAAATTAATTTCTTGAGCTGCTTTATTTAAGAAGAAAGCACCGTTCGAAAAACCAATAAAACCATAGACATTGTAGTCATAAATTACGTTGTTAATTTTTGCATATGTGTTTTTCACTTGTTCTTGGTTATCATGAGGCCAGCATAATTTGTCATCGAATTGGCTACATCTATCAGAAGGCTTTATGGCCACAATTTTGATACGCTCTTTATTTGCAATTTGCTCTAGAGTTTTTCTATTACTTCTTTCTTCAAAGCTATCCCACTGACGTGTTAATCCACAAAGATATACCCAAGCCTTGTTACTCTTTTGATCGCCCAAAATAACATACCCTTGTTGCTCATTATGATGGGCACAGGCGCTGAGTAAAAGAAAAGGTATAATAATGAGGAAGCGCAACATACTAATCCTCATGCTTTTTAGGCGCAGAATTGCTACCAGCTAAAATGCCACCATCAATCGTGAGTTCTGTACCTGTAATATACTTAGACTCATCCGATCCTAAGTAAAGCGCAGCAAAAGCTACATCATTAGCTTCGCCCATACAGCCAAGCGGAACCCCAGCTGCAACACCTTCTATCATTTTTTTTCTTGTCTCAGGATCGCTCCCCAGCATTGGATCCCACATTGGGGTTAAAATTGCGCCAGGATGCAAAGAGTTGCAACGTATTTTATAGCCTTGCTCTGCAGCATATAGTGCAACTGTTTTTGTATGGTTACGTACAGCTGCTTTGCTAGAAGCATAAGCGCTTGCACCAGGTATACCTACAACACCAGATCTAGAAGACATATTGATAATGGATCCGCCATGCTCTTTCATCAAGCCAATAGCGTATTTACACCCTAAGAAAACTCCGTCAAGGTTGATTTTATGGACATGATGCCATGCCTTTAATGATGTATTTTCTGGGTCTTGTGGGCCAAGATCTTCATTTAAACCTGTAATGCCAGCGTTATTAAAAAGAATATCCAATCTACCAAATTCATCGCGAATTGCTGTCGATACTTGCTGCCATCCGTTTTCATCTGATACATCTAGATGGTAGAATTTGCCTCCTATTTCGCCCGCGATAGCTTCGCCTTCTGAGGCTAAAATATCTGCAATCAGTACAATCGCACCTTCGCTCGCAAATAGTCTAGCAGTAGCCGCACCTATACACCTACTGCCACCAGTTATAAGTGCTATTTTGTTTTTAACCCGCATTATAGAACCTCTAAATTATATGTTCACTTAATAACTAACATTGTTCATGCATATCGCTAGCAATATAGCTTGACACATTATACTATTTTATGCAAATATATTATACTAAAAGATGATGGATAGCAAGAATGTTTACGTGTATAATGTGTGAAATTAGATCAACAAACAAAGGCATAAGCTCGATATAGTAGTGAAAACACTCAAAGACAAAGCCACAGAAAAAGAGTGATATTTGGTTGTTTTATGCCAATCTAGCCATGTGGCCTGATTGGGATGAGGACAGCCGTAAGTATGCTCCATCTACGAAATCAAAATATTTCTTTTGTGGTGTGGCGCAAAAAGGCGTCATCAAGCCTGCGTGGTGGGCTAAAGTTAAATTTGAATTATCGAGGTGAGTACGATAAATCATTTACTGTTACTTCATACTTACCTTTTTAACTAAAAATGATTTTTTCCCATTACCTAAACGACAATCCTGATGGCACTATAACCATTACTCACGAAGTTGAGATGATCGGTATAACATCGCCCATTTTTGCTTTTATCATTGGGCGTAAAATAAAAGCGAATCTTCCTGATGCGATGAATAAACTTGTTAAACTTTCTGAATCTAAATCTTTAAAAGGATGACAATAATGAGTGAAGAATTAAACTGGGACGATATTAGCCATTTTCAAGAAGCAACAGGAAGTCCAGGCTTTATGCTGTGGCAAACCTACTTATTGTGGAAACGCAAGTTAGATCGACTTCTTAGTCCGCATAACATTACTCATGTACAATTTGTTATTTTAACAAGTCTTGCTTATCTGCAAGGTAAAAAAATTGAAACAAATCAAAATAACTTAGCTAAAATTTCAATGTGTGATGTATCTATGGCTTCCCAGGTGATAAGAGCGCTTGTTAAAAAAGGTCTTATCGAGCGTATGCAAAAAGAAGGAGATGAAAGATCAAAGTTTTTAACTCTTACGCCAGATGGCATAAAATTAGTAAAAAAGACCGTTAAAAATGTAGAAGACATTGACTCTAAATTTTTCAGTCACATAAAAGGCAAGCAAAAATCATTTCTTGAATGCTTAACAATAATTGTTACAGCAGAATCTGAAACAGATGGTGTGAAAGTTGCCGCTGGAGGCATGAAGTCATGAATAAAATAATGATTTTTGGTAGACCAGGAAGTGGCAAATCAACATTCGCCTATCAATTAGCAGAAAAAACTGGTTTGCCATTACATCATCTAGACAAGCACTTTTTTGTGGCTGGGTGGGTTGAGAGAAATAATCAAGAGTTTATGCGAATACAAGAAGATATCACAAAAGGCAGTGCCTGGATTATTGATGGTAACAGTACTCGCAGCTTGGAGACTAGATGGAAAAATGCTGAGCTGGTGCTGTATTTCAATTACAGCAGAGTAGTATGCCTATTCAGACTATTAAAGCGGTTATTTGTAAAAGCAATTCACATTGATGATAGAGCGGATAATTGTCCAGAAGTTTTAAGATTTAAGCTGATCAAATATATGTGGACTTTTGAAACCAGGGTAAAGCAAGCCATAGTGGCATTAAAAGCCAAATACCCTTCAGCGAAATTTATAGAAATTAATTCCGATAAAGATTTAGAGAATGTGGAGGCCATGATATGAAAATCACCTCCATAAAAGATCCAATTATTTCAGGTGCGCGTGACTTACAATCCTCTAGTAAGCGGAAAGAATTAGGTAAAGCGTTATTGTATGGTGCTGAACAAATAAATTGGGCAATAAAAAATTTTGTAGAAATAGAGTTTATATTTACAACTTTCAAAGAAAGAGAGGACACTTTTTCTACCATATCAATAGACAAGATAATAGAAGTTAGCGAAGGTATCTTAAAGAAAATTAGCGGAACAAATTATCTAATTCCATATATGGCTGTAGCAAAAATTAATCAGTCTAACCTTATTAATAGTGATTTCGTCGTTGTTTTAGATGGCCTTCAAGATTTTGGAAATATCGGCTCTATTGTCCGTACCAGCCAGGGTTTTTCAATAAATGAGTTTATGTTTGTTAATATGCAATCAGACCCTTTTGCAAGAAAAGTGATAGACAGTTCAAGAGGCACTGTATTTAGCAGCAAAATTTCTGAATATTGTAATGATGAGTCTGCAATTAATGCATTGAAGAAACAGGGATATCAGATAATAGTTACCTCACCGCATGCTAAAAATTTGCAGTCACAGGCTCCCATGCAAAATAAAAAGATTGCTCTTGTGGTTGGAAATGAAACTACTGGCGCAAGTCAGAAATTTATAGACTCGGCGGACATCGCAATCCAAATACCTATGAATATAGCTGTTGAATCATTAAATGCTTCAGTTTCAGCAGGTATATCTATTTACGAACTTAAATTCAAACAGGTTGTTATAATGCTAAAAGAAAAAATATTTTCAAACTTAGGGCGACAAATTGGCGTTACCGGTAAATTGATTCGTACTGCATTTGATAAAGAAATAAGAAGCTGCACTGACTTGAGTGGCATGCAAGTAATTCTCATGATGATTATGGCGCTTGATAAAACCATGACATCAGAGCAAATATCCAAAGACACAACTTTATTTGGTGATGAGCTTCAGGAATTTATCTCTAAAATCGAGCAAAAAAATTATTTGGTTAATAGCGGAGAAAATTACTCTTTAACTGACAAGGGAACTGAGTTTTTGGCAGAAATTTGGCCTGTCGTCGAAAGAACTCATCAAAAAATATTAGAGTCAGTTTCTGAAGATGAATTAACTGCACTAGATAATATTCTTTCTAAAATTCAATCTGGGTGCGAAAAGCTTTTGGGAGTTGATTATGACCGATAATATAACGTTTGAAAAAGCAACCACTACTCATAAAGAAATAATTTTTTCATGGTTAGCAGAGCCTCATGTACAAGAATTCTGGGATAATACTCAGGGGCACAAAGATGACATTTTAAATTTTATGGGCGGTAGAAAAGAACCATCAAATTATTGCGATGGTAAATACATTTATTGGATTGCACTAGATTCTGGAAAGCCGTACGCAATGCTAATGACAATATGCGAGACAATCAAGGATGATATTGGTGCATTAAAGCTATCACACTTATCTAAAACAGGCCATACTTACGGCTTAGATTATATGATTGGTAGCATCGAACATATCGGCAAAGGATATGGTTCTAAAACTTTAACCCAATTTATTGATTTTTTCAGAGATTCATTTGATAAAAAGGCAGATACATTTTTAATCGATCCGGCAAGTGACAACCCTAGAGCTAAACGAGTATATGAGAAAGCAGGCTTTAAGCATATTGCTGATTTCGTTATGGGTGGTGATTGCAGTGGCAGTGGTAAGCCACATCATTTGTTAATAAAGAAATTCCCGCCTACTGTGACCTTAGAGCCTATTAATGTTGACAGCTACCACATTATTCAAAACATGGCACAGTTATATGTTTATGATGCCTCAAGAGAATTAGGTTTTTCTATATCTGGAGATGGACTCTATAATCCAAAAAGCTATAGATGTTATTGTGAGGATAATGACAAGATTGCTTATGTTATTAAAGTTTACGATGAGATTGCTGGTTTTGCATTGATTAATGAAAAAGGATTAGAGAAACATACCGATTGGAAAGTCGATCAGTTTTTCATACTTGCAAAATTTCAACGATCAGGTGTCGGCAAAATTGCCGCTGAAAAAATTTGGCAATTGCATCCTGGTAAGTGGGAAGTATCTGTAATACCTGAAAATATCTCAGCGCTTAAGTTTTGGGAAAATACTATTAGCAAATTCACTGCTAATGTTTTTGAAAAAGAAACAAAGCTAATCGATTTCGACAAAGATCAGCCTAAGAGAATTATTTTTAGTTTTGATAGCGAAAATGGAGGTTTAGAGCAAAAGCTGAATATCACGTTAGAGCTCGCAAAAAAACTAATAAATTCTCAATTTCCTGAATACGCAGGCTTAACTGTAACCGAGGTTGAGCAACAAGGCCACGACAACAGAACTTATCGGATTGGCGATGATATGCTTATCCGTATGCCAACAGCTGAAAGTTATGCACTTAAGGTACCTAAAGAGCAAGAATTATTGCCAAAGCTAGCAAAGCATTTAAGCATCGCAATTCCTGCTCCTATAAAAATAGGCAAACTATCTGAGGATTATCCGTATCCATTTTCTATTTACAAATGGCTTGATGGTAGTAGCGCCAATCATGTAACTCTTGATGAGCAATCATTAGAAAACTTAGCTTTTGATCTAGCAACTTTTTTGAAGGAACTGCAAGCCATTACTGATGTGGAAGGCCCTAGCCCTGGTCAGCATAATTGGTGGCGAGGTGATCATGTTAGTGTTTATGATTCAGGCGCTCGCGAACAAATTGCTAAATTAGCAGATATTATAGATGGCAGCAGTGCTTTAGAACTTTGGGAAAGAGCCTGCGCTACTAAATGGAACAAAGAACCTATTTGGATTCATGGTGATTTTGCAGTTGGCAATATACTCATCAAATATAATAAATTATCAGGTGTAATTGATTTTGGTGGCACTGCTATGGGTGATCCTGCTTGCGATCTTGTCATTGCATGGACTTACTTAAGCGGTAAAGCACGAGATGTTTTTATAACTGAAATGGGATTAGATGAGGACACATGGCTTAGAGCGCGAGCTTGGGCACTGTGGAAAGCTACATTTGAACTTTGCAATATCGCAGATAAAAATAGCCCAGAGGCTTTGTTGCAGAAACGGATTATTGATGAGGTATGTAAGTAATGAAAGATATTAATCCCCCTTATATCATAGGCATTAGCGGCAATATGGGGTCTGGAAAATCCACTTTAGCAAAAGCTTTATCTAATGCTTTATCCGCCACACTTGTTTCATGGGATGATTTTGATGATATTTCTACTGGACCAGAGGATTATGTTGATTGGTTCAAACGAGAAGGCCGCTATGATGAATGGAACTATCCAGAGCTAGCTAAAGTACTGGATGGATTGAAATCAGGATCAGATCTAAAGCATCCGGTAACAGAAGAAATACTGTATAGTTCGAAATACATTATTTTTGATGCCCCACTTGGTAGATTACATAAACAAACAGGCCCGTATATTGATTTTTGGATCCATCTATCAGTTCCATTAGACGTTTCCTTGTGCAGAAGAATTCTTAGAGACTTTAGCTCTGATATAAAAACAAAAACAGATTTGCTTGATGAAATCAGTCTTTATTTGCATTCAGCAAGACCATTATTTTTTGATGATGTCTATAAAGCTGAAGCTGATCTAGTAATTGATGGAATGACATCTCTTGATGTCCAGATTTTAAGTATTAAGAAGTTAATAGGTGTAAACAATGAGTGATGAATTACCAATACGTAATAGCGTAAAAATTATATTGATAAATGCAGATAATAAAATACTGCTAATGTGTGCAGATGATCCAAAGACCACCTCTAAGGATGGCAGTTATCATGGTAGATTTTGGTTTCCAATTGGTGGAGAAATAGAACCTGGCGAAGAATTTATGGATGCGGCAATTCGTGAATTAAAAGAGGAAACGGGGCTAGAGCAACAAGATGTTGTTTTTGGGCCTAAGGTGTGGTTCGGAGAATTCGAAATGGTATTGTCGGGCAAAATGACGAAATTAAAACAACAGTTCATAGTAGCTCACACTAAAAATTCTGAGATAACGTTGCAGCATTTAACAGATGAAGAGCGTAAAGTCATTGAAAAAACTGCATGGTTCAGCTTAGAAGAGATATTAAATTCAGATGAAGTTGTGTATCCAGTAGTTTTGCCAGAATATCTTTCTGACATTTTAAGTGAAAATTACCCAGAAGAACCCATTTGGATAGATTTAGCAAAGAAGCCAAATAGAGGTAGCAAATGATTGGCCTATTCCTAATACTGACATTTTTGATTTCATGGGCTGGGTGGTTTTTTATGCCTCCAGCATATGGTGATTTAATTATGTTTGTTCCAGGGCTTTTAGCTGCAGCTCTTACTGTATATAAAAAAGAAAAATTAAAATCTTTGTTCCAGTTTGGCGGTTTATCCAACCTATTGTTAGGGTTATTATTGCCTCTGAGTTCTTTTACTTTATACTTGATCATTGCATCAATGACTTCTACACAAACATTTGGATTACCTGAAAGCGCCATAGCCTATAACAACGGGGATACTTTAAAAGCCTGGAGTAGGTTTTTAATTTTTGGCATACCTTATATGCTAGGGGTAAACTTAATTTTTGCTTGTGGTGAAGAAATTGGTTGGAGAGGATATTTATTAAGAAAATCAAAATCGGCGGTCAAAAGCTTTTGGCTTAGAAGTTTAATCTCTGGAGCAATATGGGGGGTATGGCACTTGCCTATCTACCTATTAGCAGAAACACCGGTAATAAGCATATTGATATTTTTAATAAATGTGTGCTTTCTCTCAGTTTGTTATACATGGATATATGAAAAGAAAAATTCTGTCTGGCCAACAGCATTAGCTCATGGCATCCATAATACATTTTTCAATAGCATTCTTCCAATCATTACTCTCACAAGTAGCGGAAATTATTTGCTCATGGGAGAAGAAGGTTTAATTGTAAGTAGTTCTTATGGGTTAATTATGTGCATAGGGATTATTGCCTTTAAAATTAAGCCTTATTGGGGGAAACATGCTAAGTAAAATATATTTAACTATCGATGATTCTCCATCAATCCACATGGATAAGAAAGTGGATTTTCTAATTAATGAAAATATACCAGCTATATTTTATGCTCGTGGGGAATATATCTTCAAGCATCCAGATCAAATTGTTAATGCAATTAATAATGGATTCTTGATCGGCAACCACTCTTACAGCCATCCATATTTTTCAGAAATAACACTTTCAGAATGTATTGATGAAATTATACGAACAGAACAACTAATAGAAAAGTGCTATCAATCAGCGGGGAAATTAAGGCCACACAAAATTATAAGGCTGCCTTTTGCAGATCGCGGGGCTGGAGCTAAAGCTAAAGAACCTAAAAGTGAACTAGATAAAAATAAGGTTCGAGATATCCAATCTTTCTTGAAGGAAAATAAATTTAAAGCGCTTAATTTTCAACCTGCTGATTCATACATTGACTCATATTGGGATTGGGATACAGAGGACTATAAAACCAAGTATATTAATGATTTAAATGCATATATTAATAACATGAAGAGATATTTTGATGGTTATAAAAATGATACTGCTGTCGTTTTGCTACATGACTTCGATAATAACCACCATCTTTTTGAAGCTTCTATGGAATTTTTATTGAAGCAAAAAGTAGAATTTTTAAATTACCAAATTTTGGAGCAATCACGATGAAAGAACTTGATACTTACCTTAATCTTTGCACGCAAGTTTATGAGCTAAGCAAGCCAAAGGTGCCTGAGGCTGATTATAATTTTTATAAATCATATCTACAAGACGCAAAAGGAAAAATCTTGGAACCAATGTGCGGAACTGGTAGATTTTTATTGCCATTTTTACAAGATGGATTTGATATTCAAGGTTTTGATGCCAGCCAAAACATGTTGGATTCATTAGATGAAAAAGCAAAACAGCTGGGGGTCTCACCGAATGTTTGGCACGGCTACGTAGAACAGATTAAACAAGATAGCTCTTTTAGTCTGATCTTTATTCCTAGTGGATCTTTTGGTCTATTGATAGATGAGATAGCTGCAAATAATGCCTTAAAATCATTTTACAATATTTTAGAGCCAGGTGGAGTTCTAGTTTTCGAAACTGAAACTCTCAAGTCTATCCCTGAAAAATTTGGTGTTCCACGCTCTTCGGTATATAAAAGAAACGATGGCGATATGATTCTTGCTACGTTTTTTGATGTGCCAACAGAAAACAACGTAGGGACAAGTATTTGTAGATATGAACTAGTTACTGGCAATCAGATAACAAAAACAGAAATAGAAGAATTTAAAGTGCGCATTTATGAACCTAAAAACCTAGTAAATACATTAAAAAATATAGGTTTTTCTAGCGTTAATTTACGGAAATGCTTTGATCGTTCTCTATCTCCAGATGATACAGATGAGGTTGTTGTTTATGAATGTAGGAAATAATGATAATTTGATCTCTTGTGATCTAGCAACAAAAGACTTATCTAAACAATTAATTGTGGCTTATAATAAATTATCTGAAACAACAAAGAAAATACCTGCGCAACTTATTGGTGAAGAAATTATCACTAAGTTTGAAAAAAACAACATCACTGTTTCCAATGTATTGTCCTATTTGATTGGCTGGGCTAATTTTCTTGTATCTTGGTACGAAAAAGGCAAACAGCATAAAAGTTTTATTATGCCAGGAGAAGGTTTTTCTAAATGGGAATATGAGAAAATTGCGTATCACTTTTATGGTAAATATGAAGAAAATTCTTTAGATAATCAATTACTATCTTTGAAAATTGTAACACAAAAGATTATTTCTATAATAGAAGTAGAAAGCTGCTCTGGCAATATAGATCGTCTAGGTGTCTGGCATTGGTGCACATTAAAATCTGGAAAACAATGGCCTCTAAAAAAATGGATAGTAGTTAATAGTCTTTCACCCTACAAAAGGGCTTTAGCTCGCATAAAAGCGACATTGAGAGATAAGGCGTGCTAATTTAACATATCAGGAAAATCGCCTGCAATTGGTTAAGAAACAAGTCTGCTTTGCCATTGTCTTCTATCATCCAGCAGGCTCCAAGGACTAAACGAATAAAAACCCAATTCTTAAGTATAGAATTGTCTATTTTTAGTAACCGCGATAACTCTGTTGCTCTAGCATTAAAAAGCTCTGGGATATTGTCTACCGATGACAATTCATCTTTAGTAATAAAATCGAAGCATGCTATTTCAAATTCTTTAGGGCCAATAATTCCTTTAGGGTCAATTGCTATCCATTCATTCTGATCTGAAATTATATTATCCATATGCAAATCGCCATGTAGAAGAAATTCATCATGGGGCTGCTCAAGCATTTCCTTACTCAAAATTTTAGCCTTATGAATTAGATCGTTTGGCAGCTTATTTTTGGGTACACGATCAAAAGCTTTAAGCCAGTCTTTAACATGTTTTTTAGTGTTAATTTTGCCCTTTGGAGCTGATAATAAAGCCTCAATTACGCTAGCATATATTGCTATTGGTTCCTCTTTATTAGATTGATAAAGATCTTTAAGAGATTTTCCTGGGATAGCTTGGCGCAGTAAAAGTGCGTGTAACTCTGTATCGTGATCAATTAACTTTATCATACCAAAGCCATTAAAATATTCTAATGCTTTAATTTCATCAGATATTAAATTTTCATCAACACTAACTTTAATGCAGACAGGGCCATGCTTTTTAGAATGTGCTTTTACAACATAATTCCAGCTCATGTTTTCTACAGGAACAATATCGGTTAATTGCCATTTTTTTGATAAAGATTCTGTGATTTTAGGAAGGCTTTGAATCCATTGCTTGCCACGCTTGCCGAATAAATTAATATTGTTTTTTTCTAGCTCGTTCATCAAATATCTTTCCTCATAAAAATCCTATCATGCCCAAGCAGATACTCTGGCGCACAGCCTATAATTTTAAATCCATGCTTTTTATAAAATTCTTGAGCTTGGAAAGCATAGGTGTCAACAAATAATTTTTTGATAGATTTATTTTGGGCTTCAGATTCGATCATGCCCATAAGTTTAGAACCAATTCCCTTGCGCCTATATTCTTCCATGCACCATAAAACGTCGATATATAGCGCATCCCTATGCTGATAAACAATTGCCCCACCAATGATCTTTTCGTTTTCTTTAACGCAAAGTGTAAAACTGGAATGTTTATCATTAATAACTGATTGATTGAATTCATTAATACCATTTCGAATAATTTTTTGTACTGAGGCATCTGGATCGCCAACCTTCTCAAATGCAAACCCAGTAATATTGGCAGCATTGTTGAGGTAATCATATCTACTTAGCCGATACAACACATGTCGCTTTAATGGACTTTCATCATCTAGCTTTGGATGGTTAAAGTCATCGCTTTCATTATGTTGCAGACCAATTTTCTGCATTACCCTAATTGATTTAGTATTGCCAGCAGCGGTAAATGATACGATCTCCGGTATCTTTAATTCTCTAAATGCATAATCTAAAACGGCTTTAGCCCCTTCTGTTGCAAAGCCTTGACCCCAGTGATTGGATGATAAACGCCAACCAATTTCTGTAGCAGGTGTAAAATGCGCTTTGAAATCTGCTATTAGTAGCCCAATAAAACCAATGAATTCACCAGTATCTTTTCTTACCGCGGCATAGAGCGAATAACCATGATTTTTAAAGTGAGCATTTACTTTATCTATAAAGTTTTTAGTCATATCCAAATCTTGAAGACTAGGGAAATATTCCATAACTTTTGGATCTTGGTTAATAGCAAACATTGATTCCAGGTCTTCATCAACCCATGTGCGTAAAATTAATCGCTCAGTTTCTAATATTTTCATACTACATCCTATGACCGCCATTTATTTTCAAGACCTGGCCTGTGATCCAAGAAGATTGCTCTGAAGCCAAGAACAAAGCACCATTTGCTATATCCTGAGGAGTACCAATTTTTTGCAGGGGTATATTGGCTAAGCACAACTTTTCTAATTCCCCATCTATCCATCCTGATTGTACAGGACCTGGTTCAATAGCATTTACTCTAATACCAATTGGTCCCAGTTCAACAGCGCTGCTACGAGTATAGCTTTCTAGAGCTAATTTACTTGCCTGATATGAAACTTCCTCAGGGAAGCCGTCATAAGCGCTGTCAGTAGAAATATTAATAATGGAGCCGACAGTTAGATTGTGAATGAGATATTGACTTACGTATTCTTTGACTAATAACATTGCTGCCTTAGTGTTTATTGAAAAATTTGCATCTATAGTTTCTGATGATAAAGAGATAATACTAGTATCACCTGAGCTTCCTTTGGATAAAAAGGAATCAGCAACGCTAATCGCAGCATTATTGATGAGCGCATCAACATGCCCGCAATGTTTTATAGCATAAGCAAATAATGCTTTAATATTACTTTCATCTCTGAGATCGCAGTTGAAGCTAAGAATATCAGGTCCAATTTGTTTTGCTGTAGCTTCTGGCAGTTGTTTATTAAGAGCCGTATAGCGTTGTGTTCCCAATTCTTTTGGTATTACTTTAGCTGAATCTTCTGGATCAGCATACCCACGTAATATTACTTTAAATCCACTGTTATGAAATGATTTTGCAATTGCAGCACCTATGCCCTCAGGATTGTTTGTGCCTGTTATAAGTACAGTTTTTTGTTTTGTTGTATTATGAGTCATGTTAAGTATCCAATAATTCTTTGTATTTACTAGCCAAGCTGTATTTTCTTGATTTTAGACTCGGATTTACAATTTCTAAAAAACCAGCTTCTACCCATTTTTTGCAAAGAGCAGCATTTGTTCTAGGCTGAAAGCCAAATAAATCACCAACTTGCTTGCTGGTGACAACATCATACTCTCTGAATAATTCTAGTGATTTTCGTTGTTTTGGATCTAGGCTGCGCATAAGCTCTGAGTGATCTTTTTCACCTTTTTCATTGCTTGCTATCATTTGGCTAACAACTTTTTCAAACGCAAAAGCCATACCTTCTGTGAAATATTCTACCCACTCGGTGATATCACTCTCGGCGCGGCCAAAATAATAATTGTGGGAAGGCCCAACACTAATTGCTCTATAGTATCCCAAAAGATTTTTAGCATAGTATTCTTCTAAAGAATACAGACCTTTTAAATCATAACCGCCAAGATGTAAGATTAATGTTGTCAGTAACCTAGCGGTTCTTCCGTTACCATCATAGTAGGGGTGAATTGTTGCAAACTGATAATGGGCAATACCAGCAATAATGGGACATGGTAATTCCTCATTTTCTTTGATCCAAAAAACAAGATTACGCATAAGGCCAGCAACATCTTTGGATTCTGGTGGCATGTAAACGATTGTTCCTGTTCCACTATCTTTAATAACATTTTGTCCATCACGATAAGGTGTAGGTTTAACACGTTCTCTACCATCACTCATAACAAGCGCATGTAGTGTTTGGATTATTTTTTCAGTAACAGAAACACCTTGGGCTGCGTATTGTTCTAATTGGGCTAGTGCTGCGTAATAACCTTTAACTTCGTGCTCATCTCGTTCTCTGCCAGGAAAATGCCCTTCGAGTTGAATAACTTCCTGTATTTCTTCAGGTTTTAGTTGATTGCCTTCTATCATGGTAGAATAATGCGTCGTATACAATTTTGCCGTCTCACGCAAAGATGCAAGAACAGTAGGATTTACAGGCAACATTGCTACTTTTTCTTTGGCAGCTTCTATTCTCATCAGATGCTTAGCGATAGCAGCGTTGATTGTATATACAGGGTTAAAATTTGTCGGCATAATATAAGCTCAATATTAGTTTGCGATATATTTATAAGTATGCCGATAATATGCGCTTAAGTCAAGAATAAAATGCCGATAAAGTGCAGATAAGGCTTTTTACGTCCACCTTATTATCGAAAATGCTTAAAATCGATAATAACTCCGATCCTTATCACCACCTTTAGAGGTTTGATGCTTGTTGTTATCGGAAATCATCATAATCGATAACAGTGGTGCTGCATGCTATGCCCTAAAAGTGGCAAAAATCGTCACTAATAGGACATAGCATGTCCTTTAGGTTTCAATATTCGTAACCTAGAGGACAAGATAGGCACGTAATGGATTGTGGTCACCATGTCCCTAAAGTTACAAATATCCTAACTTTAAGGGCACGCTAATCATAAAAATATAAGTTGTAAAACTTAATTTAGGTGCAGATTTTTGCCTTCGAACAGTGTAATATACCTAAACCAAGTGGGATTGAATTGCACATTTCCCACCCAGTTTGGAGAGCATTATATTGGTGGATACTCCCCTCCGCCAGGTTTTTTGAAGAGAACTTTTCTCACGTCTTTTTGGGCTACAGCGAGCGCGCCTAAAAACCCCAGTATTTCTGGGATTTCCAGCATTTTAGTGTTGCGTTAGATGCCTACCTCACTTTTGCTAATTTTACCATTTTATAACCAAAATCTCCGTTTTTGGCCTCTCCATCTCCGATACATGCAAAAACTCCTGATGTAGGCAACATATATAAATGTGTGAATCGGAGTTAAATCTATATTTCATCTTCTCCAATTATCTGGGTTTGATCTTCAGTCATTCCCTCTGTTACCGTTTCTGCAAATAATTTAGGTATTCCGTGATTCGACCCATGTTCTAAAATTTTTGCTAATTCAATATTTCCTAGATAGCCCGCAATATATAAAGCGCTTTCACCAAACTTATTTTTGCTATGAATATCCGCACCATTTTCTAAAAGAATTTTAACTAATTCGATATTTCCTGGGTCGACTGCTATATGTAAAGCGCTATCACCACAATCATTTTTGCTATGAATATCTGCACCATTTTCTAAAAGAGTTTTAACTAATTCAATATTTTCTCGATCGGCTGCTATATGTAAAGCGCTATCACCACAATCATTTTTGCTATGAATATCTGCACCATTTTCTAAAAGAGTTTTAACTAATTCAATATTTTCTCGATCGGCTGCTATATGTAAAGAGTTGTTACCAAACTTATTTTTGCTATGAATATCTGCACCATTTTCTAAAAGAGTTTTAACTAATTCAATATTTTTTCGATCGGCTGCTATATGTAAAGAGTTGTTACCAAACTCATTTTTGCTATGAATATCTGCACCATTTTCTAAAAGAGTTTTAACTAATTCAGTATTTCCTAAGTGAACCGCTATATGTAAAGCATTGTTACCATAATATTGATTATCATAATATTGATTTATTACGATTGAAAATGCACCTCGCAAACTCAATAAATTATCATGATTTATTACATTAATATCCGCACCTTGTTCTAAAAGTTTCTTAGCTGATTCAATGTTTTGTGCGCGCACTGCATTTATAAATTCTTTATTTATATTCATAATTTTTAATCTTAGTTAATTAATTTGTAAAGTGATTTTAACCCATTTGAAATATTATGTCAAGTAAAATTATTAATTATTTACTAAAGTGTTAATTAGTTGAGCAATTTTAATTTTACCTTTGTCTTTATATTTATTATATTAATATATTGTGTCATGACTGAGCATACTTGCATAATCTAATATTAATTCTAACTTTGTACTAATTAAAATAAGAGAACGACTGAAATGATTACTAAACTTTTATTGATATAAAAAATACAATCTACTACTATTAATCAATATAAATAAAAGTAATTTTTATAAAATTGTAGGTGATTAGCAGACGAGCTAAACATTAATTATATTTTTATTACTATTGAAAGATTAAGTACATTAAACGTCAGTGTTGATATGTTCACATTAATCTTCTTGATTACAAGTAATATTTGTTGGGCAATATTACTTGACTAGCCCTGAGCTTTAATTCAAATATATTACCCTCAATAACATAACCTTGTTATATTTGACCAGCAACATAATTCAAATGTTCTTGTCCATTGTTATGAATTTTTTGAAGCTGAGATCTTACATTTTCTGGTAGGTCAGAATTAAGTACCTTTTCAAACGCTTTAATTACCATTTTAATATTTGTGTCAAGCGCATTTAAAATTCCTTGATCACCAGTCAGCCCCCTGAGAGAAGTATAACCCTGCATAAAAAAGCCTTTAAAGTCTTTTGAATAGGATGGCACTTCCCCGCCACATTCTTTTATCATAGAAGCTAATTGTTTTATATTATTTTCGTATTCTTGTTTAATACGAGTTAGGTCTGTTTTGATTTCATTATTATTAATATTATCTATTGCTTGGCTAATAATAAAGGAGCCATCTATCTCATATTGACATAATTCTTGAAGTGTTTTGGCTGTATCTTCTAAATTTACTGTAGTCATAAGAATTCCTCCATTGATTAATTAACTGATTAATTATTGCAAATAATTTATCAAGTTAAAGACTAGTAATAATGGTTCATTACACACTAAAACTATAATA
This sequence comes from Rickettsiaceae bacterium, assembly GCA_024236375.1. GTDB lineage: Bacteria > Pseudomonadota > Alphaproteobacteria > Rickettsiales > Rickettsiaceae > Megaera_A. The sequence continues at coordinate 351,792 of JACKKP010000001.1, read as the reverse complement.
AATTAGATGCAATATAATTATAGTATTACAATTTTTTTATAAATGCTATAGATAAGTAAATATATTTTAGAGAAGTTTATTCACAAAAAACTAATATCATTTTATGTCCTACACTTACCAGTCCTTATTTGTAAGAATATTATTTTATAAATTATATTAAAATTACTTAATATAATTCAGTATTTTTACTCAATATTGTTGTGAGCGCTATATTCTTTAAATAATGACTGCATTATTCTAGAATAACTGAACTGAAATCCCAATTCAGTTAAACGTGTAGGTAACACTTTTTGTCCTTTGAGTAATAAATACTCTCCCATTTCTCCAAATAAAAGCTTAATTAACCAAGCAGGCGTCTTAAAAAATAAATGACGTCCTAAAACATTTGAGAATTCTTGTGCAAACTCTTTTTGAATGACAGGAGCAGGTGAAGTAATATTGACAGGCCCTGTGATGTTTGGATGCTCAATCAAAAAATTGACCGCTCTTACTAAATCTTCATAATCAATCCACGATAACATTTGCTGACCACTACCCAAGACACTCCCTAAACCTAAACGAAAAGGTAATTCAAGCTTTTGTAACATTCCTGATCCCTTTTTTAAAACTACTCCAAATCTTAATTTAGTCACTGAAATTGAAGCATCAATAGCTTTTTGAAGTGACTCTTCCCAAGCAAAACATATATTTTGTAAAAAATCCTCTGTGGTTAATGGTAGAACACTATACTCATCAAATGATTCAGTACTTATATCTTGTGCGCCATAAATTCCGATCGCACTTGCACAAAAAAAACGTGGTGTAGCACCTTGCTTTATTAACCAATCAATTATTTTTTGATTAGTTGCAGTCCTAGATTCAATTAACTCTTTTTTGGTAGATTGAGTCCACCTTTTTGCGCCAATATTTGCGCCAGATAGATTTATAATGAGATCATAATGCGCGGCATTATGATTCGGTAAGTCTTCAAACGTTAATTTATTAATACTGCGTGAGAATGATTGCTCTAATTTGTTTAACTTACGACCAAGTACTGTAATATTATGATTGTTCGAAAGGTTATTTACTAGAATTGTACCGATAAATCCCGAAGCTCCTGAAATTAAAATATGCATTTTATTGCTCTTAACTATGTCTATAATATATCAATATATAATAACAGTGTTTATCTTCTTATACCTATTAAAAACAAAAACAATTGATAAAAACGATGATGAATTTTATTGAACTTGATCTGAAAGCAATATAATAAAACAAACTATATAGTAAATATTAAGAGAAAAACTTTGAGCAATCTTCGATTTATTTTTACAGATCAATTATCCGATTCTATTTCGTCTTTAAAAGACATTCAAAACGAAGATATAGTTTTTTTATGCGAAGTAATGGAAGAACTCACTTATGTAAAGCACCATCCTAAAAAAATTGCTTTTATTTTATCTTGCATGCGCCATTTTGCTGCTGAGCTCAAATCTAAAGGCCATCGAGTCCGCTATGTAAAAATCACAGATATAGGTAATACTGGTAGCTTAAGTGGCGAAATAACTCGAGTAGTAGAAGAGCTTGAAGTTAAACATATCGTTGTTACTGAGCCAAGCGAATATCGTCTTAGAGTTATGATCGACTCATTACAAAAATCTCTTGGTATACCTATAGAAATTCGTATTGATGAGCGTTTTTTGTGTTCTATTGAAGAATTTAAGGTCTGGGCTGAAGGCAAAAAACAGTTGAGAATGGAATATTTTTATCGTGAAATGCGCAAGAGATATCAAATACTTATGGATTTAGATAGTGGTCCAATTGGAGGACAATGGAATTATGATAAAGAAAATCGTAAACCTCCAACCCATGATTTACATTCTCCTAAACGTATTAGTCACAAAAAATCTGATATTTTGCAAGAAGTGTTGCAAATAGTAAGAGAAAAATTTTCTGATCATTTTGGTAACTTAGAGCCTTTTCATTATGCAATTACCCGCAGGCAAGCTTTAATTGAGCTAAATGATTTTATACAGCGTATTTTACCATATTTTGGAGATTATCAAGACGCAATGGTGAAAGGTGAAGCTTATCTAAATCATTCCTTATTATCATCTTACATTAACATAGGACTACTATTTCCTTTAGAAATATGTCAACTTGTAGAAAAAGCTTATAAAAATGACAAAGTACCGCTTAATGCAGCTGAAGGTTTTATTCGTCAAATTCTTGGTTGGCGAGAATATATACGAGGTATTTACTGGCTCAAAATGCCACAATATGCTGATCTAAATTATCTTGATGCACAAATTCCTCTACCTAATTTTTATTGGGGTGGCAATACTTATATGACCTGCATTGCTGAAACTATTTCTCATACAAAAGAACATGCTTATTCACATCATATACAAAGATTAATGGTAACAGGAAATTTTGCACTTATAGCAGGTATAGATGTAAAGCAAGTTCAAGAATGGTATTTATCTGTCTATAGTGATGCTTATGAGTGGGTAGAAATGCCCAATACTCTTGGTATGGCGCTATTTGGTGATGGAGGTATTTTAGGTAGTAAACCATATGCTGCGAGCGGGAAATATATAAATAAAATGAGTAATTTCTGTGAACATTGCCGCTACGACCCCAAAGAAATGTTGAGTGAAAATGCTTGTCCATTTAATGCACTTTATTGGAATTTTTTTGCACGCAACCGAAAAAAACTCGAATTCAACCAGCGCTTACCTTATATTTATAGTACTTGGGACAAGTTTAGTAGCGAAAAAAAAGCATCTATAAAAAATAAGGCGCAAATAATCCTTGAGCATATGGAAAAAGAAATTTTGTGATGCCTAAAAGAATTCTTAAAATTAACCTTCCCCAAAAAATTTGTAATGTTTGTGATCGACAATTCAGCTGGCGCAAAAAGTGGAAAAAGGAATGGCATCATGTTAAATATTGTTCTGATAAATGCAAAAGAAAAGGGAAATGACTGATTTGTGTTTAACATATTTTATGACAATTCCTTTTGGATCAAACATAATTATTATTCTCTTATCGTTTTTATTAGGAAATAATAAGCTATACAGATTAGATTTAGGATATTTTCAGTTATCTGGCGAAATTAGCCAGAAGCAATATTTGTCATTTTATTGACAAACCAATAAAATTGAGAAACTTATGACACGTGTAGCTATAATAGGAGCTGGTATTTCAGGTATTTTTCTTGCTCATGAGCTTTCCCGCAAAGCTCATGTTGTGGTATTTGAAAAAGCTCGTGGTGTTGGTGGAAGAATGAGTACACGCTATGCAGACCCATTCTATTTTGATCATGGAGCACAATGTTTTACCGCACGTAATAGTGATTTTCAGGATTTTCTAAAACCTTTTGTTGCCTGCGGCAAAGTTAGTGAGTGGAAAGGTAGAGTCATTAATTTGCAGATAGAGGAAAAGAAGAAAACGAGCGATTCTGGCATGAACCTCATCTAGTAGCAGTGCCAAATATGAATAGTATTTGCTCAATGCTGCGTAAAGATTTAAATATATATACTTCCTGTGAGGTATCACCCTTAGTGCATAAAAATGGTAATTATTGGCCAGTATTCGATGTAAATGGTCTCTTATTAGGAGAGTTTGATTGGGTTATCTCTACTGCGCCTGCACCACAAACACTAACTCTCTTTAATCGACACATTGAGTATTATCATCCATTAAGATATGCAAATATGTATGGATGTTATGCATTAATGCTAGGTTTCAATAAGCCTTGGGATAGAAATTGGATCGCAGCAAAAGTACGCAATAATCCTATAAAATGGATATCAGTCAATTCAACTAAACCAGGCCGAGCTCAAGATGTGACTTGTTTAGTAGTACACTCAAGGAATGATTTGGCTCAGTCTCATATTGAAAAAGATACAGAACAAGTTAAGATGCTTCTTCTAGAACAATTTTCACAGATAACTAATATCGATGCAACAAATGCGGACTATGTCTCATTACATCGCTGGAGCTTTGCAATTATTGCAAAAAGTGCCAAACAAGGTTTTTATTTGGATAAAAATTTGTGTTTAGCTGCTACAAGTGATTGGTGCGAAACTTCAAGAATAGAAGAAGTATGGCTACACGCACAAAGACTAGCAAGATATTTTAATAATATAATAAAATAAGTTATATAGTTAATTAGATTGCAATATACATAAGTGTTTTTTTCGACTTCTTACTCATATCAATATATTAGCTTCTGTAATATTAGAATAAAAATAATTATATTTTCTTATATGAGAGAAATTGATAATATTAGGCAGCATTACAAAATCTCCTAATTAAAAGGAATCCTTTATGATAAATAATTTTTTAAATTTTTTCTGTGATTGCAACAAATTTGCTCTCATTATGATTGGATTAGTAGCTTTCATTAGCTTATGTGTTGGTAGCTTTGCATCACGTTATATGAAAGGAGATAATAGATATCAAGTATTTTTTGTGCAGCTTATCTTATTAATTATTACTGTTGTAATGATGGTTTGTACTGATAATTTAATAATACTTTTAATTGCCTGGTGTCTAAGTAATGTATTTTTGGTCAGGTTAATGATACACAAGCCTAATTGGGATGCTGCAAAGGCTTCCGGAATCATAGCTGCAAAAAACTATTTTGTCAGTGCATGCTTGCTAGGATCTGCATTTATGATATTTTATTTAACCACTGGGCAAATCAGTATAAGCAACATAATACATTATAACTCACAATCTACAGAGCTCTTTATCGCTTTATTATTAATATTAATAGCAGCTATGATGCAATCAGCTATATGGCCATTTCATGGTTGGTTAATTAGCTCTCTCAATTCTCCTACACCAGTTTCAGCTATTATGCATGCGGGGTTAATTAATGGAGGCGGCTTCCTTTTGATTCGTTTTGCACCACTTTACTTACAACATGATGCTTTACTTACTTTAATATTTGCAATAGGACTCATAACCGCTTTATTAGGAACGTTATGGAAATTAATGCAAAATGATGTAAAACGCATGCTAGCTTGCTCAACTATGGGACAGATGGGTTTCATGTTTGTACAATGTGGACTTGGATTGTTTCCTGCAGCTGCAGCTCACTTAGTTTGGCATGGCATGTTCAAAGCATATCTCTTTCTCAGAAGTAGCAGTGCTGCTCACGATAAATGTTTGGATCTTGGTTACCCTCCGCAATTTTTGACCTTTACTTGCTCTTTGTTTTGTGGCTTTGTTGGAAGCATAGCCTTTAATTATGCTAGTTGTAAGTCGTGTTTAGCAAATAATACTACATTAGTGCTAATAGTGATTGCTTTTATTACTTTGAGCCAATTTGCACTAACAATGCTACGCTTTCGTAATTTAACAAAACTGCCTATAACATTAATTGCAACAGTGTTATTTGGTGTATGGTATGGATTTAATGTACAAATAATTGCATGGATTATGGCACCTATGGAGCTTATGCAACCACAACCCCTTAATTTTTTCCATATTATAGGAATTATGTCCTTGATAATCACATGGTTATTTACCTTATTTTTTGAAAAATTAGCGCAAACTACCAAGCTTCCTTCGTGGATACTAAAATTGTATGTAGTTGCTCTCAACGCTAGTCAACCTCACCCTTCTACAGTCACTACATATCGGACACGATATAACTATTAATTAGATAATTATGAGACAATCCCATATATATAAAGTTAAGCAACCAGTAGATCAAGATTACGATACAAATTATATAAATGATATAATAACTCAAAGCTTTAAAAAGATTGCTCCTTGTTGGCCACTGAAGAACTTCATTGCTGTCAACCCATTACAAGGTATGGAAGACTTAACTATTGAAGAAGCAATGACAATAGCATCAGTTTATTTTGAGCAAAGAAATTTGCCGAAACAGCTAGAAACCATAAACCGTGAAACTATTAAATGGCTCCAAGCATATTTCGATGATGGCCAGGCTACTATATCAATGCCACTAAGAAATTATGGTCTATATACATCTTGGCGTCAACTTGCTTTATACGATATAAAATTACATCAATGCGACAAACAAAAACAGGACTTTTTAAGATTATTGCCAAAAACAGCTGAGCAAGCAGTTACTGAATGTTTAATACTGCTTAACATTGCTAAAGAAGAACAAGTTCAATTTTTGACACTAATACTTACTACCCTACCAGGCTGGGCATCCTATATCAAATATCTTACAGAATGGGCAGGAACTAATACCCATCCTTATTCTGTAAACCAGGTAGATTATTTGGCGATAAGGCTTATAATTATCACTTTATTTTGGAAAGACGCACAAGAATTACTCGAATGGTATAAAAACTCTTTAACACAAGTTCAATCCAAACCTAGTCCTTTAGAAAAAATACAGATAACAGAAAATAATTACCGCTATTCATTATTGCGAAACTTAGCAAAACAACATATCAAAAGCCCTGATACAATACCAGATGTGCAACTGATTTTTTGTATTGATGTACGTTCTGAACCTTTCAGGAAACATCTTGAATCAATTGGTAATTATTACACTTTCGGCGTTGCAGGATTTTTTGGGATACCAATTCAAATTCATAATAAGATTACAAACGAATCATATGCTTCTTGCCCAATATTGCTTTCTCCTAAACATCAAGTAGAGGTCTCATCCAACTCTTATCAAAATGATAAAGCAGCCTATGCTACTCTCACTATATTAAAACGCCTTTATCAATCACTCAAATATAATTTTACTACGCCTTTTGGATTAGTGGATAATATAGGAGTAATTAGTGGAATGTGGATGGGCATACGCAGCTTGATACCGAGCATTGCTTCAAAAATTCAATCTATTGCAATCAAATCTATATATGATTCTCGAGAATTTAATGTTTCACTTGATAATATATCTTTTTCAGATCAATGTTCATACGCTTTAAATATACTAAAAATCATTGGACTGACCAGTAACTTTGCTCCAATTATAGTATTTTGTGGACATGCGAGTACTACTCAAAATAATGCATATTCTACTGCACTGGATTGTGGCGCATGTGGAGGAAGACATGGTGGTACTAATGCTCGTATAATTGCAGCAATTTTAAATCGATCAGAAGTAAGACAAGAAATATCTAAAAATGGTATTAATATCCCAGAAAATACATATTTCATTGCCGCAGAACATAATACTACAACTGATGAAGTGAGCCTTTATGGCAAGAATAATATAGCTGGAATTGATAAACTAAAGGCAGATTTAATACACGCTCGCAATGCTAATAATAAGGTACGCCTTCAAACATTAGAAAAAAAAGTAAAAAAATCAAATGCAGTATATAATATAGGCCGCCGTTCACACGATTGGGCTCAAATTAGGCCGGAATGGGGATTAGCACGGAATAGTGCTTTTATAATAGCACCACGTGACATTACGTCAGGCCTTGATTTGGCGGGACGCTGTTTCCTACATTCTTACGATTATACACAAGATTTAGATGGAAGTTCTCTTACAACCATTCTGACTGCTCCAATGATAGTGGCTCACTGGATAAATATGCAGTATCTATTTTCAACACTTAATAATATTGCTTATGGAAGTGGTAGTAAAATTACAAAAAATATTACAGGCAGAATTGGTATTATGCAAGGTAATGCCAGTGATTTAATGACTGGCTTACCTCTACAGTCACTATATAGTAGCGACACAGAAGCATATCATGAACCGCAACGTCTTATAGTAGTGATTTTCGCACCGCGACAGATGCTCGATCAAATCATTAGTGCCCAACCCATTTTACAGCAGCTTTTTGGTAATGGCTGGGCACAAATGTCTGTTATTCAGCCAGAGGATCGTAAAATTTATTTACTAAATAGAGATTTTACATGGAAGCAAATTGATTAAGTATATACTCGCTTACAATATGTTCAAATACTGCATATTATAAACAATTTACCCTGTATTTTTAGTTTTTTTTGTAAAAGAAAATAAAACCCCTGAAAATAGAATAGATAATGTAATAATTAAAGACAATATAGGAGGAATTTTTGCGATCCCTAAAGCATCTGCAATAAAAATTTTAGATCCTATAAATATTAACACCACAGCTAATGCATATTTCAAGTAATAAAACCTGTCAATGATTGATGCAAGAGCAAAATAAAGTGCCCTTAAACCTAATATTGCAAATATATTACTTGTATATACAATATATGGATCTTGAGTAATCGCAAAAATTGCTGGAATACTATCAACAGCAAAAACTAAATCAATAAATTCAACCATTACAAGTGCAATAAAAAGCGGTGTAACAAATAATTTTTCCTTTTGGGATTTAGGATCTATCTGATAAATATAAAATTTTTGATCATGTAATTTTTCTGTCACATTTAGATGTTTTCTCATCCATATAAGCAGTAAATTATCAGCGATGTCCACTGGCTTATGAGACATAAAAAACATTTTAATACCAGTGATTATCATAAAAGCAGCAAATATATATAAAACCCAATCAAATTTATTGAGTATGTGTGCACCAAGACCAATCATAATAGCTCTGAGCACTACAACACCTAAAATACCCCAAAATAGAACACGATGTTGATATTTTAATGGTATTGAAAGTGTTGAAAATATTAAAGAGATGAGAAAAATATTATCTAAGGCCAGTGATTTTTCGACAAGAAATCCGGTAATATATTCTGCAAAGCTTCCCAAGCCTTTTATATACCATACCCATAAACCAAAAATAATAGCTATCAGCATGTAAAAGGAGCTCATCCATATGCTTTCTCTAAACCCAATTTCCCGATCTTTTTTGTGAAAAAAACCTAGATCTAGTGTTAATAGAGCAAGTACAATTAATATAAAAATAATCCACATATATAGATGGTTATTCATAGAAAGTATTTAATCCTTATAAAATATAATTTTGAAGATATTATGATCTAAGCTTTATAGCAACAAAATAGATGAATGTAATAATAAACTGATTGGAACTATATGCGTTAATTACATCATTTATATTTTAATATTATAATAGTTAGAATATAATATATTTATAAAATATTATATTACATTGGCTAATTAAATGCATATTTCATCTACTATTTTCATAGCAAAACTTTAGTAATTTCAATGTGTAGTTAACTTATCATTATTTATATTTTATCCACAGGAATTTTGATGTATCGTACATTATTTTCTTCTGGGTTACCAAAAGTGCCAGCCCTTAAATTGGCTTGTATAGATGGAAGCAAAAGTTTTGGCACAGCCTTGCCTTCATCACGTTTATTACGTACACTGATATATTCATCTTTTGAAATCCCTTCACGAATTAGTACATTTTTTGCTTTTTGCTCTTTTACTGTTGTCATCCATGCAATATCACGCCCTTCTGGAGGATAATCATGACACATAAAAATTCTTGTATCTTCCGGCAGGTTTAATATTTTATTTATAGAATCATACATAGTAGCAGAACTTCCACCTGGAAAATCTGTGCGTGCAGTACCAATATCCGGCATAAAAATAGTATCTCCTACAAAAATAGCATCTTCAATAAGATAGCTTGAACATGCTGGAGTATGACCCGGTGTATGCATCACTTTTACATCAATATTTCCTAGTTTAAAAATTTCTCCATCTTCAAAAAGATGATCAAATTGAGAAGCATCAAGATTGGTATCTTTTGCTGTATTGAATATTGGAACCCATAGAGCTAATACATCTTTAATTTTGGTACCAATACCAATTTTGCCTCCTAGCTTTTCTTTGAGATAATGAGACGCAGTAATATGATCTGCATGAATATGCGTATCCAAAATCCATTCTACTGAAAATTTATGATTTTTTACATAAGTAATAACTTGCTCTGCAGATTTGGTGCTGGTTCGGCCTGAATATTGATCATAATCTAAAACTGAATCAATAATTGCTGCCTTTCCACTAGTAGGATCACTGACAATATGTGTAAAAGTTGCCGTGTTAGAATCGAAAAATGTTTTGATGTTGATTGACATATAATACCTCTAACTTTGATTTTATAAAATAAATTCTTGCATTAATATTCCTATTCCGATAATCCATATAAAATATCCAAAAACTGTTTTTAAATTTTTGCTTTTTATAAATTTTGCTATATAGATTCCGATATAGATCCCTAAAAAAGTACAACCTAAATATTTTGATAACTCAAGCCAATCTGTAGATAATAATTGTACTTTATCTGCAGCAAATCCTATAAGTGAATTAACAGTAATAATAAACAACGAGGTAGGAATTACTTCCTGCATTGTAAATTTCATAAGTAGAACAAGTGTTGGAATAATCAAAAATCCACCACCAGCACCAAGAAGCCCTGTTAATCCTCCTAAACATAAGCCAATCAATATTATGGTCATTTTTTTATCTGTATGCGACTTGACCGAATAATGATCATCAGAATTAAAGTCATTGACCATAAAATAACCTGCCACGCCTATAAATATTAGTAATAAAATAATTAATATTTTTTCGATTGAAACAATACCAAACGACTTAGGTAAGTTAGGAATAATATAAAAACGTGAGACAAATACTCCTATTATTGATGGTAATGTTAATAACAATGCTTTGTAGAAGATTATATGTTTGCGGTAACTTATACAGGCAATGAGTGCACTGCAACCCACAATAACAAGAGAATAAGTCGTTGCTTTCACTATAGGAGTATCTAATAAATAAACTAAAATGGGGATTGTTAAAATCGAACCACCCGCACCAATGAGGCTTAAACTGACCCCCATAATTATCAAAAAAAAGTAACCTACTAATTCCATCGCTATTTATTCCATGGCATTTTAGCAAGTAACTTTGCCATACCACACCACCCTGTTAGTCCAGCAAATATCAATCCTAACCCAACAAACAGGAATTATATAAAATATCTGATGAATAAATTTACCAATTATTACACCTGACAAAGTTAGCACTCCTGCAGCAATTGAGTTTGCTGATCATGGCAATATATTCTGTATTAATGTTTTAACATAAAATCCTGCTTGTTTCAAGCTGTAATACCACCCAAGCATGTTATACATCGTTTAGGATCTTGTGTTAGAAGTTTTTTGTAAGCCTCAGAGCTTCTGTTACCTGATTTACAATAGAGTACAATTGTTTTTTTTGTAGATGGCAATTTTTCTAAGGCAATTTCACCAAGTGGTATTAGGTAAGTACCTTCGATATATTCATTTCTATGTTCTATTGGTTCTCTGACGTCAATAAGCAAGCTATCTTTTTTATCTAATCTTATTTTTAGCTCCTGAGCTGTAATTATTTTCATATGTACCTTATTGTGAATGCTTAAAATCAAAATATCATTTTTACTCTAACACAAATAAATTAAGAAATGATTAACTGTTGATTTATAGGAAGCTATATGCTGGGACTTTGTGGTTTTTTTTATATTCTGCCTAATGGCAACTCGTGCTTAGCTTGATTTTCTTTATTATCACCCCTTTCTTGGGTAACGTCTTTAAATATTTCTGTCACCTTTTACCCAAAGTTTTGTGTATTGTCATTTTTTTATAATTTTTCTTTACTCCTGGTACTACATTTATAGTTACATTTTTAACGCCAGCAAATACTCATGTACCTACTCCCCTAGACGCCAAAAATATTAATGAAAATAATTTTGTTGTAAATGATTAAGATGGCATCGCCTTATCTAATGCTAATGGATTTGATAACTGCTCACTTTTCTCATTGAATTTAAATTCTTTTTGTAGCACCTCAGCGGACTTGCTTTATAATGATGCGATCTTCTGATTGAAGTCATTATTACGTGTTGTCGCATTTTTAATGTACACACCGCATTCAAATTGCTTAGACTGATTAGATATCAACGGCTTCATCGCCTCTAATATCTTTACATCATCCTGAAGTGATGTAGAATTTTGCAATTTTTCTTGGGAGTTTTGTTTCTCCTCCTCTGGTAAATAATGCGTTACTAAAGACTTAATATTAGTGCGTAGAGATTTGGTCTGATACGTTGTACGCAATCTCTCTTGGAACTCCATTTCTTCTGTAATAGTTGGGGATACTGTTTCCTTACTTTGTGCATGGTGTCCAGCATTCGCACCTTGTTTGTATTAATTTATGTAAGTATCTAATGTAAAGGTTAATTTGTTATTAACATATTATTTTAGAGACTGTGTGCCGTCTTAATCTTATTTGATTGAGATATAGAATATTATGCTGTCTAAATTTTTATATAAAGCATATAAAGCTTGGTCTCAAAATTTTTATGATAAAATCTTAAATCTTCTATTGACTAATGCTGTTTTATTGTGCTATTATGCTATTACAGTAACATGGTATGAAAGTAACATATGGATAATAAAAATAATCATCATCAAAATGTGAAAGATTTATGCAACGCTTTATTGTTGTTGGAGTCAGAAGAAGAAGTATTTAACTTTTTAAAAGATTTATGTACTCCCACTGAGCTTGCTTCTTTGGCTGAGCGTTGGCAAATATGTAAAGCTTTAAATAGTGGCTTATCCTACCGTGAAATTCATGCTCAATTAGGAGCAAGTTTAACAACAATAGGAAGAGTAGCAAGATTTTTAAAAGATGAGCCATATCAAGGTTATAAAGTATTACTGACAAAAATTAGCCAATAACTAAAATGAGAATTAAAATGAAAAAAATATTATTGTTATCACTAATAATGCTTTGTGCAGTTACAGCTTTTGCTATTGACGATATGAAGAAAGTATTTATCAATCAATTAGTAGAGCACCCTGCGCTGGACATGACAACAAAAGGTATAATTGATGGGTTAAAGCAAAATGGATATAAGCCTGGCGCTAATTTAGATTTACGTGTTGAATCAGCACAAGCTAATTCCGCCTTAGCTTCACAAATCGCTGCAAAATTTGTTGGTCAAAATGCAGATATTGTAGTAGGAGTTGCCACGATTTCAGCACAAAGTTTTGCTAAATATGCTAAAGAAAATAAAGTAAGACTAGTATTCAGCTCAGTAACTGATCCAATAAAATCTGAGCTTGTACAAAGTTTAAATAAGCCGGGTAATAATACTTCTGGAGTATCAAATTTTGTTGAACTTGAGCCACAACTCAAGTTATTTAAACAACTTCAACCAAATTTAGAACGTTTGGGCTTTTTATATAATCCAAGCGAGGCAAATTCCCTAAGTTTGATAACACAATTAGAAGAATTATGTGCTAAATTTGGTATAAGTTTAGTATTGCAAGCTGCCAATAAAACCTCAGAAGTAGCGCAAGCTGCAACTAAATTAGCTGCAAATGTTGATGCTATATTTATCAGTAATGATAATACCGCGCTTTCTGCGTTACAAGTAATTATAAATGTTGCAACTAAAGTAAAAGTACCAGTTTATGTAAGCGATACTGATGCCGTAGAACTTGGAGCTCTAGCTGCACTAGGACCAAATCAGTATAAGGTAGGTTTGCAAACCGCACAAATTATTGTACGAGCTCTTAAAGGCGAAGATTTAGGTACAATAGCTGTAGAGTTTCCAACTGAAACAGAACTTTACCTTAATGAAGATGCTGCAGACAAATTGCAAATTCAACTTCCATCTGAACTGAAAAACATAGCAGCCAAAATAGTTAAGAGTACATTATGACATTAAATGAAATTATAATGAGCCTGGAAATCGGGCTCATCTATGGTATTGTAGCGCTGGGAATATATTTAACATTTCGAGTGATTGATTTTCCCGATTTAACATGTGATGGCAGCTTTGTGCTGGGCTCTGCAACTTCTAGTATACTGAACAAACTTGGAATGAATCCTTGGTTATCACTGCTAATTGCTTTATACGCTGGAGCGATTGCGGGCATTATAACAGCTTTGCTTTACATCAAATTCAGAGTTACTAACTTACTTGCAGGCATATTAGTTGCATTCATGCTTTATTCAATCAATTTGCGTATTATGGGTGGTATTCCTAATATTAGTCTTATTAATAATGATACTATATTCACTCAACTTCCAGTTCTTTATTTATTAGTGATTGCTTTAGTGTGTTGTGCAATTGTGACATACTTACTTAGCACCGATTTTGGTTTAAGTTTGTTCAGTATAGGACAAAATAAGAGATTAGCACAAAATAGTGGAGTTAATATCCCATGTATGACTATAATCTGCCTCGCACTGAGTAATGCTATTATCGCGTTAGGAGGAGCATTATTTAGTCAACATCAGGGGTTTGCTGACGTAAGTAGCGGTATCGGTACCGTAATTGTAGGACTTGCATCAGTGATGATCGGTGAGAAAATATTACCTTATAGATCTATTGCTTTTAAAACGATTAGTTGTGTGATGGGTTCCATTTTATACAGATTATTTATCAGTTTTGCTCTTCACAGCGATTCTTTAGGACTTGCAACTTCTGATTTAAACTTAATTACGGGCTTAATGGTAATATTGATTATGTATATTCCCAGGAGGCAATCATGCTAAGTCTTAGAAATATTGAAGTGACTCTAGGTAAAAATACTAAACTAGAACGTAAGATACTTAACAAATTAAATTTGGATATAAAAGAAAGTGAATTTGTAGTTATAATTGGTGGTAATGGCGCAGGTAAATCAACTATGTTGAATGTAATCTCAGGATTTACCAAGGTAGATTCAGGTAGAATATTAATGTCTGGACAAGATATTAGTAATACTTCACAAACATATAGAGCCAGGCTTATATCCAAAGTAATGCAAGATCCCAAGCTTGGCACAATGGCAAATATGACAATACTTGAAAATATGGCATTTGCATTCAAACGCGGGCAAAGCAGAGGTCTACAACTTTTTACAGATAAAAGTCGCATAGAAATATTTAAAGAAAAGTTGAGTATATTAAATATAGGCTTGGAAAATAGACTAGATGATTTAGTAAGTAATTTATCTGGTGGACAAAGGCAAGCACTCAGTATTATTATGGCTATGTTACAAGAGCCCAAGATATTGTTATTAGATGAGATTACCGCCGCATTAGATCCAGCAAGTACTGAAACCATTATGGAATTAACCAATCATATTATCCGTGAGCAGAAGCTAACCTGTATTATGATCACCCATAATATGTCGCATGCTATTAAATACGGTGATAGATTACTCTTGCTCAAGGGAGGAAATTTTATCAAACAATATGACATAAACACTAAATATCAAATGACGCCAGTGCAACTTGCTGCCGAATTTGGGGAGATATAGTTAATATGACATTTATTAGTCACTTTACTATAGCAAAAGATTTGTTTAAATTATATTTCAAATAATCAAGAAACTTATGATAGAACTTTTTTGTAAAATTATATTATCCTTCGGACATGCGACTGTAATAATACCTTTAATTATGGTAGGCTATGGCATTGTTAACAAAATAATTTGAATAATTTAGCGATAGCAAGAGCTATGAAGCTAAGGAAAGAGTGATCCATTTTATCAAATCTCATAGCGATCCTCTTATTTTCCTTTAATCTACCAAAGAAGCGCTCAATGATATTACGTTTTTTGTATAGTTTAACGTCATAAAAATCTTCAGGAGTTAATACGGAATCCTCTGGTAAATAAACTCCTTTAAATGGTATTACAGGAGTCACTCCGTGTGATTTAATAATACTCCTAACATTTGCAGTGTCGTACCCCTTGTCGGCCACAAGGTATTTTATTTTATCCCACGGCAGTTCTTGGTTAAGCTCTTCAAAGCTTTTACAATCTTGTCTTTGCGCTGGAAACAGTTTACAAGCTACAACCGAGTGGTCACTAATTGCAACGTGCATAGTTGTGCCTAAACCCTTTCTTCCTCTACCGGTCGCTTGTGCTCCTCTCTTTTTTTAAAGCGCCTCCCCCATGTCTGTGCAACGGCACAATTGAACCATCAACGAAGATTATATCTATCGCTATCTCTTTAAGGCTTTGCAAATAATATAATAACTTCCAAAAGAACCCTTTCTCACTCCATCTTTTATATCTGGTATAAATCGTATGCCAATTGCCATATTCCTCAGGTAGATCTCTCCATGATACACCAGTCCTTAAAATATATAGCACTCCACAAAAAAAATTGTAATTACTCACTTTCGTAGGTCTACCTAGTTTTTGTTTCGCTTCCTCTAAAAATGGCTCTATTAACTCCTTGAATCTCCCTTCTTTTATTGGATATTTTCTCTCTTCTCTCATAATTGAATCCTCTCTATTGTTCAATTAGCATACCACTTCTCCTATACTTTTAAAATTATTTTGTTAACAATGCCATATTTGGGGAGAACGTAAATTATTTTTTCACGCTACCTGTTTAATTTTTCTTAGCATTTTATGCAATTTTGTACTGAAATTTATATTTCAAGTACCTCTAAATGAAAACATAGGTAAAGTAGGTTTTGCTTTTCCTAGCGGCCACATGCAAGCTGCCACCACCTTTTATGGTTGGTTATTTATTAATACTATGAATATTTTATATAGAAGTTTATTAGTTACAATATTATCAGGCTTGGCAATTGCTTTAATATATTTTGGATATCATAATTATATAGATATCATCGGTGCAGTATCTTTTGCTACATTAATAATATATTTATATCAATTATTGATGAATAACACTAATGAGAAAACCTTATTTACAGTAACAATATTTAGTGCCACATTTTTGGTAATTTGTAGCAAACTATTTTATCATTTAGCAGATCACGTCATCCAAACATATTATGCTATAATATGTTTAATTATTGTAGAATATTTATTAGGTTCTAAAATCACTTATTTAAATACTAAAGCAAGGATCATTACTACTATATTTTGGGCGTTCATTATCTTAGTTATCGCTGGTCAGTATATAACTTTGCCACCTTTATTATATAATATAGATAGAGCTCTAGTTGCTATAGCACTGCCAATCGTTACGCTATTTGCGCAAATAATAACGACTACTAATCAAAAAAAAGCACCCTAAGGCTTAAGGTGCTTTTTAATATGTTTGTGAATTATAGAATAGTTAGTGCTATTGACCGATAGCCAAAATACGATATTTTATTATGTTATAGTATCAATCTCTGCGTCTGTTGCTCCACTAATCTCTATAGTACTATCTGCGTTATTAGTGGCCTCAATAACTTCTGACTCTGGTAATGATAGTTTACTATCAATAATATCTGCAGCTGAATTATCACTATCATCGGTCACCTTATTCCAAACCATTTCAAAAAGATAGTTGCCCGCCTCAGATACATAATTTACACTGCCTTCAATAAGGTGCTGTAATATTTTTGTTCCGTCTGTTGTCACTCTTTTGAGCTCTGCAACACTTACTTCTTTCATATTTAAAGACACAAGATTCGAAATAGCAGTTAGGCCAAAAATAGCTATTTTAGCTGTGGTTGGAATACAACCTCCACTCCAACGTGCAATTAGGCTAGTACCCATAGTGATCCCAGCAGAGGTTACAGCAGCAAATTGAGCTTTTTGTGGATTTTGGTTATAAGTATTTTTTATATAAATAAAATGTTGCTGATCAACATAGTTATATTTTTCTGAAGAGTTCATACATTACCTTTCTATTGATTAGAAAATACATCATAAAGCAAATTTAACAAACATCAATAATTATTGATATTAATAGATAAAATTTGTTAATTATATCATTTGCACTAAGGGACTTATAAAGAACTATCCAGATTATTTGCTTCTGCACCTGTTAATAATGTATCTTCGTTATCTTGCTGGATATTATTTGGGTTAATATTCTCACTGATCGAAAAATAACTCCAAATATCGCAGATATTATTAAATAGAATTGATTCCATAGCATGGATAAACTCATAACATTGTCCAATAATGCCAACAAAAAAACTTTTGATATTTGTAAAAATATCAAAATTAGCTGGCAGCTCTGCATTATTCAAATTATTATTAGATGACTGCGCTATTATAATAGACGCAATGATAATAGACGCAATATCACTCGGATTCTGATTCATGAAACTATCAGCAGGGATTGCACCTATTCTCATTAAATGAGAAATATTTGCTACTAATTCTTCATAAGTGATTTGATTAGCCACAGAAATGGTACTCTCTATTAATGAAGGCAACACCCTCCCTTCTTCTGGTATCGCTATTACAATAGGTGCAGTAGGAATTTGATCTATATCTTGTGTTGTCCATAGTGATGGATTACTTGAACGTACATCTTCTCGCAACTTCATAAGCGATTGATCACTGTTACTCATAAAATTTAATTTTTAAATTTTATTATCATCCAATTAATATATATTGAAGTAAATTAACATATATTTGTGTATTAATCTATATTTTTATCTAATTAATATTAGGGTTTCTTACAAGCATTAACCAACAAGCAGCAAATATAATGAAAAAATATAAAGATAATACCATATAGGAACCTGTTATATAGTAGAACCAAAGACAAAGAACTGGTGTAATTTTGCCAGCAAAAATTGAAGAAATGGAGTTTCCCATACCAATTATCAAATAGCGTGCTTGTGCATCACTTACTTGATCACGACACCAAACACTCAGTGGGCATAAAAATATAATTCCCCAGGTTACAATCCAAAATCTAATAAAACTTACATATAATAAAGAACTATTTTCTATAAAAAACCATAGCGGAATTATGGTCACCGTAAGTACACCACTCGAGTATTTCAAGAGAATTTCTGGCGTAAATTTAGTACTTATTTCACCTATTACAAATAACATTATCAAATCAAAAACCAACATAAAATTATTAGCTAGCATCATCATTTTTGTAGAAATACCAGTAATTAACGGTACGAAATGATTCATTACAACGAAAGGTAATACATAAGTAATTTGTGAGATATTTTGTGTTAATATAATTTTGAATAAAAGTAATTTATATGAGTTTAAGGTTTTTATATTTTTTTTCAGATTATAACTTACGGATTTTTTAAGATGTACTTTTACTAATTCAGTATGAAAAAAATATATTCTAAAAAAATACCCTATGAAAGCTGCAACTGCACCTAGTCCAAAAGGGATTCTCCATGCCTCACTATATGATAAATGAAATACTATAGTCGCAGCAAGTGATGCAGCAATAATTCCTACGATAGTTGAAGATTGATACAAATAGGATCTTCTGATGGCCCCAGCCCCTACTCTCCCCTCTAAAATATATAAGTTTGCTACTAGAATTTCTCCAGCAGCAAATACTCCACCTATAAGGCGCAATATTACAAGTAATATAGAGGATCCTACACCCACTATTGTATAAGTTGGTAATATAGAAATTAAACCAGTAAATATACCTATACCAATCAAAGAGTAGGATAGCGCAATTCCTGGACCGTGATTATCAGCAATAATTGCAAATATATACTTACCCAAGGGTTTTGCCACTAGGTCACCGCTTAAGACCAGGTAAGCTAAAATCAGTGAAACTACCTCATCTGAATTTGGAAAGAATAATGGGGCAATAATAGGTGCCAAAAAAATATATAATGACCTATCAAAATGGTCAATAACATTTCCAAGTAATATTGCTACATCTCTTTTATTAATCATCTTGATCTGTCATTTGTCACCAGAATATTTTGAGATCTTAGACTTATATCTCAAGCTTTGTATCAATTTTTTTCAATAGCGTCGATAAATGTTCTGAAATGTCTGTCATGTGCAATTGGTGTTCTTGTTCTAAATTTTCTAATATTTGCCCACCAGAAATTTTAAGCTCAGACTGCTTGAAAGCCATCAGCTTCAAACTAATTATCACAAGCGCCAGTTCAAAAGAAATATATTCATTTGATTTAATAATTTTTGTAATTTCATCATCAATTTTTGAAGCTAATGCAACTAAATAATCTTGATCTTTGGGTGCACACTCAAGGTTAAATTTTTTGTTATTTAGAGTTATTGTTACTGTTGACATAATAATTTCTTATTTGCTCTAATTCTTTTACATAATCTTTAATCTGCTCTAAAGTTTTATTATTACTATTTTGCAGGTCACTATTTTTTTTCTGTAAAGTTTTGATTAACTCTGTTTGCTTTTCTAACTTAGTGAGTAATATGTCTATTTTTGTTTCTAACTCCTGGATTAAACTATTTAAATGTTGTATGGTGATTTTCTTCGACATAAATTAGTTCTTTATTGAGTTTAGTATCATCATCTTTCAGGTATTTGTGGTATAATATAACACTAATTAGAAGTAGCAACAAGGAAATAGCCACTATATAATATTGACTATTTTTTGATTCTACTACTGGCGGCTTTTCTATTACTTGTTTTTCTTGTGATTTTTGCGGCATAGGAATCTTTAAGAATTCACAATAAGTTTTGATATATCCTTTAGCGTAAGTTTCGCTTGGTATGTCACTGAGATTATCCTCTTCAATTGCAATAATATATTGCTTTCTTATTCTAAGAATATTTGAAACATCTTCAATAGTATAACCTCGTTTTTCTCTTTCTTCCTTCAAATTAATCACCGATTTTCCTCTATTTTTCTAATTGCAACCTCTAATTTTTTATTAGCTAAAATAATCATATTAAGATCTATCACGTCTTGCGTTTTAATTTCTTCAATAAATTTAACAAAAATAGACATGTAAATGTCGTTTTCTTTTAACCACGACTCTATATCCAATTGTTTGGATTTTTTATTAATAATACATACTAATCTTTTTTGTTTATCATAAAAATCATCTTTTAATGATTGTATAGACAATCGATTCCAATAGGAATCATTTCTTTGAGTCTCACAACTATACCTCAACCAGTCTAAGTCTAGTTTTTCTCCTGCTGCAAAATAAAGCTGCGCAGTATTTGTCATATCGCTAGAGGTTTTTTCTGCCAAGAAAATAACATCAAATACAGAGATTAATATTTCCGACATAGCAACTAAAATGGCTAATTCTTGTTTTACACCAGCATTGTGGTAATATTCAATGCGACTTGCAAATTTAGCTTTAGAGGCTCCTAACAATATATTATCAATATTTTTTGATAATTTCATTACGTGCTCTTGATATTGATCTATCACCGCTTGGATATTGATAGGTAATTTTGAATGACGCAAGAACCAATTAATTCCTCTTCTGATACTACGGATCAAATCAGTAAACATTTCAATTCTAATTGATAATGAAACTTCTAATAAAGTTTCTAGCTCTTTCCAAATTTCCCCTAAATTAAAGATTTTGATTACTATTTCATACGCTTTCACTATCTCATCAATAGATACGCCGGTATTAACTTTAATATAATTTATATTTGTTCCACCTAGAGAATTAACCATTTTATTGACGATAATCGTTTTGATGATCTCATGACGTAATGGATGTTGTAGTATTTCATCTCTAAAATCTTCTTGCATCATTTTAGGGAAATATTTGATTAGATATGCATCAAAATACTTATCTTGCGTAATTTGCGAATCAAGTAAATCAAATTCTAAAGCCATTTTACTATATGATAGTAAAACCGCCAGTTCAGGCCTTGTAAAACCTTGATTTATAGCAGAACGCCTTGCTAGTTCAGCTTTAGTTGGCAAAAATTCTACCTTACTATCAAGTAATTTATTTTGTTCCAAATCTCTTATTAATTGACTAAATGATGCAGTATCAAATACCGAAGATAAGGATGCAATAGTGATTGCCAGATGTTGGTCATGATTATCTTGTAATACCAAATCTTTGACCTGTTCTGTCATATTTGCTAAAAGTTTATTACGTTCTTCTAAAGTAATCTTACCTTTTTCTAAAGCAAGATTTAGTGCAATCTTGATATTGACTTCGTGATCTGAACAATCAACACCTGCAGAATTATCAATAAAATCAGTATTAATAGCGCCACCTGCAAGAGCGTATTCTACTCTACCTAGTTGTGACACACCAACATTCCCACCTTCAGCAATAACTTTGGCATTAACTTCTGATCCATTGATTCTCAAATTATCATTATTTTTATCTCCAATATCTATATTATTTTCAGATGTAGATTTGATATAAGTGCCTATACCACCATTCCATATTAAATCAACTTTTAGCTTTAACAAATTACGTATTAACTGTTCAGGAGTCATCCTAATCTCGTTAGTACCAATCAATTTTTGTATAGCAGGGGTCAGTTCCAAAATTTTTGTCGAACGACTATATATCCTTCCTCCTTCAGACAAGACATTAGTATCATAATCATTCCAAGAGCTGCGTGGCAAACTGAATAATCTTTTACGCTCTAAAAAACTTGCCTTAAGATCTGGATTTGGATCAATAAAAATATGTTGATGGTTAAACGCGCCTACTAACTTCATATATTCTGAACTCAGTAAACCATTGCCAAATACATCACCCGACATATCCCCTATGCCCATTACTGTAAATGGTTGTTTTGTTGCATCAATACCCAAAGTACGTAAATGCTCCTTGGCTGTAATCCATACACCCTTCGAAGTAATACCCATTTTCTTATGGTCATAACCCACGGATCCACCAGAAGCAAAAGCGTCACTTAGCCAAAAATTATATTCCTTTGACACTGTATTTGCATAATCTGAAAACGCTCCCGTTCCTTTGTCAGCTGCTACTACTAAATATGGGTTTGCATCATCATAAGTAATAGTATCCTTTGGTTTGACTACTTTATTATCTATCAGATTATCAGTAATATCTAATAACCCTCTTAAGAAATCTTGATAACAATTTACTACTTTTTGCATATACTCTTCGCGAGTATAGTTATTCTGATCAAGTTTTACAACAAATGTACCTTTAGAACCCGTTGGAACTATAATAGTATTTTTTGGCATTTGTGCTTTAAGTAGCGCAAGTACTTCTCGACGATAATCTTCTTCACGATCAGACCAACGAATACCTCCGCGCCCTACTTTACCTCCCCTTAAGTGAATTGCTTCAAAATCATTTGCATAAACAAAAATCTCTGCATAAGGTATAGGTAATGGTAAATCTGGTACTTTTTCTGACCTAAATTTAAAGGAAAAATATTTTTTATAACCACAAGTAACTGGATCTTTTTGGTAAACATTCGTTCTTAACATTGCTTGAATAATTAAACGCATATTCGATAAAACCTTGTCTTCAGCACTAATATCTACATGATCTAGATAGTTTATCATCTCTTGTACTAATGTTTCGGATTTCGAGATGGAATGTATTTTAGGTGAAAACATTGACTCAAATAACTGAAACAACATTTCTGTATATTTATAATGTTTGACCAACACTTGTTGCGCATAATCTTTACTATACATGAATCCGGTTTGTGCAAGATAAGAAGTTAAAGATTTTATTACTTTAACTTGTACCCAATCAAAACCTGCTAAAGTAATTAATTTACACAAATTATCGCTCGGCAATTCATGATGAGTAATTTTATCTAAGGCTTCTTCAATATTGCTCTTTAAAATTGCAAAATCTGTCTTAAGCGGTTCGATTGAAGTTAATTTAAATTCATAAAGCCAAATATTACAGAATTTTGCTGTTGCTCTTATGAAAAAACTTTGTTCTTCTATAGCAACGAATCCTAAATTTTCAATAGGCGGTAAAATATCAGACAATATTAAACTTTTTTCGGGACTATAAATTTTGAGCTTAAATTCTTCTCCAGCAGCTAAAAAATTATAAACTAATTTTTGTTGATCCGAAGCTTCCTGAATATAAGATAAATCTTCAATGACATTGTCTGCAGTAAATTTATATCTATATTCATTAGAAAAGGATGACTCAATTTCACGATATTTTCTTTTACCTACATATTCACCATAAACAGAACATAATTTCTCAGTTAAAGCATCTGACCAGTTAGTAGTAATTTTTACCAAATCATTCTGCATTGCTTCATGAGAAAAATTTAAATCATTTTGGTCTTGAATTGAAATTGTAACAAATAGATGGATAAAATCCTGAGAAACAACTGTTACATTATCTGAAATAATTTCACAATTAAATTTTTCTGAGAGATAGTTATTAATATTATGATGTATTTCTGGAGTAAGCTTCTCTCGTGGCATAAAAATCACCAGATCAATGAAAGATTTAGACCAATCTTGCTGTACAAATAACTTGAGTTTATGACTCAGTATTGCCGATAACATATGCATGCACATACAATATAAGTCTCTTTCATCGACTTGAATTAAAATATCACGCGGCAAAGATTCTATAATATTTTTGATTTTTTTTACATTATATCCATTTGGAGGAAAATTACATGTCTCAAGCACGTAATGCATTTTTTTGTTTAGAATCGGTATAGTCTGAATTGATTGATAATATATCGCAGTACCATATAAACCAAATATTATTGTTCCCTTATGGTAGTCACCTTTTTCGTCAAATTGTTTGAATAATATGTAATCAACTAATACATTGCGGTGAATAGGAGAGACCTTATTTAATTTGCCTAACATTACACCGTGATTAATATAATCATGCCCTTTAGAGAATCTAATAAGTAACTCAATTTCCTCGATATTATCGTGCCATATAGCCTTTACACCAGTTTCATCTATAATAATTTCTTTTTTGGCATCAAATTCAACTACCCCTAGGAAAGTAATATTATTTTTCTTTATCCATGTAATAAAATCTAATGCATCTTGTTGATTTGGTTTTTCAATTTTACTTGGCAAATCTCTAGCAATATTATTTGATAAATCGTCTACCTTATCTAAAATTAATTGCCACGAATCCAAGGCTGTACTCACCAAATTCATTATGTCAATTATTTTATTTTTGATATCTTGAATTGTGAGATCGTTAAAGGAACCGAGAACTTTGATATAGATTAAAGATTCACTGTTTTTTTCTTCATATTTGCCTAGAATATCTTGTAAATTCCCCTTCTCATCACGCACACAGCTGATAACAGGATGAAAAAGACATATTGTCTCTAATCCTAATTGAGTAATTAATGTATTTAATGAATCTATTACAAAAGGAATGTTTTTTTCCAAAAGTAATATGTTGAGTGCATCTTCATTATTAAAACGTGTTTTAGTAATTTCAATTTTTTGTTGTGAAGCTGGAAGATGTTTAAAAAATTCATATGCTTCTTCTGCAAAATCACCAAAAATTTTAGTTTTAGCAGCTAGTCGGTAATCGACTGGTATATAATTTAGAAATCTACGAATAAATTTTGTATATAATTCACCTTTATTATTTACACTACTCAGTGATTGTAATATTTCCGCATCAAATTCGTCTATTGTGCACTCTAATCTGTTTGGAACAAATTCATTCTCGTTATTTTTTTTAAGTCTTTTGCCCATAATTATTTATCAATTTTATTTTTATTCGCATTTATTATTGACCACTGCTGTGTAACATATTATAAAAATAGTTATCTTTTTTCAACTATTCGCGTAGTATGGCTAATACTATCTTTGCACAATGTTCTGCCCCTGGTAAAGCAGGAGTTGCTATTTTTAGGGTTTCTGGCCCTTTTGCCCTAAATAGTTTAAGCAAATTAATCACACATGACTATAAAATGCTTGAACCACGTAAATTATATTTAAGAAAAATATATATACCACAAAAACAAAAATTAATTGATGAAGCGATGGTTGTGTACTTCTCGGGCAATGCAAGTTTCACAGGTGAAGATTCAGTAGAAATTTATACCCATGGTAGTTTAGCTGTGATAAAATTGCTTCATCAGGCGCTTGCGTCTATGGAAGACGTAAGGATTGCAGAACCTGGAGAATTTGCAAAACGTGCTTTCTTAAACGGCAAAATGGATTTAACTTCAGCCGAAGGCTTAGCTGATCTAATTGAAGCTGAAACAGAATTACAACATAAGCAAGCTATAGCTCAGCTCGGTGGCGCTTTAGAAAGAATATATGAGAATTGGCGTAAAACCATATTAAAGCTTATTAGCTTGATGGAAGCTTACATCGACTTTCCTGATGAAAATATTCCTGATTCAGTTATAAATGAGGTAGAAGAAAAAATTCATTACCTTATCAATGAAATTAAAATTCATTTAGATGACAATAACCGAGGAGAACGTTTACGCAGTGGCATAAAACTTGCTATTATCGGGAAACCAAACGCAGGTAAATCTAGTTTAATTAATTATATTATGCGCCGCGAATTGGCTATAGTATCAAATATTGCTGGCACTACTCGAGACATAATTGAAGGCTATATTGACATTGGAGGCTATCCGATAATTCTACAAGATACTGC
Organism: Rickettsiaceae bacterium; assembly: GCA_024236375.1. GTDB lineage: Bacteria > Pseudomonadota > Alphaproteobacteria > Rickettsiales > Rickettsiaceae > Megaera_A. The sequence continues at coordinate 325,599 of JACKKP010000001.1, read as the reverse complement.
TGGTATTAATTTGACCTCAGAAGATATTATAGAACAAAAAGGTATTTCTAAAGCATGGCACGCAGCATTTAATGCAGATATTAAGATATTAATAATTGATGCTACCAGCAATTATGTCGAAGATATAAAAATTTTTGAAGATATTATCGACCAAAATACTATAATCTTGCTTAATAAAATTGACTTAGATCACAAAAGTGTTATTGATAAGAGAATAATTCAAGTCTCAATAAAACAATCAATTGGCCTTGAAAATATATATAATAATATTATTGCAATCGCAGAAAAAATAGCTGCACCATCTGATAATGCTCAACTGACAAGAAGTCGACATCGAGGTCAACTTGAAACAGCCGTTGAAAATTTAACAAAATTTTCAATCAATGATGACTTAGTATTAGCCACTGAAGATTTACGTATGACTGCAAGAGCAATTAGTAATATTACTGGAAAAATCACTGTAGAAGAAATTTTAGGTGAGATCTTTAGTAGTTTTTGTATAGGTAAATAAACGTTATGTTTGTTGAGAGATCACTGCAAGAAAAACTAGATCAATTTACAGACTATCTTCAAGCGCAGCGTAATTATAGTATACATACAATTAGTTCTTATCAAGTTGACATTCAGCACTTTTTGCATTTCATTCATAAATATCAAAATAAAATAGTATCTTATAATGACATTAAGGCAATAAATGTAAGATTAATTAGAAGCTGGCTAGCACAAAGACATACAGATAATTATATAGCGTCATCAAATTGTAGAGCATTATCAGCTATTAAAACATTATATCGTTATTTGGAGAAAATTGACGGGGTGAACTGTCATAGTCTATATTTAATTAAACCTCCTAAACAAAAGAAACCATTACCTAAAGCCTTGAATTTAGAGCAAACATTTTCTGCAATAGATAGTGAGAATATTTTGGGGTCACTGGAATGGATTTATTTGCGTAATAAGGCATTACTTATTCTGATTTACGCTGCAGGACTTCGTATTTCTGAAGCGCTTTCTATAACCAAAAAGCATCTTATTAATCGAGATTTCTTACAAATTACCGGCAAAGGTAAAAAACAAAGATCAGTACCATGGATAGCAGCCGCATATAAGATGATTGAGTTATATCTTCAGGTTCTGCCGCATCCAATCGAAGATAATGAACCAATATTCCGCGGCGAGAAAGGTAAAATATTACAAAGATCAGTATTCGGCGCAGAATTAATTAAAATGCGACGGCTAATAGGCTTACCAGAATCATTCAGTTCGCACAGTTTACGTCATAGTTTTGCGACCCATCTCCTAGAAAATGGCGCTAATTTACGTTCAATACAGGATTTACTTGGGCACCAAAGTTTATCAACCACTCAGCAATATACAAAAATAAATCATGCTCATCTGCAAGACGTATATAACAAATCACATCCTGATGCAAAAAAATAAAATGATAAAATTATTCTTGTACTATTTTTAAAATCTACTCTATAGTATTTTGGAATAAATTAATTGGATATGAATATGGATAATTTCAAGGATTTACCAGAAGGATATAAACCTTCAGAAAATGAAGAATACATGAACATAATGCAATTAATGTATTTCAAAAAAAAATTAATTGACTGGAAGAATGAACTACTCAAAGAATCACGAGATACTTTAGAGCATTTAAAAGAAGAAAATTGGAATGAGCCTGACCTGACAGACCGTGCAAACGTAGAAACTGAAGCAGGTATTGAGCTACGCACCCGAGACCGCTATAGAAAATTAATTGATAAAATAGAACATACTATCAAAAAAATAGATAATCGCAACTATGGCTATTGTGAAGAGACTGGAGAAAAAATTGGTCTTAAAAGGTTAGAGGCAAGGCCTGTTGCGACATTATGTATTGAAGCACAAATGCGCCATGAGAATTACAAAAAAACCCACATAGATGACGATGATAGATATTGATAGGGCAAAATAAAACTTTGACTAATTAATATCTCATTGTTATGATAGCTCAAATTATTTTATATATCTTGTAAAATAGCTAATATTCCTTTGGAGAGGTGGCCGAGTGGTTGAAGGCGCACGCCTGGAAAGTGTGTATATAAGCAATTATATCGGGGGTTCGAATCCCCCTCTCTCCGCCATAAAATAAATCATTGTAAAGCATAAGGGGAAAAGCAAAGCGTGCCTTTCATTTTACAGCTAATATAGGAAGAATATCAGACAACTTGTTAATCACTTACCAAGCTGCCTGATTGTTATCTTCTATTATAACTATGTCAAACGCTACTACCTCTACCTTGCCTCTGAGGCGAATCTGATTTTGCTATTATATTTTGGAATCTTTTGTTAGTTTTGTCCTTTCTCACCTTACTTGCTGCCTGATTTTTTGTTACTTGTTCAACGTGGCTTTTATCTTTAAAAGCGTTTAAAGTTTTTTTGATTGGATACGCCGCTGCCTCATAAACAGCATTTTTTGCGATGTCAGCCACTTTACCTATGTTTTCAAAACTCCAAGTAGCAACTATATTAGAAACTTTATGAGTTACAACACCGGTCAGAATACTAGCTGCTGCTGTCCCTCCAACAACAATCATAGGACCATATAATGTAGTTAAAGCGCTAGCAACTAAAGTAGTAATTGCTAATGCTGCAATTGCTGCACACCCTGCAGCAATTGCCCAACTCATTATTTTTCCCGCCACTCTTCCTGTTTTCTCAAATATATTGCGAGCATTGATTTTACTAGAGGAATGTTGTTGTAATTTTTTAAATGCATCTTTTTGAAATTGTTCTGCTTGTTTTTTTCCTTGAGGCGATTTCTCTAACTCTTTTAAAACATGTGCATAAATATATAAATCCTCTAAGTGGTTATGTAGTAGCTTATTATTTTTATTGTTTTTTGCTTCAATAATACCTAATTGTGCTTCGTCTATCTGCTGTAATAAATTATTTTTTAATTTAATTATTGATTCATTCTGAGCTTTATTATTTTTAGATTGCACCAACAAATTTTTAACTTTACTAAATCCTTTGCCTACTAATGCAGAGAAATTACTAAGAATAACCTCAGATAGTTTATCTCCTACTTTATATGCAATAAACGCTCCTGCACCTAGTGCCAACGCTCCTACACCTGCTGTTCCCACACCAGCTGCTCCTAATAGTGCCAACGCCATAGGTGGCCCATATAAGGTAATTAATGTTGCGTTCATAACGCTAGCAATACTAATCGCAGCACTTATTCCTGCCCCCCGCTCCTGCGACTTTAGCTATAGTATTAACTATATATCTATTATTTCTTTCACCGATATTTCTGAGTTCTTGTTCATTATTAGTTGCATTTAAATAAATTGGATTATTTGTTATTTGATTAAATAGCTCATGCGCGTCTTCCATAAATTCTTGACGTCGTTTAGCATCTTCTGATAATGTTGCAGTTGTTGCATAATGCATAAATAATGCTTCAGTCTTCTCAAATAATCCTTGAGCCTGTTGAGACATATCAGCTTGAGACTTATTATTTAAACTTTCTATCTCTTCTTTTATTAGATTTATAGAAGCTAATATTATTTCTAATGCTTGTTCTTTATTCTGATCTAATTGTTGTTGCAGTTGCTGAATGGTTATAGGCTCAGAAGACGATATTATAGGCGCCTCTGACTGATTATTGATATCATTTTCTAATAACTGAGCTTGGTTTGGTTCACTATTGGGGTTGTTGGAATTACTTACCTGAACATCATTGTTTTGAGGATTATTAGAATTCCATACAGGCGGGTCTGAGAGGTATTTATTGTAGTTATTGTAGTTATTAAACCCACTAGACTCTTTTTGTGTTCTAGGATCCTGGTAGAGTGCATCATTTGCCTGGTGATAATTGTTTTGAAAATTATTAGAACGCGAGTCACTATCAAGAAACTTTTGTCCAAAATAATATTGCCCTTGCGATTGATCTTGCCCCTCATTATTCTCAACTTGTTCTCCTTGATTCTGAGTTGAACATTGCTCATACAGCTTAGTCACGGCAGAGAAATTTGTGCTCCCTAGATTGCCTTGTCCTGAATATGAAGTGGAGAATTTTGGTTCTGCTACTTTAGGCATAATATTTTCTAATTATTAATTAATTAACTTTGATTATATTCTTAAAGTAGTTTGCTAATAAAGATTAGGTGTTTAATTGAGGTTCATTATTTAAATAGTTTATGACTAATATACAACTATGGTTAATTAGATTAATATTTAGAGAAGCCCTAGCAGCCGCATCTGGTAAGGTCACTTAATTCAGCTGGCAGAAGGCAAAAAGGGGGGGACACATCGTGGCAACAATAACCTCATCACCCACATCATAATCGTCCTATAAAGCCGTCAGAAAACAGCTGGAATCATATAGCGGATGTGGTAAATGTCTCAAGGATGAGACTCTTTAAGCCAATTAAATTGGAATAATTACAAATCCTTGCGCAAATAATAAAAAGAGCTATTACCTGCATAATCATCTCTTTTTAATTCCACTCGAAAACCGAGTTTTTGGTAAAATTCTGGAGCTTGGAAACTCATTGTTTCCACATAAGCAAATTTACATCCTTGCTTTTTGCCAAATTCTAAAGCATGAGCAATTAACTCGCGGCCTACACCGGCCCTGCGATATTCTTCATAGACTAATAAATTTTTGACGTGAAGATTACCCCAGAATAGCTGCACAACACATATTCCCATCACTATATTATTTTCTTTTGCTACAAATGCTATAGGCTCTTCTGCAACACCATCAAAGCCCTTTTCAGCAATTGCATAACGAGTAAATTCTTTATTAATATTAGTTTTCAGCTCTTGAGTAAAAGGTACTTTTTCTATATTTCTCATTTTATGATATTAATATGAATTATATTATCATTGTTATTATAATTAAAAACTATAAAAGGATCCTTCTCTTAGGGATGAGCTTTATTAAGCTTATTTTGATATATTTTTAATATAATTTTTTTCATAATAGAGACAACAAATAGAAAAGCAATATATTAATCTTATGCGCTTAATGGCATGATATTATGCCTAGTTTTACAAGTCATTTCTTTCGTTACTTTTAGAAATGACTAATCATAAAAATTATTGCACCGCTTTATTTGTTGCTAATGATCCTACATATAAGCATTGTGGCTGATATTACAACTGATATTAACGGGCCTGAGTTGGTGTTTTATTAGTTGCTACTTGACAAGTAGTTTCTACAGAAGTTTTTATTGCATTAACAGTTGATTTAACATACTTATTAAGTAATTTGTCACTTGCTCTTTTTACTGCAATACCAGCTACTGTAGCAACAGGTGTCGCAACAACACTGGCGCCTATTCCTATAACGGGGCCAAATAAAATAGTTGCTGCTGTTGTCACTGCGGCTTGGACAGTTAAGGCAGCTATCATGCCTAATCCTTTAGATAACATTATAGAAGTAATTTTTGCTGTTACCTCACTAAGGCAAGAGATTATTTTTTCTTTTAATTGCGGATTATTTTCCATCGAAAATAACGATGGTTTAGTGTTGTTCCCGCTCGATGTAAAAGCTTGTGTCAGCGGCGTTACTGGCTCCTTCTTATTTGTTTCAATAGGATCAGTTACCTGAGCAGCAAAATCATATAAGACTTTTTTAGCTTGATCGATTGGGTCTCCAGTTCCTTGATATTTTTGATCACTAGCATTTGCCTCCTTTCTAAATAAACCTGCTGCCCCTGCACGATCTGTTTTTTCCTCATGATTGTTTGTAAGCCATGATTGCTTATGTTGCTGTAATTGTGCTGCTATTTTTTGCATGTTCTTCAAAAATTCGTCATCTTCTGTTTCAGTCCAAGCCATCTAATCTCTTAATTTAGTTTACTATTAAAATTTTAAGATATATTTAGTCAAAATAAAATATTAAACTACAAATTTTACAATAATTGGAGCTAAGTGTAACAAATATATACTTAACTATATTTCTCACAATTTATTATGACAAAGGTTTGTACAGCGCAACAATTCACTAATAAATATGCTACTGTCATTGGCTTCACCGCCTGGAACTGGGGAGTTATACCAAAAGCTTGTAGTCAGATACATCAGCAAAATACATCACCGCATAATTTCATTTCACCATTGATTTTAATTCGTGAAATTCCTACATCAATTACTATAGATTGTGGTGAAAAATATTCTTTAGTTAAGTATTTCGGTTTACCTATTGCAGAGACCACTATATCTGCTTGCTTTGTAATATTCGATAAATTTTTGGTAGCTGAGTGACAAATAGTAACAGTACAATCTTCTTTTAGTAATAATGCTGCTAAAGGCCGCCCCACTATAATAGACCTGCCTATAACCACTACATGCTTACCTCTTAGTTCTTTTGTGCATGATTTAATTAATTCTAGACATCCAAGCGCTGTACATGGCACGAATTTATTGCTATCAGGCCCGTATAAATATCCTAGATTTAATGGATGAAAACCATCTACGTCTTTATCAGCACTAATTTTAGTAATCACTTTTTGTTTATCAATGTGATTTGGCAGAGGTAATTGTACTATGATACCAGAAATTGTAACATCAATATTCAAACTATCAATAATTCCCAGTAACTCATTTTCTGCTATATTGTTCGGCAACTCAATTAATCTAGTTTGCATCCCGACAAATGACGCGGATCTCTGTTTATTTTGTATATATACTTTACTTGCTGGATTATCTCCTACTAAAATAATAGCCAAACATACTGGTACGCCACCCAAACCCAAATATTTGTCATACTCAAGCTTTAAATTTTCGATTATTGAGTTACTGATTTTTTTTCCATCAATTATATTATGTTTTTGCACTGAATTTTGTAATGTAATTTTTCGTGATTGTAACATTAAATTATTTATGACGCTATAAAGTTTTACCTCTAAGCTCAAAAATCAAATTGCCGCATGAGTAATTATCATGCGGCAATTCGTGAAAAATTTGCTAATAGCTATTTCGCCAGTAGAATTATTCTTCTTTTGTAGACTTATCCTTATTATCAAGAACAGCACCCAAAATGTCACCTAAGCTAGCTCCACTATCAGTAGAACCATATTCTTTGATAGCCTTTTTACGCTCATCCAACTCCAAAGCTTTAACAGATAACGATACTTGACGAGTTGCTTTATCAATTGACATAACCTTAGCATCTAAACGATCTCCTTCTGAAAATCTTTCAGTTTTTTGATCGGAACGTTCTGCAGAAATATCAGCTTTCTTAATGAAACCCTGTACTTTATTATCAATCAACACTTCCAATCCGTCACTTTTCACTTTAGTGACTACACAATTGACATCACTATTCTTCTTATATTCTTCAAAAGCACCTTTATGTGGATCTTCTGATAATTGTTTAATACCCAAAGCTACCCTATCTTTATCGAGATCAATGCTTAATACCTTACACTCGATTTCGTCGCCTTTATTATAATTTTTTAGTAATTCGGAATTATTATTACCCCAGCTAATATCTGTTTCATGGATCATACCATCAATATTATCACGTAAAGCAACGAACATACCAAAATCAGTGATATTTCTGACTGGCGCTGTAATAACACTACCTACTGGATTTTTCTCAGCAAATTCTACTAACGGATTATCTTTACATCTTTTAATACTTAAAGATATTCTGTGCTTCTCAGTATCTACATCTAATATCACAAATTCAACTTCTTCACCAATTGTCAAAGATTTTTTAGGATTTTGATTTGATTTACCCCATGCTATTTCAGATGAATGAACTAATCCTTCTATACCATCTTTAAGTTCAATAAACACCCCATAATCTGCGATATTAGTGATCTTGCCTTTCATAAGTTTTCCTACAGGAAACTCTTCTTTAATGCTTTCCCATGGATTCGCATCAAGCTGTTTAATACCCAAAGAAATTCTCTTGGTCTCTTCATTGAATTTAATGACCATTACTTTAACTTCTTGGCCAAAATGCAACATTTCAGATGGATGATTAATTCTGCTCCAAGAAATATCTGTAACGTGTAACAAACCATCAACACTTCCTAAATCAATGAAAGCGCCGTAATCTGTAATATTTTTTACTGTACCTTTCAGTATATCGCCTTCTTTAATATTAGCTAACATTTTATCACGATCTTCTGAACGAGATTCTTCTAATATTGCCTTACGAGATACAACTATATTACCCAATTTAGCATCCATTTTCAAAATTTGGAATGGCTGTACAATATTTAATAACACATTAGGATCTTTGATTGGTCTGACATCTGCTTGGCTACCAGGTAAGAAAGCTACCACTCCATCTAAATCCACTGTGAAACCACCTTTAACTCTGCCAAATATAAGACCATTAACGTTCTCACCACGTTCAAACATTTGCTCAAGTCTTTTCCATGATTCTTCTCTTAAGGCTTTTTCACGACTTAATATTGTGCCCCTTCTACCCTCTACTTTTTCTACAAAAACATCGACTATGTCACCTACTACTGGCAATTCGTGATCTTGGATCGTCTTAAATTCTGAAATAGCAATTCTACCTTCATTTTTAAGTCCTACATCAACAATAACTACATCATTTGTTACTCCAACTACTTGACCTTTGACAACTGATCCTTCAGTAATTTTGGAGGTATTGACTTGGTCTAATAATTTAGAAAAATCTTCTTTTCCTAATTCAACTCCAGCTAATTGCGGGACAAATCTTGTTTTTATATTCATAAATTCTCTAAAAAGTTTGCTAAAATCATGCCGTAAAATTTTAGCTAGTTTAAGTTAAAATTAAAGCAACTCTGCGGCATTATGAGTCACTATATGTTGTTCTATTTTAAGCATAATTTCTTCTGGTGTAAGATGCGAACTATCAATCACTAATGAGTTATTAGCAACAATTAAGGGAGCAAACTCACGCGCTTTATCTCTTGCATCACGTTCCTGTATCAGGCTCAAAATATCACTCAATATACATTCTTTTCCTTCTGAACACAACTGTTTATATCGTCTTTCTGCACGAATCTTAATATCCGCAGTAAGGTATATTTTTAGATGCGCATTTACTGCAACAACAGAACCGATATCACGCCCTTCCATAATAATACGATTAGTTTTAGCAATTATATTTTGTAGCTCTATATTAATTATTTCACGAATTTCTTCAATTGCTGCCACTTTGGAAGCATAATTACCTATTTCCTCTGTGTTGAGATCTAGGTTATTATTTTCATATAAATATTCAAGCTTAGATGCTAATTTAATTATATTACCAATTTCGTCTGGTTTAATATTAAGCTGTCTACATGAATACGCCAAATAACGATAAAGCCAACTGGACGGAAAATATCTTAGAGAATATTTTGCTGCGATCATCCTGCCGATTAAACTTTTTCCTGCACCAGAAGGGCCATCAAGTGCTATAATAAATTTTTTCATAAATGTTATTACTTAGATTGTGAGCAAATTTATACTTGATATTTTAGCAAATTGATAGTACATATTCAAACTACCAAGCAATTTAGGGGGCGATTAGCTCAGTTGGTTAGAGCGTTACGTTGACATCGTAAAGGTCGGCAGTTCGAGTCTGTTATCGCCCACCATCCCATCATAAAGTAATTATTTAAAGTTTTCCTTGTTCTTATAGTGTGAATTACAAAATCTGCGATAACTCGATATAGTTGTTAATGCTAAGTTAGAATATAAGAGAGAGCAATTTGCAATTAATATTTCAGTAGCTGATTAAAACTAATTAACACTATAATTAAGAAACATACAATAATTCTACTCCATCACAACATTGGCGATTAATAAGCTGCGCAATCAAGTGTATATATAGTGACAACAGCGGAAAGTTTAAAAAAAAGCAATTTCAAATGCTTTATACTGTTATAGATATGATTTTATTCAAAATCTGCTAATTTACAAACACAATCTATTTCTTATTTGAACATTTTGAACTTAATGGATGAAAATTATCTATTATTTCCTTTAATTCGTTTGAAGCTATATGAGTATAAATTTGCGTAGTGGCAATATCAGCATGACCAAGCAATTCTTGTATGACCCTTAAATCTGCTCCACCTGATAATAAATGACTTGCAAAACTATGACGCAAAATATGTGGCGACACTAGTTCAGGGTCAAGACCTGCTTTTATAGCAGTTTTTTTCAGTTGCTGAGCAAAATATTGCCTGGTTAAATAACCTTGTTTTGCATCACTCGGAAATAAGAATTTATTGTTTTTATCTTGGGGATTTATAAATTGCTCACGTATATTCACATATTCTTGTACTATTAAGCGTGCTTTTTCGCTGATTAATATTAAACGTTCTTTAGCTCCCTTGCCTTTTATAGTAAAATGATCGCGAACTATGAGATTGTTTACACCTTGAGTAATATCAGCAAGTTTCAAGGAGATAAGTTCGCTCACGCGCATACCACTAGCATATATTAAATGAATCATTGCTTCTAGCCTTATTCCCTCGGCAGTTTTATTGCTAGCTGCATCGCATAATAATTTTGTAATTTGATCTGCAGATAATATTTTAGGTAGCTTGTTAATAAATTTCGGTAAATCAACATTTAAGACAGGGTTAGAAGATAGATAATCTTCACTGATCAAAAAATTATAATATGTGTTCAAAACAGAAATTTTTCTATTAATACTACGAGCAGAAAGTCCATTTTTACTCAAATGAACGACAAATTGTTCGATATCGGATGTGACTACATCTAGTAAATTAATTTTCAAACTGTGAGTAAATTTCCAAAAATCTTGTAAATCACGTCTGTAACTTACAATTGTATTTTGTGCTACTGCTCTTTCAGCTAAAATAGTTTCAAAAAATTGTTCAAAATACGTAGCTTCCATGGTTTATACTTAAAGTTTGAGTTAATTATAAACCAAATTTTAAATAAGTGAATTGATATTATGGAAATGGAGGCCAGAGCCGGAATCGAACCGGCGAATAGAGGATTTGCAGTCCACTGCATTACCACTTTGCTATCTGGCCAAAATCTGTAGCTTGAGCCAATACACTAATTAAACTTAGAAATAAAATCAACAAAAAATTTTATAATTTATAAAATTACAGTGAAAAAAGCAGCTGGATATTAAAGTGCGGTGAATATTTTTATTGCCCCAATGGTTAGATTACAAAATATCTTCCTAATAAGATTAGCCTAGCCCTTTTATTGATCTTTGCTTGAGAAAGCATTATTTCCAAAACATTAAAATCTAATTGAACAAAAAATCACTTAATTTTATGAGCGCGGCATTATCTTAGTAATTGGCAACCATACAGTAAATTTTGCGCCTTTGGCCCCACTTCTTACTTCTATATGTCCCCCATGTGCCTCAGCTGCAGTCTTACATAAGGACAAGCCAACCCCTCTACCTTCTGCCTTTGAAAATGTTCTAGAACTGGTTTTAAATGGAGTGAATATATCAAATATCTCTTCCTTTGGTATCCCAATCCCCTGATCTTTAATTATTATCACCGCTCCGTTAACATTAGCGGATAATTCTTCTCTCACTTCAACTTCTATTAATCCTTCATCACTATATTTAATCGCATTAATTATCAAATTATCTACTATCTGTTTCACATAATTTGGGTCAACTGCAATTAATATTTCAGGAGAAATAGTAAGTTTAATATCTATAGGTTTACCCTCTAAATAGATTTTTTGGCATCTCTCAACACGATCCTTAACCAGTTCTCCAAGATTAATTATTCTTTTAGCTAATTGTACCTTTCTAATATCTAAAGTAGCAAGATCAAGCATGTTCATTATCATGCTCGAAAGACGCTCACTATTCTTAAATACTTCATCAGATAATTCTTTTAACTGTTCTTGGTTCATATCACCTAAACTCTCTGATAATAAACTCGCGAAATTCATCACATTACCAACTGGTAAGCGTAATTCATGCGTCACATTATTCAGGATTTTCTGCGAAGTAGCACCTAATCTTTCAATTTCTTTCTCTTGATCTGTTACTCTGTCACTATAAAAATCTACTTTTTCATGCAGATTTACAACTTCATTACTGAGCGATGATATCTTGTTCATATAACTGTTAGTAGCTCCCACGAGCATTGTCACTTCATTCTGCAAACTACCCACAGTACTTTCTGTAGCTTCCAAATATTCTTGTTTAGGTTTGACAAACATAATGATTGCTGTACCACATAACAACATTAAATATAACATGATTGCTTCAGGAGAACCTGGATCAAATTTCAGATTATAAGATCCATATACACTATTATATAATTGATTACTCAGGTAAAGACCAAGTGGCAGTGAAATTACAGACATTTGCCATTTATATAAAGTGATAATTACTAATAAGTTTAAGAAAGCTACAGAAGTTTGCAGCAAACTGAAATCACTTAATAATACAAAAAACCCACTAAATACTATCAACATGTAAAATAATGATAATGGCCACCATATTTGTATTATTTTTTCTTTGATAATATTAGGAATGCTAGAAGGCCATAAATGATATATAGTCATCATTGTACCAGTAATTAACATGAAAGGATAAATCCACGATAATAATTGGCGCCCCGTACCTAATAAATTAGTATGGGTAGAATACATTGTAGTTAATGTATAGATGATAAAATATATCCCTACTCTCACATACATATCATCATATTTAGGAGAAGTTTTACGCAAATAATTTATTAGGTTAAAATTTTTGACATCTTGCAAAAGTTCTAACCATTTCACTCTTCTTTCTAAGCGCTGTTTTTTTACATCTTCAGTTCCTTGAGTCTTCACCCAACCTCCAGGCTGGCTCAAGAGATAGTGGCTTAAAGCTGTAATAGATACATTAAGTATCATAGAAACAAATTGCAAAGTGATTCCATTAACTTCTTTTGAAATATCACTAAGGTGTACACTCCATATATGACATATAAAAGTAAAAATAAAAGCTGCACTACTTCCAAGCAATACAGACTTACTACTAGTACGAAAACCAAAAATTGACATTAAAAATAATGGCGTGACTATGGGAGTGGCAAAACTCCCAGTAAAAATTAACATATTTAATAAATCATTTTCCGTAAGCGCTAACCCAATTGCACCAAATCCTATTATAAAAGCAAATATGCGCGAGATTAATATCTCTTGTATAGGACGCCTTACAAATACTTTACATATATCGTTAGTAAACATTACCGATGCAGCATTAATTTTTGAATCAGCGGTCGACATAGTAAACGCTATAATGGCAACAATAATCATACCTTTCAAGCCGTTATAACCATATGTATCTATGATATAACCGAGTAAATCTTTACTGACTATATCTGGTTTCATGATATAAATTAAAAATGGAATCCATGCTATTGCAATTTTGATAAAAATTAAACACACACCTGAAATAATAAAAGCTTTTTTGACTTGTGCTATATCACGTCCCATTGAAATTCTTTGAAAAGTAGCACCTGAAATTCCAGGCATAGCAAAGAAGCTAAATATAATCAACGTTTCAATTAACTTAGGATTATTATTGCTAAATAAATTAGATATATTATATTTAGGTACCTGCAATGCAGTAATAATACTATATCCTTCATTGTAAAAATTATTCCAAATAACAAAACTTAATAGTGGGATAATAATTCCAAATGCAAAAAATTGAAATACGTCAGTAAAAGTTACCGCTCTTATCCCACCAAAAGCCGAATATGCAGTTGTAATTACCCCAGCTATAATAATTGCTACAGCATCATTTATGTATAAAAAATAAGAAAAAATGTTACCAAATACTTTAAATTGTACGGCAATACTACCAACAGCTCCTATGCTACTTGCAAGTGCAACAACAACTTGTACTGCTTTACCATATAATCCACCCATAGCATGGGCGATGGAAACTTTTCCTAGAAATTCTTTCATACGTGGTAAAATAATAAATGCCATGAGGATTAACCACACTCCTACACCAATAGAGGCAAATAAGTAATGTAAACCATCACGGTAAGTACGTGTCAAAGTAGTCATAAAACCACTTCCACTAGCATACGTGGCTACAATTGTAGCAATTAACGCAGCGGTAGAAAAATCTCGCCCGCCAAGAGCATAATCTTCAAGTGTTTTGATTTTTTTGCCGTGGCCCATTCCGACAAAAATAGTCACCGCTAAGAAGGCAAATATAATAGCTATATCTACATTAAAATGCATAAATATATATTAATAAAATGTCATTAAGTGTAAAGATATATCATTAATTTTGCAACCGCAAGCTTTAATTTCAATAAGTTCGATATCTTAAACAAATGTTATATATTCAATAATTTTGAACAATGTTTTATAATAAAATTAAACTAATTTGGCCAAAGATTTATTGTAGATATAACTTATTCACCTGCAGATTTTAGGAGAATTTATAACAATCAATTTTTATAACAAGCTTGTATAATCTTCAAACCGCGAAATGGAAATGTAACTCACAGCAAATATAGACGCAGAATGGTTTGATGACACTCTGATATAAAGCATTTATTATTGAGTGATATTAGCCTAAGATTTAAATAAATTTCGATACCTGGCAAAACAATCTTCAATTATATAATCCGCTTGCATTCTTACCTTTAAGGAGCCTATGAAGGCAATTATATATTAATACTACGTTTACTAACCCCTAACGCTGCTTCTTTAATAGCTTCACTTAAAGTAGGATGAGCGTGACAAGTTCTAGCTATATCCTCAGAAGAAGCACCAAATTCCATATAAGCTGCAAGTTCTGCAATCATATTCCCAGCATCTGGGCCAATTATATGAGCACCAAGTACCCGATCTGTTTTAGCACATGCTAATATTTTTACCATTCCATCATTACATCCTATAGTTCTTGCCCGTGAATTGGCAAGAAAAGGGAATTTACCTACTTTATAACCAATATTTCTTTGTTTCAAATCCTCTTCTGTCTTGCCAATGGAAGCAACTTCAGGGTACGTATATACAACACTAGGTATTAGCTCATAAGATACATGTCCTGCTTGATTATTCATTATTTCTACCGCAGCAACCGCTTCTTCTTCTGCTTTATGAGCAAGCATTGGACCTTTGATTACATCGCCCACTGCATAAATATTATCTATATTAGTTTGAAAATGATTATTTACTTCGATCCGACCGTAATCGTCTAATTTGACTCCAATATTTTCAAGTCCTAAATTTTGAGTATAAGGTTTACGTCCAACTGATACTAGTAATATATCACATTCTAATGTAGATTTTTTGCTACTTCCAACCTCTTCTATCTCTATTTTAATGTTTTTATCAGTCTTATTAGCGCTGATCACTTTTGAACTCAGCATAAATTTAATCCCCTGCTTCTCAAGAATTTTATGGAAAGACTTTCCTATTTCAACATCAAGGGCTGGCACTATACGATCTGCATATTCAATTACTGTCACTTCACTACCTAGTCGTCTCCAAACCGAACCAAGTTCAAGCCCAATATATCCACCGCCTATTACTACAAGTTTTTTAGGAACTTCTTTTAAAATCAGAGCCCCGGTAGAAGAAATAATTCTCTTTTCATCTACCTCTATACCTGGCAGATTAATTACAGAAGATCCCGTTGCAATTAATATTTTTGCAGCTTTAATTTGCTGCGTTCCAATAGAAATAGTATTTTTATCTATAATTTTTGCTGTGCCAGAAATTTTGGTAATTTTATTTTTAGCAAATAAAGCTTCTATACCTTTACATAAATCTTGCACTACACGATCTTTTTTGATCAGCATCTTGCCAAGGTCCAATTCTATTTTTGAGGTTTTAATCCCCATATCTGGAAAACTATGCTTCGCTTCTTCAAATTTTTCAGACATATTGAGCAAGGCTTTTGAAGGTATACATCCAACATTTAAGCAAGTGCCACCTAAAGTCTTTTCTTTTTCTATGCAAGCTACTTTCATTCCTAATTGCGCAGCCCTAATAGCACCTGTATAACCCGCTGGACCACTTCCAATAACAACTAAGTCAAATTCTTGCATATATGGTACCCCTTAATAGTTTAAAATATTAATTTTCAATTATTAGATGATAGCATAATCAATAATAAAATTACAAGCGCGAAAACCAAAAAAAACTATATATTTATAATAGCTTTATGGCACCTTTTGTTGAGGAAGATATAAAAGTAATTAAATTTACATAGTCAGTAAAATCTATTTCCGATTTATGCTTTAATTCACAATACATATTTTTATTAATCGAGTAAAAGCTACGGTGAGTCAATATATTGTTATCACCATATTTTTTTAAATCTTTCATCAAATGAAATGGAGAATCATATATCAATTCCAAAGATTCCATATCTATAATATTTTCGACATATCCTGCTTGTTGAAGCAAAGGTACCATATCATCGAACCTAATAAATGGTATAATATGTGGAGTATGATTTACCGAGCATAAACCTTCTACTTCAATTAATTTACGCCTCAAATTATGCAAAGTGCCACCCCCAGCAAAATTAGCAATAAAAATGCCATTTTTGGTTAACAACTGCTTAATATCTTGCAAAAATATTTGAACATTAGAAAACCAATGTAATCCAAAAGGAAAAATTATTAGATCATATTTTTTGCTTCCAAGCTGATTACCATATAAATTTTCGAATTTTATTTGGCTTTGAATGAAATTCTCAATTAGTAATTGTTGGATCTTATCGTGAATAGGTGCATTAATTACCAATATATTCTTAAAATCCCCTTTCAGGCTACTAATTCTTTCTATTATATCTTGACAGATAAAATTATAAAACTCTGAATTGACTAAATGAGGTGCAGCTTTTATTTTGTTAAATTCTAATTCTTTTAAGTTAAACATATTATATTGCTCCGTTACCTCAGAAAAATTTGCGTTATAACTAATAAATATCAAAAAAATTTGCTAAAGATATTTGAAATTTTAGTTTTAATAACTATATAACAATTAAATCGAAATTTATACTTAAGAGCTAATATGACCCAAGAAACAAAAAAATTTGATGCCGAAATAGGTAAAGTCCTGAATCTAATGATCAATTCTTTATATACTAATAAAGAAATTTTCTTGAGAGAATTAATCTCAAATAGTTCAGATGCATGTGACAAATTACGTTACTTGAGCCAAACAAATAATGAGTTAATTCAGGGCAATAGCGAGCTTGCAATTCATGTATCAATCAACCCAGAAGATAAAACTATAACTATCCGTGATAATGGCATTGGAATGAACCGTGAGGACCTTAATGAAAATTTAGGCACTATTGCACGTTCTGGTACTCAAAAATTCTTTCAACAATTATCTGGTGATCAAAAAAAAGATAATCAATTAATTGGCCAGTTTGGTGTAGGATTTTATTCTGCTTTTATGATCGCAGATAAAGTCACGGTCACTTCTAGAAAAGCTGGTGAAGCTCAAGTATATACTTGGTCTTCCAATGGTCAGGAAGAATATGTTATATCTGATTCTGATCGCGATTTTAGCAGAGGTACGGAAATCATTTTACATCTCAAAAAAGAAGAAGAGCAATTTTTAGATCATTTTAAAATAAAACATATCATCACAAGTTATTCTGACCACATTGCAGTACCAATTTATTTTACCGAGCAAGATGGTAAGTCAGCAAAAATTAACTCTTCTGCTGCAATTTGGACTCGGCCTAAATCAGAAATTACTGAAGAAGAATATAAGGAATTTTATCAAAAGATTTCATATGCCATAGATCAACCATGGCTGACTATTCACAACAAAAATGAAGGGTTAGTCGAGTTCACTAACTTACTTTTTGTACCAAGCAGCAAAACTTTTGATTTATTTCATCCAGATCGCAAATCAAGGGTAAAATTATATATTAAAAAAGTATTTATAGCGGACGAAAAAATTGACCTTATTCCACCATATTTAAGGTTTTTAAGAGGCGTTGTTGATTCTAATGATTTACCTTTAAATATCAGTAGAGAAACTTTGCAGCATAACAGCGTTTTGGAGAAAATAAAACAATCAATTACTAAGAAAATTTTAGTAGAACTTAAAAAACAAAAAGAAAATAATTTCGAAAAATATTTAGATTTTTGGAATAATTTTGGTGGTGTACTAAAAGAAGGTTTATGCGAGGTGATGTCTGAGCACGAAAAATTATTAGAAGTATGTATATTCAGAAGTGCCTTACATGACAAAATGATCAGCCTTGATGAATATATAGCCAATATCAAAGATGATAATAAAACTATTTATTATCTCAGTGGTGAGAATGCTGATAAGTTACGTAATAATCCTCAAATTGAAGGCTTCTTGAGTAAAAATATCGATGTATTATTATTCACTGATACTGTTGATGATTTCTGGGTTAATGTGAATAGTAAATATAAAGATTTCGAAATAAAATCAGTGACTAGAAGTGATATTAATTTAAATGATGCGACCAAAAATAGTACAGAATCAGATAAAACAGAAAAAGACTTCTCTACTCTAACTGAATATTTCAAAAACACTTTAGGCACTCTTGTAAAAGATGTAAAAATTTCTAAAAAGTTACAATCTACTCCTTCATGCTTAGCAGTTGCAGATGGAGCAATGGATATTAGAATGGAAAGATATTTAATTGAACAGAAACAACTTGCGAAGGCAAGCGCCAAAATTTTAGAAATTAACCCAAATCATAAAATCATTGCAAAAATTAACAGCCAAATAAGCGACGAAGCAAAAAAGACTGAAAACCAAGATCTGATATTTATGTTGTATGATCAAGCATGTATTATTGA
Organism: Rickettsiaceae bacterium; assembly: GCA_024236375.1. Classification (GTDB taxonomy): domain Bacteria; phylum Pseudomonadota; class Alphaproteobacteria; order Rickettsiales; family Rickettsiaceae; genus Megaera_A. The sequence goes on along the minus strand of JACKKP010000001.1, from coordinate 306,823 downwards.
GGGCGAACCAGTCTCTGATGCAGCTTCATTTTCAACAAGACTTAATAACCTATTTGAAAAGTTAGTGCTATAAAAGGCACTAACTTCCTCTTATCATTCTTCTATAATAATTTAGACTGATAAACTTAATATCAAATTCCTAGATGGAAAATTAAGTAAGTAAAATTGAAGCCTATGGACATAGTGTTACAGGGAATAATGTGGCTCCTCACTCGAATAAATAGGTAAATATTGATTATAAATAAGAAGATATACCAAGGATTGCGTATAATCTATGAGTTATTTTAGTCATAATAAATTTTTGTATAATCCAAGTGATTGATAATGAGCATATTTGGCTTTTGCATCAAGTATGGTATTTCGTAATGGAGTGTTGCTTAAGATTAATAGGAATTTTTGCTATATCTTCAATGCTGTACTCATAATATCTCATGTTAGTATCGTTGTTGCTACTTCAAAAGTATTTTGAAGTAATACTTATAATCTGAAGCAGAGTAACCATTACAAATATAAATTAATAACAATTTATGATATAGATTTATGTAATTATCTTGTCTAAATTTACTAAAATATTTTCTATATAATAGACAAAATAATAATTTATCAGTTATAATATTCTGTATTAATTATTATTTTTTAGAAAAATATAATGCATAAACAAACTCATCCTTATCATTTAGTACCACTAAGCCCTTGGCCTATTACTACTTCATTTTCTTTATTTATTTTAGCTATCGGAATTGTAATGTGGTTACATTCTTATAACTTTGGGGCTGCAATATTTTCTATAGGAATGGGAGCCGTAATATTATGTGCTTATTGCTGGTGGAACGAAGTAATTAATGAAGGCAGACAGAAGTTTCATACTAATGAAGTAAGAGCAGGTCTTAGAATTGGTATGGCACTATTTATTTTGTCTGAAATTATGTTCTTTTTTGCGTTTTTTTTCTCTTATTTTTCTGCATATTTATTTCCAGTCGGTATACTTGATGGAGTTTGGGTAGTGGCTGAGGGAATCTGGCCGCCTAAACATATTGTTACATTTGACCCATGGGATATTCCATTTATCAATACTTTAATATTATTACTCTCAGGCACTACTGTTACTTGGGCACATTACGCAGTACAAAATAACAACCAAGAAGATGCAAAAAATGCATTAGGCCTCTCGGTAATGTTAGGTATCTTATTTACTGCTTTTCAAGCATATGAATATCATCACGCTGCCTTTAGTTTGAGTGATGGGGTATATGCAGCAAACTTCTATTTAGCAACCGGTTTTCATGGAGTCCATGTCATAATTGGTACTATATTTTTAGCTGTATGTTACTTCAGAGCAGCTAAGGGAGATTTTGCAGCACCTAATGGGCATTTAGGTTTTGAATTTGCTGCGTGGTATTGGCATTTTGTAGACGTAGTATGGCTATTTTTGTTTGTATTTGTATATGTATTAGGAAGATAATATTTATCGCCAGAAGCTTATATAATATAGCGATAAAAGTAGGGGTAGCATAAATATATGATGCCAAGTTATTATTAAAAGTAGTCTTAGATTTATTAATAAAATTTTTAGTCTACAGCTCATGTACAAATATGAAGCAGCAGAGCAAATACAGTATAATAATATGGGTATCACACTAAATTTTAATTAAATAATAATTATAAATAAATTGAATAGCCCTGGGGATTGGGAGCGCTAACAAAATTAACTTATAACCATAAAATAAGAACTTAGAATCTACCTTCAAATATGAATAGAGCAACAGTTAAACACTGAAAACTATTTACAAAAAATAATTATAATTCACGTGTTTTAAAAAAACTATAAGATAAGGTAATCGAGGTTACATCCTGCATTTCTAAATCTTGATCAAAATCAGGATCAATGAAAAAAGATACTGGCATCAATAATTTTTGCCGCGCTTTAAGTAATTGTTCCTCAAAGCAAAAACAATGTATTTTTACAAAATATTTGCCGGCCTTCATTGGAGTTACATTATAAATTGCTGTTCCTATTATATCTTTATCACTAAGATTTGTAGCTTCATAAAATATCAAATTACTTTCACCGGTTAGAACTTCAATTTTACGATGTTTAGGAATAAAACGCCACGGCAAATTAGGATCAGTATTAGCATCAAAATATACTTCCAATTTACGTGTACCAATACGAGATTTATCATATTGATTAGCACGCTGAGTTGTACCTCCAAAACCTGTTGCCTTACAAAATAAATTATAAATTGGTACTGACGCAAAACTTAATAATAGCATACTAAGAAAGAGTAGGATAATTGATAAAGTTGTCTGCCTATTAGAATTTTTATGTTTCATATCTAATATTTTTAAACATTTCACCCAGATAAACTTTCTGTACTTGATCGCTATTAATTATGTCATTAGCAGTTCCTTCAAGTAATACTTGACCTTCGTAAATTACGTAAGCGCGGTCCACTACATCTAGACTATCTCTAACATTATGATCTGTAATTAATACTCCGATATTACGATCTTTTAAATGTGAAATAAGATTTTTAATATCACCAATGGCTATGGGATCAATTCCTGCTAATGGCTCATCAAGTAAAATAAATTTAGGTTCTGTAGCTAAGGTACGAGCTATTTCAAGCCTACGTCTTTCACCACCAGATAAAGTTGCGGCCAATTTATTACATAAATGTGTTATTGAAAATTCATTCATTAATTCAAAACAACGTGCGTTCACTTCTTCGCGATTTGCATGATTAATTTCTAATATGGCTTTAATGTTATCTTGTACTGATAAGCCTCGAAATACAGAAGATTCTTGGGGTAAATAGCCAATACCAAGTCTTGCCCTTAAGTACATTGGCAAATTAGTAATATCTTGATTATTGAGCTCTAAAGTGCCTAGATCTACTTTTATCAATCCCACTATAATGCTAAATAAAGTGGTTTTACCAGCTCCGTTAGGACCAAATAAACCTACTGCTTCTCCTTGACGAATATGGCAATTAATATTCTTCAAAACAGGTTTTTTATTATATGATTTGGACAGATTTTTGGCGGTGAGATAATTCAACATTTATTTTTTTGATAGTTTCTCTATATCATAAATTATTTTATCAGTTTTTAGAATATGATTTCCTTTTTGCACTACAACATTACCTATTAAAGTTAATTGCTGCGACTTTTTATCATAAATTGCCTGATCTGCCATCATGATTTCTTGAGTAGATTGCTTAACTATTTTCAGTATATAAGGTATTTGTATCTTCTCAATAGTTTTAGCCTTAACATCATAAAATATTATTAACTCCTCGGTTTTTAATATATAATCTTCGAAGTAAACAGTAACATTGTCCTTAAAACGTGAAGAAGAAGTTTCCTGATCGATAAACAAACTATCTGAGGTAATATGTAATTTCTGGATAATAGTTTTATCTATCAAACTCACACCATGAGCAATAGATTCAGTTAATAACACTAATGCTACAGCCATAATTATTTTTTTAAGCACACAGAAGTTATGTACCTTTGCAGTTTCCGACTTAGAGCTAAGAAATAGAAATCGCATCTTATTTATGTCGATCACCTAATATTTCTTGTACTATAACTGTAGATCCTTCTATTTTTTCTTCCTTTTCAACCTCACCTCCCAAAAATTTTGCAATAAAGGACTCAATATAACTATACATTGTCATTTTATTAACATAACGAGCAATACCATGCCCCTCATCTGGATAAAGTAAATAAAATACTGGAATATTATTTTCCTGCATAATTTTTACCATTTGTTCTGATTCGTCTCTATTTACTCTTGGGTCATTTGCACCTTGTATAATCATTAAAGGATTTTTTATATTTGTAACATAATTGATTGGAGATTTCTGTCTTAAAAACTCTTTAGCAGAATCATTATATACATCAGTGCCAAGCATTTTATTCATATGTGCTCTAGCTGGTTTCCAATAAGGAGGGATAGTATTAATAAATGTCTCTAGATTAGATATACCAACTATATCGACCCCTAATGCATATTTGCCTGGTGTCATTGTCATACCAACTAAAGTGGCATATCCACCATAACTACCACCCATAATACCCACTTTATCTTGGGTAGTAATACCTTGTTTAATAGCCCACTCTACTCCATCTTCTAAATCATGTTGCATTTTAGCAGCCCACTCACCATCTCCTGCATTCACAAATTTTTTACCGAAGCCTGTAGAACCACGGTAATTTACCTGTAACACTGCATATCCACGATTTGCGAGCCATTGTACCATAGGACTAAATCCCCAATAATCACGTGCATTGGGGCCACCATGCACAAGTAATATTAAAGGCACAGAGGTCTCTACTTTTTTACCTGGTACATAATTAATTTTTTTTGGTAGTGTAAGATAACTAGCTAATTGCAATCCATCTCGTGCTGTTATAATCACAGGATGCATTTTAACTAAGTCTAAATTTTCTAGCTTTGAATCTGAACTAAACAAAAATTTTGCGCTTTTAGAAGCTCTATCATATAAATAATAACGCCTAGGACTATCACTCTTTGCAAAAGAAATCAGCCATTTATCACCAGAATAAGTCTGTGATACTATAGAAAGCTCTCCTTCTTCAAGATTTTCTACAATATTGATATCATCATGTAATGAATCGTCAATTACATGCCATTTTTCTTTCATGTAATTAACTGATACAGCTTTTATTTCTCTAGTCTTTGGATCTGTTATATATCCACTAATTTCACCTTGATTTGGGATAAAAATTGTCTTTTTTTCTTGAGTACGTAAGTCAAATTCAACTAATACTGGCAGATCATTTTGACCACTACCATCTAACATATAGACAACATCACCACCCTGCTTGACACCGATCCATCCACTAGTCACCATCTCATCTGCGGGTATCGTTTGCAGTAATTGTGGCACATCATTATCAATAAAATGATAATATTCAGACCGCCCGTCTGGCATAAATTTAATAGCTGCGATAATTTTGAGTGAGTCAGGGTCTATTACAAAATCATAATACTTATCCTGATTGTCGAAAAATAATTTGCTTTCTCCATTCACTAAATTTATTTTATATATATCAAAATATTCGGCATTTCTCTGGTTATGCTTCACTAATATTTCATCCGGATATAAATTACTGAGTGCTACTACGCCCGCCCTCACTCCTTTTTCTGGAGTAAGTAATTTTGATTCTTGAGTATGAATATTCAAAGAATATAAACGCCAATTTTCGTCTCCTTCGCCATCTCTACCATATATAATATGCTTATTATCCTTGGCCCATACATATGAACGCAGCCCCCTTTTATCTTCAGTTAACGGTGTAGCTTTTGAAATATTTTCTACCGGCGCAACCCAAATATTTAATGCGCCTTTATAAGGAGCCAAATAGCTTATATATTTTCCATCACTACTTAATCTAACAGTAATTTTCTCTGGGTCTCCAAATAATATTTTTTTAGGAATTAATTGTGCATTTGTCATATTAAAACTTGTTATTATTAATAAAATTATTATTACTCTAAGCATTTTCTTTTCTACCAAATATTTGCAATATCTCTTGGTGTATAATTTCTGGATCTTTTTCAGCACAATCAATAATATGGAACCTATCAGTGCGCTGGGCTATTGTTTTAAATTTGTTATATACTTTATGATGAAAATCTATTGCTAATTCGTCAAACTTGTTTAGATTACCCCGAGCGAAAGCACGAGTCAATCCTTCATTAGGTGGTAAGTCTAGAAAAAAACTTATATCAGGCATAATTCCCTGATCATTATCATTGAAATCTGTAAATTTCATACATTGTGCATGAAGTGCATAAACTTGCTGTGAAGTAAGATCTGAATTGATAGTTTGATATACTGCTGTCGAATCAATATAACGATCACAAATCACTGTGACTCCATCCTTTAAAGCTGGAATAATCAGATTTTTTAAATGTTCATATCTTGCTGCCATAATAAGTAACATTTCAGACATAGAATCTAATTTAGCGCTAAAAATAAGATCACGAATTTTTTCAGCTTCACTAGTACCACCAATTTCTCTTGTGTGAATTACTCGGATTTTTTGCTGTTGTAAAGTATCAAATAATTTTCTACTCTGAGTAGATTTACCGCAACCCTCACCACCTTCAAAAGTAATAAATTTTGCTTTAGTTTTCATATAACTTTTTATAGCTTGCTTTTATAATTTTCGTAATATTCTACACTATCCATTTCATTTAAGCGTGATAAAACACGTTGAAATTCTTGCTGTTTTTTACCTGATGTATATATTGTATTTAATGCACATTCACTGCTCAGGAATAATAATATATTATTATAATAAGCATTATCAATAAAATTAATAAAACGAGTTACAATATCTGTTTCATTTTCTTCTATTGGCCTGACATCCTCAACTACAAAAACTTTATATATTTTTGTTATATGACCATAATCTGCATAACTAAAATTTCGTTCAAATAATTCAGAAAAATTAGTAAAAATTATATCTTTTGTTGAATCAGCAAATCTAATCTCTCTACCAAAAATTATAGTAGATGTAGCCGTTCTTGTTGTTCCTTTAGATAATCTATTTTTAATTTCGGAAATTGCTTTTTGTGAATATTTGTCCTTTGGTGCAAATATTCTATGTTGCTTGGCAGTTAATAGATATCGATAATCTGTTTCATGGTCTAAATTAAAAATAGAAAATCTCTGATAAAGTTCTCTAATAAAAGGGAGAAAACCCTCTCTCTGAAGACCATTTTTGTATAAATTATCAGGTTCGATATTAGTAGTTAGAAAAATTATAATTTTTCTTTTATATAATTCCTTAAATAATTGCATTATAATCATAGCGTCTGCAATGTCATTAATCTCAAACTCATCAAGACATAACACTTTAAATTCTCTGGATAATTTTATAGCGAGTTGCTGTATAATTATATTCAGAGATATATTTTGAGTTTTAAATTTGTGAATCTCCTCGTGTATACGCCGCATGAATTGTTGAAAATGCATCATATTTTTTGAAACTTCTACAGAATCATAAAAATATTTCATTAACATTGTTTTACCACGCCCAACTTTACCGTAGAGATAAATCGACATTTTGCAGCGGTCCTTAGAGAAAAGAGATGTAATCTTATTCCAAAAATTATAAGACTGATTTATTTTTAAAATTAAATTATCTAACTTATTTTTAATTCGACGTTGCTGTCCATCCAATCTAGACTCAATAATGTGCATCTAATATCACTTTATTTGAGTTGTTGAATTTTATCATTTAAATCAAGATAAGCTGCGATTGCAAGAAAAATACCTTTATATTTATTAGGGCTAGCTGCAGAGGCTAAGTCATTATAAATTTCTTCCGGCGCTCTATGATTTGCATTATCAGCATAAATTTTTGCAATATCAAATGATGGAGCATAATTAAACGCAGCTTTTGCTATTGCCAAAACTTGTGATGAAGCATTACTATTAATTGCAATTTCACTATATAAACTTATAGTTTCTATATGATCTGGTTTGATTTTAAAACTATATTCTAGATATTTCTTAGCTTCCTCTTCCTCACCAATATTGACCAAATCTTGAGCTACTTTATAAAGATATGTGGCCACTTGATCCGCATTATCTTGCCAAAATTGGTCTTCAATATTCTCTATTTTACTCACTAATAAAAGTAATTTTTGCCGTTCACCCGCAGCAAAATAAATATTCATTAAAGTGAATATATTTTCCTTATCATTTTCGTCAAAATCAAAATATTTAATAGCGTGCTTCTCCGCTAAATTGTAATTGTTATTTTGTAATAATATTGACGCTAATTTCTTATGTGCGTAAGGTGCATATGTCTTATTATCTAACAATTTTTGATAATAAATCACTTTCTCTTCTATAGAATCTGTTGTTTCTGCAATAATAATATTTGCTATCTTTTGCTGCGTATCATTTAATTTGCTATAAATCTCTTTGGTCATATTGAGCGATTTATCTTTTAAACCAAGTAAATAACTTTCAATAATTAAAGCTATTGTCATCTCAATCTTTTTGAGAGATTTATTTCTAAAATAATTTTTTATTATATAAGGAAAACAAAATATTGAGTAAACTAATTTGGTAAAAATTAAAGTCACAAATTGGATAAGTAGCAGTGATAATATGGCTACAGAAACAGAAAATTCTATTTGATAATTTCTAAAAAAAATCAATATTGAATCATTGATAACAGGCAAATATGAAAGTCCTAAATATACGGACAAAATTATTATTCCTAAAATTAAAAATCTTATCATTTATTTTCCTAAAAATTCTGATATTTAATAAATTTTTCCTGTAAACCAGGGCTATATAGATATTCAGTAAGTATATTAATATTATTTTTGATCAACTGAATTCTTACTTTATAATTACTTATTGTTTCTTTTTTCTTTGTCACTTTAATAAAATTTGATAAAAAATTACCAAAAGGTTTTATTACTTCTTCCTTTGCAGAAATATTGTTTGCAATTAAACTCTCAAAATGTTTAAGAATTTCTTGTATTTCCTGAGGATGCTCGATTTTTTGTAATTCGATCAGTTCTTGGCTATAATCATCACCTTCATATAATTTGATTAATAATTGATTAGCATTTGCCAGAAATAATATGTAATGATTTAATGCATTTATATTACATTTTTGCTTCTGAGTTTTTGTTGTCATCATTCCTACAGAAAAATCTTTCACAACAGATAAATAACTATTTTCTAGTAATTCATCATTAATGAGCTGCGGTTTCATTGGTACTATTAAAGGTTCAGGACCGACATTAAAATTATTTTTAGCAATTAGGGCAGATTCTATTAATGCTTCTGTCTGTACTTCTTTATCTTGAGGATCTTGGTGACTAGCAAGCTTATTTATGAATTGGCCAATGGGAGCAGCATATATTAATATCAATGTAATCAAAAACAATACAATAAATATCCATAATTTGCTATAATACAATTTTAAATTCTCTAATAATTTTAATTGCTGCTTGCTACTATTTCCTTTCATATGTTCGCTTTTAAATAACTAATCATTTGCTCATTTGTAGATCGAATCACAATTTTAGTACAAAGGGGGTTTAGAATCTTATCCACTTTATCACTTATAGAAATAATAATAGTATTATTTAAGTAACCTTGTAAATTATATTTTACTATTATACGCAACAAAGTTTTAGCACAATTCTCGGAATAAATCATAATATAAGCAATTGGCATTTTAAATGATGCTATCTGATCCGCTGTTAAATCATGCTGATAAGAGACTTTATAGGCTTCATATTGTTCAACAAAATTAGGCATTATAGTAGAAATATAATTACCACAAAAATATATAATGTTTTTAGCTCTCAATGTTTCTTGTTGATTAAGATAATTTTTTATTTGCGATGCATTTTCCGTGCACAACTCAATCTTATAACCTTTTTCTTGTAATATAGATGCTGAAACTTTACCTACTACAAAAATTTTCAGATTTAGGTTGTTATTTACAGGAAAACACTTAGCAAGAAACTTACTAGTCACAATTACATAGTCATATAATTTAAGCCTATCCCAATCAACCGATGATAATTGGTAATGAATTAACGGACATTCTATTATTTGAATAGGTGAATCTTTTAAAATTTCTTTTATTTTAGCATTTTCTTCTATACTGCGCGTAAGTAATACGCTATTTTTTGCTTTTTTCATATGGATTGTCAGATTTAACAAAATATAAGCGTATAGGCACACCAGGCATGCCAAAGTCGTGTCTCAAACTATTTAACAAATATTTTTTATATGAATCAGGAATACTCTCTGGATCGTTGGAAAATAATTTAAACGTAGGAGGACGAGTTTTAATCTGAGTAATATATTTTATACGTACTCTTCTACCTAATTTCTTATGTAAAGGTAGCGGATGTTGGTTAATCACAAATGGTAACCAATCATTTAATTTACTTGTTGTAATTCTACGATTCCATAATTTATAGATTTCTATACAAGCATCTAATACTAAATCAGTTTGCTGACCATCAATAGCAGAAATATATACTACTGGAACGTCTTTAATCTGGGGCAATAATTTATTAATCTGATACTCGAATTCTTCTTGATATTTCTTTTTATCTTTAACTAAATCCCATTTATTAACTACAATAACAATACTTCTTCCTTCGTCAATGACATAATTACCAATATTAATGTCTTGGCTTTCTAATGCCATAGTAGCATCTAACATCAACACCACAATATTAGCAAATCTTATACTAGCTGTAGTATCGCTTGTAGATAATTTCTCTAAAGTTTTTGTAACATTAGAACGCTTACGAAGTCCAGCAGTATCGATTAATTTCATAGCATTTCCTTTATATTCCCATGAAACTTCTATCGATTCTCTAGTAATACCAGCTTCTTTACCAGTCAATAGTCTTTCTTCTCCTATAATGGCATTAATAAAAGTTGACTTACCAGCATTAGGTCTACCTGCTACTACTATGTGCAATGCGTTACTTTTTAAAGGATCGATGAACTGACTCTGTTGTTCCATGTCCAATTTTTCCATGAATGCTTCATAGAGATATGCCATACCTTGACCATGCTCAGCGGAAATAGGAACTGGAGTACCAAAACCTAATTTATGATATTCCTTGTCATATATAAAAGTTTTTTCAGTTTTATTTACTATAACTATATAATTAGAATGGTTTTTTCTAATCATATCTGCAAAAAACTTATCCGTTGGAGTGATTCCTGTTTGATTATCAATTACTAGGCACACTAAATCGGCTTCCCTAATAGCAGTAATAGTTTGTTGCATCATACGATGCTCTAATTTGCCTTCTTCCGCTTCTTCTAATCCAGGAGTATCTATCGCGATAAACTTAAACTCACCTACTCTTGCATCCGAATATTTACGATCTCTAGTCACTCCAGGGCGATCATGTACTATAGCTTTTTTATCTATACTTAGCCTGTTAAAAAGCGTTGATTTGCCAACATTAGGGCGCCCCACAAAGGCAATTTTATATTTCATAATCAGTCAAATATTATTTTCGCCCCCATTTTTAGCATAAATTTGTTTATATATAAATAAAAATTTAGAATTTGATAGATACAGTTAGCGCTAAACTTATGAAAAAAGATAATTTGTTGTTTCTTTTTTTACAAAGAAACTCTAAAGTAAATATGTTAACTGATATATAGATAAAATGATTACTAATACTACTAAATCATATGGCTTTATTGCAAAATTATTTCATTGGGTGACTGCTTTACTGGTTATTACGTTACTTACCGCAGGGTTTATTATGACCAACATGGAAAATTCACCGCAAAAATATGAGATTTATGGAATACATAAGGCTACTGGAGTAGTAGTATTAATCATTGGCCTAACCAGGTTATTATGGAAAATTTTAAATACCCCAGTATTACCTCCTGCAGGTTTGCCTCTTATTTTCTCTTTAATGGCTAAACTAACACATTTTGCATTATATTTTTTCTTAATATTAATGCCTTTTAGTGGCCTTATGATGTCTTTATATGCAGGCTATGATGTAAATATATATAATTTTTTCACTATAAGCTCTTTTCAAAAATCATTACCTATATCTAATTTATTTCATAAAATACATATATTCTCCGCTTGGATATTAGTAAGTTTAGTATGTTTACATATTGGTGCTGCATTCTTCCATTTTTTTGTGCGAAAAGACCAAGTAATGCAAAGAATGATTTAACTATGTTATTTTTTTGATGCGCTTATATAGTCATTTACAATAGAATAGTGCATTTAAAGCAAAAAGAAATTGCTCTATGTAAGTCTTCCATATAAGGTAAATGTTGGTTGATCCAGCATTTGAGATTAGCCTACCGCTTTTTCTCTTACTCACACCTCAGCAATACTCTATTGTAAAGAACTATTCTAATGCTTCTGAACTTCTTTATTGACAGGGCTTGAATGGGCTGAATTACAACTTTTATAAGGCTTTATAAATACGATGATCAGTGTTTAGCTAGAACAATAACTGCGATCCTAGAAAAAAGTAAGTTATATAATATCCAACTAATACTGCTAGGTTAACTAACATCTTATATAGCTACCCTTCATATTCATCTAATTTTGCTCTCTTTCTATAGTCATTAATCCGGTTTATCTTAGCTCCGATAGTAGTACGGATTTTCTCTTTGCGCTGCTCTATTTGGTCTAAAACAATTTGATTTTTCTCATAAGTTTCAATAGCTGCTTTCACTTTACTTAGTTCCTGATATCTTGGACTATTTGATTTTGTATTAGCCATTTCTTTGTTAATATCACTGAGCATATTATCTAAAGTTCTATTATCTTCTTTCGGAACTGTGGCCTCTGGCGCTTCTTTTTTGACGTTATTATCAGTTCTAGATTTATCATTAGGTGGTACATTGTTATTTTTAGTATCAGATGCTTCAGTTCCTCTTGCTTCTGGTATTGATGTATTGGTTTTTTCTGATTTAATTGCAGCTTCTTGTGAACCCTCGTTTAATTTACTCTTTTGGTTTGCATCAAGCTTTGATTGTGGTGCACGTACATTCTCAACAATCTCTGGTGTTGAACCTTCTTGCTTAGATAAATTAACTCTATCTTGGCTTGGAGCTTTACTTTCCTTTGTCTCGCTTTTTTCCTGTGGAGCACTTATATTTGTTTTAGGATTAGATTCTGAAGTATTATTACGAGCTTCCGAAGATTTTAATTCAGGTGATGTACGTTTATCATTATTAGCCTTATCTTTTTGGACAAATTCTCTTATTACTGAAGAAGCTTCTTCTACACGCAATTTATACTCCTCTTCTCGACCAATAATACGATCACTTTTGATTAAACTATCTTCAACTTTTCTCAATTCATCTATAGATTGTTTTGATTGGCCATTAGTCGCTTTACTACTTAAATGTGCTTCACCAAATATTTTTTTGTTATTAATTATTTCTCTTCTTAATTGAATCTCAGCTTCTTCATTAGCTAATTTTTTATATAGCGCGACCCGCCCAGGTCTATTCTTTTCAGCCCAAGCAATAAATTCAGGATTAGTTACATTAGTTTTCTCTCTATTATTCCACCTATCAATTTTTCTTTCAACTTGTGTATCTCTAAACGCTTGTCTTTCTAAAGCCTTAATTTCTCCTAAAGTACGCAGTTGAGGATTCTGCTTTCTATCTGGTACGTATGAATTATTATCTAGTACTCCTAGTATTTTTTTACCTAATAATAAATCTGCTTTTTTATCATCTTCTTTCATTTGCTTATAATTATGACGTGCTTTTTCAAGTATACGCACTGCTTTGACATCTTTACCAATCATGCCAACACCTTGCTCAGAAAGTCTTGCATAAGCTTCGACATATGCTTTCTGGAATTCACGTGCTTTAGCTGCATCATTAGATAATTTTCTTAATGATCTATCACTTGTAAGTTTTTTAATCTCTAGTTTTTCCGAGTCAGATAACTTGTCAAATTTTTTACCATATTTCATTAGTCCCAATTCTTTGTCAATATCTCCTATTTTCTTATCGGACAAAGATTTAGCAGTGGATTGTGCAACCTTCATGCGCTTTTCTTGTGGTAGTTTTTTATCTACAAATGGTAGTATTTTTTCAGCCAGAGCTTTTTCATAATCTTTTTTCGCATTAGGGTTCAAACCGTCTTGAGTTAAACCAGTTTTCTTACGCACTTCAGATAAAACAGCTTTACTTCCTTTACCAGACAAAGCTTCTTTTTTTAATGCCCTAATACGCATTCTGTCCAAAAATGCTGATGGTGTAATGTTTTTTGTTTTTTCTTTAAATATAGCTTTAGCAGTATTACCAACACCTTGCTCTAACATATTCGAAGTAAACTTACTAGTTAATTCGACGGCACCAAGAGTCTTAGATAAACCTCGTGCAATACCGTTAGTACTCCCACTTTTATCAATTTGGCTTCGAGCGAATCCTGCTCCTTTTCCTACTATGCTAGTTGCCCCTATAGCAGCTTTATTTAATTTTTTTGAGACCACTTTGAAGGCCCCTTTCATATCACTTAACGCCTGATTTGCAACCTTTTGAATATTAGATGTATTATTAGTAGTACCTGTTAAAAATCTTGCCACATTGACAGCTAAACCATTAAATTTAAACAATAAATATAGGGCAATTACAATAAATATTAATCCATCAATTTGTACAAAGTTACCATTCCAAAAATGATTTATTCTTCTAATATCTTTTTGAGGATCTAAGAATGGTAAATCTACATATCTTTCACCAATACAACCATATGGTTCACAGAAATTTGAGCTTGAACCAGTACCGCTAATAAATCCCGGAGAGTCTTCATTAGGAAAATGCGCTTCCGGAATAGGAATCATTCTAAGTTCCCTACTAAAATTACTTCCTATCATTGGTTCAGGAAACCACCAATAAAATAGCGAATCTCTTAGATTGGCTATAGTAGTTAAAGTAGAGGAATCACTTAAGTTAGAAACTCCGCCTCCTGTAAGATCTAAATCTGAGCTACTCAAAGATCCTAATGGATCACCTACAGTTGACCCCCCAAGTGCCCCTACCATATGTAATATATTATATTTACATATCCTAAAACCCAGCGAAGCATATATTTCATGTCTAATCATTACTGAAATAAATATTACCCCAGTGAATAATATTATAGGCTGGAAAGCATGCGATATTAATTGTTTGAGCCAGTTATCAAATAAAGATCGTGTAAAATCAAATAATAAAAAACAGATAAATACTGGACCCATCATTAACATTAGACTAATGGCAATTAGTGCTGTCAGATAAATCACAGTGGCTTGGAAAAATATCAATAATAATACTGTAATAATTATCAAGAAAACTATGATGTATACTATGCCAAGCCAATCAGTAAATAATAATGCAAGTAATTTATATAAAGTTTGAGGGGCAATTAATAAGCCTATAATGCTTGCTGCACCTGGCCCTGTAGCACCTATGTCAAATATAATTTTTAGTATTTGTTCTACTACTCCAACAAAATACACAAATAAGTAATCATTAAAAAAACTCCAACTTATTTCTGTATTAAGCAACGCAGCTACTATTGCTATTTTAACGATTCTGGTAATTAATTCTGTACGGGTCAACTCGATATGACCCGCAAGATATATAAGTGCTGTATAAATTATATATAAGGTCAGTAATGCTTGAACGCTATATCTATAACCATCATTATTAATAATACCAGTATAAATTCTTTGTGATATTCCTTGATTATTATTATCACCAAATAAAAATGTTTTTACCAAGCTTGTAATGTAAAAAATGGGATCTGCATCAACATTATCGATACCAGATTTGATCACTACTTTATATTTTCCACTATTATCATCGTAAAATTTATCTAAAATTTTGAAATATAACTTATTATTTATATTATCTAGTCTTTGTTCTTCGCTAGTATATTGATATACCCTTCCCCCAGCTTGGCGTGTTTTACCATTTCGATCTATTTCATACATATTATATTCAGTTGTCTTAGCTCCTACATGAAAATTAATGCCTTCCGGCTGTTTTCTTGTTTCGAGACTAAGATTAGGATCGGTTCCTTTCTTTGCAATTAATGCATATAATCCGACGCCTTTCTTTAAAATACATGGAGCATTTACAATTGGTGCATCGGCTTCTTGACTACAAGTATCTTCATTTTCAAATTCACATTCTTTTAATCTTACGCAAAATCCACCTAAAATATTTTCCTCACCAGGTTTGCCAAACCAAGGGCACCAAGCAGATAACTCTGCATCATTATTAGGCTCTACATTATAATCCCACCCTTTTACCGTAATAGCCAAAGGTTTACCACTTAAACGATAATTTGTTTCAATCCATGGTGCTACTTGCTTATCTTGTATTTGCCCTTCTAAGTCTTCAGTGCTGTAACGCGAAGATACGTTGAACACCGCATGCCCAAAATCGTCAGCGTCAATACACCTTTCTCCCGAACAAGCAGATAGAAATAATAAAATTGCAATTATCCAATGATTCTTCATTTACGTTTTGTTGGTTTAATTTCTGTCATATTGTTCAGCGCTGCCTCCCTTTTCTGCCTTTGCTCTTCTTCATATTGTTGGCGGCTTCTCTCATACATATCTTGAGCTTTATCTTGCTCCGTCTTAACATTATCTTCTTTATTATCAGGTTTATCTCTTTCTGTTTCTGACTTTTCTGCTTTTTCCAATTTATCTATTGTTGGTTTTTCAATATTATCTTGAGACAAATTTTGCTCTCGCTCTTCTAGATTATTAGAAGTTGAAGAATTTCTCTGCGATTTGAGCTCTTCTTCATTATTATTATCTTTTTCTTGTGGTTTTTGTGTTTGATTTTCTGGTTCATTCTGAGCAGGTTCACTTGGACTGACCTCTTGCTTCATATTTTCTTGTTTTGCTTCATTTAGTTGAGCTTTCTGATCATTTGAACTTTGATCATCTACTCTTGCTAGATCTTCATTATTTATATCAGGTGAAACTTCTGCTGATCGTAAATCTTTGTTTTGAGAAGGTTCATTATCTTTCGCTGCTTCAGATTGTATTTTATTTTTCTCTGTTAATTCAGAATCTGATTCAGATTGTGCTTTATCACCAATTTCCTTTTCTTGTATCGTTTTATTATCTTGGTTAGCAGATTTACTCTCTGCTTGTGGTTTATCCACTGATTCATTGTTCTCCACTGTGGCTTTTGAGCGATCTCTTTTATCTACTTCGTGCTGATCGTCATTATCTAGAGTAGTTTTTGTTTTATTTTGAGTTTCTTCTAATTTATGCTCCTTATGCTCTTCTGTACTTTCTCTAGGAAGGTTATCTTCAATTATTTTGCTGTCTTCTTCAGTTTTAGCTAAATTGCCTTTATCAACCTCATCTTGATCATAGTGCATTCTTGGATCTTGAGATTTTTCAGCTTCTTTTGGTTGTTTCTTTTCTTTAGGTTCGTTCTTAACTTCTTTTTCCTTTTTCTTAACTTCTTTTTCCTCTTTTTTATCTGCTTTAGGTTTAATCAGCTTATCTGAAATATCACGTTTAACTAGTTCTTGATCTTGGTTTAACTTGGCTTCCTTATCGTGATTATTAGGTAATTGTTGTTCCCCTTGTTTATTAGACAGGTTTTTTGTATTAACTTCTATTGTCTCATTTTTAGAAGTTGTATCTGCATTAGTACTTGTTTGATCCGGACCTGTTTGCTGCTTTCCAACTATATCAGCCTGTGATGTATCCCTCTTAACCTCATCAACATTATTCTTAGTAGTTTCCGAACGTGTTTCTGCACTTAATTGGGTTTCTTGACGCGCTTCAGCTTTTTGTGATGCAGTTTCTCTATCCATTACGTTTGTTCTGGTATTCGGGTTCTTATTATCCTCTAAAGTTTTAGCTAAATTTATTTTTTCCGCTGGTTGGCCAGTGAGATCTTTTGTACCTTCTTGCGCTTGAGATATCTTACTTCCCACCCTTTGATCAATGTTCTGTAAATTCTGTTTATCTGAAGTGAGATCTTGTGCAGATTGCGATTTAGTTAATTTTTTCTCTTGACCTTGTTTTAATTTTTCTTGAGTAATATCATTCCTCTGGGTCTGAGCTTGAGCTGTTTTAGCCTGGTTTTGGCTATTTATGTTAGCTATATTCTGCTTGGTAGAATCTGTTTTTTTAACAGATGCTTGTTCTGGTAACTCACGTTTTTGATCTTGTGATTGTTCTATTTTAGATTTTGTCAATTGATCAAAACTGTCACGTTGCTCTACATTATTTCTTGTTATCTTTCTAGTATCTTGTTCTAATGCTTTTAGATCTGGAGAAGAATTAGTTCTTTTTAGTTTTGTTTTCCCAGTTTCACTTTCAAGATTTTTAATATTCTTAGCAGAATTACTTTTTTGTAAGGTTTTTTTCTTATCTGCAATCAATTCTTGCTTTTTAATTTCTTCTTGCGGTTTTTTTCGAGTTTTGTCGATATTTTTGTCGATATTTTTGTCGATATTTTTGTCGATATTTTTGTCGAGTATTTTTCTGTCTATTTTTGCAGCAATTTTGGGATCCAAGGCTAATTGTTCCTTTGTCAATAGTGGCTTTGCATCTAGTGATTTATTATCACCTTGTAACTTACGAAAATCTGAGATAGAATTACTACGCTGTAATCTTTGTTTACTTGGTACATCTAGAGCTGGTTGCTGAGGAGTGCCTGACTGCTTTCTGAGAGCACCAAGATCATCAGTAGTTTTGCTTCCAACTAAGTTATTATTACCTGCTTTTATTCCACTCTTAAGACTATCACCTTCTTTAATACCACTGAATAATTTAGGATCTATTGCAGCTTCGCGCTCAGCGAAAGACGATTCAACTCTGCTAGCAGAAATTTTTTGTCCTATTAACTTATTATTTGCAAATCCCTTACCCCAATTCGCTGCTGCTGCAAAAGGGGCTCTCGCGGCTGAGCTTGCTTTTCCTAAATCACCCAAAATACTTTCAGCCATAGTTTGTGAACGACTCTGCCCTGGTGCTGCTTCAACATAGACATGCGTTAATTGTTGTGCTAATGTGCTAACAAAACTTGTCATTCCCCCAGCAAGTTTGCTTATTGCAAATAATAAGAAAGTAGAGCTTGCAATTTGAGCAATTGTACCATTCTTCCCAAACATATCCTCTATAGTTTCACTCTCTAAAATCTCTGGTATATAAAACGGAATTCCTGGTAAAAATGGTAGACTAAATGAAAAATCTAAAGGTATACCCACTTTATTAAGATCTAAATAAATTGCCAATGGAATTAAAGTGCCCCAGCATGATTTCGCCACAGTTTTCAGTAGCTGTTCGGCCATAATTTGATCAATAAATAAGAAAAATATTAATAAAATAGTGGGTTCTATTAAATAATTGAACATTAATGATATCCAGCTATCAAATATACTTCTAGTACGTTCAAATAATATGAAAGATATAAATATTGGCGCTAGTGATATCATAACCGCTAAGCCAACAAAAGCTACACAATATGCTACTATTACTTGTACAATAGCTTTAATATATAAGAACATAGCGTAAATAACTAGTATAGCAAAAAATACTATAGCTAATTGTAATTGTAATAATTGAATAAATAATAACGCAAATATCGTAGGATCTGTGTATCTATCAAATATAGGATCTATAAAACCAAACGGGTTTCCTACACTTGAAGTGACACCCGAAACGGATGACATCAAATAATCTATCCCATTAGTAAATAAATTAAATACATAAGTGTTAAAAAAATCCCAACTATCTGGTGTAAATAACACAGATACTAATCCAATTTTTAGTATGCGTATTACAAGATCTGTTACAGTAATCTCGATTGCACCTCCCAAAAACATTAATGCATATATAGAAATATATAAGATGATCATTAATTTTAACGCATTGATTAATGCGTCATCATTAATAAAACCTGTATATATTAATTTAGTGAATTCATTAAATTGATCACGTAGGGGTTTTAAGACTACTTCATATATCAAATCTGAAATAAAAGAACTGCCAGTATAATTTGCAAATTTTATATGGATAGTACCAGATAAATTATCATCTAATTTTTTGGCTCTGACATAAATATAACCAGTTTCATATGCGTTACCACGATATTGCATATCAATAGTAGTACCGATCTCAGAATCAGATGGGGTACTATCTGGAGAAATAATATACTCTACTTGGACATTGTTAAGATCTTCATTAGATACGGTATATTCCGAATTTCCAATTTCAATGTCCATTAAATATCTGCCAAAATACAGATAATTTAAAGATATATTAGATGACGCAGTATTAACAGACGATAAAAATGCAAAATAATCACCATCACTAGGCCAATCAACCATAAATTGATTATAGCCATTATACATATTATCTATATCCCAAAAAGTGACAAAATCTAAAGCCCCTCCAAAATCAGATCTATGATAAAAGAAATCAACACCAGTAAAGGGAGATGTCTTGAAAGAGTCTTGCATATCTTTTATCGAATTATTATTGACAGTAATACTCATTCCTCTGCCTTTATCATAATAACAAAGAGGTGTATTATTGCGTCCATTAGCATTATCAGCACATCTATTCATATTGGTTTTATTAGCTTCAAATGCACTATTAGCAATTTTCCCCATCCAACTACTATAACTACCGCTTTGATCTCTATAAACACCATTGATACAATAAGTACCATATGCAGCATTAGCTTCTGTAATACCGTATTCACAAAAAATTGTAGCATTACTATAAATTATTCTATTATCAGGTAACGAAGATTCGGTATAAATTATTGATAATTCATTTAACGCACCGAGTTCATTATTCATTTGTGCATTTTGGAAAAAATTTCTTGAATAATCTAAGGTAATATTTACTACATCTTTATTATTCAGAATAATCCTTGGTCTATTCACAAAATGAAAATAATTGTCAAAATCATTAATACGATTAGCTAAATCCATTTCTGGAGTTTGTTGATATTCAACTAACAATCCATTTTGATATTCATGAAAATCTGAGGTATAATGACCAGTTTCATAATTATATTTTTGTATAAAAACTTGTGGTATAGAAAATCTAGGATCTATACGGTACATTACTTTATATTTTCTAGGTTTAGCTTGCATACCATTACCAAGCCATTCCATTTGCAACGTCTTATCTTTTTCAACTTTAATACCAGTGGATACCCATTGCGGATTTTGTTGCAAATTAACTACCACTGATGACTGTTTCATTCCAGGAAATTGAGGTACTTCTATACAAAATGAAAGAAAATTACTAATCGTATCAAAGGTAGCATCCATCCAAGGATATTTTGTCAAAGCGTCTTGAGTGGTGTCTAAGGTATTATTTACTATTTCATCAGAAGAATTACTTGTTTCAGAAGGGTTTTCCTCTGACGCAATAGCTCCACCTGCTAATAATATATAAGCAGGTAAACTACATATAGAAATACATAAAACTAATATTAGTATATTTCGTAGTCTCATATATTCAACCAATAACATCTTCTTCGTTGCATATTTATTCTATTTTATTTACTCTTTTCCGTTTTCGGCTTCGGTGCATTACTTTCTGGATTTGTTTTTGCCTTGTCTCCCGCAGGAGCTTTTGTTTCCTTAGCGTTAAATTTATGAGTTATCTCGTGCTCTACTTTGTCTTTTATTTTACCCTGAATAGCACGCTGTTTTATAGCTTTACTATGAGATTTGGCACTTGCACTAATAGATTGTTTCATTTTTGCACGTGACTGAGCATCTAAACCTGTAGTTTTTAGAGCTTTTGACTCAATGGCACTATTTAGTGATTGACCCATACTAGTTGCTGTTGGAGTACCAAAGCTCTCAGTAATTCTTGATACTAATTGTGAAGAAAAATCTGTGTAACCCCATAATGCATAAACAAGGATTAATAAAATAACAATATATTGTAAATTGATTGCTAGATTACTTTCTCTTGGATCATATCCCCATGGTGCAAACCATTCTATGCAGAATATATCAATATTTAATAAGGCTGGAGCTATCCCTTCCAGGTGAGAAAATGGCAGTTTGAAAGGCAGGACACATTTCCAGCATACACTATAACTTAATATATTATCTAAAAATATTGTAATTAACTGAGTCAGTACTATAATACCAGCCATTAATACAACTGGCTCCAACATATATTTGAAACAATATTTGATCCAATTATCAAACATATATTTAGTTTTTTCGAATAATATGAAAGTTAGAAACAAAGGCGCGATACCCATTAAAACAGCTAACGCCATAAATGCCATAAGATATATAGTAATTGAACGGAACAATACTATAAGTAATATTCCTATTGCAATAATCATGATGATAAAATAGACTATACCGCTAATTCCCATAGACAATAAAGCCATAATTTGTGCACTGAATGTTGGATTTAGCAAAATATTAGAAAGCACTTCTGCCATAAAAGCTAATGGATTTGAAATTTGCTCTTCCTCTGTAAATATACTGTAACCTGACATGTTAGCAATTATTTCATCAGCAAAACTTGTCACTGTATTAAATACGTAATCTCTAAAAAATTCAAAAGTAGCGCCACTCATTAATCCTGCTACAACTCCGACTTTTATTACCCTAATTACTAAGTCAGTTTGAGATATCTGGACCATACCCATTAAAAACATAAATCCATAACCCATAATGTATAAACTTAAAATACCTTTAATATAATTAAAAAAGTTCATACAATTAGAGTTGTTGGGATTATTATTAAGGCAAGTCATATTTTGAAATATTCTAGTAGATGCATCACTAATTGTATTTTTAAAGCCGTTTAAAAATGGAGTAAGAATATCTGTAAGGAAATTACCAGTTTCAATTTGCGTAATTAATGTAACATTATATTGTCCAAAACTATCTTTATAATCTTCTGGTTTATTTTTAATCCTTAACCATAAATTTCCTTCATTATTAGCATTAATAATTGCTGAACCATTATCTACATTTAAAGATTGTGCTGAAGAATCATTAGGTTCTGAAGAAGATATAGAATATTCTATTTGACCTCGGTTACCAAAACCATTATCACTAAAACTTTCCCCGTTACGTCTGTTACATTTAGTATGTTTAATACCAAGCACATATCCACCAGTATTAATAGCATCTTCCGAATGAGTATATAAACGATATTGTAAATACGCCAAATCACTATTATATGCTGCATCCGATACTGCTCCTATTCCTGAAGTATTAGTTGCTCCTAATTCCGTAGATAAAATACCATCAAAAATAACATTATCATTACCGGAACTTATTGTAGGGTTATTAGCAAAATGATAATTTGTACCTAATGCAGTTTGACCAGCAGAATTACTATTTAATTCAAAACGGTATAATAAGCCTGCGGCATTATTAGCGGAATACCAGAAATATTGCTGATTTTGATAATCACCATCTACATATTCTTGTTCAGTAGCACAGTCCCTGTGCAAATTAATTTGTAAATTATTGATATTATCAGACCATGGATAAGTGTGTTTTCCATTATTTAAATAAGCTGCTGGAGCCGCTGCATAATGATTTGTAAAACATGAGCACATATCTGATACAGTTTGATATGATCCTGTACAAATTCCAGCTACTATTTCACTATCACATTCTTGACGAATATTACATTCTATACATTCTGCTACGAATTCACACCGGTCAACATATTGATTATTAGGATTCCAACTAGAATATCTTCCACATATTGGGCTATAGCTAGTTTGATTTTCAGTACAATTAGCACTTACAATTTTTTTATCTATTACATCATACATACTACTAATACTAGAAGAAGTAATCTGATCTCTTTTAAGAGTAATAACTACATGGTCTCCTTTGTATAATTCAGCAATGTTACGCCATTCATTATTTTGTGCATTAAGCATTAAATATATTGGCTCTGCGGAAGTCTCACCAACCCTAGGTAACATTATTCTGTTCCCCTCTATATCAGTATTACTGATAGTTTGTATATTATCTGATGGTAAATATGCTCTACATAAACTGATCTCACCTGTAAATCGCATAGTAATTTCCTGGCCGCTCTTAACTTTGAGATTAGTATTAAGCCATTTGCCATATAAACTCGAATCTGTAATAGAATGATTTAATTCAGCACTAGAAGAATTATAATTACCATTTGCTTTTAAAGTAACAGTATTAGTAATAGTAGTTTTGGTAGATATTGCCCCAGAATTAGTGATCATATCATTAAATATATCTTCGGGATTATCAGTACCTAACACTCCCGAATCATTTACTGCATCCGGATTATAACTATATCTATAAAAACAACCATCTGAAATAAATACTATTCCAATAATTGCTACCACTGCTAAGACTAAACACAATAATATTCCTGCAAGTGCTAGTAATCCAATTATAATAAGTTTCTTGCCGCTCATAATTAATCTTTAGCTGATTTTATTACATCTGATACTTTGGTTTTAGCTAATTTACTATCTTTTTGATTACCAGATTTACCTTCTTCTTTATCCCCACCATGCTCATTACTTCCTACTAAATTGCCCCCATCAGGATTATCACTTCTATTTGCACTATTATCACTTGTATCTTTTGCAGCCTCCGCAGTCGCTTCAATTGCATCTCCTATAGCTCCTGTTACATTTCCTGCTGCAAATCGTCCTGCTGCAATTGCATAACCTGCAGCTGCTTTAGCTAAGCTAATGACTTTATCCACAAGCATGTTTGGATTAACTGTAACTGAAGAAAGATCTGGACCACCGACAAGTCTTGATGAGAATGTATTGGCTGATTTTATAAAATAGTAAAATAAAGCCATATATAATGACAGATATACCATACTAGCTAAAATATCTACATAATCGCTAATTCTTGGCACTTCAAATAAAATTAAACTTAGTCTTTCCCATCCATCTCCAGAGTATAGCTTGAGTAATTTATATCCGACACTTTCTTCACATTTTTCTATTTCATTTTCAGGCAAAGCGAGTTGAAAAGTACTAAAACTGTTACCTGATATGGTATAATCAATCCGATTAAACTCACAATTGCCATACATAGCTGTATCAAAAACAGTTAGTAACATAGCTAAAAATCCTCCAATGATAGCTGGCTGTAATGCACATGACACTACAATTTTTAGCCAAGATTCAAAATATTCTTTAGTACGATGAAATAACATCATTGGAACAAAGATAGGGGCTAAATAAGACATCACATATAAAGTGACCATACAAACTAAATAAGCGGTAATAAAATACATTACTACTGAAACAAATATGATTACAAATATGATTAGAATAATCAACACTACAATACCACCACCCATTAAAAAGCCAAAAAGCACAGTAAAAATCATAAAATTTCCTATCCCTGGGATTGCAGGCATTTGAGAAGTATTGGATGATTCAAATAAATTACCACTTGTATCTAAATCAGCAGCACCCATATTATGTATTAAATCTAAACCTAAATAGAATCCGATACGACAATCAATTGCATCCCATAATTGATAAAAGCTATAACCAGTTTCATATTTTGTATGATCAAATACACATAAATTACTAGATCCAGCTGCTAAAAAGACTAAACTGGCAAATTGACTGGTCATATCAACCAAGAATGGTAAAGCAAAATCAGTCATACCATTACGTTTCACTTCCATACCATCGACAGCTTCGCCACCCCATATTCCTACAGCAAAATATAAAACTAAAATAAATTTGAGTAAGAATAGAAATATTTGATTAGGAGTTGCTACTTCATAATTCATAGCTAACTTAAGACCATAAAACATCACGTATAAAATTAATGCCGCTCTCACTGCAGTTGTCATAATCATTTGGAATTGCGGAAAAGGACGCAGCATAGTAAGAGTGATCTCACCCTCTGGATCCTGACATTCATTTATTGTATAAAACATCTTATCTAAACTATCACGCAAGCAATGTATTACTAGCCCAGAGAAACTAAATATAGACTGGCTTTTACTTTCACCATCATAACAGCCATCACCTAATACACGGCAGGTTGGTAATGGATCATTTCCAGTTTCCTCAGATTCATCGCCACCAATATTTTCAGCATTGCGGCATAATAACGGCATTTGACCTCGAGAGGTAGGCATCACAAGACATATACGATTTTCTATATTAGCAACACTTAAAGAAACATTTTGTAGAAAACTACTGCCAATAATATCAGGGTTATTGGTTAAGCTACTTAATTGCGCGGTATTATTCAAACTTAAACTAACTTGTGTACAAGGTGTTGGATCGCCACTTGCATTTCTAATACAAAACTTAAAAATATCACCTTGCTGATCACATTTACCCTCAGAATGAGTAGTTATGTCAATATTTTCCCTGATAAAACCATATGCAGTATCATTATTCAAATATTCGCTATCATCCATACCAGGTAAACTCACACAACTATCTCCGAAGCTATTAGCATTAGCTCCGACACTAATCAGAGCTATATATAAACTAATTAATATTAATGCTAATTTGACTTTCATTGGGTTCTATTTATCTGTTTTCTCAATTGGTTTGTTATTGCCTTGTTGGCCTTTTTCTTGTGGTGAGCTCATTTTCTCTTCGGATTTTTCCTGCTTTCTCTCTGCAGCATTTTTTGTTTTTTGTTTCTCAGTATTATCATTTTGCTGGTTTTGTTGTTGTACATTATTCTTTGTATTATTAGCCTGTTCAGCACTAGGTATATTAGTGGCAGGAGGTTGTTTTTGTGGTGGAGTTTGCACTGCACTTGTATTCCCCGAAAAGTTAGTGCCATTTCTAGGTGTTGTTGGCGCATTTGATGGTGTTGTTGGCGCATTTGATGGTGCTGTTGGTTGATAAATACCTCCGCTAGAAGAATCTGGACCTTTTGCTGTTTCGCCTCCAGAATTATCTGAACTTTTTGGACCTGAATTTCGCGGTGCAGTAGTACCCTGTGTATTTGTCTTTTTCGCTTTATCTACCATATTCTGACCAGTTTGTTTGACTTGATTCCGAGCAGTTTGTTTGATTTGATTCTGTGCTATGTTTTTGACCGCATCTTGGCCTTGTTTTGTTGCAATATTTGTCGCATTTTTAGTCGCTGTTTTAGCGACCTCAGTAGTAGCTTTTGTAGCTGTTTTAGCTGCAGTTTCAGTAGCTTTTGTAACACCCTTTCCTGCAATTTTTGTAGCTACTTTACTAGCTGTAGATATACCAGTTCTAACTGCTGTGCCTATTGCAGCACTAGGAGCTGCACCAGCTCCACCAGTAGCTCCAGAAATTGCTACAGTTGCGGCCATGATACCGACATCTAATGCTTGTTTTGCTGCTTTCACTGCCGCTTTTATAGCTTTTTTAGCTGCATTTCCTATTGAATTTGGTTTGATCGCCATGCCAGAAATTGTTGCTCCTTCTGTCATATCTGCAGCAAATTCTGCTAATTGGTCAGCAAAAGTTGCCATTAAATATATTAGTAATGTCATGGTAATCATCTGAATTAACCATTTTTTAAAATTATCGAATACCATTTCGATCATATCAAAAAATAACCCAGGAGAATGTGTTAATATGTCATACATACTATGTCTAACATTATAATAACCATTTTCATCTACTTCCATCTCATTAGCAGTACCTTCAATAGCTTCAACCGGGAAATTCATAAAAAAACCAAGTGATTCTTGACAAGACCTAATTTCATCTTCATTAGCATAATTTTTCCAGTCTACATCAATATCATACATCCTAAATATACGCTCTGAGGTAGGTAACACACCATCAACATCTAATCCTGCTGTTATAGCTTTCTCTTGCGATGAAGCTTCTGTAAGAGTGGTATCTTTAAAAATATATTTACATGTACTATATAGACCGTAATCATTAACCTCTAAAACCGCCACTAAGAAAGCAGTAATGACTACAGGCTGCAGCATAAATGATACTAATAATTTTGCCCAAGTAACAAAATACCCTTTTGTCATATTAAATAAATATGTTGGTACTATTAAGGGGGCTAATACTGCTAATACTACTATACCTATCATACATACCACAGTGGCATTCACAATAAAACCAAGTAGCGAAATAACTAATATAGGATATGCAAGTACTGCTAATACTATAAATGGAATACCAGTAATGATTGCAGGTATAAATAAGAAAAAATATGCAGGAATAGGAAATCTGAGTGAATCGGCTTTATTAAAACTGCCATCCATATCTCTGATAGAAGAAAATAAATTTAGTAACCTATCTAAGCCTAAATAATGACTTATTCTACAATCTAATGCATCCCATAATGCCAAATGTTCTAATCCTACTGGATATGTTAAATCGTTAAAATTACATAATTGAGATTGATTAGCATTAGCAATCCATTGAGATATTCCTGTCATACCTCCAAGTAAAAGAGGAAATGCCCATTGAATCATACCATCTAATCTGGTTAAATCATCGCTGCTCCCAGGATTAATATTAATTCCTACTGAAAAATAAACAACAAATATAAATTTAGCTAAAAATTCTAATAATTCTTTTTTCTGTGGAACATTTCCGGATAATACTATTTTGAAACCAAATAATATAATATATATAGCAAGTAATGCATTGACTATTTTATGCATATTTTGCTGAAATTTAAATAAAGAACTTGTAGCTCTTGACGTTGACCCTAAGACGTTAGAGACATCATCAAAACTACATACATCTCTACTAATCATCAATTTTGCTATCATTTCCTTGACGCATTCAATTACCGGCGCAGAAAACACTAACGCAGAACGAGAATTATCATATGCTCGTCTGTAACATCCACCTATTTCAGCACACTTAGTTAAGGAAGAAGTATTAACACCATTTGGAAGCTCGGCATTAGGATCAAAAAAATCCGCATATATTGATCTCGGATAAGGCTCATTAATATATTTACAACCAATTGGGATCCAACCAGTCAGACTTTGCGTTGACACACAAATTCTGTCATTTTTTTTAGTAACTTTAATTGGAAATACAGGAATAAGGCCAATATCAAACATATATTCTGTAAAACCCACTGGTTTATCGCGGTATATATTATGATAGCGTTCCTTGGGTAAATTCCATGCACTAATAATACCAGCCCATGCATCTCCATCAACAAATAAGGTTTTAACAATTTCTAATCCTACTCCTGCAAGTGCTGCAACACGTTCTACAGCTAATTTAGTATTACTACACATACCAAAACTAATTCGTGGATCGTCAAATGATGCACGCTTTGCTGCAGTACAATTACCTGGAAACATTTCTTCATCACGTATAGTTAACCGAAGAAATGTATTAGCGTATAAACCTGGTGACACAATGTTTGCTATTGTATAAGTAAATAGTGATTCCGCAATGCAAGTATGAGAAAACTCAGTACGCAACAAATTACCTACACCTTGAGTTTCACATGTAATACTAAATAACGTATCAAATATAGTATCTAAAACACCTCCTTCAGAAAATCCCTGACTTATACCATCTACAATTTCTCCTTCTATATTACCACCAGGCCCACCAACTTCCATTTCTATTGAGGAAGAAGCAAAGCTATAATTGATAGGTATCATTAATGATAGTAATAAAATAAAGCTTATAAGAATTTGGCAGGGATTCCTTTCTTCAAGTAATCTCCTACCATAATGTAGCTTAAACTTATTTAAATTATTACTTATATACATCAACTCACATTGTTTACTTCTTCATAAAAAATAGGTAACCACACTTGTGGATCTGTTCCATGTTTTGCAATAATTTTGTCTAATAATGTAACTGTTTCTGCTCTACTAGATAAAACATTGACTATATTTGCCATACCACTTAAATTAATCTTTGCTACTACTGCACTTGAACCTTGTTTAATCAAAAAATATCTTGACGCTGGATCAGTAGCTTTAATTAAAGAATATTCACGTTCTGATAACATGAAGGCAGTCTTATATAAATCTGTTGCTTTTAAATTTGGTAAGAAAATTTGTGTAGCTGTTTGCTGAATTAAAGTATCACTAATCTTACTTTTTGTAGCATCTTCAACACTTTGTGTTGCAAAAATGACAAATGTATTTAGCTTACGCAGAACTTTTAACCAATCTTTGATTTTAGGACCAAATATGTGATTATCAATTAATGCCCATGCTTCATCTAGCACTATCATAGTCCTAGAACCATCGAGTGAGATATTAATTCTATGAAAGATATATAATAACACTGGTCCTAGAGAGAGTGGATCTTTCAGTAATTCTGCCATTTCGAAACCAAATATTCTTGCTGTATCGAAATTCATAGAATCATTATCATTATCAAATATGCGTGCATGTGATCCATTTCCATGCCACATTGAAATTCTACTAGCTAAAGAATTGGGCGTTGCCATACCCAAAAACGGTACAATATTGCTTAATTTTCTATCTCTCTTATTGAGTCGATAATTTCCTTCAATTGCTTGTGATAAAACCCTGATATCATCAGAGTTTAACTCTTCACCATGTACTGTAACTAATGCTTGCAACCATTCTAGTAAAAAGGATCTATTTTCACTCTCATCAGGTAATTGCAAAGGATTAAATCCACAATTTGTGCCTGGATCTACTACTGTATATACTCCGCCTAATGCTCTTATAAATATTTCTGCGCCTCTATCTTTGTCAAAAAAGAATGTACGAGGACGAAATTTCTGAGCTTGTGCACATAAAAAATTCATAAGTACTGTCTTACCAGTACCAGTAGGACCAATAATTAAACTATGACCTACATCTCTTACATGAAAATTAAAATAAAATGGAGTACCTGAAGTAGTATCAAGCACTGTAACATATTCTCCCCAGTGATTATTATACATTTTACCCAAAGGATAATTATGCATTGAAGCAAAACTTGCTAAATTCAGAGTATTAATTATTGATCTTCGTATAATATAATCTAAATTACCTGGTAATTGTCCCCAATAACATGGCTCCATATTAATTCTTTCGCGTACCGGACTTAAACCACAATTAGATAGTTCAACTGACACCACAGATAAAGTATTTTCCAATGCTTTAAGATTATCATCTATGCACAACAAGGTTAAATGATGTTCTCCGAGACCAATTTTACCACTCACCACCATATCTAACGCTTGGTCAATTTCGAAAATTTGTGAACCAGCTTTATCTTCAGCTTGAATCATTCGATTTTTTTGTAATTGCATCTTGTTGACTGCAATTGTTCTATTGGCAAAGCGGAAACTTTGAGTCATAATTAACTCAAATGGCATTTGTAAAAATCCATCAAACATTCCAGCTGAAGTCGAAGGGCCATATTCTTTAACGCTGATCATTCCTGCAAACTTTCTTCCACTAGGACCTCTAGATTCAATCGATTTAGATCCGAAAAATAATCTATTAGTAGGTAGATATTCATTGAGTGGGCCTCTTGGCACCATCATCGGGCTCATATCACCACAATTAACAATTGCTCCTAAAAACTCACTTATTTCACAAAAATATCCGTCTTTTTCTTTACGAACTCCAAGTAATTCTGCATCATAATCACGCATAGTATTAAGAATACGAGTAGTCATTTCTTGCATATTCTCATACATTTCCTTCATATCACGTTCCCAAACGCCACGATTAGAAGTTTGTTTAATTTTAGATAGAGCATATTCGATATAAGCAGCACCTTGTTTATCTGGTTCGTATAAAATACTAATATATAATTCATTGAAATATGAATCTGTAGTAGAATATTTTTTCTTCCATTGATCATCGAGATATGAAATAAAATCTTTAGAAGATGCAGAATGTGGATCTATTGTAGTATCGAATGATTTGCGCATTACTGGGCGACGGCTACGTATCATATGGAAATATAGTGTGACATTCCCTGAAGCCATATTCTTAAATAAAGAATTACGCATCTCTTTACGAATATCTAAATCAATGTCATCCGCTGTTTCAAACGAAAAACCACCTATTTTGATTACTTGCAATAAACCATTATTTTTAGTAATAATAGTATTACTATTCCAATGTCCTTTATAAGGCACAAAAGCAGATACAGGTTTTTCTTGCTTTGCATATTGCTCTTTTGCCGCTTTGGTTTTAAAAAACTTAAACATTATAAGAATTCGCTCCGTAATATGATTTATTTGAGCACTGATTACATTTTCTTACATAATTCATATATAACTCTAAAAAAAGTGGTTCTTTAAAGCACAAGAGATAGCCACACAAATGCATTGTTGCCGCAAAAAAAATCACATAAAGACTAGGTTCTTGGATAAAAGTAGTTACTGAAATCATCAGATTTAACATTGCATATTGTATACTCACACCAAAAATCATTGTAGGTCTTGTAAGACCAACAAACAAAGGATCTGCAGAAATTTGACCAGCCATATATTCCTCTATTATAAAGTTACTAATTTATTAAGATAGTATGTATTTTGTTATATTAATTGAAATATTATGATTAAAACAAAATTATCCTATCTAATCAGAAATTTTTTTCT
Source organism: Rickettsiaceae bacterium (assembly GCA_024236375.1). Taxonomy (GTDB): domain Bacteria; phylum Pseudomonadota; class Alphaproteobacteria; order Rickettsiales; family Rickettsiaceae; genus Megaera_A. The sequence goes on along the minus strand of JACKKP010000001.1, from coordinate 274,735 downwards.
TATATATCAGTGAATTGTGGCAATATTATTTCCATAAGTAAGAAATAAATGTGATTTATATACTGACAAAGGAGTAAAAAATTTTCGGTAAATTAGTACTTGATAAATATAGTTAAATCTGTATATTGAAGAAAATATCAAATTTACAGTTTTGTAGGCTAAATAATTTTGTATCAAAATTATTACTAAGCTCAAAACTTATATATGCCCGCGTGATGGAATGGTAGACATAACAGACTTAAAATCTGTGGAGCCTAGCTCGTGCCGGTTCAAGTCCGGCCGTGGGTACCACCTAGCTTAAAATATAAATCAATTATATGTTCATACGCACTGAAGCTACTCCAAACCCTAATGCTCTAAAATTCTTGCCTGATACTCAGGTTAGCTTAAATGGCCCGGTATTTTTCAATACATTAGAAGAGGCGCGTGGCAAAAGCTTACTCGCTATAAAATTATTCGCAGTAGAGGGTGTGAAATCAGTATTTTACGGCCAAGACTTTATTACTATTACAAAAGAAGATGAAAGTCATTGGGATTTCCTGAAGCCAGAAATACTAACTATAATCATGGATTATATTATCTCAGGTCTTCCTATAATTGAAGAAAAAATCGAGCAAAGCACTGCAAGTGACAGCAACATATCTTCTGTTGAAAAAGAAATAATTGAGATAATAGAAACAAGAGTTCGGCCTTCTGTAGCAATGGATGGAGGAGATATTATTTACAAAGGATTCGAAAATGGAATTGTATATTTACAACTTCGTGGTGCATGCTCAGGCTGCCCTAGCTCTTCGATCACTCTAAAAAATGGTATAGAGTCAATGCTGCAACATTTTGTACCTGAAGTCAAATCTGTCGAAGCATTAGAAGAATAATTTATTTTCATTCTAATGCCTTGGTAGGCTTGATGTCTCTTTATTATTCTCTTTGTCATTTTTCGGGTCATTTGTATGTCCGACTCTATCACGAAATGAACGCGTTTTTGTACTATCAGAGATACTCCCCTTGTTGTTAACAAGTTCTCCAACAACCTCATTCGACTTGAATAAATGACTATATAAAGCCTTTCCTGCTATTTCAAGTAAGAACCCTGTTACCATTGGCGAAGTGAGTAATTTCACCGTTTCTTTTACTATTCCTAAATAATTTCCTTCTGACCAATATTTTGCAAAATTAATCAGATTTTTATTTTTTTCAGAGGCTATCTTTAATATTTGATTTACATCAATATTAATTCTTTTACCTAACTCTGTTTTCTTGATAAATTCTTCCATCAAAGGAACTATTTGATCTTTATTATTATCAATTAGTGACGGTAATGTATGTTGCACCAATGTTTTTAATTCCTTATATTTTCCTGAATTACCAGCTAATTCTGCAAAACCTTGAAAAGCTTCTTTGTAATTACCATCCTTGACTCCTGTGAATAATTTATTCATGCTTGAATTTAATGTAAGTTTTCCTTTGTCTAAGGTTGTAGCACTCTGTAATAGCTGATTAGTAAATAATAATATCTCACCTACTTCATCACTTTTTAACAAATTACTTACCAAGCTTACAGATTGCTTAGCAAATTCTTGTGATAATCCGAATGATTTTATCTTATTTTCTAAAACTCCATTTGTTGCAGCAAAGATCTCTATTAGTTCTTGACCAATTACCTTCCGTACATCTTCTTTCTGTAATAAATTTAATCCATAAGATATAGCTTGTAGATATTGGCTTGCCTCTACTTTTTCTCCTGTTAAAATCTCTTGTCCAATTTTCGTAAGCTGTAATAATTCAGTCCGATGTTCCATCATAGAACCAGTAATCTTCAGCGCAGAAGAGATAAGCTTTATATAACTCTCTTTCAACTCAAGGCTTTTAGTAGAATCAATATCTAATATTTTTGCGATTTGGTTATTAATTTCTGAACCTTGCTCTGTGTTGCCTAAAAACTCCGCTATTAAAGCGTTAATGTTATTATCGTTCTCTTTAAGTAGCTGCGGCAAGCTAGTTTTCACTATATTCGTGAGCTTATCATATTTTGTTTTATCATGTAATGACTGAAGAATGTTTGGTAGAATTTTTTTATAGTCGGCACCTGATTCTATAATATTTACATTTAATATATCTTGAGTAAATTCTAGAATTTGTTGTGCTTTATCTCCGGAAATTATTTTACCTACTAAATTCACTGATTGCTCAGCAAATTCTTGTGATAATCCGAATGATTGTATCTTATTTTCTAAAACTCCATTTGTTGCAGCAAAGATCTCTGTTAGCTCTTGACCAATTACCTTCCGTACATCTTCTTTCTGTAATAAATTTAATCCATAAGATATAGCTTGTAGATATTGGCTTGCCTCTACTTTTTCTCCTGTTAAAATCTCTTGTCCCACTTGCATTAGTGCTAAAAATTCATCTTGATGATTCATCGTAACACCAGTAATCTTCAGCGCAGAAGAGATAAGCTTTATATAACTATCTTGTAGTTCAAGACTTTTAGTAGGATCAATATCTAATATTTTTGCGATTTGGTTATTAATTTCTGAACCTTTTAGGGTAGTCATTAAAAAATTCTCTATTAATAGCTTAATGTCACCATTCTGATTTTCTATAAAGTTCGGCAAGACTAGCTGAATGATATTTTTCAACTGATCATATCCTTCTTGATCACTTAATGACTTTATAACCTCTTGCGGATTTTGAGACAATTCGATAATTTTGACAAATAATAGACAAATATCTTTATTTTCATCTTGCATTATTTTAGCAGCAAACGTCACTAATTGATTAATAAATTTCACTTCTAAACCGATATTCTGAATATCTTTTTCAAATATATTCGCTAAAACTCTGGTCATTTTCTCAGCGTCTTCTTTAAATGACCTTCTAAGTGCTGGTTCTTGGTGTAGTAATTTAAGAATTGTAGTGATTGCTTTTATAGAGTCATTTTGGCGCTTTGAGCCATCAGAAAATACTGATACTTCACCTTGTCTAAACATATCTTGTAATCCCGATAGAATCGTATGAAATTCTTCTTCATATTGCATCATTGGAATAATTAAAGACATAATAGAAGGAGCTATACCAATATATTCAAGGAGTTGTGGATCTAGTATATCGATATAATTATTTAGTCCTAATTTTTTGAAGAGAAAATTTTCTTTTAAATTACTTAAAATAGTTAAAGTTTCCTCTTGGCTTTGGCCAGAACCTAAAAGCTTCAGCACCGTCCATAATTCAGGATCGGATAATACATGTAAGAAGGGTTGGAGTTGATTGGCAGCAAATTTTAAAATTTGCTTTTCTAATATAAAATTTATTTCTTCGTCAAATTGATGTTGTTTATCGTACAACTTCTTGATTAAATTATCTTTAATATCTAACGTTAAAATTCCTTGCTTGTGAAGTTTTTCTATCCGCTCATTAAGCATATAACGAGTAAATGAGATATGTTTATCTACATAATATCGTTCCATTTCATCAAGCTTAGATTCATTGCGTTTATTTATTTCTTGTGTAATGGTTTCAGGTATAATTTCTCTCAGAATCAGAAGAATTTCTTTGTCATTTTCAGCAACATTAGACTCTAATTTATTTACTAGCTTATTTTGTAATTCTGTGAATATATTATCAGGTGAAATCTGACCTAACTCAGGCACGATATTTTTTAATACCGGATGATAAACTAAATAATGCTTTAACTTTTGAGCCTGATCCTGAGCAGCACTTGGATCAAGCTTAGGAATAGCGTTTGTTAAGATTGGATTTGTTGCCCTATTTTCCTCTAATGCATTAACTATTTTATCAAGCGTTAGGTTTGTTGTTATTATATTCTTTAAAACATTCTTAGGAAGCGTGTTATAGTTTGCGTTGTTCATATAATAAATCATTGAATCCCGATATTGGACATCTATATATCCTTTATCATAAGCCTTATCAACTTGTTGCATTAAATCTTTATAGTTATTTGACCTTGGGAAAAAATAATCTTGATCAAATAGCTCGATACAAACGTCAATTATATTACCTACAACCTTTTGTGCTTGAGTAAAATCTTCTGCGATTAAACGTGTCTTATTTATAGTATCAACTACCTTTTTATAATGTTCTGCACTGTGATTTTCATTAATATTATTAGCCACAGAGGATTCTAGGTTAATATCAGCAGAATTCTGAGCTTTTTGAGCACCCCATAACTTTGACAACATATTACTAGCTGCACTTTTACCAGAAGAAGCTAATGCTGCAGTATGCACAGTAAGTTTTGAAACATTTGTTGCTGTCTTAATTAAAGTTTCTGAAGAGGGATTATACCATTTTTTCCCAGAACGCCTCCTTGAAATATTGGTGCCTTCAAGGTCTGCTTTTAACAAATTAGCTTTATCTAGTGCAACATTATTAAAATTACAATTTCTTAAGTCAGCATAACTTAAATCCGCTGAGTTAAAATCAGCATCGTTGATTTTGCAATTAGGTTTTATAACGGCTTCATGCAACTTTATTTTATTTGCCTTCAAATTACTTAATTGCACTTGATGAAATTCTGCTGACACTAATACAGCCTCCTCCATTAAGCAACCAGACAAATCACTATCCGTTATTATACAACTCTTTGCTACCACCATCTTATTGAGTGTAGATTGACTTAAATTAGATTGATTAAGCCTAAAGTTATCAACTTTTACTCCCTTTAAACTAGAAGCACTCAGGTTACAATGATCAATCTCCAAGCTGATAATTTTGGATTTATCCAAATTTACAGAACTTAAATTTGAATCTGTAATAATTGCTTGCTTCCATTCTACTTCGGAGAGCGATGCTGCATCCAACTTGGACTTATTATAAATAAGGTTGTTGCTTTTTGATTTAGTGAAAATAGCCTTTTTAAAGTTTGAATTATTGATAGTTACATTATCTAACTGAGCTTCTTGGAAATTAGCATTGATTCCTGTACAATGATCAAAACTTGCAGAATCTAAATTCGCTGAACTAAAATCAGCCTTATATAATATTGTATTTACAAATTTACATCCTGCCATATTAGCACCAGAAAATTTGACGCCATTCAAGTCAACCCCGCTAAAATCTAAATTGCTTAAATCTACTCTTTCGTTATTATCAGAAAAATCTACTATTATTTTTTCTGTCTCTTGTATAAGGAGACCATGTTCTTTTGCTAGTGCTTTAGCAAATTGATTGATAGAAGGTCGTTGCTTTTGTTGATTACGTTGGTTAGCTGCAATAAATGCTTGCACCTGAGAACGTGATAATTTGATATGATATACACCGTTGTTTTGGCTATATTTAATTTCATCTGTAGGCATATAGATTTACTGAATTCACTTTTTCAGTAAATCTTAATCTATTTAAAGCTAAAATAGCTCTTAAACTTGATAAAGAAAGTAAAATTTACTCTATATTGTGGCTAATAGGTCTAAGTTCTATAGTGATTCCACAATAATTTATATAATTTCCCTCTTTGTAGCAGCTCCTCATGTGTACCATCTTCGACTATTTGCCCTTTATCAAAAACTAAAATTCTATCCATATTGAGTAAAGTTGATAATCTATGTGCAATAACTATCACAGTTCTACCCTGCATAAGTATATTTAAAGATTCTTGGATAAGTTTTTCTGTATGGGAATCAAGAGAACTTGTTGCCTCATCGATAATTAATATTGGGGCATCTTCTAGAAATGCTCTAGCAATGCTGATTCTTTGACGCTGCCCACCTGAAAGATTATTACCTCGTTCACCACAAATAGTATCATACTGCTCAGGTAATCGCATAATATGCTCATGCATATGAGCTAAACTCGCAGCGTTGATTATTTCTTCTTCGCTACTATCGGGTTTTGCATAAGCAATATTTTCTCTTATAGTGCGATGAAATAATATTGGTTCTTGAGGAATCACAGAAATATTCCTGTTCAAACTTTCTAATGAAAAATCATTAATATTATATTGGTCAATTATTATCTCACCAGATCTAATATTATATGTTCTATTAATCATTCTAGTAAAAGTTGTTTTACCAGACGCAGAAAAACCTACTAATCCTACCCTTTGATAGGCTGGTATAATGAGTGACTGATTTTCAAAATGATTATAATTTTGCTTGTAATCAAAACATACTTTATTAAATGTGATCTGAGGGTCAGTGATTACAAGATCTTTAGCTGTTTCACTCTCGACAATTTCATATTCTTTAAACAAGCTTAAGCTTTGATTAAATGAACCAATATATTCAAACAAATCGCCAAAATCTTGCGTAAGGTCCCATACATTACTAACTACTTCAGTACATAATGTGATAATCATTACGCATTGTCCTGTACTAATCAAATTATCAGAACGTAATGATATAGTGTAATATATCAAAAACCCAATCATTGTACTGCAAGAAATACTAAGCACATAGCGTAATTTCAGCATAAACCACTGCAAATTACGATCACTTGCAATCACACCATCAATAGCACGATTTAAATATCTTGTTTCAAACTTTTGAGCAGAAAATATTCGCACCGCTGAAATATTAGCTATAGAATCAACAATTTTTCCTGCTACATTGGCTTTATCTTTATTAAATTTTACTGAATATTTATTGATTCGTTTGGAGAAAAATATACTAATACCAAGAAAAACTGATAACCATACCACAAAAATTAGCGCAATAATCGGATTGACCCAATATAATGCTCCTATAGTTGTTAATAACATTACTAATTTTCTAAATATCTTCTCGTTAATTGAAGCAAAAATCCATTCTAATGAACTTGCTGCCTCTGTAATCCTATTAGAAATATCACCTGCTAAATTTGATTGAAAGAAATTATGGCTGTGAAATTGAACATAATTGTAAAAGTCATTAATAACATCAGCTTTCATTTTAGGTGCCGCCCGCAAATATAAATAATCATAAGAACGCCAAAGGTAATTACACCCCTCCCACCATAAGAGATAAGCTATAACCCATTTTAATGATACAGTTAAAATGTCGCTAGAATCATTATCCACATAAAATTCAATTGAGTCGGTAAGACTTTGCAAGAACAAACTATCAATTACCGGAGCTAAACCAGCTATAAAGATCAAAAAACATAATGATAAAATATGTTTCTTGTTACGATTATATATAAAATGTTTGTATAATCTGAAAAAAGTGAATAATGATTTAGAATCATTTTCTGCAAACTTTTTTAGATCAAATTCTTTCATTCTTTGTCTCTTTAATAACTTAACTCAATAGCAGTTGATAATTGTTAGAGTATAACATACTTTACTTTTAATAATATAATATTAAAAGCTAATTTTGTCTCTTAAGGTGTTAACTTAATGTGTTAAGCTTTTCTTTAAAAACCGCTTGCAATAAACTTTAATATATGTTAGTGTATATTTCCACAGCTAATTAAGATTAACTCTTATATTAATATATATAAATTAGATTAACTATTATGAGCAAGAATGAAGAAAACGTTACAAATAACGACAATCTATTTTCCGACATATCTTATATTTGTAATTCAACTAAACTAATAGTTGACTCCTTGCGCAGAGGCTTGGATATCGCTCAATTACCTAACGGAGATGTTATAGTAACTGAAATAAAAACAGTCAATACTCAATATACTTGGGACAAAGAAAAAAATAAAATGGTTAAGCTAGCACAGCTATAATCGATTTATTTTTGCTAAAAATATTTTTCTTGTCTTATGTTTGTGTTTTATATCCAATCAATTAATTACTAGTAAGTAGTATTTATATTCATTAACTTTTTGATATCAAATCCTGAAATAATAATACAATTGTGGGAGCCACTACTGTTGTATCAAAACATGATATTATAATCTCAAGAATTATTATCAATTAAAATTGTTCAGCAATAATATAATTTACATTGATTTATCCACCTCTAAAGTCTTGAATAATTCACCCATTAAGCTTGAACAAGTGAGTCTTTCGAGCTGCCTATCAATAATATTATGCAATTTTTTGTTAGATTGGTGTTTTAATATTGAAGCCCTGATATTAATGCCGTAATTTTTTAAAAAATTACCTTGCGTATTAAAATTATAAGTAAAATGTCCATATTCTGAACATGCTTTCGCTATGGCATAAAAATCTACATGAGCGCTTAAGTCAGCTTCACCTAAATAATCTATTATAGGTACATATTGATGATTTTTAATTGCTTGCAAAGTAGAAATATACTGCTTACTGCTACGCACTTCTGGTGTTATGTAATAACCATAATCAATGATTAACATACTACCACCGTTTTTGTTGATTTTGTTACTTAAAATTCTAGTAATTCTAAGCGATTCTATCGATTCTTCTAATATAGAACAATCAGTAGAATGTGGATGTTCTAAGTCAAACTGAGTATGTAAATTATTAGAAATACCAATATTACTATATTTGATGATTGAACTCACAGGATCCTCAATCATCACAGATTCTTGCCAGTATTTACCAATTTTTATATATTGCTTAATTGGCATTGCATCAAAAAATTCATTAGCTATAACGATAAGAGGCAGATTAGGTAGATTATCCAAATTATCAATCCAATTAATTTGTCCATATTGCTGTAAATGATTTTTTTGTAGAGAAACAAAATAAGGATTAATCTCATATAAATATATGTTTGTCGCTTTTAGCATATCTGGAGCTATGGCTTGACTTGTTCTGATGATATCATGCATTAATGTACCTTGCCCAGGCCCTAATTCTAATAAACAGAAATTGAGAGGACTACCAATTGATTGCCATTTAGTAACCAACCATACTGCAACCATTTCTCCAAATAATTGAGAAATTTCTGGCGCGGTAATAAAATCACCTTGAGATCCTATATGTTTTATATTGCGGTAATAAGAATTGCCGTTATCTGACAAAACTTGTCTCATTACTTCATCAATTGGAATATATCCATTGTCTTTTATTATTTTCCGGATATTAAGATCTATAGGCATTTTTAGCTTTTAATAACAAAAATATTCCAACTAACAACATGGGTATTGAAAGCATTTGACCCATTGTAAAATATTGTGCAAAATAACCTAATTTTTCATCTGGTTCTCTAATAAACTCTACTATAATGCGGAAAAGCGCATAGAAAGACAAGAAATAACCCGTGAGTAAACCACGGTTTTTTAAGGCAAGTTTATATATCACTTGATAATGTAATATCAAAAATAGTATTATGCCTTCTAAAAATGCTTCATATAGCTGGCTTGGATGGCGAGGCAACATGTCACTATGAGGAAAAATCATCGCCCATGGAAGATGTGTAACACGTCCATATAATTCTCCATTAATAAAATTAGCAATACGACCTAAAAACAATGCTATAGGTGTCGCCGTAGCAATTAAATCAATTAAATGAAAAAAATTGACTTTATTTTTTTTACAAAAGGCTAATGATGCAATAAGCACTCCTATCATGCCACCATGAAACGACATTCCACCTTTATAGGTTTTCAAAATCTCTAATGGCGCAGCTAAATATTTAACTGGATCATAAAATATCACATAACCTAAGCGTCCGCCAATAATTATGCTAAGGATTAACCAAGAAATAAAATCATCTAAATTTTCTTTAGTGATGCCATGGGCATAATTACGTTTAATTAATTGGTCACAATAATACCATCCGATCAGAATACCTACTACATATGCAAAAGCATACCAATGAATATCTATAGGACCTATAGATATTATTACTGGATCAATGTCTGGAAATTTCAGCATAATTTATTGCTTTATATCTAATTCGATAAATATTTTTTGTAATGTTATTACTAATTCTTGAACCATTGCTTCTGTATGAAATGGTGTTGGAGTTATTCTTAATCTTTCAGTATTTTTTGGCACAGTAGGAAAATTAATATATTGAATAAAAATGCTATATTTTTCTAAAAGTAATTTCGATACTTGATAAACCAATTGCGGATCTCCAATAATCACAGGTATTATGTGAGTATCATTCTCGATAAATTTGATTCCTGCTTCTTTTAGCGATTTCTTAAGTAATTTCACGATATATTGATGTTTATCTCTTTCCTCATCCGACGCCATTAAGTGCATTATACTAGCATTAGCTGCATCAGCAATCAATGGTGGTAGTGATGTAGTAAATATAAAACCTCTAGATATTGATCTCACTGTGTCTATAATCTCATTTTTACCACTTATATACCCACCAATTGTTCCGTAGGCTTTGGCTAATGTACCTTGAATTATATCTATTTCGTCAGCTAGATTATACATGTCTGCTATACCAGCACCACCTTTACCATATAAACCAACACTATGTACCTCATCAATATAGGTCATAGCATTATATTTTTTAGCTAATTCACATATTTTTTTAAGTGGTGAAATTAAACCATTCATTGAATAAGTAGACTCAAAAATAATCATTTTAGGATGATTATAATCAACAGTTTTTAGTTTGTCTTCTAGATCGTGCATATCTAGATGCTTATAAATATATTTTTCTGCACGGGAATTGCCAATTCCCGAGATTATAGAAGCATGATTTAATTCATCTGAAAAATATATTATATTTGGAATTACCTTTGCAACTGCAGTAAGAGCAGCTTCATTTGCAACATATCCCGAAGTAAAAACTAAAGCACTTTCTTTATTATGTAGTTTAGCAATTGTTTCTTCAAGCTTAACGATCGCAACACTATTACCACCAATATTACGTGTACCTCCTGAGCCTAAACCATTTTGTATCAGTGATTTCTGAGCTGCCGTGATAACAGCAGGGTGCTGACTCATTCCTAAATAATCGTTAATACACCAAACAATTATTTCTTTACCATTATGAGTTGCAAAAGGTAGTTTACCAAGGGCGCGTTGTAGACCGACAAATTCTCTATATCTTTTTTCATCTTTAATAGCAGATACTTGCTGACGAAATGCTAAATTATAATCAAACATTACTTTCCTATTTTTTAACCATAATGGTTATACACTACCAACAATCATTTGAGAACCAATTAATTATATCTAATAAAATAGTAATTATTATCATCAGAAAGTTTAGGATCAAATTTATATCCACTGAGCTTAAATTCTTGAGCTTTTTCAGGAATAGTCAATTGATTTTGTATCATATAATTTAATAACATTCCTCTCGCACGCTTAGCATTTATAGCAATATTTTTTAATGTGCCCATCTTATGTTCAAGAAAAAATACATCAATTATTTTGCTATTTAATTTCTTCCTATCAATTACGCTAGAATATTCATTTGAAGCAAGATTCAATATTACTTTTTCTCTATGCTTTGCCAGTTCTTTTTGCAAATTTTCTGTAATGAAATCACGCCAAAATATATTCAAACTTTTTGATGAGATTTGAGGTAATTTACTACTCATTTCCAAACGATATGGCTTAATCTTATCAAAGGCGCTGAGTAAACCATAAAATCCGGAAATAATTTTCAGGTGTTGTGATAGGTAATCAATTTGCGGTGGACTAAGATTATCCCGTGAGATATTTTTATATACATCTCCATCATAAGCATAAAATGCCGCTTGTTTCCCCAAATTTTCGAAATTTTGATAACGCTTGAAATTAATTTCTGCTAAATTCCTACTAACTCCTAGAACTTTTTCCAGCTCTTGCAGCGAAAAAGATTTTAGTGCCTGTAGCAGGCTATGGGTTTGATCATTATTATGCTCATATGATGTTTGATCTACTATACTCCAACCATCATTTTTCATTGTTTTTGCAGAAGAGATAATAATTAACATATTAATTTCTAAATACTAGATAATTAAATTCTGCGCCAATGATAAAGATCATATTTATGATATAAAAAAATATCAAAGTAATGATAATACTACCAAGAGAACCATATATTACATTGAATTGATTATAGTAACTAATATATTCTGACAATAAATATCCGCTAATAAACCAAAAACTAATAACTAAAAATGTGCCTGGTATAACTTCTATAAAATTTAACTTAATATTAGGAATAAAATAATATAGAGAACTCACCGTAAAAAATAATGCCAAAAAAATTACACTATATCGTAAAATATCAACTAGATCTAGATTATCATCAACTAAATTTGTTACTGAATTTAATTCATCAATTATAGAAGGTACAATCACTAATATCAACATCGCAAATAAAATCGTAAAACTAATTATTAAAAACTGGAAAATACTGAGAAGTCTACGCAATATATAATTTGGGGCGTTATACACACGATATACTCTATTTAATATAGTTCTTAAACATTCTACAAATGAAGATGATGTCCACATAGCGCCGATCACTGCTAAAGTTAACAATTCTTCAGGAGGTGCAGTTTGAAATTCAGACACACCCATTTTAATCGACTCAGCAGAATATTGTGGAAGATTTTGTATTACTATTTCAACAAATAACTGTCCAAGTTCAGACATATGAACAAAATTTGCGAACGCAAGAATGAAAACAAAAAATGGAAAAATTGACAAAATCATTATAAATGCCATATAACCGGCATGTTCAACCCCATCATGATTAATCATATTGTAGATTGCCTGAAAAATATTCCTGATTATATTCATTGACCCAATTATTATAAAAACGATAGCAAATAAATCATAAAATATTTTTCGGTCGATGCAAGATAAAGCAGATAATTTGTTATGATACTAAGTCTGATTTTTTAGCTTTTGATAAGTTGGCTTATAAAGAGAAAAAATTGTAAGACTATTGAATCAGCTTTAGAGTGTAATACCAAATGATTATATTAGGCGCGCAAATACTAACCCGAACTTTTGTTTATTTAGTACACACTAACATTTAAGCCTTAATGAATAACGATGATCAAGAATAATCTCATTTATATAACTATATGACAGAATATGGCATTGTTAACAAAATAATTTTAAAAGTATAGGAGAAGTGGTATGCTAATTGAACAATAGAGAGGATTCAATTATGAGAGAAGAGAGAAAATATCCAATAAAAGAAGGGAGATTCAAGGAGTTAATAGAGCCATTTTTAGAGGAAGCGAAACAAAAACTAGGTAGACCTACGAAAGTGAGTAATTACAATTTTTTTTGTGGAGTGCTATATATTTTAAGGACTGGTGTATCATGGAGAGATCTACCTGAGGAATATGGCAATTGGCATACGATTTATACCAGATATAAAAGATGGAGTGAGAAAGGGTTCTTTTGGAAGTTATTATATTATTTGCAAAGCCTTAAAGAGATAGCGATAGATATAATCTTCGTTGATGGTTCAATTGTGCCGTTGCACAGACATGGGGGAGGCGCTTTAAAAAAAGAGAGGAGCACAAGCGACCGGTAGAGGAAGAAAGGGTTTAGGCACAACTATGCACGTTGCAATTAGTGACCACTCGGTTGTAGCTTGTAAACTGTTTCCAGCGCAAAGACAAGATTGTAAAAGCTTTGAAGAGCTTAACCAAGAACTGCCGTGGGATAAAATAAAATACCTTGTGGCCGACAAGGGGTACGACACTGCAAATGTTAGGAGTATTATTAAATCACACGGAGTGACTCCTGTAATACCATTTAAAGGAGTTTATTTACCAGAGGATTCCGTATTAACTCCTGAAGATTTTTATGACGTTAAACTATACAAAAAACGTAATATCATTGAGCGCTTCTTTGGTAGATTAAAGGAAAATAAGAGGATCGCTATGAGATTTGATAAAATGGATCACTCTTTCCTTAGCTTCATAGCTCTTGCTATCGCTAAATTATTCAAATTATTTTGTTAACAATGCCATAGTCAATTGCATTGGATTAGGTGATAACATATGATATAATAAAAGGAAAATGACAACGAAGCCATATAGTATAGACTTAAGAAAGAAAGTAATTAATTATATTGAGAACGGTAATAGTCAATTAGAAGCGTCAACTTTGTTTGGACTTCATAAGAACACAGTAAATCGTTGGTGGAGTAGGTACAAAAAAGAAGGTATTTTATCGGCGAGAAGAAGGCCTGGATTTAGAAGCAAAGTAGATCACAAAGGAATGGCAGAATATGTTATAGCTAATTCAAATGTTAAATTATATGAATTAGGTAAAATTTACAAGATCACAGCTTCGCAAGCGAGTAGGATATTAAGTAAATTAGGATTTAGTTATAAAAAAAAGCCTTCACCTATGTGGAAGCAAGCGAGGTCAGAAGAGAGGAGTACTTCAAAGAGATCAAGGACATAGGGCCACAGCAGCTCGTTTATATTGATGAAAGCGGGATTGACATTACAGAAGTTAGAGATAGAGGCTGGGGTAGGAAAGGTAAGCCTCTGAGAGCTAAGAAGAGTGGTAAATATTATCAAAGAACCAACATTATTGCCGGTTTAAACCTTAATAAGCCTATAGCTCCTATGGTATTTAATGGTAGTTGTAATACGAAGTTGTTTGAAACTTGGGTAGAGCAATTTTTGATAAAGGAGCTAAAAGCTGGACAAGTGGTGATCATGGATAATGCCACCTTTCACAAATCTCAGAAGACGAAAGAACTGATAGAATCTGTTGGTTGCAAGGTCATTTTCTTGCCACCATACAGCCCTGACTTCAATCCAATCGAAAAATTCTGGGCTAATATGAAGCGTTGGATTAAGGATAAAATAGTAGAAATTGCAGATCTGTATCAGGCTTTAGTGCATTTCTTTCAAATCACCTAATCCAATGCAATCTACTATAGTACAGGGGAGAAAAGACTGCTCACTGAATAATAGATCAACGGAGCAAAACAAAACAATATCCACCAAGATTCTGTGCTGTTTACGCTGTCGGTTGCAATTTCTTCACTTGCTAAAAGCTCTTCTTTATTACCCTTCTCCTCTTCAACCTCATTAAAAACATTTTTATAATCATCGCTCCCACTTTGCATGTCCGCTGCATTTTGGCAATCTGTCATCTCATTCCATCCAACGGCTTCCCCTAAGATTGCATCAGAAGTTTCTATGTTAATACTCATAATATTTTTTACCTTTTAAATTATTTCCATATGTGTGCTAAAGCCCAATACACATAGAGCGCACCAAACAAACACAAGCGGGCGATACCCTTAGTGTTTTCTTCCTGAACTTGCCTAACTTCATTATATTTTATTGTACGCTGCTCATCCATTTCATCCATTAATAATTTAATGCTGTTTTCATCTGCAGATTCTTCCATCAGTTTTTCCATAGCTTCTTTAGTTATAACATAAGGCCGAATGATTTCATTAGCAGTGCTGTTTTCATCTGCAGATTCTTCTTTTACAGGCCATATTTTATTATATGGCTCACTCACAAAATCTTCTACGACTACTCTAACCTCATCAAAATCATTTTTATAATCATAGCTCCCACTTTGCGTGTCCGCTGCATTTTGGCAATCTGTCATCTCATTCCATCCACCGACTTCCCCTAAGATTGCATCAGAAGTTTCTATGTTAATACTCATAATATTTTTTCACCTGTTAAATTATATTATCATTAGTAGATGACTATATATTCATAGCTTACTACACAAACTATCAGTTATATAACGTAAATTAAATAAACGCAACTATTTTTTTAAATACATTAATAGTCGAGTTAATACTTAGATAATTTAATTTATGTCCAGCATTCATTCATCATCTATGCACTTTAATAACCAATATTATTGCTGGATTTATAGTGATTTAGTATCCATCACATCAATATGACGCAACTTTGCTTTACGAATAGATGACTTCATTACTAGTGCTGTTTTCATCTACAGATTCTTCTTTTACAGGCCCTATTTTATTATATGGCTCACTCACAAAATCTTCTACGACTACTCTAACCTCATTAAAATCATTTTTATTAGCATCGCGATTTGAGAAATCCGATCTCTGCTTCTTAGGCTTTATTGCTACTGAAGTCGCGTAGTATTGGCACAACGTAAAACGCTGCGCTCAAAAGTAGCGCCGGAGCCATCGCAATGGCCTGACACCATATGATAATACGCCCAGTTCTTTCTGCCTCAGCTTTCCTAGCTTCATAATATTCTGTTCCAGGCTGCTCATCCATGAATTGTTCATGCTTGAGAAGCGCGAGTTCCATATCGTCAGCATTTTCTTGAGTAACAAGCCTCATCCCCGATTTGGTTTCTACTAAGCAGAATGGGGTAAGCGTGTTGTTATTAGCTTTATCAGCTTCTGTTATACAAAGATAGCGTAGATCAGGATATACTTTATGCATTAAATGCAGTTTTGCCATAGCTTCTTTAGTCATCAAAGGATGTGAGATGACTTCATTACTAGTGCTGTTTTCATCTACACTAGTGCTGTTTTCATCTGCAGATTCTTCTTTTACAGGCCCTATTTTATTATATGGCTCACTCACAAAATCTTCTACGACTACTCTAACCTCATTAAAATCATTTTTATAATCATAGCTCCCACTTTGCGTGTCCGCTGCATTTGGGTAATCTGTCATCTCATTCCATCCACCGGCTTCCCCTAAGATTGCATCAGAAGTTTCTATATTAACACTCATAATATTTTTTCACCTGTTAAATTATATTATCATTAGTAGAATCTATCATTAACCATTGATCACTGTCCACAGCTAAACTATTGAATATCATTCGCCATATTCTAGCTCTAGCTCATCTCATAAAGCTTTGATAAACTGTAGGTTATTTTTAGAAGCGACACGATACACCGAACCGTACCCAACACAACAAACTCACTCAAACTTGAGAGATGCGCCCCTTCTTCCAACTCAGGCATATACACTTTCCTAGCTTCAACATATTCTTTCGTACGCTGCTCATCCATGAATTGTTCATGCATGATCAGGAAGACAATAGTGTCTGCAAACCTACAACGACGAATGGAATTAAGACCCCTACTACCAACGGCACACAAGCAATAAGTGCAGTGTGTTCGGCATGATTGCGAATGATTTTTGCTTCCTCAAGTTTCCTAGCCTCATAATATTCTGTTCCAGGCTGCTCATCCATGAATTGTTTATGCTTGAAAAGCGCGAGTTCCATATAGTCAGCATCTTCTTGAGTAACAAGCCTCATCCCCGATTTGGTTTCTACTAAGCAGAATGGGGTAAGCGTGTTGTCATTAGCTTTATCAGCTTCTGTTATACAAAGATAGCGTAGATCAGGATATACTTCATGCATTAAATGCAGTTTTGCCATAGCTTCTTTAGTCATCAAAGGATGTGTGATGACTTCATTACTAGTGCTGTTTTCATCTACACTAGTGCTGTTTTCATCTACAGATTCTTCTTTTACAGGCCCTATTTTATTATATGGCTCACTCACAAAATCTTCTACGACTACTCTAACCTCATTAAAATCACTTTGCGTGTCCGCTGCATTTGGGTAATCTGTCATTACATTCCATCCACCGGCTTCCCCTAAGATTGCATCAGAAGTTTCTATGTTAATACTCATAATATTTTTTACCTTTTAAATTCTTATTCTTATAATACAGGCACTACATAATACTTGATCAACCAAAACGTATAGAGCAGCGTCGCGAGACCATAGCAGGCGCGACTTTCATTGGTGTCTTGCTGAACTCGCCTAAGTTCATTATATTTTATTGCACGCTGCTCATCCATTTCATCCATTAATAATTTAATGCTGTTTTCATCTGCAGATTCTTTCATGAGTTTTTCCATAGCTTCTTTAGTGATAACATAAGGCTGAATGATTTCATTAGCAGTGCTGTTTTCATCTACAGATTCTTCTTTTACAGGCCATATTTTATTATATGGCTCACTCACAAAATCTTCTACGACTACTCTAACCTCATCAAAATCATTTTTATAATCATAGCTCCCACTTTGCGTGTCCGCTGCATTTTGGCAATCTGTCATCTCATTCCATCCACCGACTTCCCCTAAGATTGCATCAGAAGTTTCTATGTTAATACTCATAATATTTTTTCACCTGTTAAATTATATTATCATTAGTAGATGACTATATATTCATAGCTTACTACACAAACTATCAGTTATATAACGTAAATTAAATAAACGCAACTATTTTTTTAAATACATTATTTAAATACATTAATAGTCGGGTTAATACTTAGATAATTTAATTTATGTCCAGCATTCATTCGTCATCTATGCACTTTAATAACCAATATTATTGCTGGATTTATAGTGATTTAGTATCCATCACATCAATATGACGCAACTTTGCTTTACGAATAAGTGAAATTATCTTAATTGTTTGGTTATATTATTACCTTTTATAATCATATCAAAATGCATAAAATACAATAGTTAACAATCTCTTTATTATAGCACAAAAAAATGCTTGATCATTTTTTAAAATTATGTTAATTTACGTTAGTAATTAATATAATTTAAGCACAAAATTATGGTTAAAAAAAACGATTTTACTCTTGAAGTAGATAAATTCATCGGTAACAAAATTTTCTCTTTACGCTTGGCAAAAGGTTATTCTAGACAGCAATTAGCTGATCTAATAGGGGTAACTCACCAACAATTACAAAAATACGAGAAAGGGACCAACAGAATTTCTGTAGGAAGACTAGTATTGATTTCTAAAGCGTTATCCAAAGCACCATCATATTTTTATGAAGGCGCTAATATTCCAGATAATACAGACTCTCAGACTACCCAACACCAACGTATGTGTATCGAATTATCGAGAAATTTTATGAAGATAGAAAATCCAGAACATCAAACTGCTCTTAATACATTAGTAAAATCATTGGCAAAAATTAGCTTATAGGGATCAAATACTTGTGATAGGTCCCTCTTTACCACGTCACACTATAAGTAGCGATATACGCTTTCTTCTCTTTGTGACCTGCCTCTTTAAACTTATCTTTATTTAATAATGCAAGGACATTACTGCCCCAGTAAGAGCACACTACACCGAGTTTTTCTCCATCTACGCTATTAACCTGTTGTCCTTTAACAACCTCATTAATTACTTCACCAGTAATATTTTGTAATAAAAATACTTTTTTACGCACTACACCTTGATATTTTGCACGTGAAATAACTTCTTGCCCTACATAACAACCTTTGTCAAAAGATAAAGCATGTTGTTCTTCAGCATTATATTCTATTGGAATAGATTTTTCATATACCATATCATAGCAACCTTCAATAATCGCATATTTGAATCTATTGTCTTGATATAGATTTTCGTCATTGATTCCAAGCGCACCTGAAGCAATACCCCTATATCCCATTAGATTGCTCCGAGGATCATGAGCAACAAAAATCAGATCTTCATGCGTAAACTCACTTTGAGAATAAACGATGTTATAATTATCTAATTCGGTAATTTTGAAATTACTTCGTAATTGTCTAGATCGAATATAGTGCAAAAAATTAATCGCTAAATCTCGGCTGATATCTAAATATATATTTTCCTCATCTTGCATATAGATAAATCCGTCATATAAATATCTACCTTGGTTATTTAAAAAATAACTATATCTTAATTGCCCAATTTGGATCTTGTTAGTAGATAAATTATTGAGAAATTTAAAGCCATCAGGACCACAAATTTTTATCACCGCTCTGTTAGGTAGGGTATAATACATAGTTTTAATTATTCATAATTGTATGAAAAATACTTTCCAAATTAGGTTGTATTATTTCTATGTTTTTAATATTTAAATTCAGCTTTTTTATAGTATCAAAAAATTTACTATAATCTTCGCTATTTTCAATATTAAACCTAATTACTTCCTCATTAATTTGCTCATATATAGAAGCTTTTGGTAACTTGACTTGTAGAGGGGTTGCAAGATATATATCGATATAGCGTCTACCTATTAATAGTTGATTTTTTGAAGACTGTTTTATAATTTTGCCTTTATTAATAAAAGCGATTTCATCACATAATATTTCTGCTTCAGCAAGATAATGTGTCGTTAATATTATAGTAACACCTTGTTTTTTTAAAGATAATATAAGATCCCACAATTGATTGCGAAGTTCAAGATCTACTCCAGCAGTTGGCTCATCTAATACCAAGATTTTTGGTGAATGTACCATAGCTTTGGCTATCAAAAATCTTCTCTTCATCCCACCAGATAATTTCTTAGGCGTAACATCTTTCTTGTCCCAAAGACTCAACTGAGTCAACAATTCCTCTGTTTTTCTTTGTGCTGGACGTATGCCAAAATAACCAGCATAATGTTCTAAAGCATTATATAATGAGAAAAAACTATCTAAAGCGATCTCTTGTGGAACAATACCGATCTGTGTACGTGCCTTTTGTGGAAATTCATCTATCGAAATATCATTTATTTTAACCACTCCAGACGTTTTATTTACAATACCAGCTAATATATTAATTAGTGTCGATTTTCCTGCACCATTTGGACCAAGTAAGCCAAATATTTGACCTTCATTTATTACTAGATTAAGCGAATCTAACGCAATATTAGAACGAGTTGCGCCAGGATATTCTTTCACTAAGTTATCAATATAGATTGCTGGCATTATATTAATTGTGATTAATTAATTGCTGTAATTCACCAGATTGATACATTTCCTTAACAATATCACATCCACCAATAAATTCACCATTCACATATAACTGAGGAATAGTAGGCCAATCAGAAAAATTTTTGATCCCTTGACGTAATTCCAAGCTATCAAGGACATTAATATCTTTAAATGGCACGTTCATTTTCTGTAGAATAGATACTACATTTGCAGAAAAACCACATTGAGGAAAATCTGCACTACCCTTCATAAATAACACTATTTTGTTAGAGTTAATTTGCGCCTGAATAAAATCAGATATTTTTTCATTGATCATATCACTCATATAAACTTTATTTGCTTATGTTTATCATTCATTATATACATAAAATATCAGAATCCTATCATAAATTGAAATGACAATATTGAGTGATATACAAATAGAAAATATATTTAAATATTTTGCACATCACTATCCTGATCCAAAAACAGAATTAAATTACGTTAATAATTTTACTTTAACAGTTGCAGTAATCTTATCGGCCCAGGCCACTGATATTTCGGTTAATAAAGCTACAAAGTTGTTATTTGAAAAATATACAACACCTGAAGCATTTCTGGCTTTAGGCGAAGAAAGATTAAAAGAATATATAAAATCAATAGGATTATATCATAACAAGGCAAAGAATATAATTAATTTATGCAAGATTTTAGTTGATGACTATAATTCACAAATACCTGATAATTTTGCATCACTCATTAGCTTACCTGGTATTGGTTCTAAAACAGCTAATGTTATATTAAATTGTGCTTTTCTTAAGCCAACTATTGCTGTAGATACACATGTGTTCCGCGTTGCACATAGATTAGCTCTTACAAATGCAAAAACGCCTGAAAAAGTAAGTAAGGCACTGGTAAAAATAGTTCCAGAGAAATGGTTGATATATGCTCATCATTGGTTAATATTACATGGACGCTATATTTGTAAGGCTAGAAAACCACTATGTGATCAATGTGGTATTAGAGATATTTGTGAATATTATAAAAAGATAAAACAATAATGAATTATTCAGAATTAAAAGCTGCAATTGCACCTACAAAAAAATTATTAGTTATGTTACATGGAGTTGGCTCTGATGGAGAGGATCTGATCACGCTTGCCCCAATAATGAGCAACAATTTACCACATTATCATTTCTTTTCTCCAAATGGTATAGAAAAATATGATATGGCGCCCTTTGGTTATCAATGGTTTAGTTTGCGTGATCGTTCTTGGCCAGCTATCATGCCACAAATTACAAAGAATACGGTTTTACTGCAAAAGATCATCACAGCAAAACAACTAGAACTCAATCTCACTAATGCTCAAACAATATTATTAGGCTTTTCACAAGGTACAATGATGGCCTCCTATTTGACTTTAACTGCAGATAGACCATATTATGCTATGATCGGATTTTCTGGCAGATTAGTACCAGCACAAACATCACCAAATCATAATACACCTATTTGTTTAATACATGGTTTAGAAGACTCAGTAATTACATGTAGTGAAAGCGAAAAATTTTATCAATATGCTATCGAACATAATATCGCATGTCATTTAAAAATAGTAGATAATTTAGCGCATTCAATTGATATAACTGGCATTGACTTTGCTATAAATTTTTTAAAAAACTTAGAGGATAAAGATGAACAATAACCTATTACAACAAGATCCAGAAATTAAAGAAGTTATCGACGCAGAGCTCGTCAGGCAGCAAAATAGTATCGAGCTAATCGCTTCAGAAAATTTTGCAAGTAAGGCAGTAATGGAAGCACAAGGTTCTGTACTGACCAATAAATATGCTGAAGGATATCCTGGTAAACGTTATTATTGTGGTTGTGAAGAGATAGATAAAGTAGAAAATTTAGCTATAGCAAGACTAAAGAGACTATTTAATTGTAATTATGCCAATGTCCAAGTGCATTCAGGATCACAGGCGAACCAGGCAGTATACTTATCTCTCTTAAAGCCAGGTGATAAAATAATGGGTATGTCACTCGATTGTGGTGGCCATCTTACTCATGGCGCTACTCCTAATATGTCTGGCAAATGGTTTGAAGCCATTTTATATGGTGTAGACCCCCAAACATATTTAATAAATTATGATGAAATAGAAAAATTAGCATTAGAGCATAAACCAAAATTAATTATAGCAGGCTATTCTGCTTATACTGCTGCACTAGATTTTAAGAGGTTTAGAGAAATTGCTGACAAAATAGGTGCTTATTTAATGGCAGATATTGCTCATATAGCTGGATTAGTAGCAACTGGATTACACCAAAACCCTTTGCCTTATGCACATATAGTCACTTCAACTACTCATAAAACTTTACGTGGTCCAAGAGGCGGAATTATTATGACTAATGATGAAGAAATAATCAAAAAAATTAATAGAGCTGTGTTCCCTGGTCTTCAAGGTGGACCATTAATGCACGTAATTGCTGCAAAAGCTGTAGCTTTTAAAGAAGCATTACAACCTGAGTTCAAAAATTATATGCAGCAAGTTATACTTAATGCACAATCTCTAGCCGATAGTTTGCAAATACGTGGATATGAAGTGCTAACTCAAGGAACAGTAAACCATATGGTGTTACTTGATTTAAGGAAACATAATATAACTGGCCAATTAGCTTCTGATAGCTTACACAGAGCTGGTATTACTTCTAACAAAAATTCTGTGCCTTATGATAATACTTCTCCATTTATTACATCCGGTATAAGATTAGGTAGTGCTGCTTGTACAACGCGTGGATTTAAAGAAAAAGAGTTCAAACTAATTGCAAACTGGATTGCAGATGTATTAGATGCTATAAAAGAGAATAGAGATTTAACTATAATAGAGAGAGAAATTTTGCAAAAAGTGTATCAATTAACTAATCAATTCCCTATTTATTGAGCAAATTCTGTGAAATGTCCCTTTTGTGAATCTAATAAAACTATAGTTAAAAACTCACGCGATAGTGATGAAGGTAAAATTGTTCGACGCAGACGAGAATGCGAAACATGTAAAAACCGTTTTACAACTTTTGAATCGATTCAACTTAAAAAGACTAACGTTATCAAAAGAAGTGGTTTCAAAAAACCGTTAGATAGATCAAAAATTTTAAAATCGATTTCAACAGCTGCAAGAAAAAGAAATATTTCGAACGAAGAAATAGATACAATAACAGATAGAATTTGTTTAAAATTACAGAATTCTAATGAAAAAGAAATTTCTTCTAAAACTATTGGCCAAATGATCATGCAAGAACTTGCAAAAATTGACCAAGTTGCCTATATCAGATTTGCTTCTGTATATAAAGATTTTACTAATCTCAACGATTTTATCAAATTTATAAATAAGTTAAAAAAATAGAATGTCTAAGAACCATATGCCGCCTAAGGCCAAAAAGATACCTTATAGTTTCAATGTTAACGGCCATACTATAAATGATGATTACGCGTGGCTCAGATCTGCTAGCTGGCCTCAAAAGATTGATGAGCAAGATATAATAGAATATTTAGAAGAGGAAAATGCTTATTATCAAAATTACATGCAAAGTTTTGATGATGAAAGGTTAAAATTATTTGAAGAATTAAAATCTCGTATCCAACTTACTGACCAATCCACTTATGTCAAAAAAGATGAGTATTATTATTATAATCGTACCGAAGAACATCTAGATTATCCAATTTATTGCCGTAAAAAAGGTAGTATAGACGCAAAAGAAGAGATAATTTTAGATTTAAATATAATTGCTGAAGGGGAAAAATTTACTGCAATAGGATCGTTAGCTCCAAATCCTTCGCATAATTTATTAGCTTATTCAGTAGATTTAGAAGGAGATGAAACATATATCATATATATATATGACTTAGTGAACCAACAATTACTATCAGATCGAATTCCTGATACTTGTGGCAATATTATATGGCACCAAACAGAACCTATATTATTTTATACTCCAGTGGATAAACAATGGCGACATAATAAAGTTAAATATCATAAATTAGGCAATAAATGGCAAAAAGATAAGATTATTTTTGACGAAACAGATCCATTATTTGCAGTTAATATCCAGGAATCTGCTAGTAAAGAGATAATATTTATAGAATCTAAAGGACATGATAGTACAGAAATATACTATATCAATATAGCAAAAAAATTAGATACAAGGCCTAAATTAATAACACAACGCCGAGCTAGTGTACAATATCAAATTGAGCATGACGGGACATATTTTTATAAACGTACAAATGACAAGGCTAAAAATTTTCATATAGTAAAATGTTTATCTGATAACTTTTCTCCACGTAATCAATGGGAAATATGTATTGATCATGATGAAACAAAATACCTATTTTCTTTTGATATCACTAAAAATTATCTATTACTAAAATATAAAAATAATGGCATCCCAGAGCTTATAGTCCATGATAAATTAGGTAATAAACAAAAACCTATCAGTTTTCCTGAAGTAGCTTATACTGCGCATATATATTCTACTAATTTTCTTGAAAATGATATCAGAATTACTTACTCCTCTTTATCAAGACCCGCAACTACCTTTCAATATGACCCTAATGACGGCAAACTGCATGTTATGAAATCACAAAAAATTCCATTAGGCTTTAAATCAGATGATTATCAAGTAGAGAGAATATTCGCAGATACAGAAGATGAAGTACAAGTACCAATTACTTTAATATATAAGAAAAGTCTCTTCAAAAAAGATGGCAAAAACCCATTATATCTTTACGGTTACGGAGCGTATGGCATCGCAGTATCGGCATCATTCCGTAATAGTACTATTTCAATGGTTGACCGAGGCTTCGTTTTTGCAATAGCACATATTAGAGGCGGCGATGAATTAGGTCAGAGCTGGTATGAAGACGCTAAGTTTTTAAACAAAAAACGTACTTTTACTGATTTTATTAGAGCTGCTGAAGTATTATGTACTCAACAATACACCTCACAAGGCAATATAATTATTGCAGGAGGTAGTGCAGGAGGTATGTTAGTAGGCGCAGTTATGAATATGCGTCCAGAATTATTTAAGGCGGTAATCGCACATGTGCCATTTGTGGATGTGCTCAATACTATGCTTGATGATACCTTACCTCTTACTCCTGGTGAATTTAAGGAATGGGGTAACCCTAAGATGCAAGGTTATTTTGAGTATATTAAATCATATTCACCTTACGACAATGTAACACAGCAAAACTACCCTGCTCTATTGGTCACCGCAGGTTTAGCTGACCCAAGAGTGGGTTATTGGGAAGCTGCAAAATGGGTCGCAAAATTGCGTGAATTAAAAAAAGATGATAATACTTTAATATTTAAAACCAATATGAAGTTTGGCCATGCAGGTGCATCTAGAAGATTTGATTACTTATTAGAAATAGCAGAAGACTTAGTATTTATATTTCATCAATTTGAGTCCAAAGCTTAGTAGTAAAATTTTGATATGTAATATGTAAGTTTTACTACTACTGCATTGAGTTGATTAGCAATACTATTTGCTGCCTGATATTAATCTAGAATCCAAGTTGCTTAAAAATATTATAAATATTTATCTTTTAGATAATCTAAAAAGATTTTGGAAGATAATTTTTGATGTCCTGTAGCTTTTGCAAGTAGAGTTTCTGAATCATATATACTACCACAATTGCGGAAATTTTTATTCATATAATCATTAATTTCCTCAAAATTACCTGATGCAATTTGCTGATCAATTTTGCTATTTTGTTCGCGCATTTTTTTCATTACCATACTTGCAATTATTGCTCCAATATAATAGCAAGGGAAGTAACCGATAGTTCCTGACGGCCAATGTATATCTTGGACACAACCATTAAAATTATCCGTAGGGACTATATCTAAATACTCTTTTAATTTAATATTCCAAAGCGCTGGTAGTTCAGCAGCATCAAGTTGCTCATCAATAATTTGTTTTTCAATCTCATAACGTATTATTACATGCAAAGGATAGGTTACTTCGTCGGATTCAATACGTATCAAATTAGGTATTACTCTTGTTTTAAGTAAAAATAAATTCTCTGCACTATATTCTCTTCCTTTAAATCCAAATTCATCTCGAAGAAGTTTTGCATAAAATTCTATAAATTCACGTGAGGTACCGATTTGCATTTCAGTAATCAAAGATTGACTTTCATGAAATGACATCCCTTTATCCGCGCCTACTGGCTGATAATGATATTTACGTGGCAGATTTTGCTGATATAAAGCGTGTCCAACCTCATGCATTACAGAAAAACTACTATCTAAGAAATTATCTTCTTTATATTTAGTAGTAATTCTAGTATCTTCGGCGTTTCCTGAACAAAATGGATGTATTGTTTCATCTAAACGTCCCTTTTTCATATTAAAACCAAGAATTTCCATCAGCCTCAGCTCTATAGCTCTTTGTGTCTTCTTATCGATCTGTTCAGTTATAGGTAAGTATTTCTCTGTTTTTTGTTTTGCAATAATTTTATTTATTAAATTTGGTAATTCTTTTCTGGTTTCAGTAAAAATTTCTTGTATTTCTGAATCCCTTCTTTGTGGATCAAAATCATCGAGTAATGCATCATATTGACTAATTTTCAGGTAATCAGCTTTGATAGCAGACACTTCGCGGATGACAGAAAATAATTTATTTAAATATGGTACTAATGTATAATAATCCTTTGTTTTCTTACATTTAGCCCATATATTTCGTGTTTCATTTGATAAATAGCTATATTGTTTTTGTAGCTCTGGTGCAATAATTTTAGTCTGATCATATTGCTTCTTAATTAAAGATAAATTTTGTCTCTCTATCCTATCTAATTCAGTATCTTTTACTTGGAGAGCCTTTGTAATTAACTCTCCAACTTTATCACTTGATTTTAATTTATGTATAAAAGTACTCAAAGTGGCCAATTCTTGTTGCCTACTATTAGCAGAATCTTCAGGCAAATAAGTATCAAAGTCCCAATGAGCAAGACTTTGGATATTATTTAGTTGAGCAATTTCTTCAAAAATTTTTTCTAATTCTATGTAAGCTTGTTTATGATTCATTTGTTAATTAAATTATTATAATTAATTAGATTGATGTTTGCGTAACAGGAATAATTAAACTTCTATATGTTAAATAAGTAAAAAACAAAACCTACTCAAATGTCAATACCATTAGTTATAGTGTTGCATTTTACTGAGTTAGTGTAAACAATAAACTTTTATATTGCTTGAAGTTTATTAGATATTCAACAAGAAGTCTCTGATAGCTCGAAATTTATTATTACTATTTTTGAGTATATTAATTTTGTTATTTAATTGTGACGAGGATTGGGCCAATATGGGCCTTAATTCTTGATCTAATTGATCTAAATGAAATTCTGACATCATTTTAAGAGAGTGACAACCAATAGTACCACCCTGAATTCCTGCCATTTCTTGCACATGTCCACTATGTGCAATAATTTGGCGGTTATTTTTAGCATCTGTAGAATCTTGCTCTATATCCAGATATTCATTCACACTTGAAACTGTGTTAACAAACATTACATAACCAGTTCGGTCCTTACCACTTTTACAGAAAGTAACATTTATTATAGGTCGCAGTTTAGAGTTCTCAGTCAGTAAATTATTCAAATATCCTTCTGGTAATTTAATAGAATTCTCCAGCATATATATCTTATTTACCAAAATCAAATCTGTATTTTCATAAGTGGGGAATCTGTTTTCCAATATTGTTTTTGCCGAAATTGATGTTTTTAAAATTTTACTAAGAGCTTGCTCTTCAATTATCACACTATTTTCTAAAACCTTAATTTCGTCTAATGCCTTAGTTTTTATGGATTTAAAATATCCTAAACTGATTATCTCTATAAATTTAGATAAAATAGGATAATTATTATTTTGGAGATATTCAATAATATTGCTAACTTTTACTTTATATTTACCATGTGATTTTATTATTTGGCACACCATATTTAGAATATTTTGGAAAGATTTTTGATTCCTGCCGCCACCAATCAATCTCCATTTATTAACTGGAGTTACTGACAAAGTAAAAGGAAGTATATTCATATTTTTCACAGCCCTCACCTGATCTACAGTAAAATTTTCTCCTCGAATATCATAAGGAGTCCTACTATTAAGTGAACTTAAATTTAGATCTGAGTTTGGACTGATATAAGTGCTTAACTGCCTAATATTATTCACTGTAACTGCAATTTGAGCTTTTTCAGATAAAAAAGTCATTACATTACTAGGTGTACCACAATGAATATTCTCTGCTATTATTTTTATTATACCTAAGTCTTTAATAGCTGTTACTTTCATATAAGCATTTCTAATACTCGTGAGGCTATATATTAATTGCGTAGGAATTACTTTCTTGCCTTCCCTAATAAAATTTAAATGTTGATGCATCAACTGCTTTTTTAGTTTAGATTTTGTTAGATCAAACCATTCCACTCCTACATAATTATTTTTTGACGGATTGTAGCTTGCTATTTTGTTATATTGCTCTCTTTGCTCAGATGTATAACCGTTTAACATAATTTCTGCTTCCACAACATCATAATACTCACCCGCTTTACTCACTCTTGATAAAGTAGTGATGTGATAGTGTGTATCCTTAAAATTTGAAATTTCTCTGGCAAATTGTAATATTTCTGGTGCATCTTTGATTTTTAAGTCAATCAATATTTCTAGTATTTGAGTGTTATATTCAATAATATTTAAAATACCTAAATTATCTATATATTGTAGAGCTTCCTCAAGCACAGAGTGAATCTTTTTAATATTCACCTCCTTTTCTATTAAGGAGGTATTTGTCAAATTAATTAAGTCAATAGCACCACGCGATTTATTGACTAATTGCATCATATATTTTTGTGGAGCATCACGTTCTAATTTTACTTTATCATGTGTCTGATTTCTTGCATCTCTTACCAAAGCCCCGGTGCCATTACCTAGGTCATCTTTAATATACCAAATAATGCCCAAGGAGTTATCTTTATCTTGATTCAGGGCTTGTATCAATTCGCCATATTGTTGATGTTTTAATAATTGTATTATTTGCTGAGAAGTTTTGGTCGGAAGTGGTGCAACAGTACCTGCTATTATTTTTTTTACATAAGCTAATAATTTATATTTATTATCGTGCAGTGTATGGTAGTTATTATTTATCTTGGACATAAGAAATAATTTATATTTCGAGATGTTGTGTTTACCTAAATAAATATTTTATATAAATTATCCAACTTAAAATAGAATGTGCAGAGTAATTAAAAAATATATTATTGATGAGTAACTGGTTAATGATAACCAAAAATATTTTTAAAACAAAGCAGAAATAAACTAAAGTTGAAATATAAATTATATTAATAGTTACATTACAAGGGAAAAGCTAACACATGAAGTAATATACCCAAGCTACAATTCGTCTTACGTTAAAGAATCAGCGTTGATAGATTAGGTGGTATTGAGTATTTAAGAAAGTGGCTGGGATGGAAGGACTCGAACCTTCGACCTACGGTATCAAAAACCGGTGCTCTACCAACTGAGCTACATCCCAAAAAATATTTATTTTATATTTTTATAATTAAGAATATTATTGTTATAGTATATTTCTTAAGTAAATTTTAATAAATATGTTGGCAAATTTTTAAGTTTAATCAAGCTGCATTTTCTTCTAATGCTTGCTATGACTAACCAATTTTATAGCAATTAAAAAAACTTCAGTCAATAATTTTTTATAGAATAATTCCTATAATTTAAAGTGATTTTATATCTAGTGTATTTTTGTAATATTACTAGTATAAGCATCATGATAATAGTGATGATTAGTTAATATTATCATGATTATATATTTTTAATTTTCAATTATAAGCATTTTGTCTTTACTAGGAAATACTGCATTTTCTTCTGAGTTAATATCATTACCTGCTAATAAATTTTTGATCTGTTTACCGCTTAATGTTTCATGTTCTATTAATGCCTTAGCTAATATATGTAATTCTTCAATATTATCAGTCAGAATTTTCTTAGCTAAATTATATCCCTCATCTATGATTTTTTTAATTTCCTTATCTATGATTTCAGATAATCTATCAGATCTAAATTTCTCTCCATCACTACCCACATAACGATCTTCACTACTAGTACCGTGGTAAATAGGACCAATTTCTTCACTAAGACCCCATTCAGTCACCATAGATTTTGCCATATTAGTAGCCATTTTGATATCTGAAGATGCCCCAGAAGTCACTTTATTTCTACCAAAAATTAACTCTTCAGCTACTCTACCTGCCATAGCAACCGCGATGTGCGATTTCATCTGTTCAAGCGTAATAGAATTTCTGTCATTCTCAGGTAATCTCATTACCATTCCAAGAGCTCTTCCTCGTGGAATAATTGTTGCCTTATGTATTGGATCTGAAGCAGGGAAATATAGACCAACTAATGCATGCCCTCCTTCATGATATGCAGTTAGTTTTTTCTCTTCTTCAGTCATCACGTGCGATAGTCTTTCAACCCCCATCATAACTTTATCTTTTGCATATTCCATATCATGCATATCAACAATTTTTTTGCCTTTACGGGCAGCAATCAAAGCAGCCTCATTAACCACATTTTGCAATTGAGCCCCTGAAAAACCAGGTGTACCACGTGCAATAACCATGACATCTATGTTCTCTACATGTTTTATTTTCTTTAAATGCACTTTTAATATTTGTTCTCTACCCCTTAAATCTGGGTTAAACACTGTAATTTGTCTATCAAATCTACCTGGACGTAGTAATGCTGGATCTAATACATCTGGTCTATTTGTAGCCGCAATAATTATCACGCCTTCGTTAGAATCAAATCCATCCATTTCCACTAACATCTGGTTTAGTGTTTGTTCTCTTTCATCATTACCACCACCAAGTCCAATACCTCTATGGCGCCCTACTGCATCAATTTCATCAATAAAGATAATACATGGAGCATTTCTTTTACCCTGCTCAAACATATCACGTACACGACTCGCACCAACCCCCACAAACATCTCAACAAAATCAGAACCTGAGATGCTGAAAAACGGCACATTAGCTTCTCCTGCAATTGCTTTTGCAAGTAAAGTTTTTCCAGTACCTGGGGGGCCAATTAAAAGGCAGCCTTTCGGAATTTGTCCTCCTAATTTTTGGAATTTATTGGGATTTCTTAAAAAATCTACAATTTCAGCAAGCTCTTCTTTTGCTTCATCCACTCCAGCAACATTTTGAAAAGTAATTTTAGGACCTTTGTCATTTAGTAGCTTAGCTTTTGATTTGCCAAAACCCATACCTTTGGCGCCACCCTGCATTTGTTTCATAAAAAACACCCACACTCCGATTAATAACAACATCGGAAACCAAGATATCAATATACTAAATAAAGAATTCATTCTTGTATTAGGTGGGGTAATGGTAAAATATACATCATTATCATTTAATTTATCTATTAGACCATGATACTCTCCAGCATAAGTAGCAAATTTTGTACCATCTGTTAATGTCCCTTCAATATTACGCCCTTCAACTTTAACATTATTCACTTCTTTTAGCTCTACTTTATGTAAGAAATCTGAAAAAGCTAGGACATTATTGCCATTTGAGAACCCATCACCTTGTAGAAAATTAAATATAGTAATTATCAAAGTAAAGATTACTACCCACACTAAAATTTGTTTGTTAAAGTTTTGCATAAAATAAATTACCTAAAGAAAATGCGTAAATCGAGAAATAAAGTTAGGTCTGAAAATTATTTGCAGATTACCTTCTAATATTTTTTCATCATAATAAGATATATGGGGTATAGCAACTATCTTTTCAAGATTCTTAATCACAGGCAGAGTAAATAATATCAATTTATTGGGTAT
This sequence comes from Rickettsiaceae bacterium, assembly GCA_024236375.1. Taxonomy (GTDB): domain Bacteria; phylum Pseudomonadota; class Alphaproteobacteria; order Rickettsiales; family Rickettsiaceae; genus Megaera_A. The sequence continues at coordinate 242,353 of JACKKP010000001.1, read as the reverse complement.
TTTGAGTTTTTGCTTAATAAAAGATAGACTGAGTTTATCTTTTATACTTAGATAATCTTTATGTGACACAGTTGTTACTTTATAATCGTTATGAGTAATTTTAGTGTTAATTTCAAATCTATTATCCCATATTAAATTCCTTTGCAATTGATATTCCTCAATGGCAATTTGATCTCGTTCGCGGCAAATTAATAATTGATTATTATTAATATCTATTAGTAAACACCCATGTAAACTACAATTTACTAATGTATTATGTTGAATTTTTTCTATTATAGGAGCTATATTTCTAAAGCGTGGTAATGTCATTTTACCACTTACTATAGTAAATAGGTAAGATAATACTTGAATTTGTAAATCATATAACAAATTTTTGTAATCTTTAACCTGCAAAACACAAAATCCCATTTGGTCTATATGCACAAATTCAGCTAAAAATTTTATCAGGTCTTGATTTAATATTTTAGCTTCTTGTTGTATTTGGTCAATCTCATCATATACTAGTTGTTTTTTTGAATCCGAAAATAAGTTAAATTGTTTTCGAATTCTATTTCTTTCATATTTATCTGATATATTTGTTTCATCTTCTACCCACGCATATTTATTATCATTCAAATATTGTAATAGTGATTTTTTCCTAAATAATAATAAAGGCCTGACTATGTGAATATCATTAACAAAATAAGAATTAGAATAACTGAGTCCGAATACCCCACTACCTCTTTTTTTGCGCATTAAATAATTTTCTACTACATCATCAAAATGGTGCGCAGTCATTAATAATTTTATGCCTAATTCCTGACATTTTATTGTCATCATATCATATCTAGCTTGTCGTGCCTTTTCTTGGGCTGCAGAAGTTATACTAGCAGCTTCTTTCCAATGAAAAAGATAGAAATTATGATTCAAACTCCGCGTTATTTCTTCAACAAATTTTGCGTCCTCTACAGAAGATTTACGTAAATTATGATTTACATGAAATATAACTAATTTTACTTGGGCATTTTTTGCCCATTGGGTAGCAAGATAAAGTAACGCCACTGAATCAGCCCCTCCAGAAATAGCTAAAGCAACTTTCGGAGGAGCGTTTCCTATTATATCTAATAGCGCAATTTCAAACTTTTGTTGATGCATTACTTATACAACAATACCCTGTGCTGCATATTTATCCATAGATTGTGCCAGAATATTTTGCAGTTCTTTTTTGATCTCTTTTGAATTTTCTATTTTTTTGTCACCTTTGTTCATATGTAACTTGCCCTGTTTGATATCTTGAACTAATAATTCTGATATTTCTTCTAAATTACGACTACCATTCATATATTGGAGCGCTACTTTATCAAAAATATTGAGAGACACAGGAATATGGCGACTAGATGTGACCCAAGTTCTTTGAGGATTTTGCAATTGATATTGCACTAAAGCAGTCACTTTTGGTTTTTGTAGATCTAATTTTTCTTTATCTCTTTCATTTAAACCAATGTCTAGTATACCTTTAATAACTAAATTCAGAGCAATATTTTCAAATTCTTTTTCAATCTCAGCTTTGCAGTCTTTTTTTAGTAATTTGTTAGCTTTTGTCACTATAGTATTAAATGATAAAGGAAAACCCTGATGTTCCGATAATATAATTAATGCTGCTATTAAATAAGGGGATTTTATCGTCAAGAAACTTTCTTTATTATTTCTAATATAAAATTTTGCTTCTTGTTGTTCTTCAATTTTACCTTTAAGCGGTTCAGATAGTGTAATATTAGCGGTCATAGTAAATTTTCTAATCATCTCACTACTAAGAGCACGATTAACCTTTAAGTGATTATGGCAAAGTAAGGTACTTCTAAATCTTCTATTATTGATAAAATCGAGGTATTGCTCTGTTTGTACTATATCACTTATACTTTTTAATTTATCAGCTACTTCAGGTTTGAAATTTCCCAAATACATCATATTAATTGCTACATCAGACAAATATTGCAAACCTTCTTTATTTGCTCTATTCATAAATTCACTGAAATAAAATTGGCTATTTTCTTGTTCTAAATGATCATGAGCTATATAACAATCAGCTTGTTTTGATAATAGTTCTGCTTCTTGACTCAACATTTTTGCATAAACAGTGTCTTGGCCATCTAAACTATCTTTTATAAAACCTAGTAATGCCCTAGATTGTGCTACTTTATCTTTTAAATTACTAAAACTTTTGGAATGGTATAACATCATATCACGTATAGTTCTTACCATATTCCAACCAGGTAAAGTATTATAACTAATATAAGCAACTCCATTTTCTGTCAGATTTTGTTTGGAGATTTGTAAGATCTTATCTTGTATTTCAACCGGAACCCAAGAAAATACTCCATGACATATGATATAATCAAATTTACCAAACGATCCATCGATATCTGCAATTGACATTTGTTTAAGCTGAATATTTTTCAGTCCTAATTTTTCTATTTGTTCTTGCCCTTCAGCGATTTGTTTGACAGATAAATCAATCCCTACATATTGACCTTCAGGGTTATGTACCGCATGAGGTATAATGTTGCCACCTGCAGCACATCCAAGCTCTAATACTCTTGCCCTATTTACACTTGGCGGATTTAATCCGAATAGTACTGCCAGAGTAGCTAACTTTTCTGGCGAAGTATTTAAGTATGGATAACTATCATAAGTCATTTCATCATATGATTGGTTTGGATTTATCTGATTTTCTGACATAATTTTTCGCTCCTTTTTGATTTTTATAAATTAATTTTTAACCCTATAGTAAATTGTCCAGCTATCACAGTCTTCTTTTTACTATCAGTTACCAGCTGATCTAGTTCGTAATTAAATGATTGATATTTTGATTTCACTTTGCTAATTGCTTGTACTTTGAGAGCAAAATCTACTGCGATATGTTTTGATATATCCCTATTCACACCCGCTCCAAGATGATAGGTAAAATATCTACCTTTATTTTTATCCATTGCAAATATTATGAAATCTGGATATCCTGGGACAGCTATAGCAACGGGTGTAGTAGTCACTTTAGCTATACCCACTCCAACCATAACATATGGTTTTAAGCCAAAAGTCTTAGCTGGCATTTGATACACTATATTACCAAAAAAACTTTGAATTTTGGCTCTGATACTACCATGTAGATTTTCTTCAAATAGTAAATTTTTGCCAGGAATTTCATAACTAAGATCATAACTTGGTTGATGAGTAATAGCAAATTCAATCATCATCCCTGGATAAAAACTATATCCAATACTTGCACCAAACATTTTTGACTTAGTTAAACGTGAAATAGTATCTGTTTCTTGATCACGAAAAAATTTTAATGCCGGTACTGATGCCCCCACATCTAACCCTAGGTAAAAATAATTCGTACGTAACTCTTGAGCTACAACATTCGTTGTTCCCATAATTGTTAACAATAAACTTGTTAGACATATTCTATTTATTAGTTTCATATATTAGTTTTTTTAGTATGTATGCCTGGATTATACAAAATATCAAATCATGGTCAATTATATTTAAATTTACGTTTATTGGCGAAAAGCATAAATATCAAGAAATATAATAATTTTGTGATTATTATTGTTATACAATATCTAGACAAGTGATATAGAAGTCACCTATCTATCTAGCGCCAATTTTTAATAGTTTTGACGTGTCAAGGTTAAAACTTATCAAGATTGAATTTGATATATATAGTATGTAGCTGAAGAAAATATACTATATTTACGACATTGATATTGTATTGATCAAGGCTTTTATCTATTATAAAGCTTTAAGTATTATTGCTAATTCACAGTCTATTATTTGTTAAATTATAGCTAATATAACACATTAAACAGAGGAAGTATGACTAAGGCCAAAAAGACAAAATATAAAATCAATATTGATCGTTCTAGAGATCATCTTTTGACTAATTTTGGTAAAGCTGTACTCAAAGATAGATATTTAATAGATGGAGAAGACTATCAAGATTTATTTGCAAGAGTAGCATCTTATTATGGAGATAGTGAAGAACATGCTAACCGTATTTATGATTATATAAGTAAATTATGGTTCATGCCCGCTACCCCAATTCTTAGTAATGGTGGAACCGATAGAGGTTTACCTATTTCATGTTTTTTGAATGAAACCAATGACAGTTTAGAGAGCATTGTCAACCTTTGGACAGAAAATGTATGGCTTGCATCTAAAGGAGGTGGAATTGGTAGCTATTGGGGTAATGTACGCTCTATCAATGAAGCCGTTCATGGCAACGGTAAGACCTCAGGCATAGTACCTTTTTTAAAAGTACAAGACTCAATGACATTAGCAATATCACAAGGTTCTTTAAGACGTGGTAGCTCTGCTGTTTACTTACAAATTGAACACCCAGAAATAGAAGAATTTATTGATCTAAGAAGACCAACCGGTGGAGATATCAATCGTAAAGCGTTGAATATTCATCATGGTGTAGTAATAAGTGATAAGTTCATGGAAGCAGTGGAACAGGACTTAGAGTGGAATCTAATCAGTCCTAGAACCACAAAAGTAATTTCTACCGTCAAAGCACGAGATCTATGGGTAAAATTATTAACTACTAGAATAGAGACAGGCGAACCTTATATATTATATATAGATACAGTAAATAATCATATTCCTGAACATCATAAAAAACTCGGTCTTAAGGTTAAAACATCTAATCTGTGTTCAGAAATTACTTTGCCCACTGGGACAGATCATTTAGGTAATGAACGCACAGCAATATGTTGCTTATCTTCTGTAAATTTGGAATATTTTTTAGAATGGGAAAAAAATAAAAACTTTATCCCTGATATAATGAGATTTTTAGACAATATATTAGAAGATTTCATCAATACCGCACCCGAAGCAATGAAAAGAGCAAAATATTCTGCTTTGAGAGAAAGAAGCGTTGGGCTTGGGGTAATGGGATTACATTCATTCTTGCAATCACAAAATGTACCGATGGAATCAGTCATGGCCAAATCATGGAATAAGAAAATATTTCAGCATTTTGATGCAGAAACTGCACGTGCTTCGAAATTATTAGCTAAAGAGCGAGGCGCATGTCCTGATGCAGCAGAAGTAGGAGTAGAAGAACGTTTTAGTAATAAAACGTCCATTGCGCCAACCGCTTCTATTTCAATTATATGTGGTAATTCTTCACCTGGTATTGAGCCATATGCTGCTAATAGCTTTACACAAAAAACCCTTAGTGGTTCTTTTACAGTCAGAAATAAAAACTTGGTCACATTATTAGAATCAAAAGGATTTAATAATGAACAAATATGGTCTTCGATTAGTACTAACGAAGGTTCTGTACAGCATTTGAGTTTTTTAAGTGATCATGAGAAAGATGTATTTAAAACCGCTTATGAAATTAACCAACATTGGATAATTGAATTAGCTGCTGATCGTTCTTTACATATCAATCAAGCACAATCTTTGAATATTTTTATGCCAGGAGATGTTAGTAAGAAACTACTTCATGATATACATTTTCTAGCGTGGAAGAAAAAAATTAAAAGCTTATATTATGCGAGATCTACTTCTATACAACGCGCTGACAAAGTCTCGCATGCAGCTATTCAATCACAAGACATGATAGAGCTTGAAAAACTTAATAACCAACTTAATGATACAATTCTTAAGAATGAATATGAAGAGTGCTTATCTTGTCAATAAGAATAAAATATCTATGAGGAGAAAATACAAATGTCACTTTTAAATGCAAAACCAATATATAAACCATTTAGCTATCCTTGGGCTTATGAGGCCTGGCATATACAACAAAAAATACACTGGCTACCTGAAGAAGTACCTCTAGCAGATGACATAAAAGATTGGAAATATAATTTATCAGTGGGAGAAAAACATTTACTTACTCAAATTTTTCGCTTTTTCACTCAAGCTGATATTGAAGTCAATAACTGTTATATGAAACATTATTCTAAAGTATTTCAACCAACAGAAATACAAATGATGCTTTCAGCATTTTCGAATATGGAAACAATTCATATTGCTGCATATTCCCATCTACTTGATACTATTGGTATGAAAGAAACTGAATACCAGGCTTTCATGAAATATAAAGAAATGAAGGATAAATATGATTACATGCAAAAATTTGGAGTTGAAACCAAAGAAGATATAGCAACAACCTTGGCAGTATTTGGCGCATTCACCGAAGGTCTACAATTATTTGCCTCATTTGTTATTTTACTAAATTTTCCACGCTTTAATAAAATGAAAGGTATGGGGCAAATCGTGACCTGGTCGGTACGCGATGAAACTTTACATACTAATTCAATTATTAAATTATTCAAAACTTTTGTACAAGAAAACCCTGAAATATGGAATGAACAATTAAGAAGTAGATTATATGAAGCATGTGCCACTATTGTACATTTTGAGGACGCATTTATTGAACTTGCTTTCGAAGTGGGTGGCATTGAAGGTTTAACAGCTCGAGAAGTACGTCAATATATCCGTTATATTGCAGACCGTAGATTAATGCAATTAGGATTAAAAGAAATATATTTAGTAGACCATAATCCACTTCCATGGTTAGACGAGATTCTTAATGGCGTTGAGCATACTAATTTTTTTGAAAATAGAGTGACAGAATATACTAAAGCCGCCACTACTGGTTCGTGGGACGATGTATTTCAGGAAATGGACGAGAAAAATAAAACATAAATTACAAAACACACTATCTGATTAATAGTGTGTTTTTTATATTGTTACTGTTTGGTAATTTACTGTTTTACAACCATTGCGTCGTGCGTATCAAAGCTACTCTCAATAGCACAACCTGTAAGCATTAATTGCTGACCAAAGCCACCTAGTAAATGAGGATTGACTATGCCATTTACTATTGGTGTGTAAGAAATTGTTGTATCTGGTACAGCAGCTTGAGATACATTATAATTAATCGTTGAAGTATCAATTTCTTGATTCTGCATCTCTTGACCTACTGCCCCTAATACATCAATAACTAGATTAGAAGCTTTGTTCAACATATCACCAAAAAATCCTACTGTTGTGTTAAATACAGCTTGATTCACCATATTTGGTACATTTGGTAATGATACTGCTACTGCAGCAACTTTTTGCCCTGTACTCACTGTTGGATTACCAACAAACTCGTTCAACTCTGTGAGAGTAAATTTACTTGTATTTTCAGTAGTAAACAGATTTTGCTCTATAAAAGCCTCTACAGGGTCATTATATAAATTGTTTAATGCTCCTTCTTTTTGCGCACAAAGCGTTTTTAATTCTTCTTGTGTCACAACATTTTTGATTTGTTGAACTGTTTCTTGGTTGTTAACATTTTGCAATAATTTTGTTTCAAATTTGATGTTGCTTTCAGTTGGTTGGTTATCAACTAATTTGCTTACCTCTACGGTGTTATTATCTTGAATATTAACTTTACCTCTATGTAATTCTTTAACCACTTCTAAATTTTTAGCTTCAATTGCTGGCTTTAAAGAAGGCTCTAATAATTTTTGTGAATTATCGCGACCGCAGATCAAACCATTTTGCTCTAAAGCGTAGTCTACAACCGGTTTAATTAATGCAGCTTTTGCTGGGTTTTGCACAATTGGTTCTGCAGCTTTTGTCAGTTTTGTACCATTATCTGTGAAAACTTTTACTACTTGTGTAGGCTTCACGTTTTTTTGGTCATTCTCTAAACTACGAACTAATGCTGTATCACCAACCTTATTTTTAATGGTAACATCGCCACCCTTTGCAATTGCTTTTGCTATTACATTTAAATCGGTTTTAGTATTAAAATTTGCAGCTGCATTGAGTACAAAATTATTACCCTGATTATCAGTATGATTAATTATTTTACTATTAGCACCTGGATTGATAGTACGATCTGGTATTTGGTTTGCTAATGCAGGTGATATTGAACCAATTACTGGCTTAACTATATTGTTCACGACAGCGTCGGTAGTATTACGTATTGGGTGTTTTATAACATCTAATGTAGTTGCAATAAGACCATCATGAGGTCCTGATAACATTCTATCAGCTGACTCAAAATCACCTTTTATAGCTGCTTGTTGTAATGGATTTTGTCCTTCTTCATTCAATTCTTCTTGTGCTTTATTAGCATCTTTTTCATAAACAGTAATATTATTAATTTGCTCTTTATCATTTACTTCGATCGCATCAGCTAAACTTTTAGTTACAACCGGTTTAGAGAAAGTATAATTACCTACTTTAAACATTTCATAACCGATTGCTGCAAGTATAGCTAATTGAGCTATAGGCGCCATATTCAGGATATAGTCTTTTGCTTTAACTAAATATTTTGCTGCACAACTAATTACCATAGTTGGAACTTTTATAGTAGTTGACATTAATAAAATAAAAGGGGTCATAGGATTACTATACATAGAAACTGTTATGGCAGTGTTTGCTAATTTATTCATATTTTATCCTTTGTTATTTATTACCTTTATGGTTAATATAGTAACATTTATTAACTATATTGTCAAGAAAAGGTTTACTTTTTATTAATAAAATGAATAATATTAGTTATAATGTGAGTAACATTCTATATAACTATAGAAAAATGCATTACTTCTTATTATTTGAGTGTAAGGTAGGGTTTCCGAACAAATCATATAATCACAGTAAATTTTAGAAAAGACACTAGTCAAGCGTTTAATTGTTTTTATTAATCTGCTAATATGAATTGAATAGATATATATTAATTTATTTTCATTATATATCTTTGTAATTGCTTGCTACTTTATTCTGCAGTTACTTTCAGACTTATAGTTTGATAAGCACAATAATTTGCTGACTATAAATATATTAAGAATTATAATTTAGCATCATGAAGGGGTCATCTATGATTGATACATTATTACCTGCGATTTGTGCCTCAGGATTATTCTTAAATGGCTCCTGATGCACTGGCTCCTGATGCACTGTATCACCTCCGCGATAATTCTCAAATGTATCGTGATTCCCTACTTTTTTATTAGCGGAAAACTTATTATCGAGTAACTGCAATTGTGTTTTTTGTTGCAAAGATAGCCCTTGAAATGTGGCTTGGAAACCATTAGTCTGCCGGCAAATTCCGTGATTGGAAAAAGGTAGATGACCCCATCCTTTTATCACTTGAGCTGTCGTGGAGAGATTCTGCCCTGCTTCTTTGTGCGAATTACTGTCTAAGTCCTTTTTTCCCTTATCATTTATAATGGTGTCTAGCTTGGCAGCTGTGGGCGACATCGTGAATAGATTGTCCAATTTTGTCTGCGAATTATTGGGTGGGTCCTTTTGTATCAATAATTCATCCTCTCTCGACGAGTTTATAGGAGTATAATTTTTTAATAATTCCGCGAAATTGAGTGATGTTTGTGATTCAGATCCCTCATTTCCAATTTCTATCTCTTCCTCACCTTGCTCATCTGATGAAAATTGTTGTAACGTTTGCGAAGTTCGAGAAAATAGAGTTTTAAATTTTTCTATTGCTGTTGACATTCCAAACTGATTGAAGATATCAGAATACTTATTCTCACCTTGCGGATATTGTAGTAAAAGCTTTTCTTTTAAATCTATTCTCAATAAATGTTCTTTTACATATTGAGAGCCTTGATCTAATATAGTGTTATAATCTATTATTTTTGATAATAAAAATGCATTTGTAAAGACATCTAAAATCCAAAAAGGCGTGTTATTAAGTAATAATTTAGGATCTGTGTGATATAATCGTTTTAATTCTACCAATGCTTGCGAATGCTTCCAATACTTCCGAGCAATTTGCAATTCTTCTAAAGTGACCTTTCTCTCTTGTACTATTAATTGATTTAAATCTTCTTTAGATTTAAGCAAAAGTATAGGGTTATTTTTAATTTGTGTTACTTCTTGTAATATGCCTAATAGTGCAGGAGTATTATCTGGAGTTGTTATAGTGATAGCGCCTCCTTCTTGTGTACAAATTAGGCTGTTGATCGAATTGTACCATGAGTTAAACGCAACAGGATTTTCTATTTTAATGAGTTGGAAAAAACATTGGATAAATTGTGGACTATAATATAATTTGTTTTGTGGTGATATTGCCGCTAAATTATGCCCCTCATCGTTACTTGCACAAGATATTAAAAAAGGCGAAGTATTTTCTAATTGATTTTGCTGACTATTATCTCCAGAGATATCATTTAAAAAGCTCATTAATTTTGGAGAATTATTTACTATTTCTAATAGTTTTTTTTTACATAGTTCAAAATTATACTGAATATCTCGTTTTGGGAATAAGATGCTATTGTCATTATAGAATATTTGAACTAATGTTTTAATGCACTCATCTGCATTTAATATTATGTTAACATTATTTATTCCCATATTAGCAACCATTTCCTTCATAGGTAAAATGTTATTTAATTTCGGAACATCGATTTGTTGTATATCATTAACATCCTGTAGAATATCGCATTTTGGTTGATCATCAGATGAGTCGCTCCGCAACTTAATAAGCAATTGGGCAGCAATTTTTGGCATTTCGTTTTGCTGGTTTATTATCGAATGCACACTATCCTCATCACACTTAAGCATTAATAATTGTAATATTGATTTAGGTTTTGCAGACTCATCAGAATAAGTTGTGCAAAAACTTAAAAGAGGTATATTACCTTTTGTATCAGGCTTTTTAGGATCTGCTCCTTTATCTAGAAGCTCCTTAATTAACCTTACATCATCAAGCCCTTGAGCGTATATTAAAGGCGAATTGCTAGGTAATTCATGTGTTTGATAATTTTCAATTTCATTAGGATCAACGCCATTATCTAACAATAACTTTACCGTATCAAATGCAGCATTATATTGTTTAATACTATGTCCCAGAAATTCTTTAAATGCCTCTATATTTTGCTCGCTCTTATGATCCGTAGTTATTATTGATAAATTATTATTTTCTGCATCATTATTTAAATTATCTAGTGATGAAGAGCTGGTATTATTTGTATTAAATAAGATTTCAATAGAATATTCTGTGTCTTTACCATTATTGACTATAATCTTTGCTGATCTACCATTAGATAATTGTTCATAATTCACTTCAACTTTACCAATATCATTGAGTTTTAGTTTTTGCATTTGCTCAAGCGATATTTGGATGTCACTTTGTTGCGTACGTGATTCATACAATTTACGTAACGCTATACCCAATAAAGTTTTGTTATGCTGTACGTTGGCCCCTTTAAATGGAACTTTTTTGCTACTCGCTACAAATATGTTACTAATATCAGGTAAAGTTAGCTCAGGTAATATAGATTTGGCCTTTGGAAGTAGCATTTTTACTACATCGAAATTACTAGCTTTTATTGCCTCCTCAATAAGAGAAATATAATCCTCATTATCCAACCATTCGATTTGAATTTCCTCTTGGGAGCCATCTGATCTTTTTAATAGACGAGTATTATTTATAGGTTGCGAAACAGATTGATTATTGTCACTTTTTGATTGGATTAGAGCAGGGTCTTGATTGGCATCATCTTGAATTTCTACAATTTGTTTTTCCTTAAAAATTTGCTTTCGATATTTCAAATATTTTGCTAAAGTGTTATTCTCGTTTCGTTTTATCAAATCTACCGCTTCATCGTAAGAAATCTCTTTTAAAGAGCAATAATATGACTTGATATGATTAGGTAGAGCACTGGTTTTCACTAGCAGAGCTTCTGCATTATCTGCTATTTTTTTGGCCTGAGTGGCTATTTGCTTGCACTGTTCTAACTTAGTGTTAATTGGCTTTATCAGATTATCCCATTTTTCTGATAATTTTTGTTTGACCTTATTTTTTAGTGCTACTGCTGTGCTGACTGTGACCAATGACATTACAATAGGTATTTGGATCCACATTGGTAATAGCTTAAATAGCTCCAATCCAGTCTCTAATAACCACCAACTACCTACTCTAACTCCTAGTATAACTTTACTTACTAATCCTTTTGAAAACCACCATATATTGGACCCAATATTCTTCGCAGTACCCCGAATACCATCCGAACCATTACTACTAGAGTCACTTTCATAAGATTGTGTAGACTCCTGTGGTATAGACAATTGATTCCTATCTATAGACTCAGAATTAGAATGCTCAAATCTTTGCAAATTTACATCGAAACCTCGGATATCTTCTATATAATCATCCTTTACAGCAGATAATATAACTTCACTTAATAACCTTTTAGAAAACCACCATATATTGGACCCAATATTCTTCGCAGTACCGCGGATACTATCCGAACCAGTACTACTAGAGTCACTTTCATAAGATTGTGTAGACTCCTGTTGTATAGACAATTGATTCTTATCTATAGACTCAGAATTAGAATGCTCAAATCTTTGCAAATTTACATCTAAACCTCGGATATCTTCTATATAACCATCTACAGGCTGCTGCTCTTCAATCCCTTCCAAAGATATCTTAGCTTCTGCCTGTACTTCCTCACTACTACTTATTGCATTATTCTCAGTCGATTCTAAATCTGTTGATACGCAAAAAATTGCTCCTAACTCTTTTAAATGTCGATATTTAGTTTCAAATTCTAACTTAAGCTCATTAAATTCTTCTGGAGTGAAGTCAGATTGTGTATTATTCTGATGATATGTTGTTTTACTAGACATTGAGCCATATTCTGATTTAGTTAAACCAATTTTGTATTCACAAAAACTAATTATCTGTGTGCGTTTAAATAGTATGTATAGTCAACAACACCAAAATTGTGAGATATTTTTTATTTGTGACCGCCTTCTGCTATAAAGTGTTACATATTATTTACTTATATTCAATCTTATTGAATAATTTATTTTAATCTAGCAGTCAAGTATTCAGATAATGTTCCTTAAAAAGAACAGATTATAAATTGAGTACATAAACAACTTAAAGTAAATTATAATACTCAGAGTGTAATATTGCGTAAGAATAAATATCAAACATAAGCCATATGGAACAAAAAAATATAAATTGTTCAGCAATAAATAAATTAATTTTTGATAAAGTTAAAGGATACAAGTTAATGGACTTTTAATGAGAATGGTGGGCTTGAGAAGACTTGAACTTCCGACCTCACGCTTATCAGGCGTGTGCTCTAACCAGCTGAGCTACAAGCCCATTCTTAGAATTGGCATTTTAGCAAAATACAATAAACAGTCAAGCCTTAATCAAAAAATAGATCAATTTTTATGTAATTCCTATAGTTACTAACTTAATTTGCTCTGCATCTCGCTTTTTCAGTTCTTTTATACAATGATCAGTAGTGGCACCCGTAGTACGCATATCATCGACAAGTAAAATTGTCTTGCCAGACAAATTATATCGAGTGTTGCAAATAATACTTCCACGCAAGTTAGTTTCACGCTCTTTTTTACTCAATTTTGTTTGCGCTTTGGTCCATTTTATTTTTATTAATAAATCTTGTATCACCGGCATGTTTAGTCGTTTACCTAACTCAATAGCTAAAATTTGAGCTGGATTATAATGCCGAAATATCCTTTTCAGGCGATACATAGGTACGGGCACAATAATATCAATATCACTTAAATCCGCTTGATATCTGACTACTAATAATTTTGCAAATAACCGAGCACTAATAGTCGAATCATTATATTTGAAATTATGAATTAGTTTTTTTGACTGAAAATCAAATTTCAATAGAGCACGAGCTAAAGCATATTGCGGTGGGTTGATCAAACATTTACCGCAAAATAGTTTATTCTTTATTTCAAACTCGAAAGGAGTTCCACATTTAGCACAGTAGGGATTCGAAATAAAATTCAGCTGCATAAAGCAAGCTATGCATAATCCTTCATCCCTGTCTATTAATTCTCTGCAAGATATGCATCTATGAGGCAATATATAATCAATAAATTTATTGAAATAACTAACAAAATATTTTGTTAGTTTCACAAAATTCATCTTTTACCCATTGCGTATGAAACAAATAACGCCTTCAAAGGAGTATGTTTCTCTAATATTTTGAAAGCAACTTGCCTTAAATAAAATAACAACTTAGACTTATTCGAAAATATTAAGTTAAATCCATCAGTGATGCGATACATCCTTATATTATCACGTAAACGCTCCTGTTCATATATACGCAGCGCTTCATCCTTAATTCCATATATAATTATTTTATTTACTAAATTTTCTATATCCTGGATACCTTGATTAAGCCCTTGCCCTGCCAGAGGGTGAATGATATGAGCCGAATCTGCTGCAAGCACAATACGGTTATGTACCATAGATTTCGCAATATATGCTTTTAAAGGAAAAGATTCTAGCTCATCAACTATTTCAATTTTGCCTAAAAATTGGCCAAAATTTTGTTGCACATTATATAAAAATTCTTCTTTATCCATCGCAATTAATAAATCATTTAACTGCGTAGGTATTGTCCATACTATTGAGGAATAATGAAGGTCTTTCAGAGGTAATATAGCAAATGGACCATTAGGCAAAAAATGCTCTACTGCACAATATTCATGAGATTTTTCGTGACGTACATTAAAAACCAGAGCATGTTGATTATATTGTTTGTGAATTTTTCTAGAAAAATACTTATTTGCAATTTGAGATCTAGCACTATCACACACTATTAATAAATCAGCTATCATATCTAATTTATCAGCAATTTTTATCTCAACATGATCAACTTTGGAAATAGCCTCATACTCCGCTTGGTCAATTATAGTAATTAATTGATGCGCTATAGTTAAATCTAGTATCTTTTGTCTAAATATATTATTTTTAATCATATATCCCATCACTTGGCCTTCTTGAGTGCTTCGTGAAGAGAAGTGCAGCATATCATTTGATTTATTATCCACAACATATATATCATTAATAGGCGCAAAAAATTGTTCTATCTCTTGCCAAATTCTACTTTTACTAAAAAATTCTTTAGAACCAGCATTAAGCGCCGTGGTACGAGGATCAGAGCAAAATTGTGGATCATGAATTGACCTTTTTTCCAAAATAGTAACAGGTATATTATAGTTAGCAAGTGCTAGTGCTGTAATCATTCCACTCAGGCCACATCCAGCAATTACTATCTTAAAATCACAAGATGGATTCATTTCAAACTCTCTTTTTGCATGAAATATCTCATATATGCACAACTACTAACTGAACTGAGAAGAAAATATATTATTGCTATATCTATATATGAGCTATTAACCTTATAAGCTGCTAAAAAGCAAAAAAATAGCGCAATAATATTTGTACTAGTGCCAAGCAATAATATTTTAGTGAACACATCTTTTATAAATAAAACTAGCATTATCATAGACAAGCCTAATAATAATATTATAAAGGTGATGATATTTAAAAGCATATTAATTGACTCTGATGACTTTTTTAACTTTTTCTTCCATTTGACCAGATTGTAGGTCTTCCATAAAAGAAATATCTAAAGCATGTACTAAAAGATTATTATCCTGATTAGCAATTGTCACTGTCCCAGGAGTAATAGTAATTGAATTTGCGTAAATCACTACGCCTAGTTCAGTTGCTTGATTAGTTTTTATCTGCTCCAATGAAGGTTTGATAAATAAGTTTTTGCGCCATACGATATTGCTAATTTTCCAAGAGGAAGTTACTACCTCTTTTGCTATCCAAGCTATATAACTTAAAAATTGCCCCCAAAAAATTTTATTATAAGGTAAGTATATTTCTAATTTGTGAGCAAATAATACTACTATAGATGAGACTACAAATGCAGTGACTAAAGCACTTAATTCAAGAGAAAAGCCCGTGAGACTAAGCCATATAAAATAACATACACAAAATAAATAGATTCTAGTGCCCATGACTCTCTCCGCTAGCATTTTTTGGGGTTGAAGAAAATGGTATTAAGATAATACCAAAACAAAATAACAGACTAATGATAACAAATGTGTTATTAATTGCAATTATAAATGCTTCTCTGTGTATAATGTCTGAAATCATTCCATAGGCTGCTATATCTGAAGAAGTCATCTTAGAATTGAGTAATATTTCATATTGCATAATTATTTCTTGAGCAGCAGAAGAATTGACTGGAACAGTTGACGAAATAGCATCAAAGAAATTTTTTGTTTTATTGGTGATAATATTATTAATCGTAGCAAGCCCGACTGCCCCTCCTAAGTTACGAGTTAAATTATATAACCCACTAGCATTAGCTACATCTGCTTTAGGTATAGTACCGAGAGCTAAATCATTAATCGGCATGAAACAAAACATTAGGGATAAACCCCTTACCATTTGTGGTAAAAATAACTCATAATAGCCTGACTCTGCTGTTAAAAAACTATTGAAATAAGCACCAAGAGCAAATAATAAATAACCAATCGATAATATTATTCTCTTATCTATTCCAGATTCCATCATCTTAGCAGCAATTGGTGCTGAAACAAATTGAAACATCCCGGTTACTATCATTGTTGTACCAATTTGAAATGTATTATACCCTGCGATGGTAAATAGAAACAAAGGTAATAAATAAACACTACCATATAAACCTACACCCAGGATAAATGAGTAAATACATCCAAAAGTGAAGTTTTTATTTTTAAAAGCTGTTAAATCTATTATTGGATTTTCATAAGTCAGTTCTCTATAAATTAAATATATAAAAGAAATAATAGTAATAATGAAAAAACTTAAAATCACGTTATCTTCTAGCCATCCTTTAACGTTACCCTCCTCTAAAATATATTGTAAACTTCCTAAAGAAATAATCATTGCGAGGATTCCATAGGAATCAAAATTTTTGAGTAAATTATAATTTGGTTTATCAAAATGTGCGCATAAGAAAACTGTAGTACATACGAAAATACCAGGAATAATATTAATCAAAAACATAAAATGCCAAGAAGCTATTTCTGTGATATAACCTCCTAATGTAGGACCAATAGTAGGCGCAACTGTCACTACAAGGCCAATCACCATTGCAACTTTCGTACGCAACTCTTGAGGGAAAATTACGAAAATAATACCAAAAGTAGTAGGTATCATTGCACCACCAAAAAACCCTTGAAAAGCACGAAAGATGATCATTGATTCAATATTCCATGCTATGGAACATAAACCACTCATCACTGTAAAACCCAATGCTGCAATGAAATATGATATGCGAGTTGATAAAAGTTTGGATGCAAAACCAGTAATTGGTATAATGATCACTTCCGCTATGAGATAAGAAGTTTGAATCCATGACAGTTCTTGCCCTGAAGCAGATAAACCAGCACCAATCACTGACAAAGAACTTGAAACAATTTGGATATCTAATATTGCCATAAACATACCGACTATCATAGCAAAAAATGCTAGGACGTCTTGGAAACTCAAGTTATATTTTGCTAATATAGTCATAAATTGTAAAAATTTACTATCAAATTTAATATAAAATTATTGGTTTTCAAATTAAAATTCTACTTAGAGATAAAATTATTAATATCATGGCGTTATAGTACTTAACAGCGCAGTGAGTATAAATTGTGACTTATTAGACCAGGAATATTTGCTAGTTGGATCAAAATAATAATTTATTCCAAGATTTTTTAGCTCTTCTGGACAGAATCTTGATAAAAAAGCTCTCACTACATAATTCGTCTGATCATCGAATAGCCCAGTAATTTCGACTTTATATCCAAATGTGCGTAAATTATGTTGAAGTACTTTAATATCTGCACCCTCATTACCAAATACATATAACACTTCCCTACAATCTGATTTATAATGATGTGTAGGCCATAAACCAAAACCGTTTTGAGCTAATAACTTCCAAGGAAAATAAAAACCTGGATCAATTTTTCTATCTGGTGCAATATCTGAATGTCCTAAAAAATTATCTGTTGCTATAGAGTATTTTGATTGTAAATATGCACATAAATTCAAACATGAAGTCAGTTGTTCAGTAGTAAATTCTTCCTTGCCTAAATTATCTATTTCTATGCCAATAGAGCTATGATTTAGTTGTTCTTCACCGCGCCAATAGCTAATACCTGCATGCCAAGCTGTATTTTGTTCGGAAACTAATTGAAAAATTTCTCCGTCTTTTTTAATCAAAAAATGAGCACTTACTCTGTAATCACTGAGGCTATTAGTCAATTGTGCTAACGCCTGTTCAAATGTTAATTCAGTGTAATGTAAAATTACATATTTAATATCTTTTTCTCTTGCTTCATAATTAAATGAACGGAAATCTTGATTAAATAACATTTAATTTACCTAGACTTATAAGAGATTTCATCTATTATGATAGCGTAAGTTTCACTATAATATAACTCTTCTATTTAAGCAAATGAGAAATTTTACTCAAAATACTCCGCATACATTAGATTCAAACAAGAATACCCCTTCTACTACTTCTGAAATAAAGTCTTTATTAGTGATAATATTACTAGCATTGTGCATCAGAACTTTTTTGTTAGAAATATTTTATGTCCCAACTGGTTCCATGAAAGAAACAATTTTAGAAGGTGATTATATATTTTCTACCAAATATAATTATGGTTTCAGCCGTTATTCTTTTCCATTTAGCCCTAATTTATTTAAAGGCAGAGTATTTGCTAATAAACCCACCCCAGGCGATGTAATCATTATGCGTCCACCGCATGACATGAATACTAGATATATCAAGCGATTAATAGGAATGCCTGGTGATAAAATTGAAATCATCAATGATCTAATATATATTAATGATAAACCTATAGTCAGAACTTTGGATGGAAGTATTATTAGTGAAAATGGTGAGAAATTTTTACGTTTCAAAGAGACATTACCTAATGGTGTGAGTTATTTTATTTATCAACCTCCGCAGAATGATTTTTTTCTTACTGAAAATACTAACTTTGGGCCATACCATATAGAAGAAGGAAAATATTTTTTCTTGGGTGATAACAGGTATAACTCAGCAGATAGCCGATATAAATTAGGCACTGTACCGTTCGAAAATTTTATTGCTAAGGGACAATTTATTATTTTCTCAAGCGCTATTCCATTATGGGATAGTAATTTAGGTATCAAAGATCAAATAACGAGAATTTGGGATTGGATTAAATCGATAAGGCTCTCCAGAAGTTTTACTAAGCTATATGATAATTAATTTTAAGCGATAGAAATTTTATGGATTTATTGTATCAACTTGAAAAAAAAATTGGTTATAAATTCAAAAATATAGAGCTAGCACGCGAAGCTTTATCTCATCCTTCTCTAAAACAAATTGATCCTGATATTAGAGATTATGAAAAATTAGAAATATTAGGTGATGCATTAATTGGCTTTGTGATAACAGAAATGCTTTATTTCAGAGATCAAAGATTTAATGAAGGTCAAATTGCAAAATTAAAATCTTATATAGTGTCAAAAGAAACTATATCAAGGGTCGCTAAAAAACTCGAATTGTCAAATCACATGATCATGGCTAAAGGCGAAGAAAAAACTGGTGGTCGCAATAGTGATAATAACTTAGAAAACACTACTGAAGCCCTGATGGCTGCAATATATTTGGATAGTAATATTGAAACTGTAAAAAAAATTATTCTATCTTTGTGGCAAGAATATATAGATATCATTGATATCACTTCGCTAGATACTAAATCTTATTTACAAGAATTAGTATATAAAAATAATATTATTCTCTTATCTATTCCAGATTCCATCATCTTAGCAGCAATTGGTGCTGAAACAAATTGAAACATCCCGGTTACTATCATTGTTGTACCAATTTGAAATGTATTATACCCTGCGATGGTAAATAGAAACAAAGGTAATAAATAAACACTACCATATAAACCTACACCCAGGATAAATGAGTAAATACATCCAAAAGTGAAGTTTTTATTTTTAAAAGCTGTTAAATCTATTATTGGATTTTCATAAGTCAGTTCTCTATAAATTAAATATATAAAAGAAATAATAGTAATAATGAAAAAACTTAAAATCACGTTATCTTCTAGCCATCCTTTAACGTTACCCTCCTCTAAAATATATTGTAAACTTCCTAAAGAAATAATCATTGCGAGGATTCCATAGGAATCAAAATTTTTGAGTAAATTATAATTTGGTTTATCAAAATGTGCGCATAAGAAAACTGTAGTACATACGAAAATACCAGGAATAATATTAATCAAAAACATAAAATGCCAAGAAGCTATTTCTGTGATATAACCTCCTAATGTAGGACCAATAGTAGGCGCAACTGTCACTACAAGGCCAATCACCATTGCAACTTTCGTACGCAACTCTTGAGGGAAAATTACGAAAATAATACCAAAAGTAGTAGGTATCATTGCACCACCAAAAAACCCTTGAAAAGCACGAAAGATGATCATTGATTCAATATTCCATGCTATGGAACATAAACCACTCATCACTGTAAAACCCAATGCTGCAATGAAATATGATATGCGAGTTGATAAAAGTTTGGATGCAAAACCAGTAATTGGTATAATGATCACTTCCGCTATGAGATAAGAAGTTTGAATCCATGACAGTTCTTGCCCTGAAGCAGATAAACCAGCACCAATCACTGACAAAGAACTTGAAACAATTTGGATATCTAATATTGCCATAAACATACCGACTATCATAGCAAAAAATGCTAGGACGTCTTGGAAACTCAAGTTATATTTTGCTAATATAGTCATAAATTGTAAAAATTTACTATCAAATTTAATATAAAATTATTGGTTTTCAAATTAAAATTCTACTTAGAGATAAAATTATTAATATCATGGCGTTATAGTACTTAACAGCGCAGTGAGTATAAATTGTGACTTATTAGACCAGGAATATTTGCTAGTTGGATCAAAATAATAATTTATTCCAAGATTTTTTAGCTCTTCTGGACAGAATCTTGATAAAAAAGCTCTCACTACATAATTCGTCTGATCATCGAATAGCCCAGTAATTTCGACTTTATATCCAAATGTGCGTAAATTATGTTGAAGTACTTTAATATCTGCACCCTCATTACCAAATACATATAACACTTCCCTACAATCTGATTTATAATGATGTGTAGGCCATAAACCAAAACCGTTTTGAGCTAATAACTTCCAAGGAAAATAAAAACCTGGATCAATTTTTCTATCTGGTGCAATATCTGAATGTCCTAAAAAATTATCTGTTGCTATAGAGTATTTTGATTGTAAATATGCACATAAATTCAAACATGAAGTCAGTTGTTCAGTAGTAAATTCTTCCTTGCCTAAATTATCTATTTCTATGCCAATAGAGCTATGATTTAGTTGTTCTTCACCGCGCCAATAGCTAATACCTGCATGCCAAGCTGTATTTTGTTCGGAAACTAATTGAAAAATTTCTCCGTCTTTTTTAATCAAAAAATGAGCACTTACTCTGTAATCACTGAGGCTATTAGTCAATTGTGCTAACGCCTGTTCAAATGTTAATTCAGTGTAATGTAAAATTACATATTTAATATCTTTTTCTCTTGCTTCATAATTAAATGAACGGAAATCTTGATTAAATAACATTTAATTTACCTAGACTTATAAGAGATTTCATCTATTATGATAGCGTAAGTTTCACTATAATATAACTCTTCTATTTAAGCAAATGAGAAATTTTACTCAAAATACTCCGCATACATTAGATTCAAACAAGAATACCCCTTCTACTACTTCTGAAATAAAGTCTTTATTAGTGATAATATTACTAGCATTGTGCATCAGAACTTTTTTGTTAGAAATATTTTATGTCCCAACTGGTTCCATGAAAGAAACAATTTTAGAAGGTGATTATATATTTTCTACCAAATATAATTATGGTTTCAGCCGTTATTCTTTTCCATTTAGCCCTAATTTATTTAAAGGCAGAGTATTTGCTAATAAACCCACCCCAGGCGATGTAATCATTATGCGTCCACCGCATGACATGAATACTAGATATATCAAGCGATTAATAGGAATGCCTGGTGATAAAATTGAAATCATCAATGATCTAATATATATTAATGATAAACCTATAGTCAGAACTTTGGATGGAAGTATTATTAGTGAAAATGGTGAGAAATTTTTACGTTTCAAAGAGACATTACCTAATGGTGTGAGTTATTTTATTTATCAACCTCCGCAGAATGATTTTTTTCTTACTGAAAATACTAACTTTGGGCCATACCATATAGAAGAAGGAAAATATTTTTTCTTGGGTGATAACAGGTATAACTCAGCAGATAGCCGATATAAATTAGGCACTGTACCGTTCGAAAATTTTATTGCTAAGGGACAATTTATTATTTTCTCAAGCGCTATTCCATTATGGGATAGTAATTTAGGTATCAAAGATCAAATAACGAGAATTTGGGATTGGATTAAATCGATAAGGCTCTCCAGAAGTTTTACTAAGCTATATGATAATTAATTTTAAGCGATAGAAATTTTATGGATTTATTGTATCAACTTGAAAAAAAAATTGGTTATAAATTCAAAAATATAGAGCTAGCACGCGAAGCTTTATCTCATCCTTCTCTAAAACAAATTGATCCTGATATTAGAGATTATGAAAAATTAGAAATATTAGGTGATGCATTAATTGGCTTTGTGATAACAGAAATGCTTTATTTCAGAGATCAAAGATTTAATGAAGGTCAAATTGCAAAATTAAAATCTTATATAGTGTCAAAAGAAACTATATCAAGGGTCGCTAAAAAACTCGAATTGTCAAATCACATGATCATGGCTAAAGGCGAAGAAAAAACTGGTGGTCGCAATAGTGATAATAACTTAGAAAACACTACTGAAGCCCTGATGGCTGCAATATATTTGGATAGTAATATTGAAACTGTAAAAAAAATTATTCTATCTTTGTGGCAAGAATATATAGATATCATTGATATCACTTCGCTAGATACTAAATCTTATTTACAAGAATTAGTATATAAAAAAATGCAACTAATGCCTAAATATCATTTACTCTGTCAAGAAGGGGAAGCACATGCACCTATATTTAAAGTGCAAGTATCAGCAGGTCAATATGAGGCAATTGCTTCTGCGACTACAATTAAAAAGGCAGAAAAACTTGCGGCTAAATTGTTAATTGACCAACTCACTCGTAAATAAATTAAATGAATCAATTAAATTCCAAACTATTATCCGTATGTATTATAGGTAAACCTAACGCTGGCAAATCCACTTTGACTAACGCACTACTTGGAGAAAAATTGTCTATAGTCACCCCTAAAGTGCAAACTACTCGGTCAATAATTACAGCTATTCTTACATTAGATGAAACACAAATAATATTATTTGATACTCCTGGGATTTTTGAAGCAAGGAAGAAATTAGAAAAAGCTATGGTAAGATGTGCCTGGTCCAGTTTGAGTAGCGCAGATTTAGTAGCCATAATCATTGATGGTTCAGAAAAATTAGATAAAGATCTCGAGGTGATCATTGAAAGAGTAATTGCAAATAATAAACAAATAATATTTCTGATTAATAAAATGGATGTACCATCTAAAAATTATGTCGAGAATTTAAGATTTGTAGAACAATTAATTCCTAAGGTACCGATATTTAATATATCAGCTCTTAAAAATAAAAATATTGACTCTGTTCTGAAGTTTCTTAAAGAACAAGCAAAAAGCAGTCATTGGCTCTATGCAGAAGATGATTTGACCAATTTACCAGCTCGTTTCCTAGCATGTGAAATTACCAGGGAACAATTATTTCTACAACTGCACCAAGAAATACCTTATAATTTAACAGTAGATTGTGAACAATGGATTAATCATAATGATGGTTCTGTAAAAATTTACCAAGTCATATTGGTAAGCAGAGATTCTCATAAACAAATGATTATTGGCAAAAAAGCCACCCGAATTAAAGAGGTTGGAAGCCAAGCACGAATTAATATAGAAAAATTATTAGGACAAAAAGTTCATTTATTTTTATTTGTCAAAGTTAGAGAGAATTGGGAAGATGATCCAAATTTATACCATAATATGGGTCTTACTTATAGTAAAAATTAAATCTAAGTCTTATAAGATTGATTTCAACAGAAAAAAATAATATATTAAGCTACACATAAATTATAAGTATTCTAAGTGTCCTTAAGCCACAATATTTATAATCACTCAACTTAAAATAAGATAGATTTTATATGCCTAAAATATTTTTCAATGGACCAGCAGGTAGAATTGAGGGAAAAATTAACCAATCATCCGATGAAAGAGCACCGATTGCATTAGTCCTACATCCTCATCCTAAATATGGTGGTAATATGGATAATAAGGTGGTTTATAACATATATAAAACCTTATATGAAAATGGCTTTACAGTACTTAGAATTAATTTTAGGGGTGTAGGCAATTCAAGCGGTGAATATGATGGAGGTATAGGAGAAATGACTGATGCTGCCACCGCACTTGATTGGCTCAGAGTCTCATATCCTTTAAGTAATTTTACATTAATTGCTGGTTTTTCTTTTGGTGCATGGATTTCAATGCAACTAATTATGCGCAGACCAGAAATTTCTCATTTTGTTGTTGTCTCGCCACCTGTCAATAATCACGATTTTTCGTTTCTATCGCCATGCCCAATACCAGGAATAATATTACAGGGTGACAGTGATAGCGTAGTACCAGAAACTTCAGTGGCTGAACTAGCGAATAGGTTATTAAAACAAAAGAATATTGCAGTACAATATAAAGTCATTGAAGGAGCAGATCACTTTTTCCGTGAAAAACTAGATAGTTTAAATCAAGAAATCGATGATTATTTAAAAAATGCTTTTGCAGAAAATCCCCACTCCATACAACAACAAAACGAGACAATTAACATTACAACTATTACTAGTGAAAAAAAGATATTTCTCGATTAGTTTATAGTGTAAGAGTAGTACAAATTTTAGTCTGTTAACTCAATTTAAAATATTTAAATTGAGTTTAATATCATTCAAAATCACTTTTTGGAACTTATATATACTTTCTTTGTATAAGTTTCTGATTATATAGCAATTGAAATTTAATTAGTCATATTAGTATGAACAATTAAAATGTTATAGAAAGGCCTAACCAAAGTTTGCTTGAATGAAATCATGCATAGGTAAATACAATTTAGTCGCTAATAATGCATATAATATTTAGATAGATTAAAGTTTGAGTAATAAGACTTCACAAATGCTTAATAACTAAGTGATAACACTACATACTCAAACTTTAATACCATTGATTTATAATATTACAAAGTCTTACACAACTGATTATTGTAAATCAGCCTCTTCAGAATTGGTTGCAAGAGAGTTAACTCCTACCATTAATTCTTCTTCAATGACGTTAAATAATTTACAGAATTCAGGATGTGTAAAATCAAGATCATTTGCAATTTCATCACTGTTTTCACCTGACATTATAAGTTTTTTCACTAAATTTGCAGCTTCTTCCCCTTGCTCTTGTAAAATTTTTGCAATAAGTGCTTCTAACTCTTCTGAAGTTAGATTACTAATAATAGATTGATAATTTCTAGCTTTAGCAGCAAAACTCTGTGCATCGATAGGATTTGCTGATTGATCCTCAACTATTTCCTTAGATTCATTGATTTCTTCAGTTTTTTCCAAGTTTACTATTTCTGTTGTTTGATCTGAATTCTCAGATATTGGCAGATTTTCTTTGGCTGACTCATTAGCAATCTCACTTTGTGTGTCTACTTGCTCTTCATGATTTGGAGATATGACATCAAAAGTAGTAATTACTGATTCTGAATTATTATTTAATGAATTGTCTGTGATTGTGTCTGTATCTGACATTTTGACCTCGTATTAATTAGAAATTGAAATTGTAATAAGCAAATTAATTTATAGTGTTATAGTTGTCAATAACAAAAAATACCCCGTGAAATATAACAATTTTACGGGGTAAAATGTAATTTATAATTATAAGTTTTAATCTACAATTTTCCAACTTCCATCTTGTTGACGACAAGCAGTACCATAACCTTCTACAGTTTTACCACCTACAGTGATTTTTTGCTGATACTCACGACAAACAGTACCACCTTGATAAATTGTTTTAGTTGGAGTCACTTGACCATAATGTCCGCTATCTGGATTTTTCCAACTTACTGTTCTGCCAGTTGGAGTAGTTTCAAAGGCTCTTTGTGAAGTATTATATACCATACTCCGGTCACGATTGTCCAAATCTTGACCAATTTTATCACCTATAACACCGCCTAATAATGCTCCTAAGCCAAGTCCTACTAATTTACCTGATCCACCTCCAAACTGGGAACCAATTAATCCACCTGCAACAGCACCTGTTAATCTGCTTGCATCTCTATTGTTACCTTGTTGACAAGAAGAAAGGGACACTGCACCAATTGTGAGTAATAATAATGAACTTAACATTTTCTTTTTCATAATGACCTCAAAAATATTTTATTATGTTGGAAAAACTACTAATGACATGATAATATTTTTTCAAATTTATTGCAAAAACTATTATGAATAATATCGAATTAGAACATAATTATTTAATCAAATCCGCCTCTTATGCATCAGTTACTATTGCAATGATCATTATGATTGTGAAAAGCTATGGCTGGATATCTACCGACTCTCAATCAATTTTAGCCTCTTTAATTGACTCAGTACTAGATGTAACTTCTTCGGCTATCAATTTAGTTGCGGTACGGTTAGCATTAACACCGCCTGACAAAAATCATCGGTTTGGACATAACAAATTCCAAGACTTGGCAATTTTTTCTCAATCAATATTCTTTTTTAGTTCGTCTTTATTTATTTTATATTCATCTTTTAATGCGCTTTATTATCAACAAACTCCTCAAAATCATGAACTAGGGGCTTTGACAATATATTTGTGTATTTTTTTGACTTGTGGCTTGATCATGTACCAAACTTATGTATTCAAGAAAACTAATTCTACAATAGTTGCCGCTGATAAATTACATTATAGTTCAGATTTTTTTGCTAATTTAGCGGTAATAGCTTCTTTATATTTTAGTGAACAATTCTGGTTTATAGATTCTCTCACTGGTATTTTTATTGCTTTATATATTATTAAAGGTTCTTATAGTTTATTTAGAGAAGCCGTTAAAAATTTGACTGACGAAGAATTTGCGCCCGAAGAACGTCAAAAAGTAATTGATATTATCAATAATTGTCATGACATTAAAGGTTTTCATGAATTAAAGACAAGGTTTGCGGGCAATAAACCTTTTATACAGTTTCATCTTGATATCAATGGTGAGTTTAGTCTAAAAAAAACTCACGATATTTCTGAAAGAGTTGAACAAGCTTTAACCCAAGCATTTCCAGGCAGTGAAATAATCATTCATCAAGATCCTGTATGATACAATTCGAAAATAAATATATGCAACTTGCTTTTGAATATGCTAAAAAAGCTTTTGATAAAAATGAAGTACCGGTTGGATGTGTAATATTACATTTTCCAACAAACACAATTATTGCACAAACACATAATAAAGTAGAAGAGCAAAAAGATTGTACATGGCATGCTGAAATCGAAGCTATTAAAATCGCTTCCGCGCTACTAAATAGTAAAAATTTATCTGAATGTGATATGTATATAACCTTAGAACCCTGCACAATGTGTATCAGTGCCATATCTAATTCAAGAATTAGACGTTTATATTATGCAGTTGCTGATCCAAAACAAGGCGCAGTTGAAAGTGGTGTAAAATTCTTAGATTCGCCCTCATGCTATCACTATCCTGAAGTTTATAGCAATATAATGGAAAATGAGAGTAGAGAACTACTGGTCCGTTTTTTTCAAAAATTACGATTAGCTGATAAAAAGAGTGATTTTTATTCTTAAAGATAGCATCTTAAATTATAAGTAATATAAAAATAATTTATATTCATCAATCATACTAAGGGTTTCTTGTTTATTTATAATCAACACGCCAAATTGTTCAATAGCTATACCTAAGTAATTATGTTTTACTATATTTTTAATAGTTTCAGGACCTATCACAGGTTGATCTATTCTGCGATCTTGATTTGGTTTACAGATTTTGATTAACACTCCGCTTTTAGGGCTTTTTTTCAGTGTACTACAACGACTAATAAGCTGATCGGTACCTTCAGCTGCCTCTATACCAAGGACATAGCCATTATCTATAATGATTGACTGCCCAACATCGAACTCACCCAATATATTGAGAATTGTTCGACCAAGCATTATATCTTCTATATCCTGCTTGCTAGGTTGCACTATTGACTTAAAACTCTCATTTTGTGAGCGTAAAATATCATTTGCAGAAACAACTTTAAACCCTTTTTTTTCAATAAAATTTGCAATAATCTTAAGGACGTTATCATCTCCCTTAAGTTTATTTTTCATAATTTGTGCCATTAACAAGGACCCCATTAGGTCAATTTTTATAGAAGTGAAATCTGGCCGCTCTATGCCACCAATTAAAGTAACATTTTCTACTTTATGTTCCTTAAAATAATTTACTATTTTACTTACTTCACCAAATTTAAATTTTTGTTGTGTTACGCCTTCAATATGCCGATCTACCAACCACACTATATAACAAGTACCACCTTGTTTTATATAAGAATTTACAACTTGTTCTGGTAGATCCCCATTACCTGCTATAATACCCAAAATTGGCAAAGTCATATGAATTATCTTTTAAATTTACAAAAAGAACGCGTTTTATCAGCGATCACAAAATCAATTATTTCTTGTACTATTTCATTATCTTTATATTGGTCTTCTACTTCCTTGAGTCGATATTCAAAGATTTTATTTTCATCATCTGTAAATAATAATTTAATTGCTTTATTTGCCTCAATAGTTTTGAGTTTATCGAAATTTCTCCTTCTCATACCCACTAAATTTAGGCCATCTATATTCGCACACTTATTACCTGCTAACAGGTAAGGAGGTAAATCTCTCGAAATGCCTGTCATTCCTCCGATCATCACATGATTACCAATCCGAGTAAATTGTTGAACAGCAGACAAACCTCCAATAGTGACAAAATCACCTACTGTTACATGACCTGCAAGACTAACATAATTTGCAAAAATAGCATTATTACCTATGATACAATTGTGAGCAATGTGTACGCCAACCATGAACAAACAATTATCTCCAGTAATAGTGACCATATTCCCTTCACTGGTACCATGTTGAATAGTGACATATTCTCTTATAGTATTATTTTTACCAATAATAATCTCGGAATCTTCTCCTTTATATTTTAAAGTTTGTGGATATGAAAGTGAGGCAAAAGGATAAATTACTGTACCCTTACCTATTGTGACTTTACCTTCAATCACTACATGAGATTTGAGATGTACATCATCTTCTAGCTGTGCCTTGGCGCTAATAATGCAATAAGGACCAATTATTACGTTTTTGCCTATTTTGGCACCTTTTTCAACAATTGCTGTCTTATGTATCATTTCTTAGTCACTATTTATGTTGTATCATAGCAGTAAAAATACTCTCTGCCACTATAGCATCTTCTACAAAAGATTTAGCCTTACATTTCCATATATCTGCACGGTTATGAGTGACTTCAATCACAATTTTTAGACTGTCCCCTGGCACAACAATTTTCCTAAATTTTGCGTTATCGATAGATAAAAATAATATATTTTTATTAATAGCACCTATGGATTTTGCAACTAAAATCGCTGCAGATTGTGCCATTGCCTCAATTATGAGGACTCCAGGCATTATAGGATTATCAGGAAAATGCCCAATAAAATGAGGTTCATTAAACGTCACATTTTTTATACAAGTAATAGTTTTGCCTGGATCAAAACTGATAACTTTGTCCACTAATAGAAAAGGATATCTATGTGGAATAATCGACATTATTTCTTTTATATCGTTCATATTACTTTCTTTTTGCTAAGTTTTTCAGGGTAATGGTTTGTCTATGCCATTCTTGAATTGGCACAGCAGGGGCACCACCAATTAAAGAAGCCGCAACAGGAACATTGGCTCTTACACCTGATTGAGCAGCGATATTCACAAAATCGGCAATATTTAGATGACCCGCAATCCCTACTTGACCTCCAACTACACAATATTTACCAAGGGTAGTACTACCTGCAATGCCAACTTGTGCCACTATAACAGTACCTGTTTTTAGATGCACATTATGCGCGATTTGTACTAAATTATCAATTCTACAGCGATCTTCTATAATAGTATTATTCATAGATCCTCGATCTATGCAAGTATTTGCACCAATTTCAACATCGTTGCCAATAATTACTTTCCCGATATGTAAAACCTTCTTATGCTGCCCCTTATAAGTTGCAAAACCAAATCCTTCCTGACCAATTCTAGCCCCAGGTAAAATCACCACATCATCACCAATTATAGAATGAGTAATACTGACATTTGCATCGATTCTAGCTCTCTTCCCTATTTTGACTCCATAACCAATAAAAGAGTTGCTTTCAATAATAGAGTTCTCTCCTATTTCTACATTGTCTTCTATAACAACATTATGACCTATATAACAATTATCAGCTATCTTCGCCGTATCAGCTATGTTGTTTAGTGAAGCTTTTTGCAATTCTTGCTTTTTAACCGGTTTATAAAATATATCTAGTAATTGTGCGTATGCAAAATATGGATGCTCAACTTTTAATAAAGTCATTGCAGAATTTACTACCTCTTGATCTTTCGTGACTATACATGCACCAGCTTTGCTATTTCTAAAAACTTCTATGTATTTTTTATTATTCAAAAAGCTAATATCTTCTTGACTTGCATCCTCCAAGGCTTTGATATCTTTAATTTCTTTTTGAGGATTTCCGATGACTTCTGCATCTATAAATTTGGCAATTTGATCTAAATGATATGGGCCAGTATTATCAAAAAAATTCTTTGACATTTTGAATATTTATAATTAATTTTTGTAAAATTATAATATATTGATATTTTCTAATTCTCAAATACTAATTTGGCAATCAGTATTGTAGTTCATTAGATTAAAAACTGCTGACTCAACCACAAAAATATAAAAAAACCCATAGTATCTGTACAAGCTGTAAGTAAAACGCCGGAAGCAGTTGCAGGATCTATGTTAAAGCGATTAAGAATAATAGGAATTGTTGAACCAAGCATACCCGCTAAGGTAAAATTAATTACAATTGCAGCACCAAATACTACACTTAATTCTATATCTCGAAATAATATATAGATAACCAATCCCCCAATCACTGATAATAAACTACCATTAATTGCACAAGTATAAATCTCTTTCAGGATAAAACGTAAACTGTTGAGCACATTAATTTCACGATTACTAATAGCTCTTACAGTGACTGTCATCGCTTGAGTGCCTGCATTACCTCCCATTGATGCAACAATTGGCATTATTATAGCCAATACAACTAATTGAGAAATGGTATTATCAAAATATCTTATAACTGTAGAAGCAATACAAGCAGTAATTAGATTAATAAAAAGCCACGGAAAACGATTTTTGGCACTCAAGAATAAGTTATAAAAAATATCACTATTATTAATACCGCTCAAATTTAAAATTTCGCTTTCAGTTTTTTCCTCAATAATATAAAGCATATTATTAATTGAAATACTGCCCATCAATTTTCCTTGTTTATTTACCACCGGCACTATGGTGAGCGCATATTGTTTAAACATAAACGCTACCTCATCAATATCAGTATCTAAATGCGCTACCATAAAATGTTGGTTCATTATTTCTATTACAGGAGTAGTTCTATGACTTCTCAGTAATTTGCTAAGCAATACTGTACCAATAGGTTTAAAAGCATTATCTGTGATTATTGCAGCGTTAAAATCGGACTTAATTGAAGAACGTTTGATATAATCTATAGCTTGACCCACAGTCCAGTGCTCTTTCAATGATACAAAATCTTTTTCTAGAATTCTCCCTGTTGCATTTTCAGGATACTTAAATCCTTCAATGATTTGTTGCCTCTTTTGGGCATCTAATGAATCTAAAATTTGTTGTTTGAGATGCGGAGAAAGGGTTTCTATGATTTCTATAGAGTCTTCAATTCCAAGCTCATTAATTAATTTTGCGCTAGCACTGACGCCTAGCGCCTTGATAATTGGCTGTTTATTCGCATCACTAAGCGATAGTAATACATGCGGACTTAAATTATCAGCAATTATAGGTAGAATATTTTTATATTCTTTATGAGGTAAATTATCTAAAAAATCTGCTAAATCTGCATAGTGCAAGTCTAATAATAATGTGGATGCTTTAGATAAATTTCTGTGATGTAAAAACGCATTAATACGTTCTAATTGTTGATCTAGCCTCAACTGATAGTTATTATTTGCAACACTATTATCGTTGATTTGGACTTTCTCATCTAACATATTATCCTCCTAACCATTACCTTTTTCATAGCCTATCAAATATTTTTCACCCTATGAAATGGTGCGGTCGAGAAGATTTGAACTTCCACTCTTTTACAAGAACAGCACCCTCAATGCTGCGCGTCTACCGTTTCGCCACGACCGCAAGATAGATGAAAAACTACTATGTTTATTTATTAAGAAAGCAAATCCATCTAGACGCAACTATAATACAATAAAATTATGAATTTTAAACAACTATTTTATTAATATAAATAGTTTTTGTGTCTTAAATTACCGCTGACTCTAATAAAGGTTAGCATCAATTAACAATTTTGTTTCATATAAAGGTGCGCCATAAATATTAGAGAAAGAACCAGACATATAAGATATGAAATACTCTGCATATCCTGGTACACTATATCCAGCTAATTTGCCTATACCCTGTTGTGTACTACAAAAAAACTCTATTTCTTTTGGACTTAGTCTTTTGAATTTCACAACAGAAGTTACTAATCTATTACTAGTTTTTGTATGACCATTTTGTTTTCTGATCACTGTGACAGCACTATAGATTCTATGTCTTCTACCTGATAATAGTTGCAGATATTGTCTTACTTCTGCTTCATCCTTTGCTTCTTTAAGCATTTTACCAGCACAAACTACTATTGTATCAATTACAACTATAATTCCTTCTTGAAATTCTGCTGCTACTAGCTCAGCACGTTCTTTACTGATTCTTGTAACAAATTGATGTGGTTTTTCTGATTTTTTCTCTACTAATGTGATATTTTGTGTAATAATTTGATCAGGTACAACATCAACACGCTTAAGTAATTCTAACTTTGTGTTAGAATTAGAAACCAAAATTATGGGTAATGACATAGTTTGCGTTCCTAAGAATATCTAAAAGTCACTCTACCTTTTGTGAGATCATATGGAGTCATTTCGAGCTTAACCTTATCTCCTGCCAAAATTCTTATTCTATTTTTACGTATTTTGCCAGCTGTATGAGCAATAATTTCGTGCCCATTATTTAACCTAACTCTGAAATGAGCATTAGGTAGTAATTCTAACACTAATCCATCCATCTCTATAAGTTCTTCTTTAGTCATCCAACTGCGTTACCATTTATGCTTAATTAATCAGCTGTATGTTACCAATTTTAAAGACTTTTTGCAAGAATTATAAATTCTATTTGTAATAAATTATTTTATGATAAGTTTTCTACACATCGGACCATTATCACTTCTAACACTGGATGCTGAAAAGAATTCACTGATAAATTATTGGAAAACAACCATCCATTAAATAATTGTTGGTTCCCTTGAGATTGATCAAGAATAACTATATAAGCTAAATATTCAGAAATATTATGATGCTCCCACTGCACACAACGCTTAACATTTAATGATAGATTTTTGAACAAATTTAATTGTCCTATTTCTAATATTTTTTTTTCTGATTTAGCAGTAATTTTATTTAAAATAATTACTTCAGCTTTTGTGTAGTCTTTATAATCACCCAAGAATACTTTTTCTTCATCGGAGGTAATTTGTTCCGCACAACTGTAATTAAAACAGTAAAATAATATAAAAAAAGCCGTAATATATTTCATAGCTAAATTTAATACACATAAAAGCCTCTATAACATATCAGATATAGAGGCTTTTAGCATTATTTTTTTAACAGGCTTTAGAAATTGATACGGAGCTTTAAAGTACCACGGTGAGTTGTGTGTCTCTTTGAAAGATAAGCATCATATCCAATGCCACATTCTGTCATGTTATAATTAGCATTTACACTAAAACCTAGATTATATTGAGTTTTGTCAATTTTGCCGTTTAATGAACTTAGAGGACTAGCACCTTGAATTTCAAAAGTTGAACCTTTGTTTTTATTAACCAACGCATGGCTTACAGAAGCATGAGCTTCAGGTGTTACGTTAGATTTTGCTAGTGTATATTCTTTACCAGTTATTTTAGCACCGAATACTACATCCAATTTATTAGTCGCTTTTCTTATAACTTGCATATTAGGCACATCCACACCGCCAACTTCATTATACTTAGCACCACCTATTCTAGTATATTTAAGACCCATTAATGGATCTATAGTCACATTTTGCTGTAATTGATAACTATAACCTAGCAAAGCTTCAGCACTGAATAACATCGAATTATATTTACTTGTTACCGTGTCATAACTAATCTCGTTAGTTAGATCCGATACTATCATTCTATTCTCAATATTTTTGACTTTATCATTAGCAATACTTGTAATTGCTTTAGCATACCAAGTGTCGTTAATTTGTTTCATACCATATATAGATGCACCAATAATATTAGACCTTGATTTATCACCTTCTTTATATTCTCTATATGTCACGCTATTATGTATATGACTTAACGCTACACCAAGCACCATATCTTCAAGAATTTGGGCATCATAACCCACAGTAATACCATTACTATTACCTTTATAACTAGAGTAATAAGCTGTAGTAGTAGATAATGGTTTACGCTCTATACCAGCCATGAATGGGGTCACCCATGCACCATACATATAACCTTCGTCACCAGAAGATGTAAAACGATTACTAGAACTACTCTGAGTATCAAGACGCGTTAATATATTATGATTAATAGATAACATTGAACTCATAGCAATTCTATTATTATTTACTGGTTCAAGTCTTCTGATTGCTTCTAGTGCTTCTGGCTTAAATCCACCTTCACCATCAAGTAAACGAGCTAACACCATTGAAAAATCATAAGCCTCAGTACCAGGTGAAGAAGCTAAAATAAGATTAACATTATCAGCCTCATTAG
Source organism: Rickettsiaceae bacterium (assembly GCA_024236375.1). Lineage (GTDB taxonomy): Bacteria > Pseudomonadota > Alphaproteobacteria > Rickettsiales > Rickettsiaceae > Megaera_A. Next base: position 207,186 of record JACKKP010000001.1, on the reverse strand, counting down.
TGGTTAAACCTTGCGTTTCTAAAATTGGAGTTACGTTTACTACACTATCAGTCATATTAAGTAACAAGCCGTCACTATCTGCTAACGTATAACTAATGAATGGGTTTGTATTAGTGATAGTCACATTACTATCTGTAAATTGCACTAATGGCGGATTATTATTAGTAATGACTGATAATAATTTATCTTCATTAATTCTTGGATAACCAGTATCATCTATGTCTAATTTTAAAGTAGCACCTTGTTCAATAATAAGTTCTGAGCCCGGATTATTTATCTCTATTGTACCATGGTTCTCACCGCCTATAATAGATTGATTTACGTTGAAGCTAAGTGTATTATCACCTATAAATCTTAAATTTCCGTTCACAGAAACATCTCTAAGAATTAGATTTACATTCGCATTATCAAATGTAACATTCGCATCTAATGTAGCATATTCAACTTGATCCTCAAATACTACCAGACCTTTATTAAACTTTATATCAGCAGCAGCAATAGTTTCAGAGTATATTAACAAACCACTTTGGTCATCATCTGAAAAATTGATCGATTGTAAAAATTGGTTTGTACCAATATCATTTTCAATGAGACCGGAAGCTTGGAAATTTAAATTACCTAAACCATTCACTACAGATTTTAAAACTGCTCCATCTGCAAGATTTAATACTGTATCTTGCCCAAGAGCGATACCATTAGTGACCTCAATAGTTTCACCTAATGTAAAGGTTTTGTTAGTAGCTAGTGATGCATTAGTTGCAAACAAACCTGCTGTTACTGTAGAGTGTTCATTAAAATTCACTGAACCAACTTTCATATCTTCAGCACCAATAGCATAAATACTGCCTTCATCTGCATCTAATGTTATATTACCAGAACCATTGACTGAAGTAATAAAAATTGCTCCATGAGTATTTGGAGTCAAAATTCTTACATTTGATGTATCAGATAATTGTACATTTAACTTTCTAGCACCATCATTCTCTGTAGCAATATTACTATTGAAGTTAAATGTAGTCAGAGGCACATCTTTATTCAAAATAATAGTATTGATTATCTCAGAACCACTATTATTAGTAAAAGTCGCGTTATAGGAAGTTTGTGTATCTCCTAAGTTAAATGCTAAACCTGTATTAGTAGCAAATATGAATTTTTGAGATAATATACTCTTTCCAGATGCAACATTTATATTTGAACCAGTAAAATATATTTCATCCACTACATTATTGTTACCTATATCAGCTTGTATTGTAACATCATTCGGATTATCGAAATATATTTTAACATTCCCATTATTATTAACAGGATTAATACCAGTTGCAGAAGTTATATTGGAAGTTAAATATAAACTAGAATTATCACCTAAATTTACCGTATTTACATTAAAATCACTTAATAAGGTTAAATTACCTCCGGCATCTAAATCTAATTGATTTAATGGCGAGTTATTTGGCGCAAAGAATTTATGTGCACCAGTGAAATTAATTACGTTATTGCCTTGTGGATCGAACGCCGCTGTATATAAATTAATATTATCTCCTATAATAAGAGATGAATTGCTATCAAGCTCTATATTAGCTAATTTTTTGCTACTACTACCAAAAGCCACTTCTACATTATTTGTAGCAGATTCTAAAGTAACATTACCATCAATTTTTAATACACCATTTCCATCTAACTGAGGAGAAATATTATTAAATTTATAAGTTCCATTAGCAAGTTCTACTACAGTGTTATTACCTAATTCTATGTTTTTGATATAAGAATTATCATCTAATGCTAATCTTACAAAATAATCCTCCCTACCATCTACTTTTAACAAATCCAAATATAATCCAGCATTGGTTTTATCTCCCACTGTACCCAAATTAACTATTCTATTATCCCCTACACCTACATTACTGGCTATATTAATGGCCGCAATGTTGTTACCGTGCTCAGCAATATCTACCTGTCCTATTGTATGATTTTTATCGCCTGTAATATTCAATGTTCCACCTTGAGAAGCAAAATTTAGAGTTGTGATATTTGTCCCCTGAGCTAAGTCTAAGGTCCCACCGGAGTTAATTGAAACTATATTAGCACTAAGATCACCGTCTATAGTGACTTTAGTATTTTTTGCTCCATTTATATTAAGATTACTTAAACTAAATTGTGTATCACCAATAGCACCATTCACTGTACTATTACCCTCAAATGTAATTGAACCATTATTTCCTTGCAAACTAATCCCACCATTGATATTGGTATTATTAGCCATGCTAAATGCAGCGTTAGCATTATCACCTAAAACTAAAGCTGTTAAATAATGATCTCCAGGCATAATTTGTACTAGATCTGCAAGCGAAATAATTGACCCAAAAGCATTAGTTGCGTCACCAATTGTGCCATTAATCTTACCAGCACCGAAAAATTCGATTATACCATTATTATTATTCACAGCTACTATTTTACCATCTAAGCTGTTATTAGCCGCAAGCTGTAACATAGAATTTTGATCATTAAATGTATATTCTTGAGCATAATGATTAGTAGGAACTGTACTAGCAAATTGTACTATATGGCCTCCTTGCACTATTACTGATTTCAGCGCCAAATTTTGGCTTCCTACAGAAGATGTGACTGTCACACCACTGACAAAATTTAATGTCCCAGTATTATTTTGATTTGTAGTAATGTTACCATTAATACCGAATTGACTATCTTTAGTATCTAAAAGATCTACTCTGCCATCCCCAGTAAATTTAATATTTCCTGTAACTTCCTCTAAAAATTTGGCAGTCCCTTTATTAATCAAAATTGTTTGTGCAGCCACTGTATCATTAAAAGTTACCTCTGCATCTGCAACATTCACAGTATTGATTGGAGTAATAGAACCTATTGAACCACTTATATTAACTGTATTATTGAATTTAACTATACCAGCACCACTCACTTGCCCTTCTATTGCACCAGTAACTGTACTACCATCAAAAATTATATTAGAGCTTGGGTTATTTAAGATTATTGTCTTAGCATTGACACTATGATCTATAAAATTAGCAGTAGCATTGTCTTTGATATTAATTGAGTCTAATGGATTGATATTACCTATATGACCATTAAATGTAGCATTAATACCGTCATTAATTGTTAAATTACCATTATTTATATTATTTCCATCAAAACTATCTGGGAAGTTACTATTTGTATTAACTAAGAATAATGATCCATTTTCTAAACTAACGGGACCAAGCCCAGAAAAATTACCACCTACTTGTGTTTGATTTTGTGCATTAACACCAGTGACTTGAGTAGTAGTAAGGCTTATATTATCTAGAATAGTTAGTAAACTTCTTGCAGCACCATTACTATTTACTATAGAACCAATAGTCGAATTATTTTCAACAATGATACTAAGTGGAGCTTGGCCATTTGCATCATAAGTGGCAATATCTGCACCTTTAAATGTAACATTGTCATCTGTCCCAGAAGAAAAAGAGTCATTTGCTACCCATGGTACAGCTGCACCGTCACTATTAGCTGTATTAACGCCATTCTTTATTTCTACCGCTCCGCCTGTGCCTGTATATCTTGCTCCCATTGCTGTACTACTTAGGCCTGTGACTGCCATCAATGAAGCAGCTGCTAACACTTTTCTGAAATTTTTATTTTGCATAATTTTTAATTACCCATAATTTTATAGTTAATAATAATATTAGTGCAATATCTCACAGAATTATTTTGATATCCTGATTTTGAAATTACTAGCTCTTCATAAAAAAAGAGCCCATAAAAAACTAATTACTAATTAAAAGATAAACTTTTCATTAGAATTATGCAAAAATATTCAAAACTATCCTGGGTTATGTAATAATTATGAGAGACTTTTTTGATACAGTTTTCGTTACAGGCAAAACGAATATAATGAAACTACTTGGATGACTATATAATTGTCAATTAAAAGCCACAAGAGTATCTTTTTGGGAATTTATGAATATAGAATGTTGATAATCTTATATCAAAGGAAAAGTAAATTAAGATCAAATATTTAAATAAGTTAATTAGATTGATATTTGAATAAGAGAAACTTACATATTCTATATGTTAGTAGATGGGCTAAAATAATTGACTTGAAATAGAATATATCAAATCAATTATTATTACTTCATGACACATTATAATGCCATTCTGGATATTACTAAAAATTTATTGTGATTATAAGTTAAGCTAACTTAATCAGTATTAATGAGTAACGGGAATAGTAACAGGAGTAGGTATATGAATAGGCTTACTCATTTCAGTCGCTCCTGGTATATTATAGTTGTGTTTAGTATGTTCTTTCTTAGCAGCATGTTCTGCATTATATTTAGTGCGATCCGAATAATGCTGCTGGGTGCAACTTGCAAGCAATATAAGTGCTGTAATAGCTAAAATTTTGTTGTTTTGCATAAGAATATAAACCTAAATATTATTTTTACATATAATTTATAATATATCCTCTTTAATACAAAGCAATAACCAAAACCCTTATTTAATATAAAATTATTTTAGGCTTCAGATATTTCAGCCACAAATCAACCATTATTCTAGTTATCACTACCGCACTATACATAGAAACAATAATCCCTATAGTCAGGGTAACTGCAAAACCCTTAATTGCTCCTACACCAAAATTATAAAGTAAAAAGGCGGCAATTAGAGTAGTCACATTAGAATCTAATATAGTTCTAAAAGCAGACTCAAAACCAATTTTGACCGAATATAGATTTGATTTTCCTTTTGCAATTTCTTCTCTTATACGCTCATAAATCAGCACATTTGCATCAACTGCCATGCCAATTGTTAAAATAATACCTGCAATACCAGGTAAGGTTAAAGTAGCCTGCAGCATAGTAAGTAGTGCAAAAATATATATTAAGCCTATTACCAAGCTAAGACTTGCAAATATACCTAACATTCCATAAGTTAGAATCATAAAACCAACTACTAGGGAGAAGCCTATATAGGCAGCGAGCTTACCTGATTCAATTGAATCGGCACCTAAATTTGGTCCAATAACTCTTTCTTCTATAATTTTTAAGGGTGCTGGCAACGCTCCAGCTTTAAGCATCAAAGCAAGCTCTGTTGCAGAATCCACAGAAAAATTTCCAGAAATAAAACCTTCACCTGAATTAATTGGCTCATCAATAGAAGGGGCACTCAATATTTTTCCGTCTAATATAATTGCAAGTCTTTCACCACGATTTTTCTGAGTGAATTCAGCAAATTTTTTAGCACCTTTTTGATTCAAAGAGAATTGCACCACAGGATTTCCATTTTGAAATTGAATGCGTGCATTAACTAAATTTTCACCAGTAATAATTGGTTTACTATTAACCCATAATGAACCATTACCTTCAAGAAATGGTAATAATTTTTTGCCAAGTTTTTCTCTAATGGAAGAATTAACTTCATTATCACCATTGCGTTCTACTTTATGAAAGGCAAGTTTAGCTGTAGTACCAAGTACCCTTTTTAATTCACTAGGATTATTTTCTCCTGGCACTTGCAATAAAATATTTAAAGTACCAAATCTCTGGATAGTTGGCTCTTTTGTACCAGTACTATCTACTCGCATTCTAACAATTTCTATTGATTGTCCGATGACTTTGTCTTGTAACTGATTTAATACATATTCGCTATAAAATATAGTCACTAAATTATCATGTAATGCATAAGATAAATCGGGATCTGCCTTATATAGCACTTTTTTTAATTGCGATTGTTGATCTACTTCTCTAACTACAAAACTAATCTGATTAGGTTTGATTTGAAAATTTTTATAACCAATTTTTGCGTCGCGTAAATGCTTCTTCACTAGTTCTGCTGCTGATACTGTAAGATCTTTAATGTAATCATCAAAGTCAACAGTAAGTAATAAGTGAGACCCTCCTTTCAGATCTAGACCTAGATTAACTTTATTTTGAGACGCCCAAGAAAAAGTATATATACCAAAATTAGGAGCAATATAAATTAATGAAACGAAAGTGATCAATAAGGCTATGGTGATTTTTATTTTACTGAGTTTTTGCATAATTAATTATTTAGTAATTCGTAGCTAATTTAAACTTATTGAACCCTTTCAAATATTCTACTATTTTTTTTTACTTTCATTATTTATTAGTTTTTTATCTACAGCTTTTTTCCTGCTAGTAATATCACTAATAGCGCTTTTTAATACTTTAATTTCTACATCTTTGGCAATACGTAATAATATAGTATCTTCGCTAGTATTAATTTTAGTAATAACGCCAAACAAACCACTATTAGTGACTACTTCTTCTCCTAATTTAATAGTTGAAATGAAATTTTCATGTTCACGTCTTTTCTTTTCTTGAGGGCGAATCAAAAAGAAATAAAACATTACAAAAACCAGTGCCATTGGAACAAACCCAAACCAGCTATTTTCAACTGCCGGTGGTGCAACTGGCAACTCTTCAGATATTTCACTAGATACAATAATATCTGAATCTGTATTATTATTGTCGTTCATTATTTTCCTCCTCTTTTAATCAATTCATTATACATATTTGTCAATCTCATTCAATTCCTTATTATATAACTGATAATACTCACCTCTTTGATTTAATAGCTCCTGGTGAGTACCTTGTTCAGTAATTGTACCATTACTCATTACAATAATTTGGTCAACATCTGTAATACTATTAAGGCGATGAGTTATAATCAAAGTAGTTTTGTTTTTGCGTAATTTTTTAAGCGAACCTATAATACAACGCTCCGATACTGGATCCAAAGCACTAGTCGCTTCATCTAATACTAATATTGGCGCATCCTTATAAAATGCTCTAGCAATTGAAAGACGTTGGCGTTGCCCCCCAGATAAACTCTGCCCATTTGCTCCAACTAGCGAATCATATTGATGTGGTAATGCCATAATAAAATTATGCGCATCTGCTGCCTTAGCCGCTTTTATAATACGCTCTTTATCTTTAGCTGTCTCATCTATTTCATTAACATAAGAAATATTATCAGCAACACTTGCATCAAATAATAGCGTGTCTTGAGTGACAAAAGCAATTTGACATCTCAAAGTCTGCAAGGCTATATCTTTGACATTGACTCCATCAATATAAATACTGCCTTCAGTGGGGTCAAATAGTCTCATTGTCAAGTTTGCCACAGAAGTTTTACCACTTCCAGAACTACCAACAATAGCATATGTTTTTCCTGCCATAACTTCTAAATTATATTGACTAAGCGCTACTCGATTCTTGGGAAAAGTAAGACCAATATTTTCATATTTTATATTTGGTGTAGTAAAAATTATATCTTCTCGGGCACCAGGTTTATCTATAATCGATGGTGTGATGTCTAAGATATTAAAAATCCTTGTAGCCGCTGCTAAACCTTCTTGTATATTTACATTTAATGCTACCAAACTTTTATAAGGTCTATATGCAGAAACAAATGCCATGATAAAAGTAAATAAAGTACCAGTTGTCATATAATTATTACTAATAGCATAATCTCCATACCATATCAGGCCTACTATAGTAAGACCACTGAGTACCTCCATAAGCGGAGAAGCCATAGAATCTAATTTTGCTGCTCTTTTATAATAACCAAGCATTTTATCAGTGATCCTACGCGCTTGCTGAAATTCATATTCTTCCATACAATATGATTTTATCACTTTAATAGCATTGAATGATTCATCTAATTGTACAGTAAAATTACTTAATTCTTCTTGAGAGTTGTGGACGACTCCACGCATAGTTCTACTCAGTTTTTGAATTGGGTATATTGTAAGAGGAAATGCAAGAAAAACTAATAAAGATAAATATAGATCTAAGCTAAACATTATACCTATCAAAAATACTACTGATAATAAATGCTTTGCACAACCAACTAAAGTATTTGCAACAGCACCCCGCAGCAAAATTATATCATTAGTAAAGCGCGAAATCAGTTTACCAGAAGGAAACTTTTGTAACACACTATAGTCTGTATTGAGCAAATGACGATACATTTTTATTTGTAGATCAGTTAGAATTTGTTGTCCTACAAACTTGATCAGATAATTTTGAAAATATTCCGCGATTCCTTTAATAGTATAAATAATGATAATCAGGCCCGTAATCAATAACAAAGTAGAGCTATCATGTTGAATTAATATCTTATCTACTACTGGTTTAGTGAGTCTAACAATTAAAGCTGAGCATAAAGCCGCTATAATCATAAAAAAGACAGCAGTGAAAATTTTACGCCTATAATGATATATATGGTCTGTTAATAGCCTTTTAAAAATTTGAGTCGGATTTGGATATATGTTATGACCAGAAGGTTTCATTCTTATAGAAATATTGTGATTTTATGTTTTTTATTAAAGGAATAGCTTAAATTTAATCTAGACAATATCCAGCAGATCTAATAGTTTTTATTAAAGGATTTATATCATCTTTTACTTTCAGAATATTCCTGATCCTATTAATATGCACATCTATAGTTCTATCTTCAATTTCTTTTTCTACTCCCCACACATAATCTATAATTTGACGACGAGTAAAGACTTTATTTGGTTGCTGAATCAATAACTGTAATATCTTAAATTCTGCTGGTCCAAATGAATAAGTCTTATCACCTTTAGTGACTTTTAAAGTATATAGGGCAATACTCAAATCTTTATATGAAATTACTCTATCTGAAAATACTGGATTACTTCTTCTTAGTAAGTCACGAATTGTAATCATCAATTCATTAGGAGTAAAAGGACGATACATAACCACCTGCAAACTCCCATCAATTGTGAATTTCGATTTATCTTCGTTTGGATCAAGCAAGAAAATAATTGGTAACTCATATGGCAAAGACATTTTCTTGAGTTGTATTGCAACATCTACAGGAGTGTTCTTTTTTATATGTGAACTAATAATTGCCACATGAGGTTTATTAAATTCAATTAATCTATGTACAGATGATGAATCATAAGCTCTGATTACATCAAATCTGTATCTCTCTATAGTATTACAAATATTGGCATTAATGACCTTATCTTCTTCAACTACAATAATATTAGGAGCTAATTTATCCGACACTTTAAATACTCAACTTAAATTTTTTAGTTTAATAATAATTATCAGCAATTCAGTAATAACCTATCCATCAAGCTGAATAATAATAACATATACAAAAATGTAAACAAAATACATACATATATCAATATTTTTCATCTTCTGAGATATAGATATTATATTTTTACAAAAAATAAATAAATATAATACTTGAAATATTGTTTATTGCTTGGTATAAATGGCCGTAATTTTCTAAAATAAATTTGAACGGGAGAAGCTATTTATATGGCAATTTATGAATCCACTATAATCATTCGTCAAGATGTTTCATCAAATGAAATAGATAAAATTGCAGCTGATTTGCAAAATATTATCACTGAAAATGGTGGTAGCATTATAAAAACTGAATATTGGGGTTTAAGAAATTTAGCTTACGAGATCAAAAATAATAAAAAAGGACATTATTATTTTATGGGAATCGAAGCAGGTAAACCTGCCCTAGATCTTCTAGAAAGAAAAATAAAATTGAGTGAAAGTATCATTAGATCAGCTTTAATCAAAGTAGATGAAATTACTCAAGAACCTTCTCCTATTTTGAAAGCGAGAACTCCTGATACACAATCTTCTATTGATGTAACGTCAGATAAAAATAACATTATTCATTAAAACCAATTAAAGTTTATGTCAGAAAACATTCAATTAGATCAAGACGGATTAGCAGGCGACAAAGTAAATGCAAAATCTTTCTTTAAAAAAAACCGAGGTTGTCCTTTTGCATCAGGAGAACTAGGTAAAATTGACTATAAAGACCCAGAATTACTTAAGAAATTTATTTCTGAGGGAGGAAGAATGCTACCGAGTAGAATTACAAATGTGTCAGCACGTCACCAAAGAGCATTAAAAAATGCTATTAAACGTAGTAGAATTTTAGCTTTATTACCTTTTGTATACATTAATAAATAATACTTAATCTGGACAACTAATATGCAAATTATTTTAACTAAACCAATAAGAAAATTAGGCAAAATAGGAGATATAGTAAATGTTAGTGATGGTTATGGACGTAATTATCTCTTGCCTCAAAATTTAGCAATCCGAGCTACTGAAAATAATATTGCATCTTTCACTTCTATTAAAGAAGAATTAGAGAAAAAAAATAAAACCAATATTTCTCAAGCAGAAAAATTACTCAAATCTTTAGAAGGGAAAAATATAATTTTTGCTATGCCATCTTCAACAGACGGAAAATTATTTGGTTCTATTAGCGCCAGAAATATAGCAGAAGAATTGTCAAAAATCATTGGATCTCATCTCAATTATGGCAATATCGCTCTTGAGCATCCAATTAAATATAATGGTGTATATGATATTAAGGTAATTTTACATCCAGAAGTAAGTTGCAACATTATTGTGGTAATTGCTAAAACTCATGAAGAAGCACAATCAGCTTTACAAGATTATACTGCAAATACAAAAGCCAATGATCAATCTGTATTAGCAAACTAAATATAGTTAGTTTGCTAAATAGCGATTTTTATTCCCAAAGAATATATTATTAATTTTCACCCTATTCTTTTTAGTCGATCCTTTAAATTTCTAGTATAGTTCTTGACAATAGAGTATTGCTAGGGTGTAAGTAAGAGAAAAAGCTTTGTGCTAATCTCAAACGCTGGATCAACCAACATTTACCTCATATGCAAGACTGACATAAAGCCATCTCCTTTGTCTTTAAATGCAATAATCTATTGTAAATTACTATATTAGCAATTCAAAACCAAATACTTGAATCACAGCTTTACGACTCATTTGTAAAGCAAGTAAACTATGCCGAATTGGCATACACTCAGAAAACACTAAAACTTGATAAACTTCTTATTGCGCATATTACTATAAGAGCTCAGAAGCTTTATATAACTTGAGTGCGCTGTTTAATATGATGATGAATTTTAGACATTGCGTGTAAGTGGCTCCTCGGGCCGGATTCGAACCAGCGACCGAACGGTTAACAGCCGTTTGCTCTACCACTGAGCTACCGAGGAATAACTGCATCACGTGTAAATTACCATAGCAAAAGTTTTCATATTAGTCTAGTATTTTTTACATGTTTTTTCTTTATAATTCTTACAAAATAAAATAGCTTTTATATTACAAATTTAAGTGGGATTAGAATAGCGAGATCATTAATTAATAGTTGAAAACACATTATAAATTGAGCAAATCTACTAAAGTAGTATAAGATCCCATCTTAACTATTACCAAGAACTAAATCTTACGGCAACAATCATAATCAACCTTATAATTATACAAATACTCGCATAATTCAACCTGTGTGATTATAGTATAAATAAAATAATAAAATTTTGTTTATAATTACTTGCGGCTAATTAATAGGTAATTTATTATAAGCTGGTAACTTAATAAATCGTTTAGAATTACTCAATGTATATTTATAATAAATATATTATTCGTCAATTACTGCCTATATTATCTATAATGACATTAGTAGTCACAAGTATTGTGTGGATAGTACAGACGATGAACTTATCGAAATTAATTGATAAAGGTATTAATCTTACAGCGTTCATAAAGCTTACTTTCTTATTGTTACCTTATTTTATTTTTATAATAATGCCTGTTATTTCAGTATTAACTGTAATTTTTCTGTATCATAAATTACAAGAAGAGCGGCAATTAACAATATTAAGAAGCGCTGGTCTTAACAACCTACAACTTGCAAAACCAGCACTATATTTGTGCTTAGTAGTCAGCATTATAATTTACTACATATCATTATATTTACTACCAATTTCATATAGTAATTTAAAAACTACTATTGGTAATTTTAAAGAACAGTATATTTCTCATATCATCACAGAAAAAACCTTTAATCAATTATCTAAATATACTACCTTATATATAGATAAAAAAACCTCAAAAACCAATTTTAATGGAGTAATATTATTTGATAATGAACATCCTCAAAGAAGGGTAATTTTCTTTGCAAAACAGGGCAATATTAAAACATTTAGCTCACATGATGTCGAATTCGAATTATTTTCAGGTGTACAACATGCTTACGATAAAAGTGGTAATATTAGCAAATTACATTTCGACAAAATTAATATTAATATAGCTCGCCCGCATGATAATGCGACTCCTAGAAAAAAGGGACCTTTTGAACTTTTTATTCATGAAATGATTTGGCCGGATCAAACAATTTCTCAGCAACAACAAAATAGATTGATTGTCGACGGACATGTAAGACTAGTTTGGCCATTTTGTAACTTTGCTTTTGTCTTTCTTGCTCTAAGTATTTTCTTGCGGTATAATTTTTATCGTGAAATCAATTTTAAACAATATGCAGCCAGTTTATTGCCCGTAATATTTCTGATTTACATACATTTTTCTCTGCAAAAAATTATATATCACAATATGGAATATTTATATCTCCTTTACGCTAATATAGCAGTTGCTCTTATAGGGGCTATTTACTTTAATCAGCAGAAAACTTTATAAATATATCAACTCTTGATAATGTGACCAAATAAATTATCATTGATTGGCATAAGAATTTGCTATATTGTAAATGATTATCTTAAATAATTATCTATTGTAAAGAGGTTTATATGAATAATATTTTTACTAATAAAAACTATATATTGATTTTCTCACTGTTGCTAACATCTAGTTTACTGATAAATCTTTGCAATAAAATTTACCAATGTTCTTGCTTTTTTGTATTAGCTATTTCTATGGCATACTTATTAAAAGAGCATTATGGAAATAAATTAGCTTTTACCAGTTTAGTAACTGCACTAACAATCACTTTTTGTCTGACATATAATATCAAATATAATCTGTATAATAAAACTTATTTAGGAATTATCACAGTTTCTATATTGTCTATTTTTGTTTCTTTCGCAATTAGTACGATGCTATTTAATAGTAAAACTCATTTGAAATATTTCTTCACACTTGGAGCTGCGGCTTTAATAGATGGATTAATTATGTCTTCTTATTTTATTGGTAAGCTTGATTTTGCCCAAGTAATCATGATGTTCTCTAAAGAAGCTTTATTTAGAACTGGTTATATTACTTTGGCTATGCTGCTTGTTAATTTGATACAAGCTAAAAGAGGTTTTATATTTAATATAGTACCAAAATAAGCTTTTATATTAATGCAATTCTAGCTAAAAATATATTTTTAGCTGAGTTTACGCATAACAAACCTTCAAAGAGAATATAGATTAATTTCGTTATTCTCTTTTGGCCTTTAGTAAAAATTACCAGAATTATTCATATGACATTAAAATGCGGCATAGTTGGACTACCTAATGTAGGTAAATCAACCTTATTTAATGCACTAACTTCTAGCGCAAAAGCAGAAGCAGCTAATTATCCTTTCTGCACTATAGAACCAAATTCTGGTACTGTTCCTGTACCAGATATAAGATTAGAAAAATTAGCTGCACTTGCTGGCTCTGCTAAAATAATCCCAGCTTTTATTGAATTTGTAGATATTGCAGGATTAGTGGCGGGTGCTAGCCGTGGTGAGGGTTTAGGTAACAAATTTTTAGCTCATATCAGAGAAGTAGATGCTATCGTACATGTGCTGCGCTGCTTTGACAATAATGATATTACTCATGTACATGGAAAAATTGATCCATTACATGACGCTGAAGTAATTGAAACCGAATTAATGATTGCGGACCTTGAATCAGTTGAAAAGAGAATAGTAAATATCGACAAAAAAGTAAAAAAAGATCAAACTTTAAAGCCACAATTAGATCTACTCATAAGATGCAAAGAATTACTTGCCGAAGGAATTCCCGTCAGAAAAATGCAAAATGTAAATCATAAAGAATTAGCTAGTTTACAACTAATTACCTCTAAACCAATATTATATGTCTGTAATGTCGGCGAAGGCGAAGCAAGTACTGGTAATAAATATTCTGATAAAATAGCTCAAAAAGCTGCAGAAGAAAATGCGAAATCTATAGTTATTTCATCAAAAATTGAATCTGAAATTGCTCTACTGACTTGTGAAGAGGAAAAGCAAGAATTTTTGTCTAGTTTAGATTTAAATGAAACAGGTCTGAGTAAAATTATTAGCTCTGCTTATTCCTTACTAAATTTAGCATCATTTTTCACTATAGGACCAAAGGAAGCACATGCTTGGACTTTCGAAAAAAATTGCCTTGCACCTGCGGCTGCTGGCATCATACATACTGATTTTGAAAAAGGTTTCATTCGCGCTGAAATAATATCTTACGCAGAATATCTAAAATTAGGCAGCGAAGCAAAAGCTCGAGAACAAGGTAAAATCCGTGTTGAAGGCAAAGATTACGTAATGCAAGACGGCGATGTAGTACATTTCCGCTTTAATGTTTAAATGACTTTGGGGCTTAATTAGTACCTATATCACGATAAGAGCAACAATCAGCTATATATAACATCACAATATATGTGTAGCAAATAACATTTTTGCTACATAAAATTACCCTCGAATACTACTAAATTTGATGTAATAAATGTAAATATCTTACACTAAATAAACTAAATTATTACTAAAAAAATTAAACTATTAAATTAGTCCATTAATTTATATATAATAAATTATTATATTTTAGGTAAAGATTAGTAGTATTTATAAACAAACATCCTTTTTGTCAGCCTCTAAAATGACAAATCAAATAGAATAATTAAAAATTTTTAATTGGAACGGGGGAGTATCATGCCACAAGAAATAGAAAATAATTCACTACAAGTACAATTCATAAAAAAATTCGAAAAATTTTTAAATGAGAAAGCGCCAGATTATGATAAAGATCATTTTAAACAAAAATTAACAAAAATATTAGATGCAATTGACAATAGTGCAAAAATAGATGACAAAAAGTTTAACAAAGAGTTATCTAAAGTAAAGGAACTTGCATATGAAAAAGGCACAAGGATTAATTATACTCCTGACAAAGGGTTTAGAGATTTATCTGTTGTAACTAAATTAGGTAATAAAGTAGATAAAAATGAATTTAAACAAATTAGTATAGAAGATATAAAAAATATAATTGAAAACGCACCTGAAAAACAACCTGCATATAGCAAAAATAAAAAAATAAATCCTGATCTGGATGATCTAGAACAAATGAGTACCAATTCTAGAACAAACTTACAATCGTTACTAAAAAATAGTAAGAATGTCACAGTATCGAATATGGAACCGAAAAGTATACTGAAAAAACCAGACCAAGAGCAACGACCAAAGAAAAATGTGCAGTTTGAAAATTTAGTGTTACAAATTAAGCCTGAAAAAGATAAGTATACTAAAGAGACACAAATCGATTATGGTGTTTTGAAATCAGGTAATCAAGCAATGTATAATGACAATTTAACACACAATTTAACTGATTTTGTTTACACTATTGTAAAAAATAAAAATCTTAGCTCAGATATTGAGAATAACATCATGGAATACGCTGCCGCAACAAAGAATAAAAATATTATCAAACATACCGCAGTTGCTCTGGTAGAATGGAATATTAAAAACGATAGGTTCTTACTAAATGTTGATAACCAGCTTAACGACAAAATATTTGCATCTATAAAAGAAGAGATCCAAACATATAGGGACAATATTAAAGAAACACTAACACAAAAAGAAGCATCCCAAGAAGTTATTGCAGATGTTTTAAAGCAATATGACCAATATGTAACTCAACCAGTAGAATCGGCCACACCAACCGATATAACAAAAATTGCTCAAAAAGCATTTGACAAATTTGCAACACAAATTGGTGGTAAAATCAATACAGAAAATCGTGACCTACAAACCACTGATACAAGTGGTAGAATATCTGAATTAAAAGAAATTAACCAACAAATTACTAAATCTCAATCCTTTGTTGAGAAAGCTGGTGTTAGACTTAATCAAGCAGGGTTTAAGGTACCTTTAACTCGCATACAAGAGCCACTAACTCAAAAACAAGATCACAAAGCATTTAATAACAACTTAATTAAAGATTACCAAGAAATAGTACAGCCCACACTAGGACGAGACATAGAAATAACTCAGAAAATATTAAGTAAAATTCCAAGAGACTCCAATTTAAAAACACCTCTTATAGAAGAAAAAAAATTACAACTTATTGAAGAAAAAATTCAACAAATAAATGCTATGAAGGATAATAAGGAAAAAACTTATATTCCTCCCATAGGACAAAGAAGGATTGCGCCCGTGCGAGGGGCAAATAAACGGGAAAAGAACACACAAAATGTTCCCGTCAGCACCCACCAAATACCAGAAGTAACAACACCTGAACCACTTAAAGCAAATCAGCAAGAGATGAACGCTAAGGCAGCACAAGCTTCTGAAGTAGCCAAATCTAAAATAGCTAATAAGACAGTTGATAATTCAGCTGCTGCACCGCCGCTATCTAGGAGGAAAATAAAAGCTCGCATGGATGAAACAAGAGCAGCACTATCAAACAAAGGGGGTAGTACTATCATCATACCAGGACAACCAGATCCAAAATCTCCACAAAAGCAAAACGTTAAGAATCCTCAACCAACAATCATAACTCTTGACAGTGGAAAACAAATTCAGCTCAATGATATCAAGAAACCAGAAGATAACCGAATAGATGCTATTTGGGAAAAATTGCAGAAAAACGCTGATACAAAATTTATCACTAAAGTCACTGGAGAGCCTCAAACAAATCCGACATCGCAACAAAAAATGCAAATAATGCAAGAGAATATTGAAAAACATAAAGTAGCTACTATAAATGCCTCTATTGCGTCAAGTTTCGGGATCAAATCACAGGATAGTTCATCACGCTCCATATCAAGAAAAGGAGAAAAAATTATAGAGTTTAGTTCAAAATCTCTAGATTCAATTGCAAGAGGAAATATTGATAAGGCAGATTCATATTTAAAGAAAATAAATAATATTGATAAGCCTGGCATCATCAAAAAAGCAGCAATTACAGTAGTAAAAGCAGCGAATGATCAAATTATACAGCCAATTGCGCAAAAGTCTGATAATATAGCAGACAGATTAAAGCAAAATGTACAAAACAATAATACCGAAAGCCGACGCCCTGCTATTAATAGAGCAAAAGCAATAGGTAGTAATATTGTATCAATAATGAATGAATATCTTATACAAAAAGCAGCAAAAACAACTCAGGAACAAGTGAATAAGAATAATATAAAGAAAAAAGGTCCATCAAGATGATAGTCAACAAGACTAAATGAATATAGATTCACCCCAAAGCGCAATGATGCTTTATCAATCTCATCATAAGCACTAAGCACGTAAAAGTGAACCTACTGATGTAACTATTACCATATTTTGCCTACTAAAAACGACTTTTGATTAGACTAATACTCACCTCATCAAAATTCTGGACTTGATTTTTTTCACGAAGTCTCTAGTATTAGTTACTGAAAAAATACATTTGTCCATAACACAATAAAAATACACTTTGTTATACTAGTGTAAACTCTTAATATTCAATAGCTTCCGGAACTATTTGTTACAAATCTTATAAGGTGCTATAATCATCAAGATATTCAAATGTGAAATCAAAAATATATATTATGAAATTAGGCCCAATACCACCTATTTTACTTTACTCACTATGCTGTATCTCTGTATTAACAGAAACTATATGTACAGTTGCTTTTCCGAGAATCACTCATTCTATGTCAGTTTCTGGAAGCTTAATCCAACTTTCAACAACAGCTTATTATTTTGGATTCTCACTAGGCATTTTTACTTTAGGTAGATTATCGGACTTATATGGCAGACGTATTATTGTATTATTAGGTTTAAGCTTTTATATATTAGCAACCCTAGCTGCATCTCAGAGTACAAATATTCAAAGCTTTATATTTTGTCGTTTTTTGCAAGCATATGGCGCAAGTATTGGCTCTGTCATCGCGCAAGCTATGGCTCGTGACTCCTATCAAGATTCCAGGCTATCTCAAATATATCTTAATACCTCGATCATCACCAGTCTAGCCCCTACAGCAGGTTCATTATTTGGTGGATATATAATTGATTATTATAATTCCTGGCAATCTATTTTGATCTCACTCAGCGCGATTGGGTGCATAGCACTGATAGTGTATTACTTTTTCTTGCCAGAAACTAACCGTTATATAGGCGCAGATAAAGGTAATAATTTCTATGGTGTGCTAAAATCAACTTATAAGGACAAAATTTTTGTAGGTTATGGTATTACAGTAGGAATTTTAAATGGCTGTTATGTCGGATTTTTTGTACAAGCACCATTTGTTTTTATAGAAAAATATCAAATCGCTACTACTACTTATGGGGCATTATTTGCTGTGTTGAGCTGTGCTACATTACTTGGCAGTCTTATAGCAAAATATATGATAAAAAAATATGTACCAATATTAAAAGTGCAAATAGCTGGCCTCATCTCTATAGTGATAGGATGTTTGTTATTAATAATAGTAAGCTTAACAGATTTTGTGATGCAAAATGTCATATATGCAATAATAGCTATTTTCGGGTGTATGTCCATGTTATATGCTGGATATGGCATGATTATACCTACTATATTATCTACCTGTCTGGATAATTATCGTAAAGTATTAGGTAGCGCCGGTTCTATTTTGGGTGCTACTTATTATATTATTACGTCCATGATTACTCTTTTAATTTCATATTTACATAGTGAAACTATCACGAATTATGCACTTATGTGTGGCTTCTTATTACTTATTGCACTTCCTGCGTTTATCAGCTCAAAAATTGCTGAGATGAAAGAAAAAGAATCAGTCATTTCACTATAATTATATAACTATTCAAGTTTAATTGCGCACTATTCGTATTATTAGGATATTTATAATTTCTTTTTCTGAAGTACTACTGTGCCAAGTGATTAATTATGGCATTGTTAACAAAATAATTTGAATAATTTAGCGATAGCAAGAGCTATGAAGCTAAGGAAAGAGTGATCCATTTTATCAAATCTCATAGCGATCCTCTTATTTTCCTTTAATCTACCAAAGAAGCGCTCAATGATATTACGTTTTTTGTATAGTTTAACGTCATAAAAATCTTCAGGAGTTAATACGGAATCCTCTGGTAAATAAACTCCTTTAAATGGTATTACAGGAGTCACTCCGTGTGATTTAATAATACTCCTAACATTTGCAGTGTCGTACCCCTTGTCGGCCACAAGGTATTTTATTTTATCCCACGGCAGTTCTTGGTTAAGCTCTTCAAAGCTTTTACAATCTTGTCTTTGCGCTGGAAACAGTTTACAAGCTACAACCGAGTGGTCACTAATTGCAACGTGCATAGTTGTGCCTAAACCCTTTCTTCCTCTACCGGTCGCTTGTGCTCCTCTCTTTTTTTAAAGCGCCTCCCCCATGTCTGTGCAACGGCACAATTGAACCATCAACGAAGATTATATCTATCGCTATCTCTTTAAGGCTTTGCAAATAATATAATAACTTCCAAAAGAACCCTTTCTCACTCCATCTTTTATATCTGGTATAAATCGTATGCCAATTGCCATATTCCTCAGGTAGATCTCTCCATGATACACCAGTCCTTAAAATATATAGCACTCCACAAAAAAAATTGTAATTACTCACTTTCGTAGGTCTACCTAGTTTTTGTTTCGCTTCCTCTAAAAATGGCTCTATTAACTCCTTGAATCTCCCTTCTTTTATTGGATATTTTCTCTCTTCTCTCATAATTGAATCCTCTCTATTGTTCAATTAGCATACCACTTCTCCTATACTTTTAAAATTATTTTGTTAACAATGCCATAGTCGTTTACAATAGAGTATTGCATTTAAAGAAAAAGAAATTGCTTGATGTAAGTCTTCCATGTAAGGTAAATATCAGTTGGCCCAGCGTTTGAGATTAGCACACAGCTTTTTCTTACTCACACCTCAGCAATACTCTATTGTAACACTATACACTGCACTTAGATTGAGCATTGAATAGATTCTGTTGAGTATAAGCCCAGTTACAAAGATCGTTTATACTCAAGCTCTTAATGGTTCATACCAATATGCTAACAACTTAGGCGAATAAATAGCCTGCATCTCCTAAAATTTAATTACAATATTTTTCTAGATAGAAGGTAAACACCAAGCTGCTTAACTTATTACCTCTAGAATGCAGGCAACAAAATTACTTATGCAGTAGATTATACATTGTTTTGCCAATCTCTGCAGGTGAAGCAGAAATAGTGACACCTGCTTCCCGTAAGGCCTCTAGTTTATCTGCTGCACTACCTTTTCCGCCGCTAATAATTGCTCCAGCGTGACCCATTCTTTTGCCTGGAGGCGCAGTGATACCAGCAATAAATCCTACTACTGGTTTTGTAATTGGATTATTTTGCAAGAATTTGGCTGCGTCTTCTTCAGCATTACCCCCAATTTCTCCAATCATAATTATCGCATCTGTCTCATCATCATGTAAAAACATATCTAAACAATCAATAAAATTGGTACCATTAATAGGGTCTCCCCCTATGCCAATACAGGTAGATTGGCCAAGACCTACTTGTGTAGTTTGCGCTACCGCTTCATAAGTTAAAGTACCTGAGCGCGATACTATACCTATATTACCTTTTTTATGTATATGGCCTGGCATAATACCTATTTTACATTCGTCGGGGGTAATAACACCAGGACAATTTGGACCAATGAGTCGTGTTTTGGAGCCAATAAGGGCACGCTTTACTCGCATCATGTCTATAACCGGAATCCCTTCGGTAATACAAATTACTAACTCTAACTGAGCACTGATCGCTTCTAAAATTGAATCAGCTGCAAAAGCTGGTGGGACATAAATTACACTTGCATTAGCATTGGTACGCATTACGGCTTCTTCTACAGTATTATATACTGGTAAATCCAGGTGTATACTACCTCCTTTGCCAGGAGTGACTCCGCCTACCATTTTTGTACCATATTCTATTGCTTGTATAGAGTGAAATGTACCTTGTGATCCTGTAAAACCTTGACATATCACTCTGGTCTCTTTATTTACTAATATTGCCATTTTAATTCCTAAACCTTATATCGCTTGAACAATTTTTTGTGCTGCATCGCCTAAATCATCAGCAGCAATAATTGCTATTCCGGAGTTTGCCAAAATCTCTTTACCTTTTGCAAAATTAGTACCTGCTAATCTAACAACTAATGGCACTTTTATTCCTACTTCTTTAGCAGCTGCTATGATACCTTCAGCTATTACATCACATCTCATAATACCACCAAAAATATTGACTAATATTCCCTTAACTGCTGAATCAGATAAAATAATCTTGAAAGCTGTTGCAACTTTTTCTTTAGTGGCGCCACCTCCAACATCCAGAAAATTTGCCGGCTCACCACCGCAAGCTTTTATTATATCCATAGTCGCCATAGCTAAACCTGCCCCATTTACCATACATCCAATATTGCCCTCCATTCGTACATAACTAAGGTCAGATTTACTAGCTAATAATTCTAGAGCATCTTCTTCATCCTCATCACGCAAAGCAACAATTTCTGGATGTCTAAATAATCCATTATCATCAAAGTTAATTTTAGCATCTAATGCCAAAATTTTTCCTTCAGTAGTTTTAACTAATGGATTAATTTCCAATTGCATCGCATCTGTGCCCATCATTGCGTCATATACTGATTTCACAATATCCATCATTTGCTTATGTTCTTGACCGCTAAAGCCCAAAAAGAAAGCTATCTTTCTGCAGTGAAAAGGCATGATGCCAATTGCAGGGTCAACTACTACTTTTAAGATTTTCTCAGGTGAATGCGCTGCAACTTCTTCAATATCTATACCACCATCTTTCGATGCCATAAAAGTAATGGCACAATTAGCACGATCCACAACAGCACTAAAATAATATTCATGTTCAATATCACAACCAGATTCAATATAAACACGCTTCACAATCTGGCCTTCAGGACCAGTTTGATGTGTAACTAATCTCATACCGAACATTTGGTGACTATAATTCACTGCTTCTTCTTTGGCTTTAGTTACTTTTACGCCTCCTGCCTTACCACGACCACCAGCATGAATTTGGGCTTTCACTACATATAGTTTGGCATCAAAATTTTCAAAAAGCTTATTAATATCTTTTTTATTTAAGACCACTATACCATTTGAACAAGGAATATGATATTTTCTTAAAATTTCTTTAGCCTGATATTCATGTATATTCATCTTATACTTACTTTTTTTATTAGTTTTTCACCTCAAGATTTAATTTATACATCTAATATGTTCCTGTCAAAGCAATTATTATTAAGAAAGATTATATTTTGGTGATAAATAGCAAGGTCAAGCTTATAGTTTAGTAATTTACTTTAGCTTATTAAAAGTATGATTATAATTGCTATCAGACAAGGGGAGTGGGAATCAAAATGACTGATATTGATAGTTTCACCAGAAATGCTAAACTAATTTTTACCATCATTTTCTGTTTAACATTCCTAGCTTTATATAAAACACCTTAGTGCATTACATTATATCACAATTGCCGCCGCCAATATCATGACTCTCTCCTCCCATCTAAGCAGAATATTTCACTGCTGAAACTACATCGTGTTTTGGCATGTTGCTATAGTAAGGGTCAGCTGCTTCTCGGCGCCCCACAGAAGTATTATTATAATCTCTGTGCGCGTTAGCACAAGGGTCAGTAGCGGCTTTATAAACTTCATTACATGCTACTACAGTACCAGCACCATTAAAAACAGAAGTTGCTACTCCACCACTAGCAACCGTTGCCGATGGACCTACTGCGCACATCGCAGTGCTCCCTAAAACCGTTACAGGATCAGATGATGGTACACATGTTGGTTTATCTTTTGACATAAAAATTACCTATTTTAATTTATCTAATAAACAAAATTCACAGCTGCTTAATTGAAGGCTATCATATTGATTTTTTTTTGTCAACGAGATACTGAACCATAAGTATAGTAATTTTTATTTTGAAATAAGTTATAGCGATGAATTTGATAGTAGACCACCATTCTACTATACTATCAAAGATATTTTTTAAATCAGTTGTCACAATAAACTTGATCATACAAATTGTCAGCGCCAAATCTAATATTTCTTTGGCCTTATTATGAGTAATAGGTACAAAAAATCTAATAGACATGATCAATGTTACGGTAATAGCTGCAAATAATTTTAAAGAGTTTGCAGGAGAATCATTTGGTAGTACAAAATCACTTATATATAGTAATATTACTACTAATATTATCATCATTGTTTGTATATTGGTTTTTCCATTGGTTTCCTTGTCCATAGTTAAGCCTCTAAATTAATCATCATATTATAATATTAGGATACAAAACTTAACTTAATGATGCAACTAAGAAAGCATTATCCCTAAACCCAAGGTTAAAGTGAAGAGCCTTATTTTTTGGATCTTTTGCCGATATTTGAAAACAAAGTGCAACTTTAGATCATTTTATATTGTTTTTGGCAAGCAAATACATATTCCTTACGTTGTTGATCATAGTAAATACAATGGCCACAAATACCTTTCATCATACATTGCATAGGAGTATATAATGGATAAATGAGATTTATATTAGAATTAAAAATTTCATTTTTCACTTGAGATATTTCGTCTTGCATAGCTGGAGATACATAACATATCACTACATCAAAATCATTACTAAGTCTTTTTTTCTTCAGATCTTGTAAGGTTTCAAGAAGAGATTGTGTAGTGAGAATATCTTGCACTCTTATATTGATTTTATTTGGCTTTTTCAAAGACCATATAATGGTCTCAGCAAATTTTTCTATTTCAGTTTTATAATAAATCTTTGACGAACTATCATACTGAGTGAGTAATGTTATATTACAATTATTTTTATATAAAATCTCTGCAACCGGCATCAATATTAGGTTATTGAAATTTTCTCCGATCAATAGCACCCTTTTACCTTTAAAAACAGGTACAGGTGAGCCAGTAGGCCCCATAAGAGGTATCTCACTTCCAAGCTCAATATATTTCAATATATTATCGATATTATTTTCACCAAAAACGCATAATACTAAAATTCTGCGTTTCTGATCTACCTTAAAACCACTGAGTGCAATAGGTTTTGAAATGTTTTTTGCTTCGCTAGTATAATGCTGAAATTTAAAAAATTGCCCTGGACGAAAATTACTTACCAGATAAGGAGAATAGATTTCTATTACCAATAAATCCTCTGCAATGCGCTCTATTTTAGTGACTTTATTTATCAAATACTCAATATTAAAACTAAAGTTACTATATGGTAATTGTCTAATTTCTTTGTCTATTTTTTGATAATTATCTTTAGCACTTGCAAGTGCTTTAACAACACTACCAGAATATTTAGGATTACAATCTCCCAGATAACTAATGTTTTTTTCTGCGTTTAGAAATAAATTATCCTGCCCCTTAATAAGATTTTTTATATCTAAAAATTCATTATCTTCAATTCCAATTGCAACTAAAATTGTTTTAGCATCTAACACTGTGCCATCTTTTGAGATTATTTTACTGACATGGCGAAATTGATCAGTCAAAATTTCTTGCAAATCAAAATTTTCTTTAAAATTGATGCCAATTGATAAGGCATGTTCTATTTCTTCATGGTTTAGAATATAAGCAGGTGATTGATTTAATGATTTGCGATAACAAATTGTTACACCACCTGCAACATCATTCAATATAGCAAATTTCTCTTGAGGTGTCTTAGCCCGGCGTAATAATTTAGCATGACTAATAAATTCATCCGCGATAATTTGTTCTGCTTGAGGCAAAGTGGAAATAATAATTTGTTTTACTTCACATTTGTACAAAAATTTTTCCACCTGCAAAGCATAATAATGCAATAATTCAACAGCACTATCAATTGCTGTAAGGCCACATCCGATTACTACGCTAGGGAAACGTATCATTAATTTGAGATCACTTTCTTCCAAGAAAGCCCCGCCTTGTTGTAAACTCATCAGAAAATCTACAGCTGGCCTGATACCTTTTACAAAAAAATCTTCTTTTGTAATATATTTAGGCTTTCCAGCACCAAGACATAATGCTATATGGTTAAACCCACTTGCAAACGCTTGCTGTGTAGTAATGTTACTACCTAAACGAACGCCACCTTGCATAGTAAATGTTTCAAAACGTTCTAATATCAGCCTGATTAAGAGTAATTTATTTTTATCCCAACGATTAGTAATACCATATTCCATCACTCCACCAAATCCTTGTGGTATTCTGTGTGATAAAGGTGTTGTAATATCTTTCCACCATTTTATTGGCTTGAGAGGATCAAAATCTAATTTTTCTATTTTTAATCCATCAATAGCAACCACATTATGCCCCGCTCTGAGCAAGTAATAAGAAATAGCAAAACCAGCTGGTCCAAGTCCTGCAACTAGGACATTATATTTGCTATTAGGATTAGGCAATGGTTGTAATAAATTAAGCGGATTCCACTTAGTAAGTAGTAAATAAATTTCTACACCCCAAGGTAAATTAAGAATTTGCTCTAATATATTTGATTCTATTACAGGAATATTAACAGCTGTCTGTTTTTGATAAATACAACTTTTCATGCAATCATTACATATCCTGTGACCCGTTACTGCTACCATAGGATTATCTATAATAATCATAGCAAGCGCACCTATATAAAATCCTTGTGCACTTAAAAGATTTTTTTCAGATATTTTTTGTTTTAATGGACAGCCATTTTTTTCGATGGACGCATTATTAGCATCTTCTAAACCTGTTTTACAACTATCTTTACCCAATTTATGACAATATAGGCAATATTTTGTATTCATAAAAGATTTCTGAATATTTACCTCATGGTCACGATAGTTGAAACCTAAATATAAATTTTTACGTAACGCTTCTATTCTATATTTACTAATTAAGTCTGGGCCTATTGAGCGTGGCACATCGAATAATGCACCCTCACTATTTCTATACACAGCAAATGCACAATATTGAGCTAATATATCTAACTCTTGTTGATATCGGTCTTTTTGCGTAGACCATTTGAAATAATACTGTACTATATTTTCTTGGTTAATCTCTCCTATTATAGTTTGTAATTTTTCTACTACTATATCGTAAGATAAAGATGCTAGTGTTGTAGAGGAATATTTTGTTAATGCATAACGTTGGACAAATTTTCTCCGACATTCATAAACTGGTGCAAATTTTAAATTGTTTTTTTTGAGTGTAGAATTTTCAGTCTCAATACAAAAAATTTCAACTAAGAAATCCTCAAGATATTTTGCTACTTCTATTAATAATTCGCTTATTTCTAATGTAGACGCTGGCTGTGCTTCTGCTCTATGATGCACATATTTTGCGTATAACTTAAAATCTTGTTGAGATAGATAAGATAAAAAACTCTGGTCTAACTTAATTAAACCAGATAAAGAAAAAAAATCTTCAAATTTTATGCCAAATAAGCGAGTTAGCATAATTGCATTGTACTATTTTACTTTATTTACTTACTTACAGATTCGATTCAATCCATTCCTTAAGAGAATTTTTAGGCAATACCCCAACCTTGGTAGAGATATTTTGGCCAGCTTTATAAAGCATTAAGGTCGGTATGCTTCTAATGCCTAGCTGTGATGGTACTTCTAAGTTTTCATCAATATTAATTTTAACGATCTTCACATTTTGCATTTCATTAGCAAGGTCTTCAAGTATAGGTCCAAGCATTTTACACGGTCCACACCATGGTGCCCAAAAATCAATTAACACTAATTTCTTAGAATCTAATACTTCTTGTTGAAAATCTTTATCGCTGATTTCTATTAACATTTTGTAATCCTTCTCTAACGTTATGAATTATCTATAAATTTTTATGATAAATTATGCATAATTTTGCTTTTTTTACTAAGCTATGCCATAATCATCTAAATATTACACAATTAATTATAATATGCAAAAACTCTCTGAGCTTATAGCAACCTTTTTTTACATTGGCAAAATTAAATATGCTCCTGGTACTATCGGATCTCTTCCAGCATTTTTTATAGCATATCTAGTGATGAAATTCGCTTTGAATTATGAGTTCTCAGAAGAGGATTATCTAAGTTTATATGAAAAACAATTAGCTTTAATAATCATTTGTGAATTAATTTGCTTTGTATTATTACTCTCTATTGGCACATTATGTACTCATATTTACATAAAAGATAGAATTAATAAAGACCCTCAAGAGGTAGTCATTGACGAAGTAGTTGGTCAATTACTAACCATTATATTATGTTCCTTTTCTTCATTAATTCTGTTTTTTTCTCCATTTTCTCTAGCTATAAATGTGATATATTTTGATATAATATTTATGTTTGTGTTGCCTTTTAGTTTATTCAGAATTTTTGACATTTACAAACCTTGGCCTATAGATTGGGCAGATGAGAAATGTAAGGGAGCTCTGGGCGTGATGTTAGACGATATATTAGCTGCCATATTTGCTTCAGTAAGTCACTATATTATAGTATTATCTATTTTGCATTTTTATCATTAACTAGCCACTTTTTGCTAAATCATACCTTTCGCGGCCAAATATCTTTGACTGAAATAATATAAAGTCATTTATCTTTGTCCTTTCAGCTAGTTTGTTTGCTTTAATCAAATAGTTTTTATCCCGAACTAAATCGGCAAAAAAGAATTCTTGCTCACCACTTTGTTTGGTACCAAGTATTTCTCCGCCTCCGCGTAGTAACAGATCTTGCTCAGCAATATAAAATCCATCATGACTTTCTTTCATAATTTCGATCCTCTTGCGAGCAATTTGCGTACTTCTTGTCAAATCATATAACAGTAAACAGTATGATTGCTTATTACCGCGCCCTACTCTACCTCGCAATTGATGTAATTGCGCTAGACCAAATTTCTCAGCATTTTCGATGATAATTAGAGTAGCTTGAGGAACATCTATCCCAACTTCTATTACAGTAGTTGCCACTAGAATTTTTATCTCACCATTTTTAAATTGTTCCATCACAATATCTTTTGCATATGATTTCATTTTACCATGCAAAATGCCGACCATCCCAGGAAATATTAAATTTAATTCTTGATGTATACTCACTGCATCAGCGCAATTTTTCTCTTTGAATTCTTCACTTTCACTACTATCTACTAAAGGACATATCCAATATATTAGTTCGCCGTTACTGATCCTTGATTTAAGAGAATCAATAAGTTGTGGTTTCTTATCTATATTGAGTACAGAAGTAATAATAGGTAATCTATTCTGAGGTTTTTCTCTAATCAAGCTAGTATTCATATCTCCGAAAATAGTAAGAGCGAGACTACGAGGTATTGGAGTAGCGGTCATTACTAATATATCTGGATGATTAGCTTTATTGATCAATTCCATACGTTGTTTAACGCCAAATCTATGCTGTTCATCAATCACTATATAACCCAAATTATGAAACTCTACGTCATTTTGGAACAAGGCATGTGTACCTATAATTATATCTATTACCCCCGTTGCCAAATCTAATTTTATACGCTTTTTTTCGCTATTAGTTGTTTTACCAGTAAGCAGACTTATGTTAATGTCGTAATCTTTTAGAGCCTTAGAAAAAAACTGAAAATGCTGAAGGCTAAGTAAATCAGTAGGTGCCATTAATACGCTTTGAGCTCCTACGCTCACTACATTCAACATAGTTAACAGCGCTACTAATGTTTTGCCACTTCCAACATCACCTTGCAATAACCTCATCATTTGCCCTGACGAGTTCTGTTCAGCCTCGATCTCAGTTATAGCAGCATTTTGAGCTGGCGTTAGAGCAAATCCCAATTTTTCTACAACCTCCTGCTTCAAATGGGTAGGAGCAAATCGACGCCCTAAATTACTTTGCTTTTGGCTCCGTAAAATTGCCAAAGCAGTTTGATTTGCAAATAATTCTTTGTAAGCTAATTGTTGTTTAGCATCCATAATTATTTGTTCAATCTGGTCTGTTTTGTTTAAGCCTATTAAATGTATTTTTTCTACCTCACTAATCAAGGATTTCATATAACTTATCTCATTTTCTAAGGGATTTGCATAATTCATTTGCGTTTTCACGAGTGATAAATGCGTCTTTAAAAATGCTTTTACTAATTTAATAGTCTTCAATATATAATTATGTAATTGACGATTTGTTAGCCCGTAAGTTAGATGATATACTGGTTCTAATTCTGACACTGCTTGATCTTGCGTCAGGATAAAGTCGGGATGCGTTATTTGATAATAGCCATTAAAATAATTCACTTTGCCACTAATACAAATTTTTTCACCTATTCTTAATTTGGCTAAAATAAACGCTGGCATTTTATTAAAAAATGTCAATATTATAGCACCAGTATCGTTATAAGCATAAATTTTTTTTATTCCTTTTCCTGGCTTTTCTATTTTTCCTATTGTAACAACTGCTTGAATTAATTTGCCATTTTGCACATTTGCCAAATCAGACGAGATATCAATAATATTATAAGCATATGGAGAATAAAACATTAGGTCTCGAACTATAAACAGTCCTAATCTATGCAGAGCTTTAATTGAAGGTGGTTTAATTGGTAATAATTCTTCTATATCTTTAAATAGAATTTCATACATCAAGCTTACCCTATTCTGCAAATAGATCTATTAACATTATAGCACTAGCGCGTAAATCTAAATCATATTCATTAACATTATTGATTAATATACTTAACTTAGTATATTTATTTTCTAGATATGGCAATGAGTCAGATTTTAATTGAAGTAAAATTCTTGATTCTCTATCTTCTATAGAATTGATAATCCCCATCTTATATCTAGATAATTTAGCTAATAAATTTTCAGCATATGATGCAAATTCTTGCCATAAATCGCGATCTTTAAGAGAGAATTTTTCAATAAATTGCTGTTTTTTTGCAAAAGGGCAATCTTTCATTAAAATATCGAGCAAATCTGAGTGAGTAGTTAAATCTATATTATCAGATTGATTAGGTAAATTAATCTTAGTACATCTTGACAAAATCGTAGGTAGCAAATTATATGGATGTGCAGTAAGTAAGAAAATATAGCTATTACTTGGTGTATCCTCAAGCAATTTCAAGCAAGAATTTGCAGCATTTATATTCATCTGATCCGCACCATAAATGACTATGATTTTGTTGCCTGAAATAACTGAAGTTTTATATGAAAACTCTTGGACAAAGCGAATTTGATCGATGGTAATATTTTTACTTTTACTATCTTTTGCAATGTAAATATATTCCCCACTATTTTTAAGATTATCTGTGCCTAAAACAACTTTAGCAAATTTTTCGAGCTCTGATAAACTAGTTTTGAGATCATACCCACTTACTAGATACACCTGAGCAAGACATCCGGATTTATATTGTTTCAGTAAAAATTCAGAGATCACTTTTTTAACCTTGCAATCATTTCTTCTCGACCAATAATTTCTGCAATTTCAAATATACTAGGAGCAGCAATTCTACCAGTGACATACACTCGAATATATTTCATTAATTCTCCTAGCTTCATACCTTCACGTTTAGCTAATATTTCTAAAATATTTCTAACTGACTCCTTGTTGAAATTTGCTATATTTTGTAAATCATTTATGACTGAGTTAATCAGTGATTTGCTTGTTGATTTAATTATGTCTTCCGCTGCTGGTTCAATATCCTCTAAATAATTTTCGCCCGCAAAAAAAATCGGAGCCATATTATATAAATCCGTCATCAGTTCAGCCCGAGGTTTCATTAAATCAATTGCTGCTAATATATTTCTCTGGGACACTGAATTGAGAGTTGGATAATATTCATAAATCATCTCAGCGAGTCGTTTATTATCACTTGCACGCAAATAATGCGCATTAATATTACGCATTTTGCTAAAATCAAGGCGAGCTGGTGATTTCCCAAGGGATTCAAGGTTAAACCACTCAATAGCTTGCTTTCTGGAGATAATTTCATCATCTCCGTGCGACCAACCCAGTCTGAGTAGATAATTGCTTAAAGCTTCAGGTAAATATCCCATTTTCTTATAATCATCTGCTCCTAGTGCACCATGTCTTTTCGATAATTTTGCTCCATCTTGTCCGTGAATCAGTGGAATATGTACCATATCAGGCACCTGCCAATCCATCGCATCATAAATCATTTTTTGCCTGAAAGCATTGTTCAAATGGTCATCACCACGAATTATATGTGTAATACTCATGTCATGATCATCAACCACCACTGCTAGCATATAGGTCGGCGTACCATCAGCTCTTAGTAGCACCATATCATCTAAATGAGAATTTTGCATTCTGACTTTACCCTGCAGCAGATCATTAATGACCATTTCCCCTTCGCGTGGCGCTTTAATGCGTATTACTGGCTTTTGTCCAGCAGGGTATTTTGAAGAATCAACATCCCTCCAAGGAGAATGAAAAATAAAATGCTCCTTTTTTGCAATAGCCGCATCACGCACCACAGCAATTTCCTCTTGAGTAGCAAAGCAATAATAGGCTTTACCAGCTTCTATTAATTGTTTAGCAATTTCAACATGTCGTGCTGCTCTCTGAGATTGATATATTATTTCTTCATCATATTCAATATCCAACCATTTTAGCGATGAAATAATAGATTTCTCTGCTTCTTTATTAGAACGTACGCGATCAGTATCTTCAATACGCAATAAAAATTTACCACCTTTTGCACGTGCAAATAAATAATTAAATAATGCAGTGCGTGCACCACCAATATGTAAAAAGCCAGTTGGCGAAGGAGCAAATCTAGTTCTAACTATCATATTAATTTTATATTATTATCTCTGGGTAAATCATATATTTATTTAACATTTTGTCCAAGAGGAAAATCTTATTTTAATTTTTGGCGCGGCAATGATCTCAAATTAATCCAAAACTATATTTCAACAAAAACATTTGTGCTTATTTTGAAATAATTTTTTACAAATCTTAAAAGGATAACATAAATGTTTTTGCATTAAACAATAAACTTGTTTAGTGAATTAATATCATAGATTTTACTTTCAATGTAATTAATTACTTGTTTTTTACTAAATTGTAATAATAAAATAAATTATTATTCAGATTTGCTTTCAATTATTCATTGACTTAAAAACACAGATTAGCTCTATATATTATCACTATATAACTCTAATTTTAAATCTCAATATTCACTGCTAGTGTAACAAAATTTATATTTATGAAATAAATAGTAAAAATAATTTGTTATAGCACTTGACTCAATTTTTTTATAGAATATAAATATCATATTATGTTTAATTAAAATTATATAGGTAAAATCATGGGTTTTAAAAGTACTATAAAGAATTGGTGTAGTAGTGAATCATGGCTTGACGCCGCTGACGAACATTTCACGAAGGCTGGACCCGGGGGGAAACAAACGGCTAAAACTATGACCAGTATTGCATTGCTGCAGGGCATGTTGTATGGTCTTAGCCAATTAAAAGGCATCGAAGGCGAGAGCATCTACTCAAAGCCATTGAATGCAATAGGTGGGGCAGCTGATACGA
The DNA here is from genome assembly GCA_024236375.1 of Rickettsiaceae bacterium. GTDB lineage: Bacteria > Pseudomonadota > Alphaproteobacteria > Rickettsiales > Rickettsiaceae > Megaera_A. Next base: position 174,568 of record JACKKP010000001.1, on the reverse strand, counting down.
TAAGATCAAAAAAACTATTTAATCTATTTTCCAACAACAACTCTACAGCTGAGGCACCACAGATAGAGGGTTGGAAGGAATGGTGCAGTCAGCAGCAGAGAGAAAAGAAAATTCCGCAAGATCAGGTTGATAATGCAGATACTATAACCACTATCACGGAAAATCAGGCGGTTAATATTCCTGCAGATAATAAGAAGGAGGAGGAGGAGGACACAAACACTCAAACCTTGCAATCGGAAAAAAAGAACACCTCGGGGAAGAATAACGACCCTATATCATGGAAACTTACACTCTTCAGTCTAGATCTACTCGCGTTTGTAACGCTGCCAGCACTACTTGACATGTTCAACAATAGTGCAAAGACCTATCTGGATGATGACGGTATAAGCTTAACAGACTCTATAAAGACTGGTGTTTTGACAACTGTTACAAAAGTAACAAATACAACATACACTACAAAAGAAGCTTTGATGGGTTTTGGTGACCAAGGAATAGGTATCATCTTGGCATATACACTAGATTCACGTGTTGCACACTATTTTTACCATAAGATAGGGTTAGAACATTCAGATCATAATGCTGATGCTGTAATTGCTGGAGACGTTGCTAAATCAGTTGAGGCAGCATAAAATGTTCAACAATAGTGCAAAGACCTATCTGGATGATGACAGTACAAGCTTAAAAGACTCTATAAAGACTGGTGTTTGGACAACTGCTACAGAAGCAAAAACTACAATATACACTACAAAAGAAGCTTTGAGGGGTTTTGGTGACCAAGGAATAGGTATCACCTTGGCATATACACTAGATTCACGTGTTGCACACTATTTTTACCATAAGATAGGGTTAGAGCATTCAGATCATAATGCTGATGCTGTAATTGCTGGAGACGGTGATAAACCATTTGAGGTAGCATAAATAAACACTAATTGCACTTGACTGACAGTGAATCAATTACTAGATTGACAAAGCAGTTTATGTCTATTCACAATATATAAACTAAAAATTGAGCGTTAGAAAATCATCTAGCGCTCACTTTTTTTCATAATTTCAGCACTCAAAATTAATCTCTAACTTAACAATATTTGGGATCGCTGCTTTTTGTACTATATTGTTAGGTTGGATTATAGATATTAGGCCCAATTATTCGTCGCCTATAAATAGTTAAAAAACGAGCAACAACGTTGCTAATTTCACTTAAAAGACACTATACTAATAGCACTCAAATAAAGTATAGTCGTTTACAATAGAATATTGCATTTAAAGAAAAAGAAATTGCTTGATGTAAGTCTTCCATGTAAGGTAAATTTTTGTTGATCCAGCGTTTGAGGTTAGCACACAGCTTTTTCTCTTACTCACACCTTAGCAACACTCTATTGTAAAGAACTGTATCGTGTACAAAATACCTAAACGCAGGCCATCATCATGAGAGTGTCTATTTTGTCATGTGTGTTTTACTTGGTTGAATAGAGATATAGAAAAGCTAGCACGGTGATAACCATAGCCTGAAAAAATACTCTCAGTGACATTAATTTCGTAGAATATTTTTTATTAAGGTCACCACCATATGCCATCAAAATAACACCAGTGGCCAGAACTAGAATCGTCAGAATTGAAAATATAATAATTAAAGACATAGATTTGTGCTCTTATTCATTTTCTTTATTTATAGAATATAATATTTTTTTCATCAAAACATCTATTCCTTTTTTGCTGAAATTTGAAATTGGGAAAATTTCTTTATTAGTATGTTTTTTTAGAAGGTGCATCTTATCTGCTAGTTCTTCCTCTGTGATTTTATCTATTTTATTTAAGCAGATAAATTCTTCTTTATCTTGAAGTATCGGAGAATAAGAGACTAATTCTTGTCTAATAACATCATAATCATTTAATATATCTTCGTGACTTGCATCAATAATATGTATTAACACGCCGCATCTTTCTATATGTTTCAAAAATTTGTCGCCGAGACCTTGACCTAGATGAGCATTTTTAATTAACCCAGGTATATCAGCTAGTACAAATTCATAATCACCCACATAAACAACTCCCAAATTTGGTTTTAATGTGGTAAAATGATAATCAGCTATTTTTGGCTGTGCAGCAGTAGTTTTTGATAGTAATGTAGATTTTCCTACATTAGGTAGACCGATTAATCCCGCGTCAGAAAGTAATTTCAATTTAAGAACTACTTCCATTTCTTCTCCAACTTCACCATTTGTAGTGCGACGCGGTGAACGATTAGTAGATGACTTGAAATGCGCATTACCAAGCCCTCCCATACCTCCTTTGAGAATTTCGAAATCTGCTTCTTTATCTAGATCATAGATTAATAAATTACCATCTTCAGAAAAAATTTGTGTACCAATTGGCACTTCCAAGATTACTGATGCAGCAGATTTGCCTGTCATATTTCGGCCTTTGCCATTTTGACCATTTTCTGCTTTGAATTGCCGCTTATAGCGAAAATTTAATAATGTATTGAGATGCGGAGTAGCGCGAAAAATGATACTACCACCACGACCTCCGTTACCGCCATCTGGTGCGCCTCGTTCTATGAATTTCTCTCTTAAAAAACTCATACAACCATTGCCACCATCACCAGCTTTTATATATATTTTACTTTCGTCTATAAAATGCATAAATCAAAATTATTGTTATTACACTACCTAAATATTGCAGTCAGGTTCTCCATTAAATAAATTAATAATATAACAGACTTTATTACAATTGCTATTTTTATTCTACAAATTATTAATTGCCACAATATATTTAGGCTATCATGAAATTTATATTATAGTAATTTCTCCAGAGGTTTTCTCTTGACTATTGAGGGAGAAAAATGTATTTTTAATCGGAATATTATAGAGATAATTATATGAAAATTGTAAAATCACTAAAATCTCTGAAAAATAGAGATAAAAATTGCAGACTTGTAAAACGCAAAGGACGCGTTTTAGTAATTAATAAAGTTAATAAAAAATTTAAAGCGAAGCAGGCTTAATTCTTGATTCAATAGAGGATGCGTATTTTTTAAGCGCATCTTTTGCACAAAATAATACTCATACATCTCAGCTTGCTAATTTGTGTCTGTGTGTAATTTCATATCCATACCAAAACAACAGTACCACTCAATTTTCGACCTACCTATTATATATTCTTGATTGCTCATTAACCTAGCATGTTATCCTCTTTTATTTATTTAAATAGATAATTATACTTTCTATTGTTTTCTTAATATTGTTTTTATTTGTACATAATACCTATAACTTTTTAAGTCCACTTCTCTTTTATCATATATAATGCTTATTACTTTTACGTTAATTCACTAGAGCACTATATTTCATTTTAAAAAATTTTATATACCATAAATATCACATTAATAAATGTGAAACTTTTTAATCTGCTTGTTTTATTGGTTAATATTTAGTTTTCACTTATACTGAATACTAATCAAATATTTAAGATAAATTATATGAACGAAAATCAAACAAAAGAAATACAAAAATTAATTAATGACATATTAGATGCAACAGATAAGACATTGAATTACGCAAGCTCTGATGAAGCATTGACAAAAAATTACGACAAGGCACAACAGATTAATCGATTCAGGGAGCGGAATAAAACGCTTTCTGAAGAGCCTTCACTACAAAAGTTTATCAGTGAGATTACAGCATTTTGTAGCCTAACCACCACAAAACACCCTGAGCAAAATAACCAAGTAATACAAAATATTGCAGAAATACAACGGATAATTCAAAATAGTAAAAACCAAGGCACTGAAATACCAGACAATATAACAACACAAGAAGCAGTCACATCATTATTGAATGAAGTAGAGGGAGCTATTACCAAGCACAAAGATATCTTAGATGACGCTGATAATTGTTTGATGTATGTAGAAAGACTTAAGAAAGAAAATAGTAGCCCTAACATATCTAAGGACTATATTGCAGAAGTACAAATCTATAGTCTGGGAATAAGTGGTGCTCTTTCAGAAAAAGAGTACACTAAAAACACTCGCGTAGCATTAGCAAACAAATACCAGAAAGTTACTGAGTTAGATAATTTAAGAAAAGAATCCAGAGATAAGAAAAATATTATAATAGCTCAAGGTACTGAAATGATCCTAGATGCAATACACACAATTTCTAATCTCGACGATTCACAAATGGAAAAACTTGCGATAGCTATGATACCCATAGCAGCTACTAATATAGCAATTGGAGTATTGGGCGCCTTAGCAGTATCTTCATCTGCTAGTATATTAACGCCAGTTATTATTGCCGCCTGTGCTGCCTCAGTTGCTGCCTATACTGCGGTAATTGCCGCGTGTATCACTTCAGCTGCTTATTTATTATATAATGATATATGTGAAGTCAAAAGACAGTTTCCAGAACAAAAATTGACCGCTCAAAATTTATATAGTCAAATGAAAAGGAGAGATTATGCAGAGGATTCTATAAAGTTAATATACGATACTTTGTCTTCAATATATAAATCTGTAGAACCTAATATAAAATTTGCAATAAAAACAGGTCAATTTGCAGCAAACACATTCGAACCTATTACAAAGATAGCTAAATTAATAGCAAAGGCTGGCACAGCAAAGGTTAAACAGGTTAAGAAAGATATTCAAAAAGGTGCCCAGCGCTTTACTGATAAAATCACACAAACCTCCAATCCAAGCAGATACGGCCCCACTGCCTGATTATAGCAGGGCTAATTGAGATCAATTCATAGACTTGCATGTGGCAATATCACTGTGAAACGAGTACCTTTGATGCCATCACTTTCGACTTTTATGGTGCCACCGTGCGCTTCTATTGCAGTTTTACATAAAGCAAGTCCTACGCCCCGCCCTTGGGCACTAGATTCCGTCTTAGAACTCATTTTAAATGGCGTGAATATATCATATAATTCATGCTTTGGTATCCCAACACCTTCATCCTCAATCACAATTTCAATCATCTTTTCATCTGTAATGCGTAAGATAATTTTTATCTTTCCATCTTCACTATAATTAATGGCATTAATTACTAAGTTATCTATAGTTTGCCTAATATAATTTGCATCTACAAAGCTAAATATTTCTGGCTCTATAAACAATTCAAAATCTATAGGCTTTTCTTGTAAATAAATCTTACAACATTCTTTAATCCTATCCCTGACTAAATTACTTAAATTTATTGTCTGTTTTTTAAGCTCTACTTTCTTTGCATCTAACATCGCTAAGTCTAACATATTCAAAATCATTGAAGATAGGCGATTTGAGTTTTGTAGCACCTCATCTAATAACATCTTCAGATGTTCCTTATCATATTTCTCTAACCCCTCTGCTAGCATTTGTGCAAAGTTTATCACATTACCTATAGGTAACCTCAATTCATGATTCACATTATTCAATATCTTTTGCGCTGTACTACCCAATCTCTCTATTTCCTTAGCTTGATCTTCAGCTCGCACGCTGTAAAAATTAGCTACATTATGCAATTCAGTGATTTTACCATTTAAACTCCCCACTACCTTCCCTAAATTTCCTACTTCTGCCTGAAGTCCCTCTACCTGACTTTCAGCAGTTTCAAACTGCTCTTGCCTAGGTTTAAGAAAAGCTATAATGATACTACCTACTAAAATTAATAAGTAAGCAACCTTAAATTCGGTGGAAAAAATTTCTGGTAGTTGCTCCACTTGAATCTGATGCTTAAATAAAATAGATACTAATATCATTCCTGGAACCACAAGACATAAAATAGTTTTCCAATTTAATAATGCTGAAATCACTATAATATTTGCCATAAACACCATTAATTGCACTTCAGAAAAATTGGTCATAATTACAGTAAGAAACGAAAAACATATAGGTACTATAAATATTATTGAGTGCCATATATAAACCATATAATTTGCACGTCTGCAATTTTTCGGCCATAATGGATAATTGATTAATAGAGTAGCAATAAGTAATGTAATAATATAAATGGGGTCAAATATTAATGCATGATTTATGTATATTGCCTTAGACAACATGCTAGCACTCAGAATATTTGAAATTAATATGAATAGCCCGAATAATGCAATAATACCATTTCTTTTAGGCAGATTTTGTTGAAGGCAGTGCCAAATATCGTCAATTTTATTCTGGTACGAATATGTAGTTATTATTTTTTCGTCGCTAGAAGATTTTTCTTTTATCTTCCATCCTCCTGGTTGGTTGAAGATATAATGAGTAAAGAATAAGACGGATAGATTTGCAAGCATACCTGGAATGAGCCCACCAATATTCTGCATTTGTTCTTTCAACAATATTTCCCACAACATTGCTACGCTAAAACCTGCAATCATCCCAGAGATCACAGATTTACTGCTGCTCCTAAAGCCAAATATAGTCATAATGAATGGCACAGTCACTACTGGCATATAAAACATACTAGCCCAAATAAATAAATCCAGAAAACTGCCACTGCGAATTGCAAATAATATAGAAATAATCCCTATAATAGCAGAGCATATTCTTGTTGTTTTGAGCTCATTTGCCAGTAATGGTTTGCCTAATGATTGCCTTAAGTCGTGAACTAATAAAATCGAACTTGAGTTAATATATGAATCAACTGTCGACATCACCATTGCCATAACTCCAGCTAAAATGATCCCTCTAAACCCAGTAATCCAATTATGTTCAGATATCATTACTTTTAATACCTCTTCGCCTTTGAGATTAGGATAAATAGTTAATATTAAAACACCAATCCAAGATACTATAGCAGCAAGTAACAAACAAAACATTGATGCTATAATAAAAGATTGTCTTACTTGGTTAGTATCTTTAGCCATTGCTATTCTCTGAAAAATAGCTGGATTAAATGAGGGTATTGCACTCCATAAAAATATCGAAATAAGATAATATAAATTAGGATTAGAGAAACTGAAAATCTTAGTTGTATCAAATAAGGGATTTTCTGTGATAGTCTGCACCACACTTTTATCAGAAGATATACCTTTGATCAGAAAATAAGCAATAACTGGTATAATGGTACCAAAAGCAATAAATTGCACTACGTCCGTCAAAGTTACAGATTTAATACCACCAAGGGAAGAATATATAGTAATGATAATACCAGAAATTACTATACCATAAATTAAAGGCACGCCTAACGCATATTCAAATAATAAGCCAGAAATTTTAAGTTGAATAGAGATAATCCCACTAATTGCAATAAATCCCGAAATCGCAGTAATTATCCTGACTTCTTTACCATATAAATCCCCCATTGCTTCAGCTATTGATAATTTATCTATGAATTTTTGCATGCGAACAGCAAAGACACTCCCTATTAGAAATAGCCCTAAAAAATCACTTAACATCACTATCGCTATAAAACTCAAACCTTGTGTATAAGTTTCAGCAACTATTGTGAAAAAAAATTCCCCGCTGACCCACGTAGCCACTATAGTAGAAATAATAGTAGCAGTACTGAAGTCTTTATTACCAATTGAATAAGCTTGCATAGTACTGACACCTTTTGATGCCATTAAGCCAAAAACCAAGTTTAAAGCTAAAAAACCTACAAAAATCTGCGCATTAATATCCGCAATAAAAGCTTTGATAAATTCCATAAACAACCTTTACTTATATTGTATTTTCTTGCTAATTGTGCCTTTTGAGACCAGCAAGAAATTCAGTAATTAATAAACCTTTACTTATTAGTAGTTTATTTGTAACGTTTTTGCAAGTCTTATATGAAGTGTTATTAATTAGCATAAATAAAAGTTTTTTATTAGTTTTTTCATCAAAAAATATTGCGTTATTATTAAAATTTTAATAATACTCTACAAACTATGCTTGGTTCAGATAAGAGTCAATCTGCTCACTACAACTAATTTTTAATTTATGTATTGGTAATTTGATAGAATTGCTAATGGATAAGATTTACAGACTATCAGGGTTAAATTCTAGCCGTCAAGTAGATTTTCTAGAGATCTGATTTGCTAAATTCATATATTAAACCATATATCTAAGCCTTAATTATATTGCCATATATAAAAATTTAAGTATGTAGCAAATAGCAGCCATAATAAATAAGGGATCATTAGTAGTGAGACTGATCTTATGTTGTTATACGAGAAGAAAATAATCGTAACAACTATAATATCCATTACTGCTAGAGATATAAGAGAAAAGCCAATTAAGTGATAGTAGAAAAATAATGGTGTCCAGCTCCAATTTAGTATTAGCTGCAACATATATAAGTTTTTGATAATCTTTAATGTTCGAGATGATTGCTGACGCCAAATTATAAAACCACAAATCGCAATTATTATATATAAAATAGTCCAAGCAATAGGAAATACATAATTTGGTGGGGTAAAAGGTGAACGACTTAGAGTGCTATACCATGTATTAACTTCCGTTTTTGTAAGGGATCCTATGATCGATCCAATCAAGACTAGTATTACAACCCATGTAATTAAAGATATATAATTTTTACTTGCTAAATTCATAAATTATAAACTCATCTTAGTTAGGAGGTAGTTTGTGTTACAAAAATCCAAAGTCATTAACTCTGTACACATTATTAAATGATGTAAATAATATGATTCAAATCAAAAAATGTGAAGAAATTTTATATATCAATATGAATTTTGTAAACTTGTTATACAAAAATATTAATCCACTGTAGAATTTGCTATATAAGTACTTACAACTTTATGCAGCAATTTGAAGATATTTTACTCACTACTGAATTATTGCTCATAGTTTTAGAGATATTCTCAACCATGATTCCCACCACTAATTAATAATAATATCGTTTGACCTTTAGGGTTTTCGTGTGACCATTTTTTAGCAGCGGCTAAGCAAATAGTGGACGATAATTCGGCACAAAAAGGAAAAGTATTATTAAAGAATTGATTCCAGTAAATTATCTCACTTTCTTCAATTAAATATATATCATCAAGTTTTTTCAAATATTGGAACGTCCTCTCAGATATACTAAGCGCTCTCAGTCCATCTGCGGCGGTGTGAGGGCTATTGTCAAATCTAAAAATGAAATTATTTTTTACTGATTTATGAGCGTCATTTGCTTCAATTGGCTCAATTCCATAAATTTTACTGCTAGGTGAATAGAATTCCTTTGCTAAATAACTACCAGCTAATAACCCGCCTCCTCCGCAAGGAGCAAATATTACATCGGGTGTAATATTTTGTGATTTCAACTTTGTTAATGCTTCATAACACATTGTTCCAGCTCCTGATATGACTAAATCATGATCAGAAGGTGGGATAAAAGTAAATCCATTCAATGAATCATGATATGTTAAAGATTCAGCTTGACTACGTGTTTCTACTTCTATTATTTCAATACCCAAATATTTGAGCATTTCTTTCTTTCTATCAGCAACATATGTAGGTAAATAAATACGTGTATGTAATCCAAACAACTTACTAATGTATCCCATAGCTAGCGCATGATTACCTGTACTATATGCAACTATTTTATCTGGTAATTGATTATGTTCTTTAGCGTCGATTAAAAAGTTTAACACACCTCTAATTTTAAAAGCATTAGTAATTTGCATTGAATCTAATTTCAGATAAACTCTATTCTCTAATAGAGCACTTAGAGTAGAACAATATATTAGAGGTGTATTATAGATATAATTTTTGATTCTATTATGTGCCTTAATGATTATATTATCTTGATGGTGCATATTTTCATCTAATAATGGATAAATTTTCTTCACAAAATTTTATCATAGTTTTATGATATTCAAAACTAGCTTTTAATATTTCTATTATAATACATAGGTAATAAAAACCTATCTGGGCTTATTATCTTGAAAAACTAATATATATACATATTATATAGCTACTAACAAGTTATAGTATAATTTTATTTGGACTTAATAAAAATGGCATCAGAAATTTCTTCCTTACCTTTGCTTGCTTTACGTGATACAGTGATTTTTCCTGGCACTATAACTTCAATTTTTGTTGGCAGAAGTAAATCTATTAAAGCTTTAGCAGCTGCAAAAGAAATTAAAGAAGGACATCATATATTACTTTCTACCCAAAAAAAAACTGATCTTGAAGACCCAACTAGTGCTGATTTATACAAAATCGGAGTCCTAGCTCGAATAATTCAAACTGTTAAATTACCAAATGAAAATGCTAAAATTTTGGTAGAAGCTATTCAACGAGTAAAATTATTAAACCTAGAGGAAAAAGAATTTTTTACAGCTAGTTATGAAATAGTACCAGATATTGTTAAAGATGATCAATTGTTAAATGAAATCAGTAAAACTCTGATTGAAGCATTTCAAGATTATATCAGAATTAATAAAAGAATTAATCTAGATGTAATTAATGTTTTAAGTAGTCAGACCAATCCAAGCTATATTAGCAATATTATCGCTTCACATTTAAATATTGATATTCAGAAGAAACAGGCAATTCTTGAGGAAAAAGATTTAAATAAACGTGTCGAACAATTATTAAGCATCACAATTTCTGAAAATACGCAGCTTGATATTGATCAACAAGTTCAACATAGAGTTAAAAAACAGATAGAAAAAACTCAACGCGAATTCTATCTTAACGAACAGATGAAAGCTATCCAACAGGAAATCGAAGGAGGCGAGGAAAAATCAGAATTTAAACATATAGAAAGCAAGATAAAGAAGCTGGACTTATCAGAAGAAGCAAGAGATAAAGCTTTATCAGAGCTTAAAAAACTCAAAATGATGAACCCAATGTCAGCAGAATCTTCTGTATCTCGTAATTATTTAGATACTTTATTGTCTCTGCCATGGGGACGCACTACAAACAAAAAAATTGATATTAATATAACTAAAGAAATTTTAGATAGAGATCATTATGGACTATCCAAAGTAAAAGAAAGAATAGTTGAATATGTTTCTGTTCTACAACGTTCGAGTAAAATTAAGGGCCCTATTTTATGTCTGATTGGCCCACCAGGAGTTGGTAAGACTTCATTAGTTAAATCAATTGCTGATGCAATGGGAAGGAAATATGCCAAATTTTCTTTAGGAGGTGTCAAAGACGAAGCAGAAATACGTGGTCACAGACGTACTTATCTAGGATCCATGCCCGGTAAAATCATTAATTTGCTTAAAAAAGCTAAATATGATAATCCAGTGATGTTACTAGACGAGATTGACAAAATGAGTGCCGATTTTAGAGGAGACCCAGCATCTGCCCTATTAGAAGTTTTAGATCATGAACAAAATAATCAATTTAGTGATCACTATTTAGAAGTAGGATATGATTTATCTAAAGTAGTTTTTGTTGCTACAGCAAACTCTTATAACTTACCAAGACCTTTATTAGACCGTATGGAAATAATTAATATTGCAGGTTATATTGAAGAAGAAAAACTTGAGATTGCTAAAAGACACTTAGTCACAAAACAAATGAAATTACACGGTCTGCGTAAAAACGAACTAATAATCCCTGAAGAAACTTTAATAGAATTAATCAGATATTATACTAAAGAATCTGGGGTGAGGGCTTTAGAACGCGAAATAGGAGCATTAGCTAGAAAAAGTTTAACTAAAATATTACAAGACAAAACTATTAAGTCGATTACTATTAATGCAAAAGATGTTGAACAATATTTAGGAATCAGAAAATATCGTTTTGGTTTAGCAGAAGAAGAGGACCAAATTGGTGTTACTACCGGACTTGCTTACACAGAAGTAGGCGGAGATTTGCTCACTATTGAAGCTACTTGCTTTAAAGAAGATAAAGCAAAAATAACATTTACTGGTAAATTAGGCGATGTCATTAAAGAGTCCGTACAAGCTGCTTATAGTTGCTTTTTATCTCGTGCTGAGAAATTAGGTTTAAAAGACAGTGATTACAAAAAGTACAGTATTCATCTACATTTTCCTGAGGGCGCTACTCCAAAAGATGGTCCTTCAGCGGGTATAGCAATTTATACAACACTTGTATCACTTATGACAAAAACGCCAGTTAGTAAAGACGTAGCCATGACAGGAGAAATTACTTTACGTGGTAGAGTATTTCCAATTGGTGGCTTAAAAGAAAAATTACTTGCAGCAAGCAGAGCGGGCATCAAAAAAGTTTTAATACCAAAGGATAACATCAAAGATTTAGTGGATATTCCAGATAATATCAAAAATCAATTAAATATTGTGCCAGTATCAACTATAGAAGAAGTATTGGAACATGCTCTGGTTAAGAACCCATCCCAACTTGATGATTGAATATTTCTAAAAACTCAAAATTGTCTAGACATTAAGCATTCGAGCGAATTCTTGATATTACTTAGTGTCATATAGTTTTTGCCTATCATAACACCTTACAATTTTTTAGAAATGAGGTAGTTATGCTGGGCAGCATTATGTCTAATATTACTAGTCGAATTGGTGGATATCTGGGAGGTGGTATATTATCAACTTTGGGCAAATATACTGGGCAAATTGCAGGAAACTATTTAGAAAAAAAATGGTTTCAACGTAATAAATTTACTCACAAATTCACTAATTTACGTGACAGCTTTAAAATAGTTAGGGCTGAATATGGTACAGCGATTCCACTAATTTTTGGAAAAGTAAGAATACCAGGGCAAATTATTTGGGCAGATGAAATAACCACTAAGCATAATATTTTTGATATTAAAAAATATGTAAGCGCATCAAACATCTTACACCACACTCAAAACACTGAATTAGAGTATTATGCTAATTTTGCTATGGCTTTATGCGAAGGTGAGATCTTAGAAATCAATCGGATATGGCATCATAATACTTTAATTGATCTCAGCCATTACAATTTTCGCTTATATAAAGGCTCTGAAGAACAAATGCCTGATCCATTAATTGAGTCATGTCTCAAAGAGTTAGGGGCCCCAGCTTATCGCGGACTTGCTTATATTGTATTTGAACAATTACCCTTGTCAGATTTTGATAATATGATACCTAATTTATCCTTTGAAGTGATTAGAAAAGCGAATATTACGCAGCAAAAATCAGTAGAGGATATGATAGAATCAATAGTGATCATCCCTGGCTCAGGTGAATATGTTTATGACACTAAAATTCAATCCAAGAAACAAAGAAATATTCCTGATTTTATCTCACCAATCTTAATTAATTCCCATAATGATAAAAATATAGCGGATAGTGTATATAGTCTAGATCAGTTACAGACAATTTGCCAAAATATAGATTGGGTATCCCCTGTAGTTTGTTGGTTTGCAGATAATTTAGACGCATCAAAATGCTTAATAAAACCTGCTATTGAATTTAGAGATGAAAATATTGAATATTCTGAGGCATGGCAAGTCGGAAAATATAATCGTAATAATGCATATGAAATTAAAAAAGATGAAAATGGGAATCCATTATATGGCGGAACTGTTAATGATAAAAGTGTTATTCGTTATTTGATAGAACTAAAAAACAGGGGTTTAAAGATCATGTTTTATCCAATGTTTTTTTTAGATGTAGACAAAAAGCCTTGGCGGGGCCGCGTGACAGGAGACCCAGATGGTATTTACCAGTTTTTTAATAAGACAAATGGTTATAACGAATTTATTTTACATTACGCAAATTTGGTTAAAGACCATGTGGATGCTTTTATTATTGGCTCTGAACTAATAGGTTTGACAAAAATTGGCATGTCTGGTTATTACGTAGCCGTAGAGGAATTGATAAAATTAGCTGCATTAGTAAAAAACATAGTAGGAGAAAATGTGAAAATTTCTTACGCAGCTGATTGGTCGGAATATCATCATACGGAAGGTGGATGGTATAATTTAGATCCTCTTTGGTCATCACCTGATATAGATTTTATTGGGATTGATGCATATTTTCCTGTTACTGATTCTATTTCTTCTGTAATTGATTTTGCTGATATTGACCACGGATGGGGTAAAGGTGAAGGTTATGATTATTATATAGATCAACAAACTGGTGACAAAAAATTCTTAAAGCCTGCTTATGCTTGGAAAAACTTACGTTATTGGTGGGAAAATTTTCATATTAATCCGGATAATACTAAATCAAAATGGATCCCTAAATCAAAACCTATTTGGTTTACAGAATATGGATTTCCGTCAATTGATAAAGCGCCAAATCAGCCAAATGTTTTTTTTGATCCTAAATGTTTTGATGGGGGTATCCCAAAATATTCAAATGGCAATATTGATTTTGCTATTCAGAGAAGAGCTATTAATAGCTTCATCAAATATTGGCAAAAGGAAGAATATATTGAGCAAATGTTTTTATGGACTTGGGATGCACGTCCTTATCCAGCTTGGCCTCATATGAATATTTGGCGAGATGGTTATTTATGGGAGAAAGGCCACTGGGTTAATAATAAATTTGGTAATACTAACCTAGCAGCAATATTATTAGAAATTTCTCAAAAATCTAAATTAGATATTAGTCAAATAGATACATCTAGTGTAGATTTGCCTGTAGAGGGAGTTAATTTTAGCAATCAAATCAGCGCTGAAAATGCAATCAATACTCTACGAGCGGCATATTTTTTTGATATTAATAGTTATGCCACAAATTTTATTTCTTTTATAAGACGTGGTGTCAATAACATCATCTCCATTGATGATAATCATTGTCTGAAACTCAATGATAATAGTTATTTTGAAGAAACTGATATTCCAGCGAGTTTAAAACTCTCACAACTTAACTTATATTATATTCATAATATTTATGATTATAAAAAAGCGTATAAAAATTTTTATAACGAATTAGACTCTTATAGCCCATCTGCAAATATTAGATTGCCAATTGTGCTGAGCGAAAATGAAGCAGAAAATATTGGTAATTTGGTATTAGCAAATGCTATGGTAGAAAATTCCATAATTAAATTTTCTATTTCATGTCAATATTTTTCCCTCAAACCTTGTGATTTTCTAGAATTAAAATCGGAACAAAAAATATATAAGTTACGTATTATTAATGTAGAGATACAAAATTTAGCTTGTGAAATTACCGCAATTATTGATCAAAAAGAATTATATTGTCGTGATTTTTCTTGCACTAATAGTAGTGAAATTAAAGCAAATTTAAGTAATAACAATCATTTATTTATCGATATTTTAGAAAATGATTTGACAAAAGACGCTATTAAACTTGCAGTAAATTATATCGGGCCACTTATGAAACCATTATATATGAAACTTGCAAGTGAACAAAATTGGAGATTAATCACTAATCTTATTCCTAGTAAATTTATAGCTTTTACAGAAAAATTTGTACAACCCCAAGAAGCAAATATTTTTTTAATAGATGAAAGTAGCTATATATTGGTGAATACTAAAAATCTTATTTTAAATTCAGGTCTGATGTGGCATGAAGTTCAAATTGGCAAGGAAATTTTAGCTTTCAAAAATATTGAACAATTAGACCAAAATCATTATCGTATTTCGCATTTAATACGTGGTTTAAAAGGAACGCATCAATATATAAATAACCATGATGCCTATGAACAATTTTCTTATTTACAGCAAAAGAAAAATTTACTGACAATATCAAATAATTTACTAAATCAAGTGTTATATTTTAAATGTGGATATAATCAAGCCATCACTAAAATTAAATCTAATAATGATAATTTTTCTATATATATTCGAGAGCAGAAACAAATAAATAATAGTCTATATATCCAATGGGCTCACCGGCTTTCTAATGATAATGGCTGGAACTTAGCACACAACTTAACTTACCAATATAAGGTGCAAATCACTAGCGCCTATTACAATCAAGAATTAATTACCAATCAAACTTCTATTTTGATAGACAATTTTCATGTTAGTGAACCATATAAAATCAATATAATTCCTTTTATAAATTAACTGAGGTCTAATATGAAAACTAATAATTTGTCATTAGAATTGATGGTACCATCGCAAATTAACAAAGACATAATTTATAACGAAGCGATTTTAAAATTAGATGACTTTTCTAATTTAAGTATCTGCGATTTTATTGAAACTACACCTCTTGAGTTAGATGCAGGCGTAAAATATATAATTCGGTCTGGAGAAAATAAAAATAAAATTTGTTATCGTCCGCACGAATCAAAACCTATAATGATTCATGAGCCACGTGACGGCATGGTAATATACATGTTATCAATGGCTAAGTTCCTGTTTTATGCAAAAGATGTATGGCAAGATTGTATTAATATGCCAACTCAAACATTAACTAAGCAACCTAATAGTTTTTCAGGGATATATGGACAGCATTTATTGCCTGCCAATGTCAAAAATCATTACTTATACTTAAGTGAAGATACAGAAATTATTGCTCAAAATCTGAATTTTGAAAGCGTCAATTTAATCATTAAACAATCTAATTCTACTACAAATAATTTAACTTGGTCATCAAATATTTTATGGAATAATGAAAATCCGCCTTCTGTAACACCCGCTAAAAATTCACTTTGCTTTTTTAAACTCTATGCTTTACCTGAAACTGATCATTATTTCGGCATCATCTTAGGGCAAAACTTTAATTATTAAACTTTATCTATGATTACATTACTTGCATCAATGGCTGGGTTTATTAGTTCAATAATTCCAGAAATTATAAAATATTTTAAAGATATAAATGATAAAAAACATGAATTAAATATATTTGACAAACAAATCAAATATAATCGCATTGGAGTTAAAAATTCTTTAGAAGAAATCAAATTATCACAAGATATGCTAGAGCAAGCCGCTTTATATAACACTTATAATACAAATATAAAATGGATTGATGCATTAAATGGCTCAGTGCGCCCCGTACTGGCTTATAGTTTTTTCATGATGTATATAGGGGTGAAATATCTTCAATATAAAGCCTTATCTACTTCATCACATTTAATAGAATATATAGATATTATATGGAGTATCGATGACCAAGCTATTTTTGCAGGTATTATTAGTTTTTATTATGGACAAAGAACCTTCAGAAAATTATGGAAACGCACATAAAGATACACCGTGATATAAATAATCTTGGACTAGAATTAATCAAATATTTTGAAGGCTTTAGTCATGTACCTTATATTTGCCCTGCCGGCTTTACTACTATTGGTTATGGACATAAAGTGTCTGATCATAAAACTTATAAATATATAACACATAGCGAAGCTGAGATTTTACTTCGACATGACTTATTACATGCAGAAAGAGCAGTCTCAAGATATGTCAATGCTGAATTATCTAACAATCAATTTTCAGCACTAGTTTCTTTTACTTTCAATCTAGGAGCAGCAGCACTCCAACGTTCCAGTTTACGACATAAACTTAATGATAATTTATATCATGAAGCTGCTAATGAATTACTGAAATGGGTTTATTGCGCTGGCAAAAAGACATTAGGATTAGTTAGAAGAAGAATTGAAGAGAGAAAATTATTTTTGCTTTAATTTATAGAAAATGTTTTAAAACACCTAGTCAAAAAATATATTTATTTTTAACTATTAGTTTGATCTATTAGTAGACATTTACTATATTATTATCCATTATTCAACGATATTATATAATATTATCAAATGCCAAAAAAGTCTGATATATCTCAACCTTGCTCTCAATTAGGAGCTCAAAGCATCAAGCTTAAGCCAGAAAAGACTATTCAAAAAACTTATAAACTTTGTACTAATCCATACAAATTCTTACCACAAAATAATGTAAATATTACAACCTCACCACAACATCATCTCTTATTATCAATCTACAAGAAAGTAAGTATTAGTGATAGAAACGAATATAAAAAACTGGCTATAAAAAATCTTTATAATAAGCAATATGTGTTAGACCAATTATCACTAAATATTGCGGAATTAACATTAGATGATAATAACCAGTTATTAGTAGGTGACACTATGGTCACAACAACAGATAATTTAGAATTAACCGATAATTATTTTCAGAAATAGTTTTGAGATTGCATAAAACTTAAGAAGTATTACATACATCACTCTATCTTAGTTATAGTTCATGATATTTCTATCTTAATAAGAAGTAATAAATGATAATAGTATCAATTTTCCATTGTCCTTATCTTTGTATTACTAAAAACTTATTTAAATCTCTATATTACAAATTTATTTCAACATTTTAATCTCCTTATCTAGTTTAAATTCGTTTATTTTCATACATAATTATTTTATTTATTGATAGAAATTTACTATTTGTTATTATATTGTCCTTAATTTATTTTAATTATTTGTATATCAAAATATTATGACAAAAAAATCTTATATACTTAAAAATCCTTCTCAATTAGGACACAAAATCATCAATCGTGGCTCCTTAGAAAAAACTATACAAAAAACTAGTATAAATAAACAAGCTGATTCGGCTCTATGTTTACATCAAAATAAGGTCAATAAGGGAAATATCAGCGATAGAAATGAATATGTTAAATTACTTGCAGGAAAAGCCTATTGGAAAGCATATTGGGCAGCCTGGGATGATGCTACAACTCAAATACAACAGACAAATGTAGAGGAATTATCAACACCAATCACAGATAATTTAGATTCACAAGAGTTAGGATCCAATTCTTTAATTTGTACAGAATCATTAGATGATTTTTAACATCAACACTTACATGCATTGTAAATAATACAAAATACCACTTCTCAAACTAGTATATAACAAATTAGTTTGATATTTGAGTAGGAGTAATAGAAACACACTATACTAAGTGAACAAACAACGCCTACTCAAACCTCAATTTCCACAACTATATTATAATTTTTTGATTTGCCCATAAGCTGCTAAAGCGGATTCACGCGCTTTGCTATGATTCACAATAGGGTGCGGATAATCTGCACCTAATTTAATTCCACATTTTTCTAATAATTCGTCACTTGCTTCCCATGGAGAATGTATATATTGATCAGGTAGCCCTGCTATTTCTGGCACCCAGTTTCTAATATATGAACCTTCAGAATCAAATTTTTGACCTTGCGTCACTGGATTGAAAATCCTAAAATACGGAGCAGCATCTGCCCCACTTCCGCTAATCCACTGCCAACCAGCACTATTATTCGCTATGTCAGCATCAACTAAAGTATATAAAAACCATTCTGCACCTTTTTGCCATGAAATTAATAAATGTTTTGTCAAAAACGAGCCAACAATCATTCTAACCCTATTATGCATCCAGCCTGTATGCCATAATTCTCTCATACCAGCATCCACCATAGGGTATCCTGTCATTCCCTTTTGCCAGGCTTTAAGATATTTTTCATTTGTTATCCAAGGAAAATCAGCAAATTTATGGTTAAAAGACTTACTCATTAAATTTGGAAAATGAAACAATAAATAATAAGAGAATTCTCGCCATCCAAGTTCAGCTGAGTAGCGGTCTATATCTTCTGTATAGCCTTTCTGTTCTGCTATTTGACATAATTTATTCCAAATTTGTCTGGGACTGATCTCGCCAAATTTTAAATGAGGAGATATTCTGGAAGTACCTAGGCAACTTGGAATATCACGGTTTTGATGATATCCACATAACCCATTACTGAAAAAACTGGCTATATTTTGTTGGGCACCTTTTTCTCCTGGCTGCCAGTAATCACCAAATCCTTTAGCCCAGTTTGGACTATGCGGTAACAATTCCCAATCATCTAAATTTTCTGTAGCAATTGACAAAGCAACAGGTTCAAGTTTAGGCATTGGCACTATATCTTCATGCTTAATTATTTGCTTGCAATTTTTCCAGTAAGGTGTGAATACTTTATAAAATTCATTATTCTGATTTAGAATGTGACTAGGCTCTGTAAGCAAAGAGCTGTTGAAAGTTTTTATTTCAATTGCTTGCTGCTTAAAATACGCTTTCAGTTGCATATCCCTTGCTATCGAATGAGGATCATAACATCTATTCCAAGTAATAGCTGAAATATTCAGCTCTTGTAATAATTT
Source organism: Rickettsiaceae bacterium (assembly GCA_024236375.1). Taxonomy (GTDB): domain Bacteria; phylum Pseudomonadota; class Alphaproteobacteria; order Rickettsiales; family Rickettsiaceae; genus Megaera_A. Next base: position 154,628 of record JACKKP010000001.1, on the reverse strand, counting down.
TTCAATAATCTCTCTAGGATCACCGCTACGTAGTATTAAATTTATATTATATTGCGCATATTCTGTTTGAAGTGCCGACAAACTATGATGGAGCCACCACTTCTGAGCGGCCCCTATATACATATCATCAAATAGCTGAGAATTATTAATATAAAGAGGAATAACAATCCCCTTAGAAGCTGCCCAATTGAGCGCTGGGTTATCCTTTAATCTCAAATCTTGTCTGTGCCAATAGATTATTCTCTCTTTCATTAATTTATTTCAGATCAAATTTATCATAATCTATTTTTGATTCTATCTTTGTCAATAAATGGTCAGCTACATTATTAGCAATTTTTTGTAAGTTAACACTTATATTAAGCTTTTTTTGTAACCAAGATGTTTTTGGTTTGATATATTCTATTTTGATATGATGGCCAAATTTTTTATTAATAAACGAATATAAATCATCTATTCCATCAACTAAACCATAATCTACAGCTGTTTGCCCAGACCAAAATGTTCCGTCAAATAATATTTCATCACTTTGAGTCAAACGATTATGCCTACTGATTTTTACAGCATCGATAAAATGTTGATGAACATACTTCTGAATATCTGTGATTAACTCTATATCTTTTTTCTTTTCTGGAGTAAATGGATCTAATACTGATTTATTTTCTCCTTGGGTATATACTCTGCGTTCAACACCTATTTTTTTGATCATTTCAGCGAACCCAAAACCACGTGCGACAACTCCTATACTACCAATCAACGAGCTACGATTAACATAAATCTCTTCTCCTGCACATGCAAGCCAGTAACCACCTGAGGCAGCCATGTCTTCAACGAAAGAATAAACTGGTATATCATACTTACTAGATAAATTGGTGATACGTGTTGCAATTAAATCTGATTGTACTGGTGAACCTCCTGGAGAATTAATCACCAAGCACACCGCTATTACGCGTTCAGTATTAAAAGCTTTTCGTATTAATTCATCTAATGAATCGAGAGTTAGACCTATTTTGCCTAAACCAACTTTACCTATTACGCCTTCTAATTTTATTACCGATACTACGGGACGACGTTTTAAAAAATTTAAAGATAAAATTGATAATAACTGATTTAAACGCTTAATGTTTTTTCTATAAATCATTTGCTCACTTGCAACAAATTTTGACTTATTTTGCATTTTTTATATCTCCTTCTTTTCTGATATTTTCTTCTTTATTTTCTTGTTCTATTAAAGACCCTGATTCGGACACTGGGTCAGACGCAGAAGTTAGTTTTTGCTCTTCTGAAGTAGGTTTAAGATTTTCAACAAATTGTTTATACTTAAAACTATTTCTTGGTAATTCTATGTTATCTTTAAATTCTTCAATAATAATTTTGCGTACTTCGTCTAATTCCCATTTAACATTACCTTTAAATTCAGCTTTTAACTTGCCGTCTATATCTATAAGATAAGCAGTAGGTAAGCCGGCTACTATTAATTTTGTCATTAACTCACTATTTTGATCTTTGAATATTTCGAGATATCTTATATCTTTTTTAGCAAAATAATTTTTCAAAAATTCTATATTATGATGATCTTCTGACAATGCAATTACTTTAAAAGGTAGTTTCCGAAAATCTTTTTGTAAATTATCTAATTTGGGTAATTCATCTACGCAACCTCCGCACCAACTAGCCCAAAAAACTAATAATATTACATTGCCTTCATATTCTTCTAAAAATCTTTTCTGATTATCTTGGTCATAAAAAGCAATTTCTATAGGAAAGTAACTATCATGGCGAATCATTGTAATTTGCTCAGCGTGAGTTTGCAATCCTAATATTATTGAAATACTTAAAATGACTTTACAGTAATGGACTAATATTTTTTTCATTATATAATCTAAAAAATTATATCATTTAATTTATATAAATTTTTTGACAAATAAAAATGTTTTTCCAGAAAAAATTGATTAAGCTTATCTTACTATGCTTTGTAGCAACTAGTTGTGGTGTAAAAAAGCCGTTAGTGTCACCAAATGCATCCACGCTACAAAAGACTAATAACTCGTTAAATAATATTGAAATCAATCATCACTGATCGGCAAAATATTCTATTTTAGAGAGATTATGTTTATAAGATATTTAACAGCGATAATCCCTGGCTGAGACTATCACTGTTTTATTTTAGAAAGATTTATGATTTACTCTAATATATTCAATGATATTTTCTGGAGTATCAGTGATATAGAAATGTTTGATATATTGTCTGTTTTTACCCATTAGATAAATGAAAGCCGTATGATCTATCATGTACGTTCCTCCATCTAACTCGTGGCCACGTACAAACTCATAATATACTTTATATAAATCTGCTACTTCTCTGATAGTGGTCTCGTCACCAGTAAGCCCTATTATTTTCTTATTAAAATGCGATAAGTATTGTTTCAAAACTTCTGGTGTATCACGCTTAGGATCTACAGTGATAAAAATAGGTAATACATCTATCCTATATTTGTCTAAACTATCAACTATCATACTAATTTTTTGCAGAGAAGTAGGACAAATATCTGGGCAATAAGTGAATCCAAAATAAATTAAACTAATACGATCTTGCATTTGTTCACTGTTAAATTTTTCTCCATCTTGATCAGTAAGGATAAAATCCCCACCTATAAGAACCGAGTCTTCTATAGTACTGCCTTTACCAGCTAATGGTTTAGTTAGTAAATCATTCGTCAGTAGAATATAAGTGGATATTGCAGCAATTATGATACTACAAATAATAACCAATCTTGGTATTTTTTTAGAAAAACATTCTTTGTTATACATATTTTCTCCTAATTTTTTATTTTATTAGATTAGCCATTTCCAAAGCGGCATAAGTAAATATACCTGAGGCACCTGATCTTTTAATACAAGTCAGCGCTTCAATCATAGCTTTTTCCCATTGCAAAGCTCCATTAAGAGCTGCATATTTTATCATTGCATATTCTCCACTTACTTGAAAGGCAAATATGTGTGCATTGAACTCTTTTGAAACCTCACTGATGATATCAAGTGACGATAATGCAGGCTTGATAAGGATCATATCTGCTCCCTCTAATATATCTTGCTCTACCTCTCTCATTGCTTCTTTTTTATTACGTATATCCATTTGATAGGTTGCTTTACAAATATATTCATCTTTGTTGCTACCTACTGCATCACGAAATGGACCATAAAAACTAGAATTATACTTTGCGGCATAAGCAAGTAAATTTACATTCACAAAACCCGCTTCGTCCAAATTATCTCTTATATTTGTGATACGTCCATCCATCATATCAGAAGGGGCAATAATATCTGCTCCTGCTTTTGCAAGTACTAACGCTTGATTAGATAATGCTTCGACTGTTTTATCATTATCCACGTCACCATCTATCAAAATTCCATCGTGACCATGAATAGTATATGGGTCCAACGCAACATCACATATAATTCCTATATCAATGTTAAGATTTTTAATTTTCCTAATTGTACGGCATATTAAACTATCTGGATTATATGCCTCATCAGCATTTTCCGTTTTTAAATTATGCTCAATAGCTGGAAATAAAGCTATTGCCCTGATACCACGCCTACTTGCTTCCATAGCAACATCTACTACTTGGTCAATTGAATAACGAAATACTCCTGGCATAGTTCTCAATTCTTGTTTGATATTATGACCTTCTACAACAAACACAGCTAAAATCAGGTTTTCTATAGATAATTTTGTTTCAGCATTAATATCTCTTAACCACTGAGTTCTGCGATTACGTCTTAACCTGACTATAGGATACATATTTTCCTCCAATTTTATTTTCTATTTTTAGCAAATTGTACTAATTTGCTAAATAAATTTTTATCTAACTGAGAGTTAGCATATTCTGAATGCCACTCTACTCCTATTACAAAATGATGTTTTACTGACTCTATAGCTTCAATAATACCATCATCAGCACGCGCAGATATAACTAAATCTTTACCAATTTTATCTATTGCTTGATGATGTGTAGAATTGACCATAATCTCTGATGTCTCGCTTAAGCTGGCTAATATTGTGCCTTGAGTTATTGTAACTGAATGAGTTGGGATATCTTTAGGATATGGTTGCTCATGATTAATTATACTTTTAATAACATCAGGGATATGTTGAATCAATGTGCCCCCCTGAACCACGTTAATAATTTGCATTCCATTGCAAATACCAAGCAGAGGAAGATTAATTTCTAAGGCATGTTGAGTAAGAAGTAATTCAAAATTTGCTCTCAGGTCGTTAACTTTTACCTTATCAGAGATTATCTCCTGTCCATAAAAAGTTGGATTAATATCTTCATCTCCACCTGGAATTATTAAACCATCAATATTTTGGATGATTGATTCTATGCTATGAATATCATATGGAATCATCATAGCAACTCCCCCAGCTTCTTTTACTCTTTCAGAATAACACGCTCTTAGAGCATACCAAGGCTTGGCTGCATAAGAATATTTATCTTTATTTTGTGGTAAATCTAGTACTATTCCAATAACGGGTTTTGTCATATTTATATTTCTGCTCCATGGCAATATTTATATTTCTTCCCTGAATCACAAGGACATAATTCATTTCGTGCAACTTTCCCCCAACTTTCTGGTTCTAATGGGTTACGATCTTCAGCTTTTACATACTTTGTAACTGACGATGCTTTAGTTATTATTGAGCGGCCTGTATTATATTTTGAAAATTCTTCACTTGAGCGATTTTCTTGCATCTTCTGTGGTTTGATATTACTAAGTGCAAGATCTTTTTTATTGATATGTTCAAGGTCAATATGTAAATGACAGACTCTTTGTATATATAATTCTTTCAAGTAATCAAGCATTCTCTCAAATAAGCCAAATGCTTCTCTTTTATATTCAATCAATGGGTCTTTTTGGCCATAAGCTCTAAGTTGTATACCTTGCTTTAAATGATCTAAACTATGTAAATGTTCTTTCCATACCTGATCTAAAGTTGTAATTAATATGTATTTAGTTGCAGAAGTGAAAATTTGTTCGCCGTAAATTTCTCTTTTTTTCATACATAGTGTTTTTACATTTTCATATAGATTAGATATAATATCATTTTCATCACCCTCTATAGCTAAAATCATATTTTTTTCAACTTTAATGGCGAATATTCTTTGCACTTCCATAATTAGTTCATCAATTAGCCAATCTTCTCTCAACGCACCTGGTGCAATATGAGTACGCACAATAGAATTACATAAATCTAATGCCATATTGTCAATAAATTCTTCTACATTATCAGCAGCTATAATTTCATTACGCTGATCGTATATAACACGCCGCTGATCATTCATTACATTATCAAATTTGAGCAAATTTTTACGGTGTTCATAATTGTGAGATTCAACTTTTTGCTGTGCTTTTTCTAAGGATTTACTAATCATTGGATGGTGTATTGCTTCCCCATCTTTAAGACCTAAACTACGTAATACACCTGCAATTCTTTCAGAAGCAAAAATTCTCATTAAATCATCTTCTAGTGACAAAAAAAACTTACTTTCCCCCGGATCTCCTTGACGACCTGCTCTACCTCGAAGTTGGTTATCAATTCGACGACTTTCGTGTCTCTCTGTACCAATTACATACAACCCGCCAGCTTCTATTACTTTTTGTTTTTCTATAGCTAGTTCTTCTTTAATTTTGTTAATTTTAGATGCACGCTCATCCTCAGAAATTTCCGAGCTAATATCTTCTATTAACATCTCTAAATTACCCCCTAGCATAATATCAGTTCCACGACCCGCCATATTAGTAGCAATAGTAATAGCTTTATATCTTCCAGCTTGTGCAATAATATGTGCTTCACGTGCGTGATGCTTAGCGTTGAGAATATTATGTTTGATTTTGTGTTTGTTTAACAGAGCAGAAATTTCCTCAGATTTTTCAATACTGACAGTACCTACTAGCATTGGTTGTCCTTTATCATGACATTTTTTTATAAGGTTAATTAACGCTTCGTATTTTTCTTTTTTAGTACCATAAATTATATCATCATTATCAACTCTGATTATCTTTTTATGAGTGGGTACTGATAATACTTCTAAATTATATATATCTTTTAATTCACCAGCTTCAGTCATTGCTGTTCCGGTCATTCCCGCTAATTTTGGATACATCCGGAAATAATTTTGAAATGTTGTAGAGGCTAAAGTTTGATTTTCATTTTGTATAGGTACTTTTTCTTTCGCTTCGATTGCTTGATGTAACCCATCTGAATATCTACGCCCTTCCATGATACGACCAGTAAATTCATCAATAATCATTACCTGATTATCTTGAACCAAGTAGTCGACATTATTAGCAAAAATTAGATGTGCTTTTAGTGCTTGATTGACATAATGCACTAAACTTAAATTTTCAAAATCATATAAACTTGTATCAGCTTTAATCAAACTATATTTAACTAGTAAAGATTCTACTTTATTGATCCCTTCTTCTGTTAAAAGGACAGATTTCGCTTTTTCATCAATTTCATAGTGATCACTGCCAAGATTTGAAACTAAATCGTTAATTTTAGAGTGTAAATTACTATTGTCATCAACAGGACCAGAAATTATTAAGGGAGTTCTTGCTTCATCAATTAAAATTGAATCTACCTCATCAATAATAGCAAAATTAAATGGTCGTTGGCATTTAGATTCAAGCGTAAACTTCATATTATCACGCAAATAATCAAATCCTAATTCATTATTAGTTGCATAAGTAATATCACATTCATAAGCTGCTTTACGCGCTGCATCATTCATACCAGAAACTACATGGCCTACAGTAAGACCCAAAAATCTAAATATTTTACCCATAGCTTCCGCATCTCTTACTACTAGATATTCATTGACTGTTACCACATGCACACCTTTACCAGTTAATGCATTTAAGTAAGCAGGCAAAGTGGATACTAAAGTTTTACCTTCTCCTGTTTTCATTTCATTAATCATGCCACGATGCAAAATTAATCCACCTATCATTTGCACATCATAATGCCTTAAAGAAGATACTCTTTTAGCTGCTTCACGCACCACAGCAAAAGCTTCATATACTATATCTTCTAAAGTGTCTCCTTCCTGGAGTCATGTTCTTTAAATTTTATAGTTTTGTTTGATAATTGTTCGTCAGTTAATTTTGCTAATTCTGGCTCAAATAAATTAATTTGTACAACTTCTTTTTGCAGTTTTTTTATTTTACGATCATTTGCAGTACCAAATATTTTTGTCAATATCGAAAAACATCTTATAAATCATTGTTTTATATTACTTATGCAAAACAAGATATTGCATTTTTAAAAGAATTCCAAAACGTATTTTCTAAAAAATCAAAAATGCATTTGACATTTGTATCAGAGCTTTAGAAACAATATCATTTATATTAATAATTTAAACATTTTTGTGAATTAAAATTATGAAAAAATAGCTATCGCTCTTTATTACTCACTTTATTGGTAATTCGTCGGTGCAAATAACGATGATATTGTCAAGGGACATATTCTGGTGGTAAAGTATCTGAATAGACAAGTGATGAGCTAATTGCTCCTATGCTTGATAAACAACCAGAAACTAAGGGCAAAAAATTTAGTGACCTTGATAAAAATTACAAGAAGCACTAATTAAAAAGCTATATTATCATGAAGGCTGAGAAAAGAAGCCGATAACCTAGGCCTTACTAAACAACAGATTTTAAAACACAACTAGAAAACGCTGAAAAATGCTTTAGTACAAACAAACATTATTCGAACATAAACTAAAGATTTAATAACTGATAAGGCAGTAGAAACAGAATATCAAGACTTCAAAAGAGAGAATACCTGAAGGGTCAGAAAGAAATTCAAGTAAGTCATATTTTAGTTGATTCTGAAAGCAAAGCTAAAGAAGTCAAAGAGCAATTAAAAAGTACTAGCTTTGAAAAATTAGCAGAAAAATATTCCAAAGATGAAGCTTCAAAAGTCAAAGGCGGAAGTATTGGTTACATCACCAAAGGACGTTTAGTACCTGAATTTGAAGAAAAAGCTTTCAATATGAAGAAAAACGAAGTATCGGATCCAGTAAAAACAAATTTTGGATGGCATTTAATTAAAATATATGACATACGTGATATCCAAATTCCAGAAAAAAAAGATATCGAACAAGAACTCAAAGGTAAAATAGCAAATGATGCTATTATGAAATATATCGACACCTTAGAGAAAGATGCAAAAATAGAAATTAAACACTCAAATTAATTTTAACTAATCAAAATATTAGTGAAGGAATATGTTGTAATTATTCGACATATTCCTTTCTTAAAAAAAGCCATATCGTAAATACGCTTTGTCCTACGTTGTAATTTATTTTAAATTCATACTATGAAATATTTTGAGAAATTATTAAGAGTTAATTTTATGTTATCTAATACACAAAACCTAGAAAACCTCGCTACGAAAGAACCAACAGAAGAACCGAAAGAAGTACCAATAATACAGCAAAATACCCCTATAGCTAGAACAGTTACAACAATTTTAGAGCCAGAAAAACAGCAATCAGCAAATACAACCTCTAATAACATCATGGCTTTTCGTACAGAAGGGCAAATGGAACAATCTAATCCTGTAGAAATAGAAGAAACAACAATTACAATAGCTGGCAATCAAGATAATAAATGTTGTTGTGATTTATTATAAGTTTTATAACGAACTTATGGATAAGGTGGTGCTACAATCTTTTTATTATTAAAATTATTTTTGAGTTTGTGTAACACCGTTATTTAAGACACACTAATAACTTTAATCTTCTAGCAATTTTCGCTAATTTATTTGTAGAGCCTTCAAAGAGAGATTGTTATCTATAGTTTTAGTTGCACTAAATCACTATTTTTAGAATTTTCTATTATAAAAGAAATTTATATATTAGAGGAACAATCACAACAATATACAACATTCTTATAGCAAGAGCGTTAATTACTAAAAACGTCGCCTAAGTATTTTAGGGTGAATTAGCAACGTTACGTCTTCTTACCTATTTATTTATTAGGATAGGATACGAGCCCCTCTCGTGCCTAGTATTTAACACAATATCAGTAACTAATATAATTAGACCAAGTTATAACTATACTAAAAAAGAGTATATAATACATATATTCTTAAGACTTTTTCAACTTAAATAAATATATAGGCTTCAATTAAGACTATTAATAATAATGCACACTCTAAATAAAAGCTTATTTAATATGATAAATAATTACTTTAGCTTTTTTGCTTTTTCAATAGCTTCCTCTATAGTGCCTACCATATAAAATGCCGATTCTGGTAAATCATCATATTTTCCTTCAATGATACCCTTAAATCCACTTATTGTATCCTCAAGCGTGACAAACTTTCCTGGTACTCCAGTAAAGACTTCCGCTACATGAAAAGGCTGCGATAAGAATCTTTGTATTTTACGAGCTCTCATTACAATCAATTTATCTTCATCAGATAATTCATCCATACCTAATATTGCTATAATATCTTGTAGAGATTTATAGGTTTGCAATATCCTTTGTACCTCACATGCAATATCGTAATGTTCCTTACCTACAATTTCTGCTGTTAAAATCTGCGAAGTACTATCTAATGGATCTACTGCTGGATAGATACCCAATTCTGCTATCTGTCTACTTAGAACAGTGGTTGCATCTAGATGGCCAAAAGAAGTTGCGGGAGCCGGATCAGTTAAATCATCCGCTGGCACATAAATAGCTTGTACAGAAGTAATAGAACCGTTTTTGGTTGAGGTAATTCTTTCTTGTAACGCGCCCATTTCTGCAGCCAGAGTTGGCTGATATCCTACGGCAGATGGAATACGTCCCAAAAGGGCTGACACTTCTGCACCCGCTTGTGTAAAACGGTAAATATTATCTACGAAAAATAATACATCTTGCCCTCCTAAATCACGAAATGATTCAGCTATAGTAAGCCCCGTAAGCGCTACTCTTGCTCTCGCTCCAGGAGGTTCATTCATTTGACCATAAACTAATGCTACTTTTGATTCTTCTAATTTATCTGGATTAATTACTCCACTAGTAATCATTTCATGATATAGATCATTTCCTTCACGTGATCTTTCTCCTACTCCTGCAAAAGCAGTATATCCACCATGCGCCTTGGCGATATTATTAATTAATTCCATGATAATAACAGTTTTTCCTACGCCAGCTCCACCGAATAAACCAATTTTGCCACCTTTCGAATATGGAGCAAGTAAATCCACTACCTTAATTCCAGTAGTTAAGATACTTCTTTCAGTAGATTGCTCTTCGAATGATGGAGCTGGACGGTGAATTGGCAGATAGGAGTCACTTACTATCTCGTCTTTTTCATCTACAGGCTTGCCTACAACATTCATTATACGCCCTAAAGTTGCTTTACCTACCGGAATTTTAATAGGCACTCCAGTATCGATAACCTCCACACCTCTCACTAATCCATCAGTTGAACCCATTGCAATACATCGGACAGAATTATTACCAATATGCTGAGATACCTCTAAAATCAACTCTTCACTATTATTTTGACATTTTAATGCATTGTATATATTAGGCAATTCTGTATTTTCAGGAAATTGGACATCTATTATAGCAGAAATAACCTGTATTATTTTACCATTTTTATGTTTTACCATTGCTCACTCTAATTTTAATATTTGTTATAATGCCTCTGCACCAGCTATAATCTCACATAACTCAGTAGTAATCAGAGCTTGTCTTGATCTATTTAATTTTGAGGTCAATTTATCAATTAATTCTTTAGCATTTTTAGTGGAATTATCCATTGTAGTCATGCGAGCTCCCTCTTCACTAGCTTTATTTTGTAATAAGATATACTTAATTTCTCCATACATATATAAGTTAATCAAATTACCTATGATACTCTCACCCTCAAAATCAAACACGTTTTCTATATCAACTTCACGGTAAATTTTAGCTGGCAGAATTTGTTCTTTAGATAAAATTTGCACTAATGCATTCTGAAATTCATTATAATAAGCAAAACAAGAACCAATTTGTTTGCTCTCCACCAAACCAATAATTCGTTTCTTGATTTCTTGTGCCACTAATTCGTAATTATCACCTATGATATGATAAGTATGGTCAATAAATTCTGTATAATTTTCTTTAAAAGCACTAATACCTTTTTTCCCAATTATGATCAGCCTAAATTTTTGTCCTGATTTTTTATATTCCTCTATATCTGCTTTTGCTTTTTTTATGATTGATGAATTAAAACTCCCACACAACCCACGTTCAGTTGTAAATATTAAAAGTAGGTGAGGTAATTCTGACATTTCAGCACCAAAAAAATATTTATATTCTTGGGGTACGTTATTCTCATATTCTTTCGAAACGTGACATATCATATTAGATAAAATACGAGAAAAATCGTCTAGTTTTGCTGCTTTATCTTTTATCTTAGCTAATTTTGCCGCTGAAACTATATGCATAGCTTTAGTAATTTTTTGAGTCGATTTAATAGTTTTAATCCTATTTCTAAGCGGCTTGAGTCCAGACATATTAATTCTTACTCTTATGATTATCTAAAAAATCTTGTAAAAACTTATCTAGATAAGTAGTAAGCTCTTTTTCTATTTTATCATTAATTTCTTTGGCCTTGTGGATAGCATCCAAGATATCCTGTCCTTTAATCCTGATATCTGCTAATAATGTCGCTTCAAAAAGGCCAATATCTTTCTTGTCTAATGTCTCTAAATAGCCTTTACTACCAGCATATAGAACCACTACTTGTTCTTCTACCAGCATTGGACTATATTGTGGTTGTTTCATTAATTCAGTTATTTTTGTGCCGTGATCAATCGCTTTTTTTGTAGCAGCATCTAGATCAGATCCAAATTGCGCAAAAGATTGTAATTCTCTAAATTGAGCTAATTCTAATTTCATCGAACCTGCAATTTTTTTAATTGCTTTGGTCTGCGCAGCAGAACCAACACGGCTCACTGAGATACCAACATTAACAGCCGGCCTGATACCTTTATAAAATAATTCACTTTCTAAAAAAATCTGCCCATCGGTAATAGAAATTACGTTAGTAGGAATATATGCAGATACATCTCCGGCTTGGGTCTCAATAATTGGTAATGCAGTCAGCGAACCAGCACCAAATTCGTCAGAAAGTTTTGCTGCTCTCTCCAAAAGCCTCGAATGTAGATAAAATACATCACCAGGATATGCTTCCCGGCCTGGAGGCCTTCTTAGTAAAAGGGAAATTTGTCTATAAGCAATAGCATGTTTAGTAAGATCATCATAAATTATTAAAGCATGCATAGAATTATCTCTGAAATATTCTCCAATTGCACAGCCTGTATATGGAGATAAATATTGCATAGATGCACTATCTGAAGCAGTTGCAGCTACAACAATTGTATATTCCATCGCACCACTATCTTGTAAACGTTTAACAATCTGTGCAACAGTAGATCTTTTTTGACCAATAGCAACGTATATACAATAAACTTTTTCACTGTCATTGCCTTTTAAATGCGCATTCTTCTGATTAATGATAGTATCAATTGCAATAGCAGTTTTACCTGTCTGACGGTCTCCTATAATTAGCTCTCTCTGACCTCTACCAATAGGAATTAGAGCATCAATAGATTTTATTCCTGTTTGCAGAGGTTCATGTACACTTTTACGCGCTATAATACCAGGCGCTTGCGTTTCGATCTGACGACTCTTTTTTGTTTTAATCTCACCTTTACCATCTATAGGACGGCCTAAAGCATCTACAACTCGACCTATCATTTCCGGTCCTACAGGTGTCTGTAATATTTCACCAGTGCAAGAAACTTTATCTCCTTGACGCACCATAGAGTCATCACCCATAATTACTACGCCAACTAAATTCTCTTCTAAGTTCAAAGCCAATCCTTTGACACCTGATTCAAATTCAACCATTTCTCCAGCTTTCACTTGCTCCATACCATGAACTCTGGCTACTCCATCCCCAACGGTAATTACATAACCAACTTCTTCTAACTTACCTAACTGTTTAATATCATTAATTTCATGTTTTAAAATTTCTGATATTTCTGACGGATTAAAACTCATCTTTATAAACTCTTTGATGTCTAATTTGTAATCTGATAACTTGTAACCTATAAATATTATAGAATTTATTTATAAAACTCAATATTAGCTAAATAAAAATTACATTTTTTATTTTTAAGCATTTTGTAATTTTCTATGGATCTTACTCAATGCCCCGAGCAAAGATAAATCGATTAAAGTACTACCATAATTGACTCTTATACCACCAATTAATCGATGATTAATTTTAATCTTTAAGTCAAATTTAGTATTAAATTGCTTTTCGAGATAATCTTTAATAATTGCTTGCTCAGTTTTAGTCACTTTAGATGCAGCATCAATTTGCGCTATTTTAATATCGTGGCTTGCCTTATAGTATTTTTCAAAAGTATCAATTATCGATTCAAGTAAACTAATTCGATTATTTTTGACCAACACACTCAGAAAATTTATTACTAATTCTTGTAACTCTATTCTTTGATTAATAGTATTAATTATTCTAATTTTTGTTTGAGGCACAATCAAAGGCGAAATTAATGCTTCTACAAGATCAGTATGTTGATTTAATATATTCTGTAATAATTGCAAATTTTGCAATATTGTTAGTTGATTTTTTTGCTCACCCGCTAATTCATAGAGTGAATATGCATAATTTTTAACTATTTTCTCATCTATTATCATATTTCGCCAAATTTTGGTCTAATTCATCTACTTGTAGTTCTTTATATATATTAGCTTCTTTTTTAATAATTTGATAGTGTCTTTGTGCAATATGTTCAAGAAAATATGTATCCCCAGAAACTCCTTTAAATAACACAGGTAGATTTAATCTTGCAATAAATTCCTGACGATTATAAACATCTCCTATATTCTCACCAATAATTCTTCCTATATCATACGATAAAAGATGCATAAAAGATAGTTTTTCTATACCTATACCCTTAGCTAAGGTAAAGAAATTATTTCTTGTGATAACAATAGAACCAGTGTAAATAACCTCTACTTGATTATCTGGACTAACATTGATTCTGTTATCACTCATTAAATAAGCTTTTTTATCTATACCATGTAACGTTAATATAGACAATAATTGATCCAAAGAATCTCCTTCATCTGAAAGAATAATTACTGGTTTATTTGAGTTATTTTGTAATAAATCATCAACTAACTCTGATAATTTAGTTACCGTAGAAGTCATTGATTCCGTATCTTTAATATTATAAAATTCTGTTTTAAGTAATTTTTTACCTCTACTTGATATCACTTCAGAAAGAATCTGATTAGTTTTGTTAGACCATTCATCCTCTGGCATTAGTGTTATATAATTATCATAATTTTGATCCAATGCATAATTCAGCAATAATTGTAATTGTTTCATCGGCGCATGCCCAAACACATAAGTCTGTTCCGTCACAATTGCTGGATTATTTGATAAGGAAAATACTAATACACCTTTACCAGAGACTTTCTCTGCTACTATTTTTGTCGGTGCACTATAGATTGGACCAATGATTATATCTGTGCCACGCTCAAAAATAACTTCTAGTGACTTATTTAATATTGCAGGCGTTGCAGAGTCATAAATACCTAAACGTATTTTAGTGTTTGCACCATCATTTAGACCAGCCCTAATCATTGATACATATTCTTTAATTTTTTCAGATTCGGGCCCAGTAATTGGTAACAAAATAGCTATTTCAGTATAACTAGATTCCTTGACTGGCTTGGACTTTTGCTGTAGTTCATTACTTGCGCATGAGGTAACAAGAGTTAAACAAATTAAAGAATAGATGAAGTTAAAAAATTTTTTCTTTATAATACACATATAATCAAAATATAATTACAAATAATGCAGTTAAAACCAGGTCTTTATATTATTTCAACACCAATTGGCAACCTAGCAGATATTACTCTGCGCGCTTTAGAGGTCTTAGGTAAATGCGACCTAATACTATGTGAAGATACCAGAGTAACACATAAATTACTAGCAAAACATAATATTAGCGCAACTCTAAAACTATATCATGATAATATTGATGAGCATTTTCTTGATTTCATTGAGCAAAAAATCTTATCTGGTAAATCTATAGGTCTTATATCAGACGCAGGTACTCCTTTAATATCTGATCCTGGATATAAATTAGTACGCAAACTTAAACAAAATGGCGTTCACTTAGATGTTATTCCAGGACCATGCTCAGCTATTGCTGCTATAACATTATCTGGCCTACCTACTGATAAATTTTTCTTTCATGGCTTTTTACCCAAAACCAGGATAGCAAAAACCAATATTTTCGAAAAACTAAAAACTATAGAACACAGCTTAATTTTTTATGAATCACCATCTCGACTCTTACATAGTTTGCAAATTGCATTAGAAATATTGGGAAACCGCCAAGCAAATGTCTCACGTGAGCTCACAAAATTATTTCAATCCTCAAACACTGATAATTTATCTAATTTAATTGAATTTTATACTAACACACCTCCTAAAGGAGAAATAATATTAATAATTTCAGGATACTTAGAACAAATCAAACTAGATGATATAGAATCAGAAGTTAGGTTATTGCTAACGCAAAACCAATCAGTGCGCAGTACTACAGATAATTTAGCTTCTAAATATCAAGGGGTATTTAACAGAAGTGAGATTTATAAATTTATAAGTAATATTAAGAAATCTTTATAAGACTTTTATCTATTAACAATTAAAATCTATTATTAACTTATCAACTTTTAATTGACCAAACATTATTCACTAATTATTATTGCAATATCTATAATTAAATTTTTAATTTATATACCTTTATATGCCTGATTGTCTGACAACACATTCTGACACAATTGTCCCATACCTCTTTTGGGAGGCTACTACTCACATTATTCAACTCAATATTATTGACAGTTTTATAAATGATTTAGAAAAATATATACAACATTATTGTGCAAGGAGCGATAATGGACATGCTTTTGTAATACGCAACAATAATGGTTTAAATTTATATCCATTGGAAATCACGGAGCAACAATTAATTGAGTTTTGCACAAGAATAAATTCTATACATCCTAATTTTGAAACAGCAAATACTAATCTTGAAATTACTTTATCTAATTATATCAAAGCATTACATAATTTTCATATTCTTGAATTAGTCAATTATAGTCACAAATCAAATGCTGCTTTCTTAATAAACCAATACCAACGAAATAAATTACACCTAGAAATATTAGCCTCAGAGGACATTTCCATGCTTGGGCATAATACACATACACCTATTGAGATAAGACAACTAATTTATAATCCCAAAGATATATATTTTAATATATTAGATTTACATATTGATAAAGAAAACTATACAGATCAAGATGATTGTTTTTCTGAAATTAATCCAAATTTTGAATTAAGATAAAAATATTGTAAGAGAAACAAGTTTTTTTTACTTTTATCACATAACTAAATCATCGCATTGTTTAATAAGATCTTTTTATAACAAATAGTTCAACTAATTGCATAGTTATGCTATTATCCAGCACACAAATAAATTACTTATATGAAAAATATGTTTAAGTTTTTTGAGAAGGAAGAGGAAAGAAAACCTTGTGAAAAATCACAACAAAAAAATACAGCAATATTGCCACCAAATTGTAGATTATCCCGCGATGATGAAGGTAATTTCACTTACCAACTTTCCTCAACCAAAGTAAATAATATTTTGAATCAAGTCACAGCACCAGTTACTTCTGAGCAAAACTCTCTTCGTAATCTTTTGTCACAATCTACTACAGGAATTGCTGACTATTATAATACAATAAAACCATATAAGCCTCTTTGTCGATCTGCTGATAACATCAATAACTGCACTATGGAAAGAAGAATAGGATTTTTTAATCCAGCTATAACATGGGTTAATGATGATTATAGCCAACTCAGTAAACGTAATAAATCAACCCCACTTAACGAAATAAATAATACCACTATATCTTCTGAAGGAAATCAATTAGTTGTACCTCCTGAAGTAAGTTATAATTACAATCGTAATAATGATAATGACGAAGATGAGATATCAACATCAACCGAAGTTACTAGCGAAGAGGAGCTTGCAGTATCGCCAGTTTTTCCTCGTATACAAGATTATTACTACCATACAAGACCAGGCTATGAGAATAATCAAAATATCAATGTCACAGATGAAGAGAGCAAAGGAAATTCAGCGAATCTTTTTGATGATGTTAATGAAAATTCTTATATGGCAGGTACAGATGCACAATATGATTTTTTCGGGCAAAAATTTAGCTAAGTATATAGAGAAAATTAATTACTACATTCTCTATTTTTATTATAAATTCTTAGGAACTCATTTATTGTTATTGCCTTATATCCCGAGTTTGATCTATATCATTAATACTATATTGTATATTAGTACGATAAGGATTAATATCAATTCCACCACGCCTTGTGTATTTCGCATAAATTGTTAATTCTTCAGGCATACATTTGTCCATTATATCAATAAAAATACGCTCTATGCATTGCTCGTGAAATTCGTTATGGTTTCTGAAAGAAATAATATACTTTAGTAAACCCACATGATCGATTTGTTTACCTTTATATTTAATATAAATTGATGCCCAGTCTGGTTGATTAGTGACTAAACAATTAGATTTTAGTAAATTAGAATATAATTCTTCGCTAATAATAGCATCGCTTTTGATACTAAGTAGCTCTTTATTCACATTATAATCTTTTATTTCTATATCAACTACATTATCTATATTCTGCCCTTTAAAAAAATGAATTTTATCACCATTAACTGCATTAAGCGGCATTAAAACTACTTTAACCTCGGTATCAACTAATTTACTTAAATCATTTTTTATTATATTCAGCACTGAGGCTTGATCATCAAATTTATCATTACTGAATGAAGTCAAGTAAAGCTTGAGAGATTTTGACTCTACAATATTTGGTGAACTAGCATCAATATATAATCTTAAAATTCTCACTTGCGGTAATCCATTTTGTGCAAGCCATGACATTTCATAACAATTCCAAATATCTATCCCATGAAAATTTTTCTCTAAATGAGCACTCCAGTTCATTTTGTCTCTAGCTAATTTTCGTGGTATTGGAAAAAGTAAATTACTATCATAGTGAAAAGAATAATTAGTCTCTTTACCTAATATTGTCTTGTTCATTTCAAATATCTTAATTACAAAAATTAATTGTAAAATAACCTATTTTTTAGCAGATTAATACTATTTTCTAGACTATTTCTCTCTTGAGGTGCAAGTAACGAAGGATATTTTTCTACACATACTACGAAACTATTAGAATCATCTGCAGTCAATATTCTAGATATATGAATGTTGAATTTTTTCTCTCCTAAATCAAATTGAAATTTTGCTAAATTTTTAATTCTGAGCTCAAATGCAATTAGTTCAATATTGTTCCTGATATAACCTATAATTTCTTTACGTAGTACAGTTTGTGTTTCAATATTTGGCATATCTAATGAATCTATAATGATAATATCATCTAAATAATAATATTCTATTATTTTGTTCATAAATTGAGTACAAAATTTATTTGAATCAGAAGTTGTTAAACTTTCTAGTAAATACTTACAAATAAATTTTGTATCTAGATAGTACTTAACTAATTCCACATTTTTTTTATCGATTGTTTTCTTACAGTGATACAACCTTAGAATTAAGTAGATTAAAATAAATGCAACACAAATCCAAAATAAAGACCCCGCTATATCATATAACATATACAATTCAAGAAAATACAACAATTAACTTATGGTTATATAATGGATAAAGAATGTGATTAATGCAAGTATTTTATTTTTATTTAAAATCGTAATTAAATTGATATAATAATAGGAAATTAATTAAAATTGGAAATTAATGAGCAACGTCATAGCCGCAGATGTTTTAAAACAATATATTACAAAAATTGAGAGATTAGAAAGTGACAAAGCCGATATCGCAGAGGATATTAAGCAGATTTACGATGAGGCAAAGGCTAATGGTTTTGATACTAAAATTATGAAACAAGTATTACGCTTGAAAAAGAAAGACAAAAATTCATTAGCAGAAGAGGAAGCTATATTAGAATTATATAGATCAGCCTTAGAAATATAAAAATGACTAATATCATAAGAGAAATTACTCCAGAAGTTTTATATCAATGGTTGAAGAATGAACGTATCCTTTTAATCGATGTACGAGAACCATATGAATTTCTTAGTAATTGTATTGATGGAGCAATTAATATTCCCTTGTCATGTCTGTTAACTGAAATAGATAAATTAAATATCTCCACAAACACAAAAATAATATTACAATGCGCAGTTGGAGTTCGTTCAATGCGCGCATGCCAACTCCTGCAAGAAAATACTCCATTACATAATTTATATAATCTTAAAGGAGGTATTATACAATGGAGCGCACAAAATTTACCAGTTAATTCTAACCAACACCTAAGGGCGAGTTAAATTAGAGTCACTTTGTTCTTAAATAAGAACTAGATAGTTCTTTACAATAAAGTATTGCTGAGGTGTGAATAAGAGAAAAAGCTTTGTGCTAATCTCAAACGCTGGGTCAACCAATATTTATCTTACATGGAAGACTTACACATCAAGCAATTTCTTTTTCTTTAAATGCAATACTCTATTGTAAATGACTATGGCATTGTTAACAAAATAATTTTAAAAGTATAGGAGAAGTGGTATGCTAATTGAACAATAGAGAGGATTCAATTATGAGAGAAGAGAGAAAATATCCAATAAAAGAAGGGAGATTCAAGGAGTTAATAGAGCCATTTTTAGAGGAAGCGAAACAAAAACTAGGTAGACCTACGAAAGTGAGTAATTACAATTTTTTTTGTGGAGTGCTATATATTTTAAGGACTGGTGTATCATGGAGAGATCTACCTGAGGAATATGGCAATTGGCATACGATTTATACCAGATATAAAAGATGGAGTGAGAAAGGGTTCTTTTGGAAGTTATTATATTATTTGCAAAGCCTTAAAGAGATAGCGATAGATATAATCTTCGTTGATGGTTCAATTGTGCCGTTGCACAGACATGGGGGAGGCGCTTTAAAAAAAGAGAGGAGCACAAGCGACCGGTAGAGGAAGAAAGGGTTTAGGCACAACTATGCACGTTGCAATTAGTGACCACTCGGTTGTAGCTTGTAAACTGTTTCCAGCGCAAAGACAAGATTGTAAAAGCTTTGAAGAGCTTAACCAAGAACTGCCGTGGGATAAAATAAAATACCTTGTGGCCGACAAGGGGTACGACACTGCAAATGTTAGGAGTATTATTAAATCACACGGAGTGACTCCTGTAATACCATTTAAAGGAGTTTATTTACCAGAGGATTCCGTATTAACTCCTGAAGATTTTTATGACGTTAAACTATACAAAAAACGTAATATCATTGAGCGCTTCTTTGGTAGATTAAAGGAAAATAAGAGGATCGCTATGAGATTTGATAAAATGGATCACTCTTTCCTTAGCTTCATAGCTCTTGCTATCGCTAAATTATTCAAATTATTTTGTTAACAATGCCATAGTAACTATAAAGTAAATTACTTATAATATGTGTTATTACAGATTATCTGATTTAATTAAGAGTTTGATATATGATTATAATGTTAATTATAATACTCGATTTTTCTTAAGGATATATTGGAAAAGCTTTAAGAATTTGTACAAGGTCTATTTAGAATTTATTATTAATAAACAAATAGACCTAATAAGGTAATTTAAGCGGCCTGCTGCTTTACTTGTTCTACGATTTGTGCAAAACTTGTAGGATTATTAACAGCTAATTCTGCTAAAATTTTCCTATCCACTTCAATTCCTAATTGTTTCATACCACCAATTAAGGTAGAATATACCATACCATAAAGTCTTGCTGCAGCATTAATTCGTTGCACCCACAATGCTCTAAAATCACGCTTACGATTTCTACGATCACGATAGGCGTATTGCAAGCCTTTTTCTACTTTTTCAATAGCTATTCTAAAACAATTTTTAGCTCTCCCACGATAGCCTTTTGCCATCTTTATAATTTTTTTATGGCGTTTTTTTGATACTAATCCGGATTTTGCACGTGTCATCTGATTTTATCTATTTTAAATTTTATTAACTTATGCACCATTAGGCAGAAATAGTTTTTTCAGCCTTTTTGCGTCTGAGTCAGACAGCATTGTTGTTCCTCTAAGGTTTCGCAACTGAGCTTTTGTACGTCTTCTTAAAAAGTGCTGCTTACCAGCTTGAGTAGCTTTAACTTTCCCAGAAGCAACTACTTTAAACCTTTTTTTTGCACCAGAGTGCGTTTTCATCTTAGGCATTATATCCCACTCTATATCAAAATTATAGTTATTATCTAAACTTAAGTAATAACTAGTATTATTTTACATTAAGTTGTGATGCATATAATCAAATAAATGATTTATGCATATAATTAGGTCTACAGTATACAAATTCAACATTTATTTGCAAGAATTATTTTATACAAATAGTTCTTGTATACTAATCAAATCAAAGTACAAAAATTTTTATAACAGTTACTTAATCTATCTTATAAGACATAAGAGGTTCATTAATCTTAACCTCTTATGTTTAACAGTAAAAATTTTATTGCGCTATACCCAAAGTCTCTGAGTCTCCATTATTTTGCTGATGCATTAATTCTTGCTTATCTCTTTCAGCCGCTTTTTTTCTTAATATTCCCATATGAAAACCTGTGCCAGTAGGTACTAATCTACCTACTATAACGTTTTCTTTAAGACCTTGGAGATAATCTATTTTACCAGCAACAGCAGCTTCAGTTAAAACTTTTGTAGTTTCTTGGAAAGAAGCAGCGGAGATAAACGAATTAGTTTGTAATGAAGCTTTTGTAATACCTTGTAAAACAGGCTCATATAAAACAAGCTTTGCATTATTATTTGCTAATTTATCATTTATTTCTAATATTTCAGATAAATCTAATTGCTTACCTTCTAACAGATCACTATCACCAGCATCAATGATTTCTACTTTTTGCAACATTCTGCTAATAATCACTTCAATGTGTTTATCATCGATACGCACACCTTGTAATCTATAAACCGCTTGGATTTCTGAAATCATATATTTGGCAAGTGCTTCAATACCCATTACTTTAAGTATATCTTGTAACACTGGATTACCATCTATAATCATATCACCACGTTTCACATAATCACCTTCATTTACTACAACGTGCTTTCCTTTAGTGATTACATATTCAATTGGGCTAGTTCCATCACTAGGATGTAAAATAACTCTCCTTTTTGATTTATAATCTTTGCCAAATTCTACCCTGCCTTCTGTTTCAGCTATTATAGCACTATCTTTAGGCTTACGCGCTTCTACTAATTCTACCACACGAGGTAATCCTCCTGTAATATCACGAGTTTTAGTAGATTCACGAGGTATACGGGCTAAAATATCACCCGCATTAACTTCTTGTCCATCTTCAATACTTAAAACCGCTCCAACTGGCAGGTAATGTTTTACTTCAAAACCAGTCGAAAGTTCTACAGGTTTGCCTTGTGCATCTACTAATTGTATTCTAGGACGTAATTCTGCACCCCTTGAATATTGCTTTGATTCAATAATAATTTTATTAGATATTCCTGTTACATCATCAATGATAGTACGAATAGACAAATCTTCTACCATATCCTTAAATACTACCTTACCAGTTTTTTCAGTGATAATTGGTAATGTATAAGGATCCCATTCTGCTAATTTTTGTCCTTTTTTAACTTTTTCTCCATCATCAGTAAGTAATTTTGCACCATAAGGCACTTTAGAACTTGATTTTTCGTTACCTTTATCGTCTAGAAGTAATATCTCACAAGCACGACTCATCACAATTTTTGCTCCTTGAGAATTTGTTACCAAATTCTTGCCCTTGATCTTAACGACTGCATCATATGAACTTTCTACAGAAGATATTTCTGTTCCTTTAGTTGCAGCTCCGCCAATATGGAATGTTCTCATAGTCAACTGGGTACCAGGCTCACCAATAGATTGGGCAGCAATTACACCAATTGCTTCACCTATTGATACCATCATTCCAGAAGATAAATCACGTCCGTAACAACGAGCGCAAACACCTTTTCTAGTGTCACAAGTTAAAACCGATCTAATCTTAATTAAATCTAATCCTGCAGCTTCAATTTCGTCTAATTTTTCTTCATTAATTAATTCTCCGGAACCAACAATAACTTTATTACTTACTGGATGCACTACATCTATAGCGGAAGTTCTACCTAAGATTTGCTCAGCAAGTGAAACAATAATTTCCCCACCTTCAATTATTGCTTCTATTTCTATACCATTAGTGGTGCCACAATCTTCCTCAACAATGATACAATCTTGAGCAACATCTACTAATTTTCTAGTTAAATAACCAGAGTTAGCTGTTTTTAAAGCTGTATCCGCCAAACCTTTACGAGCACCATGAGTTGAGTTAAAATATTCACGTACAGTCAAACCTTCCTTAAAGTTGGATTTGATTGGAGTTTCAATAATTTCCCCTGATGGCTTGGTCATTAACCCCCTCATACCAGCAAGCTGCTTAATCTGTGCTGCCGATCCTCTTGCACCAGACAGTGCCATCATATGAATTGAGTTGAGTTTTTGTTGATTATTTGCAGCTAAATGCGTTGAAGACACTGCTATTTCTTCCATCATATGTGTTGCTACTTTGTCGGTACATGCAGTCCATGCATCAA
This sequence comes from Rickettsiaceae bacterium, assembly GCA_024236375.1. GTDB lineage: Bacteria > Pseudomonadota > Alphaproteobacteria > Rickettsiales > Rickettsiaceae > Megaera_A. Next base: position 130,744 of record JACKKP010000001.1, on the reverse strand, counting down.
CTACTTTATTAAATTTTTCTCCATAAGTAATAAGTCCTTCTAAATATTGCTGCTCAAATTCATTTACTAATTCATCCGTTTCTGCAATAAATTGCGCTTTATTCTTAGGCACTATCATATCGTCCATACCAAACGATATACCTGAGCTACAAGCATATTTAAAACCTAACGCCATTAACTGATCAGCAAATATTACAGTAGCTTTTTGTCCGCAATAACGATAGACAGAATCTATTGCACTAGTAATATTTTTCTTAGTCATTTCTTTATTGATGAGCCTAAAATCTAGTTGATTACCCTTAGGTAACAACTGGGATAGAATTACCCGTCCTGGTGTAGTATCAATTATATTAGATACAAACTCTCCATCTGAATTAAGCAAAGGAACTCTATATTTTATTTTTGCATGTAAAGTGATTACTTTCTCAAATAATGCAAACTCTATTTCCTGAACATTATCAAATACCATGCCTTCACCTGGATCATTATCTAAGGCAAGAGTTAGATAATATAATCCAAGCACTATATCTTTATCTGCAGAAATAATTGGTTTACCATTTGCAGGATTCAAAATATTATTTGTTGACATCATTAACACTCGAGCTTCAAGCTGAGCTTCTAAAGATAAAGGCACATGAACAGACATGGTATCACCATCAAAGTCAGCATTAAAAGCCTCACATACTAATGGATGAAGTTGGATTGCTTTACCTTCAATCAGTAATGGCTCAAAAGCCTGAATACCTAAACGGTGTAAAGTTGGAGCACGATTGAGTAATACTGGATGTTCTCTAATTACTTCTTCTAATATGTCCCAAACTTCTGTTTTTTCAGATTCAACTATTTTTTTCGCTGCTTTAATAGTAGTCGCAATACCAAATAATTCTAATTTTGCATACACAAATGGTTTGAATAATTCGAGTGCCATTTTTTTCGGCAATCCGCATTGATGTAACTTCATCTCAGGGCCAACCACAATTACAGAACGACCTGAATAATCTACCCTTTTACCCAACAAATTCTGACGGAAACGTCCTTGCTTACCCTTTAACATATCACTTAGTGACTTGAATGGGCGCTTATTAGCGTTTTTAACTACTTTACCGCGTCTGCCATTATCAAATAAAGCATCTACAGATTCTTGCAACATACGCTTTTCATTACGTATGATAATGTCTGGAGCTTTTAGTTCCATCAATCTTCTAAGACGGTTATTACGATTAATTACCCTTCTATATAATTCGTTTAAATCAGAGGTAGCAAATCTACCACCATCGAGCATTACTAATGGTCTAATTTCAGGAGGAATCACAGGTAGTACATTCATTACCATCCATTCAGGCTTATTTCCCGAAGCAATAAAATCCTCTACAAGTCTTAATCGTTTTATAATTTTCTTTCTTTTTGTTTCAGAAGAAGTATCGTTTAATTCGCCTTTTAATTGATCTTTTAACTCATGCAAATCAAGTTCAGAAAGCATTTTTTGTACTACTTCAGCACCGATCATTGCTACAAAGCCATATTCGTCCCTAACTTTTAAATAACCATCTTCTGATAAAAGATCACCCTTTTGAATAGAAGTGACACCTGGCTCTATTACAACATAATTTTCGAAATATAATATTTTTTCTAAATCTTTCATCGTCATATCAAGCAACGTGCTAATCCGCGATGGAAGAGATTTCAAAAACCATATATGAGCTACTGGCGCAGCAAGTTCAATATGCCCCATGCGTTCGCGTCTTACTTTTGAAGTAGTAACCTCTACACCACATTTTTCACAAGTCACCCCCCTATATTTCATACGCTTATATTTTCCACATAAACATTCAAAATCTTTTACAGGACCGAAAATTTTTGCACAAAACAAACCATCTTTTTCTGGTTTAAATGTTCTATAATTTATAGTCTCAGGCTTTAGCACTTCACCATAAGACCAAGAACGTACTTGTTCCGGACTTGCAATATTAATTTTAATTTGATCAAATTGTTGAGCATTACTCAATTGACCATAAAAATTTATTTGTGACATAATGAATTTTCCTCAAAATAAACTCATTTTTAATGCAAAATAGTGCATTATTAAAAACTTTCAACAAAAAGCTAGAGAATAAGTTTATTTATTCTCTTCTAATTGGACGTTCAAACATAGTGATCTGAATTCTTTAATCATTACATTAAATGACTCAGGTACGCCAGCAGTAAAATTATGATTACCTTTTACTATATTTTCATACATTTTTATTCGACCATTAACGTCATCAGATTTAACAGTTAATAATTCTTGTAATGTAAAGGCTGCACCATATGCTTCCAATGCCCACACCTCCATTTCTCCAAAACGCTGACCTCCAAAGTGGGATTTACCACCAAGTGGTTGCTGCGTTACTAAGCTATAAGGACCTATAGACCTTGCGTGGATCTTATTATCAACTAAATGATGAAGTTTAAGTATATATTTATATCCTACTGTAACATAACGATCAAAATATTCACCTGTTCTACCATCGATCAATCTAATCTGACCAGATTCATCTTGATCAGCTAATTTTAACATTGATTTGACACCTTCTACTTTTGCTCCATCAAAAACCGGTGTAGCAAAATGCACTCCAGCTTTAATATTGTTACAAAATTCTAAAAATTCCTCTTTAGAGGTATTATCAATATCTTTAATGAGATTTTCTTTATTATAAATCTTTTTAACAAAATCTTTGATAGAGTCGACATCAATTTCATTATTACTATATTGTTCTAACATCTCACCCACCTTGTTACCAAGCTGTTTAGCAGCCCAACCAAGGTGTGTTTCTAGAATTTGTCCTACATTCATTCGAGAAGGTAGACCTAATGGATTGAGCACAACATCTATTACGGTTCCATCTTCTAAAAATGGCATATCTTCTTCAGGCATAATACGTGATATTACACCTTTATTACCGTGACGACCAGCCATTTTATCACCTGGTTGAAGTTTATGCTTAGTAGCAATATAAACTTTTACGACTTTCAATGCTCCTTGAGGCAAATCATCGCCACTTTGCAATTTTTCAACTTTACTATTAAAATTCTTATTAAGCTGATCTTTCTTTTCGTCATATTGTTGCTTGATCTGAGCAATTTCACTCATAATCTTTTCATCCTCAACAATTAACTGCCAATATTGACCTTGAGAAAGAGATTCTAATAATTTGTGATCAATCTTTTGTCCAGCCTTTACAGATTTAGGGCCACTCACAATCACTTGATCTAAAAGCATTTTGCGTAAACGCATAAAAACGAATTTATCAATAATTCTGATTTCATCATCTCTATCTTTAGAAAATTTTTCTATTTGCTGCTTTTCGATTGCAATTGCACGCTCATCTTTTTCTACACCTCTGCGCGATAAGATACGTACCTCAACTACAGTTCCTGATACTCCTGGAGGTGCATATAAAGAACTATCTCTGACATCGGAAGCTTTTTCTCCAAAAATTGCTCTAAGTAATTTTTCTTCAGGAGTAATTGGAGATTCGCTTTTAGGAGTTACTTTACCCACTAAAATGTCACCAGCTTTGATTTCTGCCCCAACATGAACTATTCCGACTTCATCTAAATGACGCAACGCTTCATCACTTACATTTGGCATATCACGTGTGATCTCCTCAGGTCCCAACCTAGTATCACGTGCTACAACTTCAAATTCTTCAATATGGATAGAAGTAAATACATCATCTTTTACAATTCTTTCTGAAACTAATATTGAATCCTCGAAATTATAACCACGCCATGGGATAAAAGCTACTAGCATGTTTCTTCCTAATGCTATTTCACCTTTATCAATCGCTGGACCATCAGCAATAATTTCACCTGATGCCACAGTTTGACCAACATGTACTAGTGGTTTTTGATTGATACAAGTATTGTGGTTTGATTTACGATATTTCATTAAATTATAAATATCTACCTCTGGCGCACCTTTTTCTTTACGAACCGAGGATTGAATTACTATTCTTTCTGAATCTACTTCTACAACTATTCCGCTATGCGCTGCAATTACTGCAGCACCTGAATCTTTTGCTACTACACCTTCAATACCAGTACCAACAAATGGCGCTTCTGTAGAAATTAATGGAACAGCTTGACGTTGCATGTTAGATCCCATCAAAGCACGGTTAGCATCATCATTTTCTAAAAATGGAATTAGTGATGCAGCAACAGATACTACTTGCATAGGCGTCACATCGACATAATCCACCTCTTGGGGGGAAACAGAAACAAAATTCCCCGTTTCAAAACGACAACTAACAAGCTCTGATTCAATACGCCCATCAGAAGCAATTTTCATGTCAGCTTGTGCAATCTTATATTTCGCTTCATCAATAGCAGATAAATATACTACTTCATCAGTCACATATCCATCTTTTACTTTTCTATATGGACTTTCGATAAAACCATATTTATTCACCCTGGCATAAGTAGACATTGAGTTAATTAGCCCTATATTCTGCCCTTCTGGAGTTTCAATAGGGCATATACGTCCATAATGAGTAGGATGCACATCACGTACTTCAAAACCAACTCTATCACGACTTACCCCTCCTGGGCCTAACGCAGATAATCTTCTTTTATGGGTTATCTCAGATAACGGATTTGTTTGATCCATAAATTGAGATAATTGTGAAATGCTGAAAAACTCTTTAACAACCGAAGTTAGAACTTTTGAATTAATCAAATCTTGAGGCATAACAGTATCTATTTCTACTGCACCCATTCTCTCAATAATGGCTTTTTCCATGCGGACTAAACCAATACGAAACTGATTTTCTACTAATTCTCCGACAGACCTTACTCTTCTATTACCTAGGTGATCTATATCATCAATAGATCCTTTGCCATCTTTTATTTCCACTAATAATCTGATCATCGCTTTTATATCTTCATGCGACAAACAAGTATTTTCTTCTGGCTCATTAATATTTAATCTAGAATTCAGCTTAATTCTACCAACTACTGATAAATCATATCTCGCTTCATCAAAAAATAGACCTTTAAGCATAATTTCGCCAGCTTCAACTGTTGGAGGTTCGCCTGGTCTTAACACCCTAAATATATCTATTAATGCCGAATCATAATTATAATTTTTATCAGATTCAATTGTATTACGAATATATGCTTGAGTCTGAAAAGGAATTTTAAGTGTAAAAATTTCTTTTATTTGGGCTGATCTAATGGCTTTTACTATATCTTCAGTGATTTGTTCTCCTGATTTGACCAATACTTCACCACTTTCAATATCGATGATATCTTGAGCAAGATAATGTCCCACTAACTCATCATCTTGAATTAAAATACGCTTTAAACCATTTTCAATGAATTTTTTTGCTAAACGCGGGGTAATTTTTTGGCCGGCATCAAGCAATATTTCTTTAGTATCTGCATTAACTAAATCTGTAGTTAATCTTCTAATAATCACATTATCAAGACTAAAATCTTTTATCCAGCCATCTTTAGATATGAGATGCTTTTCTTTATCATAATAAGTATCTAAAATTTCTTGTCTACTCATACCAAGGGCGTAAAGTAAAGTAGATACTGGCAATTTCCTTTTTCTATCAATCCTAAAGAATATTATATCTTTTGCATCGAACTCAAAATCTAACCAAGAACCACGATAAGGAATAATTCTAGCAGAATATAAAAATTTACCAGAAGAATGTACTTTTCCTTCATCATGATAGAAAAATCCCCCTGGAGACCTATGCATTTGTGATACTATCACGCGTTCTGTACCATTAATAACAAAGGTAGCATTATCTGTCATGAAAGGTACATCACCAATATATACTTCCTGTTCTTTGATACCCCTGATCTCTTTTGCACCCGTTAATTCATCATTATCCCATACACTGAGTCTGAGTGTTACTCTTAAACTAGCTACATAACTCAAGCCCCTTTGGATGCATTCTTCAACATCGAATTTAGGCGCATCAAATCTATATCTTACAAATTCTAAAACAGAACTATTAGAACTATCCCTAATAGGAAAAATAGAATTTAGAACATTTTGTAGACCTATATTTTTTCTTTGATTATCAGCAATATTTAATTGCAAAAAATGATTATTGTAAGATTGTTTTTGAATCTCAATAAGACTTGGTATAGTTGCTACAGAATTAATTTGACCGAAATTTTTTCTAAGTCGCTTACTGGTGTGTAAGGATTCAAGCATAGAGTCTCCAGATATTTTTTAATGTATAATGTTGCTGTATAACAAAATTATTAATTTTGGGCAGAAAACTTTTTAACACATTATTGATTATTTAAGTATTCTACCCTTGATTGCTAAAATGTAACGAAATATAAAAATTATTTTATTTCTACTTTTGCACCAGCTTCCTCTAATTCAGCTTTCATTTTATCAGCATCAGCTTTTGATACAGCTTGCTTAATTGGTGAAGGCGCGCCATCTACTAAATCTTTGGCTTCTTTTAAACCAAGACCAGTAATAGCTCTTACTACTTTAATCACATTAATTTTTTGCTCACCTACACTAGCTAAGATCACATCAAATTCTGTTTTTTCTTCAGCTACTGCCGCCGCTGCGGTAGGAGCAGCCATAGCAGCAACAGGCGCAGCAGCTGAGACACCCCATTTTTCTTCTAATAATTTTGAAAGGTCTGCTGCTTCGAGCACTGTTAATAATGATAATTCTTCTGCAAGTTTTTCTATATTTGCCATAGTTCTTTTCCTTTAGTTTAATATTAAATATCTATTATTTATCAGCATAAGCTTTAAAAACTCTTGCCAATGTACCAGCAGGAGTTTGAATTACTCTTGCTAATTTTGATGCTGGAGCTTGTATTAATCCAATTAACTTCCCTCTTAGTTCATCCATAGAAGGTAAATTAGCTAAATGACTAATAGTTTGGACATTGACCAAAGAATGATTTACTAAACCACCAACTATTTTAAGTTTATCGTTAGTTTTTGTAAATTCAACCACACATTTAGCGGCAGCAATCTCATCACGAGAATAAGCTATTGCCGTTGGTCCAGCATACATATTTTTATCATGTGTTGTATTCGAATTATTAGCAGCTATATTTACTAGAGTATTTTTAACTACTTTAAATTCGGCTCCTTTTTCTTTTAAAGAACGACGCAATTTAGTTACATCTTCTACCGTCAAACCATGATAATGAGTTACAATTATAGAACGAGACTCAGAATAAATTTTCTCTAACTCTTCTATACAAGATTTTTTTTTAGACTTTGACACTGTTTTCTCTCTTCAATTTGTTTATAAAACTGTTGATAAATCAATCTTATGAGCAACCCCCATAGTAGAAGACATAGTGATTTTTCTCAAATAGACGCCTTTTGCTCCGCTAGGTTTTGCTTTTACGACAGAGTCAATAAATGCTTTTACATTAGCTATCAAATCTTCAACAGAAAATGATATTTTGCCAAGTCCAGCATGCACGATACCTGCTTTTTCAACTCGATATTCTACCTGCCCACTTTTTGCATTTTTAACTGCAGTAGCAATATCAGTAGTAACTGTTCCCAATTTCGGATTTGGCATCAATCCTTTAGGACCTAATATACGCGCTACTTGACCAATCATACCCATCATATCAGGAGTAGCGATGCAAACATCAAAATCTACCTTACCAGCTTTAATTGCTTCTATAACATCCAAAGAACCTATTATGTCAGCACCTTGTGACTTAGCATCTGCCGCTTTATCGTCTTTACAAATTACAGCTACTCTTACAGCTTTACCAAGACCCGAAGGGAGAGACACAATACCTCTTACCATTTGATCAGAGTGCCTTGGATCTACACCTAATTTTATAGCAATATCTAAAGTTTCATCAAAATTAGCAACTTTATTATCCTTGATTGATGCAATAGCTTCCTGCAGTGAAAAAATTTTATTTTTATCTAATTTTTGCTTTATAGCTTCTAGTTTTTTACCCATAATCTTATCTAAATTTCGCTTTATACTACTTCAATACCCATGGATTCAGCAGAACCCCTGATAATTTTTGCACCAGCTTCTAAGTCATTTGCATTGAGGTCTTGCATTTTTATTTTTGCAATAGCTCTACAATCATCCATAGTCACTTTCCCTACAAATCCTTCTTTCTTGGTTAAACCAGAACCTTTGGAAATATTTGCATATTTCTTTAAAAAGAAAGAAGCTGGAGGAGTTTTTGTTTCAAAAGTAAAACTCTTGTCAGCATATACTGTTATAACCACTGGAACAGGCATATCAGCTTCAAATGAGGCTGTAGCAGCGTTAAATTCTTTACAGAAGTTCATGATATTAACACCTTTTTGACCAAGTGCTGGACCTACTGGGGGTGATGGATTAGCTTTTCCTGCCTTGATAGTCAGTTTGATATAACCTGTTATTTTCTTTGCCATGACTTATCTCTAATTACTTTATTGTTCTTTTTTTATTTGAGTAAAATTTAATTCTATTGGCGTCGCTTTACCAAAAATTAAAAATAGCACTTTGACAGACTGATTCACAACATCTACTTCTTCTACAACACCAGAGAACGTATCAAAAGGTCCATCTATCACTGTTACCTTATCACCAGGACTATAAATACTTGACTCACTTGCTGTCTTAGCTTGCACTTGCAACTGAGCAAACATGGATTTTGCTTCTTCTTCCGTTAATGGATGAGGAGTAGTTTTACTACCTAAAAAACCAACAGTACCAGCTACAGATTTTACTAAGTGCCAAGATGCATCTGTCATATTCATTTTAATCAACATATAGCCAGACATAATCTTTTTTTCAGTGATAACTTTTTTGCCTCTTTTTATTTCAGGCATTTCCACCACAGGAACAACAATTTCTTGAATGTCATGTGACATTTGATTTTTTTCTACTTGTTCCTCAATCATCCTTTTTACTTTTTTTTCTGATCCAGAAACCGTATAAAGGACATACCACTTACTCATACTTAATACTTAATATATTTAACTACTTACCAATATTTAATAAAAAATCCACGAAGTTATGTATAGTATAGTCTAAAAGCATCGTTATCAAGCTAAAAATCAAAACTGATACAATAACTATAGACCCAGAAGTCATTAAATCTTTTTTATCAGGCCAAGTGATTTTTTTTGCCTCTTGTTTCACCTGATCAAAAAATTTTATTATTTCTCCTATTTTTATCATATATTATTTATTACTTATATTTGGCACTACTACTATTACATGGCAGGAGTGACAGGCATCGAACCCGCAACCTCCGGTTTTGGAGACCGGCGCTCTACCAATTGAGCTACACTCCTATCATATTTGGCCAAGACAATCAATATTTATTTTTAGATATATTGATTACTTTTGTTTTTTTAATATTTCGTCCACAACATGTTGAGGTACTTGAGCATAATGGTCAAATTCCATACTATATTGCGCACGCCCTTGAGACATAGATCTTAAAGTATTCACATAACCAAACATCTCCGATAAGGGTACATGAGCAGTAATTACTTGCGCATTTGATCTCGGCTCCATACTCTGAATTGAACCTCGTCTACTATTCAAGTCACCAATAATATCCCCCATATAATCTTCTGGAGTCACCACTTCAACCTTCATTATAGGTTCAAGTAATTTCGGATTAGCCTTGGCCATACCTTCTCTAAAGGCAGCTTTAGCAGCTATTTCAAACGCTAACACACTAGAGTCGACATCATGGAATGCTCCATCTACTAATGTGGCTTTAAAATCAATCACTGGGTAACCCGCAACCACACCTGTATTCATGATATTTTGCAACCCTTTCTCGACACCGGGAATAAATTCTTTAGGTATAGACCCACCTACAATCTTACTTTCAAATACAAAACCACTACCAGTCTCACCAGGCTCAAATTTAATTTTTACTCTAGCGAATTGACCAGCTCCACCAGATTGTTTCTTATGAGTGTAATCAATATCAGTAGCACTAGTAATAGTCTCACGATAAGCTACTTCAGGTGCACCAATATTAGCTTCTACTTTAAATTCTCGTTTCATTCGATCAACAATAATCTCTAAATGAAGCTCACCCATTCCAGCAATATTAGTTTGACCACTTTCATCTGTAAACACTCTTAAAGACGGATCTTCTGAGGCTAATTTTGATAGTGCTATACCCATTTTCTCTTGATCAGCAGTTGATTTTGGCTCTACTGCTAATTGTATAACAGGCTCTGGGAAATCCATTCGTTCTAATATCACATTATAACCAGGCTCACATAAAGTGTCACCAGTAGTAGTATTCTTAAGACCAGCAATTGCTATGATATCACCCGCTACCGCCTCCTTAATATCTTCACGATTATTCGCATGCATAAGTAACATACGACCTACACGTTCTTTTTGATTCTTTACTACATTCACCACTCCAGAACCAGCTTGTAATTTACCAGAATAGATTCTAACAAAAGTTAAAGAACCCACATAAGGATCCGTCATAATTTTAAACGCTAAACCTGAAAAAGGCGCATTTATATCATTTTGTACTTTTATTTCTTCACTTGTTTTTGAATCAATAGCCTTAATAGGAGGAACATCGATAGGAGAAGGTAAATAATCTACCACAGCATCCAACAAAGGCTGTACACCTTTGTTTTTAAAAGCAGTACCACACATTACCGCAACAAAATTACCGTTAATTGTACCTTTCCTAATACAACGTTTAATTTCGTCTTCTGACAATTCTTCACCGCTTAAGTATTTTTCACATAATTCATCATCAACTTCTACGGCAGTTTCTAATAATTTTTCTCTATATTTTTTAGCTTCGGCAACTAATTCTTGAGGGATTTCTTCATAATCAAAACTTGCACCTAAGTCACCACCAGACCAGATCACTGCTTTCATTTTAACTAAATCTATTATACCCCTGAAATCCTTTTCAACTCCAACTGGTAGCTGTATCACTAATGGATTTGCTCCCAAACGATCAGAAATCATGGATACACAACGATAAAAATTTGCCCCATCTCTGTCCATTTTATTTACAAAACACATTCTCGGAACACCATATTTATCAGCTTGCCTCCACACGGTTTCCGATTGAGGCTCTACCCCAGCCACACCATCAAATACTGTAATAGCACCATCTAGAACCTTGAGAGATCTTTCTACTTCAATAGTAAAATCTACGTGACCTGGAGTATCAATAATATTAATTTTTTTCCCCTGCCAAAAACAAGTTGTAGCAGCAGAAGTAATAGTAATACCTCTTTCTTGCTCCTGCTCCATCCAATCCATAGTAGCACCACCTTCGTGCACCTCTCCTATGTTGTGAGACTTACCTGTATAATATAATATACGTTCGGTAGTAGTAGTTTTACCAGCATCAATATGAGCACAGATACCGATATTACGTACATTTGATAAATTGTTATTTAACATGATAATCCTTCTTTATGATCTTTGAGCAAAATGCGCGAATGCCTTATTAGCTTCTGCCATTTTATGGGTATCTTCACGTTTTTTAATAGATGAACCCCTATTATTTGCTGCATCAAATAATTCGTCAGCTAATTTATCAGTCATAGTTCTACCAGAGCGTTTCACAGCGGCAGCAATAATCCATCTAATTGCTAAAGCATAACCTCTTCTTTCATCTACAGGAGATGGAACCTGATAATTAGCACCACCCACTCTCACTGATTTCACCTCTAAATAAGGCTTTACGTTTTGCATAGAATCAGTAAAAATTTTATACGGATCCAATCCTTGCTTTTGTTCTAATTTTTCAAAAGCACCATAAACTATTTTTTCAGCTAAAGCTTTTTTCCCCTCTTTCATAATATTATTAATGAATTTAGAGAGCAAAACGCTATTATATTTTGCATCAGGAGCAATTTCCCTTTTTACAGCCGCATGACGTCTAGACATTAAGTTAACCTATCAATTTAAAATATAATTATTTATTTTCCACCTTTCAATGAAGTACCGTACAGCGATCTACCTTGCTTACGACCTTTAACACCTTGAGTATCCAAAGCACCACGAACTATATGATATTTTACACCAGGAAGATCGGGCACCCTACCACCCCTAACCAAAACTGCTGAGTGCTCCTGCAAGTTATGACCCTCTCCGGGTATGTATGCGTTCACGTACTCCTTATTACTGAGTCTAACTCGAGCTATTTTACGCATAGCAGAGTTAGGTTTTTTCGGAGTTACTGTTTTTACTATTACACACACCCCTTTTAAAAAAGGATTAGATCTCAACGCCGGAGATTTACTTTTTCTTACCTTAGATTTTCTACCAAATCTAACCAATTGATTATTTGTAGGCATTTAATTTTCTTTATTTTGAATTATCTTAAGAAATTATTTATATTAGACTATTGAGAAATTAAAGTCTAATATTTACAAAAATTTTAGCAACTATAACTAATTTTTTATCTTATTGCAAGGACTTTGTCTTATGGTAAATAATTTGCATTATACACTTTAAAATCATAAAAATTTTAATTTTATTGGTGACGTACCGAATTAAATTCATAATAATAATTATATTAATCATCTAAAATGATATCAGACAGTAACAATGGATTATAATAATTTATACAATCTAGCCGATTGGAACAAAACAATTTTTGTTTTTGTTAATAATTTTGTTAATAACAACACTGGTGATTTTCCTTATGTTCTCAAAATAATTAGTCATCTTTTTTCTATTTATAGTTTTGCAATTATTTATATTCTAATTTGCCTGATTTATTGCTATAATTTGTTAAAAGAAAAGTATAATTTTGAGCAATTTCATACATCTATAAATTTACTACTCAACATTGGTACTTGTTACACTGTTTTAGTTCTTACCTTTACAATAATTAAATTTACCGCTAACATGCCACGTCCATATTGTTCCCTTGAACAATCTTTATTTTATACAATATTAGATACTACAAAAGAAAGATGTTTATCTTCTTTCCCAAGCGCCCATACTGGTATTGCACTTATTTCTATGTATTACTTTCCGGTAAATTTCAAATGGCAATATAGAATATCATTTTACTTACTAGCTCTCCTAGCAATATTATCTAGGATCACTTTAGCAATGCATTACCCGGCAGATATAATTTATACTATTATTCTAACTAGTTTAATTATTAAAATTACCCAGATAGTATTTAATAAAATAAAAAATTCATATTTAATTTTTATAAATAAATTTATTTTTGACAGATTTATCAGGCCGCAATATAAAATTTAGCTATCCGAATAAGAAGATATTACGTATATTCGATATTAGTATATGAGTAAAATAGAACATATTATAGATGAGTCCTTTATTACATTCTCTGAATCCTAAACAGATTGAAGCCGTTGTGAATACACAAGGACCGCTTTTGGTCTTAGCGGGCGCAGGCACTGGCAAAACCCGAGTATTAACTCATCGAATAGCATATATTATAGAAAATGGTTTAGCAGCTGCTCATAATATATTAGCCGTTACATTCACTAATAAAGCTGCAAAAGAAATGCAAGAACGGGTAAAATCCATGATCCATTCTGATGGATTAAATATTGGAACGTTTCATTCAATAGCCACCAAAATTTTAAGATCACATAGCCATTTATTAGATATTGGTATTAATAGTAATTTTTCTATTATCGACCAAACTGAACAAATAAAGTTAATAAAAGATATTGCAACGGAACAAAATATTGATATAAAACAATATCCCCCCAAAATACTACATGGTCTCATATCCCGTTGGAAAGATCAGGGGTTACTGAGCGCCTCTATCAGCTCACCTGATATCAAATCTCCCGCTCATAATATTGCTAAAATTTTATATAATATTTATCAACAAAGAATGCACGAATCAAATGTAGTAGATTTTGGTGATTTGCTCATTTATTGCAACCAACTTTTGATTAAAAATCCTGAGATTTTAGAATATTACCAAAATAAATTTCAATATATTTTAATTGATGAGTATCAAGATACTAATGCTGTTCAATATGTATGGACCCGAATGTTAGCAAGCAAATATAAAAATATATGCTGTGTAGGAGATGACGATCAATCTATTTATAGCTGGCGAGGCGCTGAAGTGAAAAATATTTTACGCTTTGAATATGATTTTCCTGAAGCTCAAATTATTAAACTTGAACAGAATTATCGATCTACTTCTTATATCTTATCAGCTGCTGCCCAAATCATCTCTAATAACAAAAATCGTCATAATAAAAGTCTTTGGACTGAACAAGCCGAAGGGGAAAAAATTAAAATTGTTTCTTGCTGGAACGACAAAGAAGAAGGAAGATTTATTGCTACAGAGATAATGAAGGCTTGTAACAATTATCAATATAAAGCAAGTCAGATAGCAGTTTTAGTTAGAGCCGGTTTTCAAACTAGGATTTTTGAAGAGATTTTCATTGCAAATGCACTACCTTACCAAATTATAGGTGGATTGCGGTTTTATGAGAGGATGGAAATAAGAGATACACTTGCTTATATTCGTTTAGCATTGAATAAAAATGATAGTCTAGCTTTTGAGCGTATAATTAATATACCCAAAAGATCGATTGGAGGCATCACTTTACGAAAAATTAAAGATTTTGCATCAGAAAATAATTTATCGCTTTTTGAATCTCTTAAAACGCTTATTACACAAGGCACTCTTAGAGGAAAATCACAATCAGTATTATTACAATTTATCAAATTAATTGAAGACGCAAATATAAAATATCAAAATAACTCAGCTGCTGAAGTGACGAAATTCATTTTAGAAGAATCCGGCTATCTATTGTCTTATAAACAACAAAAAACCGAGGAATCACGTAGCCGCATTGAAAATATCAATGAATTACTTAGGGCTATTGAAGAATTTGATGAAATACATGAATTCATTGAACATGCGAGTCTAGTGATGGATAATGATAGTCTACAAACTGATTTTGGTGGTACTATAAAAATAATGACCCTACATGCTTCCAAAGGTTTAGAATTTGATTTAGTATTTTTACCTGGCTGGGAAGAAAATATTTTTCCACATCAAAAAGCATTAAACGAGGAAGAAGGCAAAGGATTAGAAGAAGAAAGAAGGATAGCCTATGTAGGTATAACTCGTGCAAAAAAGGATTTATATATTACTTATGCACAAAATCGTAGATTGTTTAATGATTTTATAAATTGTATACCATCACGCTTTCTACAAGAAATTCCTCAAGATATATGCGCAATCTATACCCCTACCTCAAATATTAATTATTTAGGAACTCAACATAATTTTTCTATACAACCTAGTAATATTCCTAAAGTCAAACTAGATCCTAATATGAAATCCCTTGGTAAAAGAGTATCACATCCTAAATTTGGCTATGGTGTAATTATTAAACGTAATGGGGATAATTTAGATATTGCTTTTGAACAAAATGGTATTAAAACTATTAAAGAAAATTTTGTAGATCTAATTGATTAAGGTAAATTTGTTTTAGGTATAAATTAATACTTGTCTGTTTATATTCATAATTGTAATATCAATTTAAATTAAACTTAATTTTAATAATATGCAAAAAACTATTTCAGAAATTATTAGATGTTCAGGTCATGGTGTTCATTCTAATAAAACGACTACTCTTACCTTTAAGCCTGCACCAGCAGATAATGGTATTATATTTGTAAGAACCGATTTAAGTGAAGATAACAAAATTAAAGCACATTATTTGAATGTGTGCGACACTAAATTATCTACTACAATTCAAAATACACATAATGTCAAAGTATCAACTATAGAACATTTAATGGCTGCACTTTGGGGAAATAATATAGATAATATAATCATAGAAATTGATAATGAAGAAGTACCAATTATGGACGGAAGCAGCCAATCATTTGTTGAAATTATTCAACAAGTAGGTATCCAAAAACAAGAAAGTCCCAAAAAAACACTAAAACTTTTACGCGAGATTCAGGTTACAGAGGGAGAGTGTAAGATAATTGCAAAACCATCGGAACAACTGAGATTAGAAGTAGATATTGATTTTGCTCATGTTGCGATTGGTAAACAAAATCATTCTTGTACTGGACAAGAGATTTTTTTACAGGAGATAGCAAATGCACGTACTTTTGGTTTTCTCAAAGATTTAGAAATGCTACAAAAAATGGGTTTAGCAAAGGGGGCATCTCTGGAGAATACTATAGGTATTGATGATAAAAGAATTATGAATCCAGAAGGAGTGAGATACAATAATGAGTTTGCTCGTCATAAATTACTAGATCTAATAGGTGACTTATTTACTTGTGGCGGTAATTTTATATTTGATTTACATGGTTATAAAACTAGCCACCATCTAAATAATACTTTCTTACGTAAATTATTTGACAGTACTGATAATTATCAATGGATAACTTCCTAACACATCAATATTTATGAATATAATTTAATTACAGTTAATACTAATGACAAAATTTAATAAAAATAATAAGATAATCAATAATATATTTAGTAAACCCTCTAAAATAATTAAAAAATCTCACTCAACACAACGAACAAAGATAAATTTTGAACAACAGACTATAACAACTATAATATTTAATAATCATGATAAAATTGTACTAAATACTGAACTTTCATCAGAATCTACACTATCAGGTCACTCTTCAGAGGATCAAGAAGAAAATATATGTTAATTGATACAGCTATTAAAATAATAAATTATCTAAAATAAATACTAAAATTTATTATCACTAAACCTAATATACCTTCATGATAAAAGATGCGATTTTATTAAGAAATATACAAAGTTTAAGATTCATTTAAGATAATTACACTTTATATTTGACTTTTTTTTATTATCAATTAAAATTCTGTCACAAGATGGTCGTGCAGTTTGCATATTTTTGGTTTTCTTTAAGCTAAAAGTATGAGGAAAGTCTGGACTCCACATAGACTCAGTGCTGGATAACGTCCAGCAAGAATAGATAAAACTATTCTTAGGGAAAGTGCAACAGAAATTATACCGCCATATTTTATGGTAAGGGTGAAATGGTGTGGTAAGAGCGCACCGGATTTTTGGTGACAAAAATCGCGTATGTAAACCCCACTGGGAGCAAGATCAAATAGGTGACTATGAAGAATTTATTCTTCAATCTGTCTATGGATAAGTCACGGGTAGGTCGCTTGAGGTAAGTGGTAACACTTATCCTAGATAAATAACTGCAACTAAGAACATATGATGTTTTTAGTACAGAATCCGGCTTATAGACCATCTTTGTTATTAACATAAAAATGGGTAAAATTATGTCACCTAGGAATATAATAAATGAAATAAATCAACGTGGTATATTAAGTCATGCAAATATTTGTAAACTTATCCAAAGTAATACTAACAATAGTCAATTTATAATACCATCTCCTATAATAATACAATTATTAAATTCAAAAGGATCTATACATATAGAATATGAACCAGGTAACTTTTTTACCATTAAAGCTGAGGGACAAATTAACAATTTAAAGAATGTAACGTTCTCGTTTGAGACAAACACATTACAATTCAATTATTGTGCACAAAATTATAAATTTTCTAATTTTAATAATGGTTCATCATTAACCCTTCACAAGGGTAAGGTGTCATTATATAGCCCTGTTGAAACTTATGTGACAGTTTCAACTACAGACGATAATAATGTATTAGTATATAACCCTGATGACAAGCATGAACAAGAAGACGCCACCGTCATAGGGGATGACGACACTTCAACAACAGTATCTGTATAATGCAGTAATAAATGCTTACATGTAATTTAATACATCATCAATTATGCCCTTTATCTCGTCAAATAAGAGTTTTATTATCCGAGATAGGGGCTATTTATACTCTTAAACGTGAAGATTATTGGTTGAGAAGAGAAGAACTTCTAACAAAGAGCCCCTTTGGTATATTGCCAATTTTAGAAATGACCGATTGTAAAGCAATAATTGGCCCTTACCCTATTATCGAATTTTTACATGAAAAGGTAGAAAATTTTTTTTTAATGCCTAATAATGTCGAAATCAGAAACAATATAAGACAACAGGTTGTTTGGTTTAATGACAAATTCTATCGTGAAGTGAGTAAAGTCATAGTAGATGAAAAAGTTATAAAACCCATTACCAAATTGAGCGAACCGAAAGCAGAGTTTTTAAGAATTGCCAAAAATAATCTTGTACAGCATTTTAAATTACTAGAAAAAATCTTACAAAATAACTTGTATTTAGTAGGCGAACAAATTACTTGTGCTGATATTGTAGCTACTTCTCATATATCCATTATTGATTATTTTGGTGAAATAAGTTGGGACCGTTGGGCTTATATTAAAGAATGGTACGCGCTGATGAAATCTCGCCCTTCTGTAAGATTAATATTAGAAGACCGAATACCTGGTTTATTACCACCTACTTATTATTCAGATCCAGATTTTTAGTAATATTTCATGATCAATAGAAAATATTGGCGCCCCTTTTTTCTTAAAGCTATAAAACAAAAAGATTTTTTTACCATAACATATTTATTAGAAAATAATTGTGAAATTGACGACGATATTTTTACTGCAATCATTAAATTGCCTGATATTGATTTAAAGACATTAGAATTGTCCATAAAAGCTAAAAAAGTTTTATATTCTCATAATTTAGAACAGATTATTACTTTATTTCCAGAAAATAAAAAACTTGTTATTCAGTCTATTAACGCTACTGATTATATTTCAGATTATCTTTTAGAAACACTTAGTAAATTGGATTATATAGATCTTAATCTTACAAAAAATATTTTAGAAAAACTTATATCACTCGATGAATATAGATTATCTGAAGTGTTAGAATTAGTAAAAAATGATCAAGAACTAATTAATTTAGCTATTAGCAAAATTAAGGTGTTATTTTCTTATAATTTACAACAAATCTTTGCCATTCCAAATATTACATCAGAAAATATAAAATTGGCTATAGAAAAAACTCAGCGAATAGAAGAATGGAATGTCACGGAACTTTTAGCACTTCATCCTGGGCAAGAAATAATTTTTAGTGCTATAAAAAAAGTTAACAAATTATTTAGTTGGCATTTACAATCATTACTTTGCAATGGTTATAATCAGCCAGAAATATTAAAATTATGTATTAGTAAAATTGACAAATTAGAAAGCTGGCACTTAGATAATTTATTACAATTACCTAATATAGATGGTGAATTAATTAGATTAGCTTTAGATAAAATAGATTTTATTAATGACACGAATTTAATAAAACTAGCTTTAAATCAAACTGATTTCATTCATCTCAATCATTTAAAGTTATTACTAGAAAGTGGAATATTTGATGATATTAGCATATTAGCTGTATCAAAACTTAGAAGTAATTTGCCTAGGAAAGAACTAGAATATTTTATGATACATCATTACAAACCAAAATTTGCTGAAAAATATTTGCATCCAGAGAACTCAACTGAAGACATTGAAGACAGCTTGATGAGTGGTGCAGAATTAAACGACAAAAATTAATAGATGATTTTAATAATCGGCTAAATGATATATTATTACGAAAGTTTAAAATGCTTGACTTAAACTAAATATTTAGTTATTTATTGATTGTAAATTAACATTTTGATTGACATTGTCGTGTATAAATTATTATTAATAATAACAACATCAATAATATTATCTTCTTGTATAGGACCTAAATGGAAATGGGTGAGTGATGTAAAACCTTATGAGTTGCTAGAACGTGATAGTAGGAATTGTAAAATTTATGCTTATGAAAGGTTTCCAGCTAATTTATATACTATCAATGTAATAAAACATCATAAAATAGACATAGACAGTAAATATGCAACAAAAAATGTTAATGGAACCATGTCTAGTTCTCATACACAAAAAGTACTTGTACCTTATACTCAGCAAGAAACTCAAGATGCTAATTCAACTCCAAGAGAGTATGTATTTGAACAATGTATGACGGAAAATGGTTGGTATAAGGTAATTGATAACTAATATGTAGTGAAAGTCACTAACTATTTTCAGTCATTATAGAGATTGTAACATACACAAATATTTAGGTCCATCTCAAAACTCATTAGAAGTATATTGCACTAGACAATATAGCACAAATAATAGATTTATAGTTTTATTCACTTATCTCTGTTTGATTCAAAATATCGCCGCATAATTCTGGAATTGTACAATTATCATCAAATTTCTCTAGGTTTGCAATAGAGTCTATGATACTATCTAATTGACTGAAAAAATTCTCAGTATCTGCAATTTCTATATTTGCCCATAAACTCTGTTGTGTAAAGGATGTTTTTAAATATTCAACACAGGCTATTTTATTTTCAAAAGAATTAATATAACCCTTAAAGAAAGAAGTTACACATTCACGTATTATATTCAAACTTTCATCTTTATCACAGAAAATTATATCAAAGCACTCTTCAACAATATCCTCTAAGTCATTTACCAAAGAGATATTAGATGTATTGTCTGGTTCGTGTATACCTATAACCGACATAGAATTATCTATAAATTGCACACTATTAGCAGATATAAAAATATTATTTTCATGAAGGTCGCTGTGTACCAAATGAATATTATTATTTATTCCTATATCATGTAATTTACCTAGTGCCTTACCTAATCGATAGTATATATCACTTATTTCTACAGTAGTCATAGGAGTTCTTGGCTCTTCAAATCTTGATTCTATTTCAGCTACATAGGAATCATA
>JACKKP010000001.1:0-105000 GCA_024236375.1 Rickettsiaceae bacterium | reverse complement strand
TTATTGATTATACAAGTGATATTATGACCTAGACAAAATTAAATATTATTATAAGCAAAAAAGCTCCAAATTCTAATAATTTAGAGCTTTTTTGTCAGCGTTTATTACGTTTTATTCTCATCATGTTGAGATAGTAAATTTTCTAACTCTTCTCTAGTATAAACTTTTTCTGTGAGTTTAATTTCATTATCAAAGATATTTTTTACAGCTTTTTCTTCTAATGCTGGTCCTTTGAGATAGGCGACTGCCTCTTGATTTTTTTGATAATATTCAATGATTTGCATCTCTTGACCTGGATAATGCCTTACTTGTTGCAATATCACTTCTCTTAAATCTTCTTCAGTAATACTGATTTTTTTTACCTTAGCATATTCTGTGAGTAATAAACCAATATTAACACGTCTTTTAGCAATTTGAGTAAAATAATCTTTCAGTTCTGTTTCAGACATATTTTTCAATTTTGCATCATCTGAAACTAAATATTCTTTCTGAGATTGAAGAACATTTAATTCTTTTTCTAATAAAGCTTTTGGTGCTACAAATGATATTAATTTCTCAAGCTCATCAAATAATTTCATTTTCATGACAACGCGAATTGGTTCTTCATACTGACGCGTTATTTCTTCTTCTATTTTAGTACACAATTCTTTAAGTGTACCAAATTTTAATTTTTGAGCAAGTTCATCGTCTATTTTAACTTTTGTAGGACTATGAATTGCCAAAATTTGCACCTGAAATTCTGCCAATTTACCAGCTAAATTTTTTGCCGAATAATTTTCTGGAAACTTTACTTTGACTAATATTTCATCCCCAACTTTAGCACCAATTAATTGATCCTCAAAATTATCTACAAATGCTTTACTACCCAAGATTAATTTATGTGCATTTAATTTACCACCTTCAAAAGCGACACCATCTACATAGCCGACCGCATCCAAAGTTACTTGGTCACCTTTTGCAGCTGCACCATCTTTTTCTTTTTCAAAACTTTGTGAATATTCAGCGATTTTTTGAAGTCTTTCATCTATATCTTTTTTAGTAACCTTTATAACTGGCTTTTCTAGAGAAATATCACTCAAATTTGGTATTTTGATTTCAGGCATCAGATCAAATTTTGCTGTAAATTCTATATCCTGCTTATCTTCTGCTTTAAAATCTTCAATTTGCGGATCTAATAAAATATTTAATTTTTTATCATCAATTACTTTTTGAATTGCTGATTCAACCATTTCTTTTATGATCTCACCCCTAACTGAAGCGCTATATTTTTTTTCAATTACTGAGAATGGAACTTTACCCACTCTAAAACCATCCATTTTTGCAGTTTTAGAGATATCTATGAGTTTATGATTAATTTTGTCTGCGACATGAGCGCTTGGAATAGTGATATGTGCATGATAAGTGTTTTGATCACTACTAATTTCTGTTATGTTCATAGCAAATTATAAGTTTTTGTTATTTTATTAACTAAATTAAGGACTATTTATCAAATTGGTACGGATGGAGGGACTTGAACCCCCACGCCTTGCAGCGCTAGAACCTAAATCTAGTGCGTCTACCAGTTCCGCCACACCCGCATCTGAAAGTAAATTACTATTGCCTAATAATTTACCACATAAGAAGTTCCTTTTTCGAAGTAAGTCTATAACTCTGTCTCCTGAAATACAAGCTTTTATTTAAGCTTTTAGGCAAAATTTTTACTACTTACTTTAAGGATATCACACTAATTTGCTTTTAGAAATTTAGCTAGAAGAACAATATACACATCATATAATTTTTGTAAATCGGAAATTTTACAATTTTCGTCAATTTTATGAGCCATATCCGATTTAAGACCTAATTCTATAACTGGACAATATTGATGAATAAATCTTGCATCTGATGTCCCACCTGTAGTACTAAATTCAGACTCAACATTACATATGTCTTGAATAAGTTTTTTACATTCTTGCATTTCTTGAGAAATTTCTTGGATAAATGGCAAAGATGAACATGTATAAGATAAAGAAGTAGATGCTTTACAATGATCTTGTACTATCTGCTTGATTAGAATTACTAAACTGTCTGGTGTATGTAAATTATTAAATCGTATATTAAATTTTATTTGGCAACTTTCCGGCACCACATTACTTATATCTGAGCTAGTATTCACTGAAGTTATTTCTAAATTAGATGCTGCGAAATATTTATTCCCTGCATCTAATTTCAATTCATATAAATTTTTTAAAATTGATGCTAACTCTCTAGTAGGATTAATAACCAGATTTGGATAAGCTACATGACCTTGCTTACCCCTAATTAATACATCAAAATTAATACTACCACGTCTGCCAATTTTTATCATGTCGCCTACCTTGTTTTCTGAAGTAGGTTCACCTAATATACAAAAATCAATTGGCGGATAATCGTTTGAAATATATTGTAACATTTCTTGCAAACCATATTTACCATCACCTTCCTCATCTGTAGTAAGCAAGAAACTAATAGAACCATTAAATTCCCTGGTAGTAAAATGTTTAGCTGCGGATAAAGCGCAGGCAATTGCACCTTTCATATCAACTATTCCGCGCCCATATACCTTATTATTTTGGATTGTCATCAAATATGGATCAAACTGCCATAAATTTTTCTCACCTGGTGGCACCACATCTACGTGCCCAGCAAAACATATATTTGGGCTGTGATTACCATATGTTGCATATAGATTCGATACTTCTAAATTCGGACCAAAATCTTTTATGATACATTCAAAGCCTAAATTATTTAAATATTTTTCTATAAATTCCAATACATCTCTCCCTTTAGGCGTTTCTGATTGAAAGCTTATTAACCTAGATAAAAGCTGCAAAATTTCATGGTTCATATCAGAAGCACTATAAATGTAAATATTTTATTATTTGTAAAAAATTACTTTATAATATATATTATCAGCTTTGCTTATTCAAAACAAATTCAGTAAAATGCTAAATTGGCTACAGAATTTTCCTACTATATTCACTATATATGAAATGCATAGTATTTTCAGGAAAATTAATGTTCTTTCTGCGTTATTTCAATAAAATCGTAAAGAAATATGACTTCTAATACCCCATCAATACCTTTTGTAAAAATGCACGGACTTGGTAACGATTTTGTAATCATTCAAAAGAGTAATATAATAGATAACGTCTCTTATCAAGAATTAGCGATTAATATTTCTGATAGAAGACTTGGTATTGGATGCGATCAATTTATTATCTATGATCAAAATGGTAATCAAGTTACAATGCAGATTTTTAACATAGACGGATCTCTTGCGCTAGCATGCGGGAATGCAAGCCGTTGTTTATCTAGATTAATTTTTGATAATAGTGGGCATAAAGAAATAACCATTTATGTAGGAAGAAGAGAAGTACGTTGTAAATATTATAGTCATGACATGATTTCTGTTAATATGGGCCCTGTTAGCTTCGTAGAAGATTGGATGCCGCAACAAATAGATTTATGGTCACTAGCTCAAAAATACGGTATTGAGCCCAAAGAAATAATATGCGTAGATGTTGCAAATCCTCATTTAGTCATTTTTAGTAAAATTTCTCCACTTGATCAAGAACTCATTGGACGTAATTTCCAAAATCATTCTCTATTTCCTAATGGAATCAATGTTAATTTTGCCGAGATAGAGGGGGACAATATCAAATTACGCGTTTGGGAAAGAGGCACAGGTTTTACTCATGCTTGCGGTAGCGGTGCTATAGCAAGTTTTGCAGCAGCAAATAAATTTAATTTTGTACAAAATGAAGCTTTAATATTATTTGAACTTGGAAATTTATTAATGAAGAAACAAGATGATAATATCACCATGACCGGACCAACAAGTTTCGTGTTTAAGGGAGATTTTTATTATGAAAGATAATGCACAAGTTATTACTTTTGGGTGTCGTCTCAATATTTACGAAAGTGAAATTATAAAACAAAATCTTGCTACTTCTAATTTAGATAATGTTGTAGTGTTCAACACTTGCGCAGTAACAAAAGAAGCCGAAAAACAAGCAAGGCAAGCTATACGTAAATTAAAAAATACAGATCCAAATACGAAAATTATTGTCACTGGATGTGCAGCACAAAATACTCCTGAGATGTTTGCTGCGATGCCTGAAGTTGATAAAATATTAGGCAATGAAGAAAAATTATCACCTCAATATTATAATTTCGACAGCGAAAAAATCTTAGTAAATGACATAATGTCGATTAAAGAAACAGCTAATCATTTAGTGACGAGTTTTGAAGGAAGAGCTAGAGCATTTTTACAAGTGCAAAATGGATGTAACCACCGTTGTACATTTTGTATTATTCCTTATGGCAGAGGTAATAGCCGTTCAGTGCCAATTGGTTCTATTGTACAACAAATTAGATCATTACTTGCACAAGATTTCAAAGAAATAGTCTTCACTGGTGTGGATGCAACTTCTTATGGCGCCGATCTACCAGGAAGCCCGACTTATGCTCAAATGATTAAAAGAGTATTATCTCAAGTGCCAGAACTTCAGAGACTCAGATTATCTTCAATTGATGTTGCAGAAATAGATGATGAATTATTTGAGCTAATGGCTTATGAAAAAAGATTAATGCCACATTTTCATATTAGCTTGCAAGCTGGAGATAATATGATATTAAAACGTATGAAAAGACGCCATAACCGCCAACAAGTGATCGATTTTTGTCATAAATTACGTTCATTAAGACCAGAAGTAGCATATGGTGCTGATATTATTGCTGGCTTTCCAACCGAAACAGATGATATGTTTGAAAATACCAGGAAGTTGATATCAGAGAGTGGTATTCAATATTTGCACGTTTTTCCTTATTCTTCTCGCGCAGGAACACCAGCTGCACGGATGCCACAAATACCATTAAAAATCAGAAAAGAGAGAGCTGCGATCTTACGCGCAGAAGGCGATAAAGAGCTAACAAAATTCTACCAACAAAATCTTAACAGAGAAATAGTTTTATTAGTAGAAAATAATAATATTGCTCATAGTGAGAATTTTATTCCAGTACATCTGAAAGAGAATTATGGTTCCGGTAGGTTATTACAAGCTCGATTGATAAACTATAATGATAAATATATGGAAGCTGAAATTTATGCAGAATAAGAAATTTGCTGTTATCGGCGCAGGTTCATGGGGAACTGCGCTTGCTTGTATGTTTGCACGCGCCACTGGCCACTCGTTACTATATTCAAAAGACTCTAATATAGCACAAGAAATAAATCTATCTCATAGTAATCAGAGATATTTATCAAATACAGAATTACCGAATAATATGATCGCTTCTGCAAATTTTGCTGACATATTTGATTATGAAATAATAGTAATTGCAACACCAGCAAATAGTTTTTGTTCAATTATTTCAGAATTAAAACCATATTTGAGACAAAATACAATTTTATTAGTTGCGTCAAAAGGTATGTGCGATCAGCCTATTCAACTTTTTTCTGAGAAAATTGAATCGACAATTTCTAATGACTTTGGATTTATTTACGGACCTAATTTCGCTAAAGAAGTAGCAGAAGGCAAAGAAACTGCGATTACTATTGCTGCTCGAGATCATCAAATTCAAAATAAACTAGTACATTATATCACTTCTCCTGAAATAACAGTTGAATCTACATCAGATATTATCACTGTACAAATAGCAAGTATGGCAAAAAATATATTTGCTATACAAAGTGGTATTTTACAAGCTAAAGGAGCTGGAGAAAATATTAGAGCTGCATTAATTAGCCAAGCATTAAAAGAAATTAGCATTCTTGCCGTATATTTGGGCGGCGAGTATAAATCACTTTCACTTTCCTGCGTAGTAGGTGATCTGGTGCTCACTTGTTATTCTCACACATCACGCAACACTAAATTTGGTTACGAATTTCATCACAATAATTATTCGCAAGAATTTTTGGTTAATTACCCACTTTTAGTAGAAGGTATAAATTCTGCGAGATTACTTGGAAAGTTTACAGCTCAACATCAACTGAATTTGCCTATAATTCAAGCAACTGCTGAATTAGTAAGCTAAAGCCCATGTTTCTTAGAAAAATAAAGTAAAAAAACACTCTTAGGTAATTATAATCGCCACTATATAGATAATTTTTTTGTAACATAATCTTACTAGAATTACTATCTTTAGTATAAACTAAATTTTTTACAATAATATGGCAGTTACAACCACTGAGTGGGGTTATTTTTTCTCAATTGTAGTAATTTTATTAAGCTTAGATTTAGGTATTTTCAATCGCAATAATGAAGTTATTAGTTTTAAAAAAAGTTTAGCCCTAAGTGGTTTTTATATATTAATTGCTTGTATATTTGGCTTGTGGATTAATAAAAGATTTGGCTCAATTGCTTCTAGTGAATATTTTACTGGTTTCTTATTAGAAAAATCAATGTCTGTAGATAATATATTTGTGATCGCAACTATATTCAAATTTTTTAAAATCCCTCCTCAATATCAACATCGTGTATTATTCTGGGGAATTATAGGAGTGATTATCTTAAGAGCTATAATGATTTTCAGTGGCGCAACATTATTACAAAAATTTGATTGGTTACTATACGTTTTTGCCTTGTTATTAATTTTTACTGGTGTAAAAATGCTTATTCATATTAATGATACAAATCACCATATTGGCAATTCTTATTTATATAAATTACTTACAAAACGTCTTAACGTTCATGATAAACTTATAGGAGAAAAATTTTTTATATATAAAAAAGGTAAAATCTTTGTCACCCCTTTATTTTTATCTTTGATTACTATCGAAACTATGGATTTAGTGTTTGCAATTGACAGCATACCTGCAATTTTTGCGGTAACTCAAAATATTTTTATAGTTTATACTTCAAATATTTTTGCAATTTTGGGATTACGTGCTTTATTTTTCTGTATTTCAAATCTTGTAGAGCGTTTTAGATATATCAAATATTCTTTATCTATTATTCTCATATTAATTGCGGTGAAGATTTTAGTTTCACATTATATCAAAATTTCGCCTTATATTCCGCTGTTTGTAACAATGATGTTATTATTAATAGGCTTACTGGCCTCGATAATATTTGACAAAAAAAGGAAGAATTAAAAATTCTTCCTTTTGCGATAGATTAATAAAAATCATCTGTATATTATTTTGGCTCTTCAAAATCTATTTCTTCGAATATTTCTAGATCTTCTTCAGTGATATTATCATCATATAACGGCGCCATCTCAATAGATTCGTGTTCTTCACTGAGTGTCACATCATTCGTGATATCTTCATCTTCTATTATTGTAATATTTTTTCTAAGCATATTAATTTTTGTCTCACGCAAGCTTTCTGCAGTAATACTACCAGCAGCTATCTCTCTTAAAGATACTACAGTGTCCTTATCATTATCTCTTTCAATCGTTAATGGATCACCGGAAGTTATTTTTTTTGCCCTTTGTGCTGCTAATATAACTAACTCAAAACGATTAGGTACTTGCCGTTTGCAATCTTCGACTGTTACTCTTGCCATTATTATTTGTATTTATTTTATGTATTATCACCAATCAATATATATTTCTATACGTAAAAAATCAATAAAAATTATCTGACCTTAAGTACTCACAATATATAGTTATTAAAGTGAAAGCATTATTAATGCTATAATCTGCACTTGTAAGCCCCGCTACTTAATAGTGAAATTAGTAAAAATGTCTATAGAAATGATGCTTTAATGAGATCCTACTAATCAACGCGGGGGCAAAAACATTAATCAGACACTTAGTGCCCTATACTTAATATGATAATTTAGTTCAAATTACTATATTTAAACAACCTGAAGATTATCAATAGATTTCTTTTTAACCTTAAATTAGCGCTTGCATTTTATATTTAGTTATTTTACCTTAACTCTAAGATATAATTTTAATTATAAATTATATTTATGAACTAAGGACAACACTTAATTCACTTAAAACGATTTATTATTCAACAATAAATAAGTTAGGGTACCAAACTGAGTTCGATAGAAAGATTTAATTTCATATAAGAAGCAATATTAAACAAAAGCTAAAATCTGTTATTGCAATTACTTATATATCATTCTATTTTAAGTTTTAAACATTAATTAATTATGGGGAATATGAGCTTTAATATTGACATTGTAATAGTTATAATTTTCTTAGCAATTAACTTAGGAGTCGGGTTATATTATGGACGAGGCGTTAGTACTATTGGCGACTATGCTCTAGGCGGTCGCAATTTTACTACCTCAGCCTTAGTATCTACCATTGTCGCTACTGCTGTAACAGGTAGTTTATTTACAGTTGGAGTATCAAGAACTCATAGTGATGGGTTATATGATTTACTACCTACATGTGGTTTTGCTTTATCTTTTTTGCTTTTGTCTCGTTATTTTATACCAAGGATGAAGTCATTTTTTGATGATATATCGATTGCAGATTCAATGGGGAGATATTATGGAAAGCATGTCAGAATTATTACAGCTGTATGCGCTGTAGCAGAAACTATTGGTTTTATAGCTATACAATATAAAGTATTTGGCAATGTATTAAGTTATTTTTGGGGGACTAATGTTGCCTCAATGGTAATATTATCTGGTTTTATAGTAACTATTTACTCAGCATTTGGAGGAATAAGATCTGTTACTTTTACCGATGTATTACAATTTATGGTATTTGGTACGGTTATTCCTTTAATAGGTATAGTATTATGGAAAACTGTAATTTCTACAGAAAATTTGAAGTTAATATCATTAACTTCTGTACCTCATTTTGATTTAAAACATGTATTAAATTACCGGCATTATGAATTTTGGGATATGGTATTATTAACTTTATCTTTTTCTATTCCATCTTCATCTGCCGCCTTCCAAAGAATTATTATGGGCAGCACTTTAACTCAAGCTAAAGAAGCTTTCTCTATCTCTTCTTTGCTATTATTATTGATCATAATAGCTGTAGCATGGATTGGGTTTTTGTTATACGCGCTCAAACCAGAACTAAATTCAGAGCAGTTAATTCCGTATATCATTGATAATTATTCTTATGTAGGATTTAGAGGGTTAGTGGTAGTTGGTGTGATTGCTATGGCACTGTCAAGCTGTGATTCTTTTATTAATATTGCATCAGTATTTGCAGCTCATGATATATGCAAACCACTTGGTATAGGTGTTAATAGAGAGCTATCTGTAGCAAGAGTTTTTGCCATAATAATAGGTATAGGCTCTATTTTTCTTGCTTTATTGGGTGATAATCTATTAGGAATCATTTTATTTGCTAATGCCTTTTATATGCCAATAGTAGTAGTGCCACTCTTAATTACTATACTTGGCTTTAGGACCACAACTACAACAGTACTATTGGGAATGGAAGCAGGATTCCTCACCGTAGTTATATGGAAAATAAAACGCATTGGATTTGATCCAATTATTCCCGCAATGTTAATGAATTTCTTGGTAATGATGATAGTACATTATGGTACTAAACAAGAGGGTGGATGGATTGCAACAGCAATTGACGATGGTGAAGATAAGCAAACTAAAACCTCATTAATGAAATTTATATCTACTTTCAGTATTGCTAAATTTTTATACCAAAATTCACCAAGAAGTGAATCTCTATATAGTTTCTTTGGAGTATTTTGTTTTATTTCTACGATTTGTACTATTTATTTAACGCAGTATGAACTACTCGGCAAACATGGTAATCTTACATTATATTTATATCAAATAATGTTAATTATTTCGGTATTTTTCAGTCTACATATGATGTGGTCTAATAGGATCAGACATCCTTTACTGATTGGTATTATGTGGCATGTTGCCCTGATTTATAATATGGCATTCTGTTCTACTTTTTTTGTATTAATGAGCAAATTCCACACTATTCAAATTATGGTATTTACTCTGAGCTTAATTATTATCTTTAATCTGTGCCGTTGGAAGACCGCTTTGACTATAATTGCAATTGGTATGGGTAGCGCGCTATTAGTATATAAAAATTTAATAGGGCCACTTCCAACACACGAAATGCTAGATAATAATGCTCATCTTATACTATATTCGTGTTTATTTGTTTCTACAGCATTGATATTTTTCTTTAAACCCACTGAAGAATATGTTGACCAGACCGAAGCTGAACTTGGGTTATTAAAAGATGAAGTTTTAATATTATCATATAAAATGGATAATAAGGAGCAAATGATCAAGAATCTGACTGAGGATATGAATGTTTTGAATGATAAGGTCGGATTTTACACTGAACGCGTGACTGATCATGAAAAAGAAATTGAAAGATTAGGCGCAACTTCACAGAAAATCCTAAATAATGTCACTCACGAATTACGCCTTCCAGTAGGAAATGTAATGAATTTTGCTGAAATGTTATCTGATAGTTTGGATAAGATGAATAAAGAGCAACTAAAAGAGTTATCTGATGAAGTGCTAAAAAATTCAAAGCGTTTATCTACAATGATTCTCAATATGCTTGACCTAGCTACTTTAGATATTGACAAAGTGAGATTAAATAGAAAAACAATGAATCTAGGGGAATTAGTCACTGAAAGAGTAAAAAAATGCAGTAAGTTATACTTAGATAATAAACCTATCGATATAAAATTAACTCTGCAACCCGAAGTATTAGTGCCTATAGACCCAAATTATATGCGTCAAGTAGTAGATAATTTAGTGATTAATGCAATTAAATTTAGTGAGAAGGGTCTTATTGAAGTAAGGGTTACACGCAATATTGACTCTGCTATTTTAATAGTTAAAGATGAAGGAAGAGGTATTGCACGCCATGAATTATATGATTTATTTACTCCATTTAAAATGGGTGGCGGCGACAATAAAGCAGAAGGACGTGGAGTAGGACTCGCTTTATGCCGCTCAGCTGTAAGAGCGCATGGAGGAAGAATTGATGTTCAAAGTGCCGGCATCGGAGCAATGTTTACTGTGATATTGCCTCTGAAACCTTTTAATTAACGAGGTTTTTATTACTAAACTCACCTCATTTGGTAGTTCAGACGTACACGCTAAAAACGCATAGAATATAAATTTTATGCGTTTTTAGCAGATTTATTAGCTCCGTGATTGAGCTGTACCTTGATTTTTGGACTGCTTTTCTTCTACTTTTTCAGTATGAGAATCAAGCGGCGGGTTATTTAAAAACTTCTGGGCTGGATTTGTGGGACCGTTATCTAAGATATTTGATGTTTTGTTTAAATCAGACATCGATAACGAACGTTTTCTTTTTGGCTGCCCTATTGGCTGCTTTATTGCCTCTTCTTTCTTAGTTTGTGTATCTACTTTTTTCTCAGACGGAGCTTTTTGCTGAGAGTTATCAGTATCATTTGAGATGCCGGAAACTGGTTTTTCTACATTTAAGGGCTCCGAAGCTTTCTTTATCATTATCTTATTTTGTAGATCTAGTGGCACTGTGTGTTCATTAGGTACAACTGTTGTGGTATTATTTGCTGCTTTATTAGATTGAAGCAGCTGCAATGTCGTGGCGCCGGTTTTGCGTTCTTGTGTTGTGTCAGCGCCTTTTGTGCTTGCAGTCTGATTAATAATATTATTTTGTGTTGAGTCTGAGGTATTAACTTTACTATTCTCTATATCTCTCGCTCGTTCTGACTTAATGCGTTTCGAATATTTAATACGTTCAGTAAATTTACCACTTACTGCTTTTGTTCCTTTAATAAGATTAGGCACTATTCCTATTGTAGCAAAAAATAAATTATTTACACCAGCTCCAATAGCAGCCCCAATTATCTCACCAATTAATATACCAGCAAATAAACCGCTACCTGTAATGAATGGTACTAGCGCCGCAGCTATTATACCTATAATAAAACTTTCAATTAATAAAGACAAAGCAGTACCTGCAACTGCACCAGCAGCCTTACCAATAAAACCTCCTAATTTTATTGCAAAAACTGCTGTTTTTTCTTCACCTTTATCTACACCTAATAATTTTTCTGTTTCTGCTCTGTAACCTATAAGTTCAGCACTTTGCAAAATAATAGCGACTGTCGTGGCACCTAATGTATCCCATATCATATCCTTAGTAACATATTTACTAATACCCCAAATAGTAGATCCAACTAATTCTCCTGATGCTAAAACAGAAGTTAGAAATAAGCTATTAGCCGTATATTGAAATGCTTTATCAATCAGTTTTTGTTTTGCGATTAGATCTTGATTTGGGTGGGACTGAGCTTCCGAAACATTTGTTGAAAATTCTGGATTATCCTGTTGGAAAATCGATGATTCCCTCTGCACAAATTCTTTAAATCTTTCAGCCTCTTGACTATTTACACTACAGAGTCCCAAGTAGCAGAACACATATAATAATTTACTAGCATCTTCTCGAGAGATATTAAATGGCATGGTATTGGGCATAGTGTCGGGCATACAAACCTTCAATAAATCTTAATAATTTACGATTAAATATTATTTAAGTTTAAAGAAACTATTTTGTGAAGTAAAAAGAAAAGCTTAAAATGTTAGATTTTTATAAATATGATGTAACAGACAAAACAATATAGCGATTCAAGATCATTTGGGGATTGCAAATTTTAAGAGTATATAGATAAATAATTAGAAAAAATGATATAATCCAGCTTCAATGTCATAAACCGCAAACAAAAAAGGCGCTATAGATTTATGATCCCAGCGCCTTTGCAGTACATATGATATAAAATTTTGTAATTATTGATTCATTACAATCACTTCAGAAATTATCGGTTCTGCATTTTCTAATTGTAATGTCACTTCAAATTTATCGCCTTCAGTTAATTTTTTCTTCAAGTCAAATAACATAATATGCATTCCGCCTGGTGCCAATGTAATAGAAGTTTCAGCAGGTATTACTATTTTATTCATTGAGGTCATTCTGCTGACTCCCTTTTCATCAACAAAGCTGTTATGTAATTCAACATTATTCGCCACCACTGAAGCTGATGCTCCAACTATAGTAACCTGATTTTTTGTTGGATTTGTAACAGTCATATAAATCGCGGAATTATTATTCGGCTCCGCAGGCATACGTGCCCATGCTTCTGTTACAATTAAACTGTCACCTTCTTGTTTAGCAATTTCTTGAGTAGCTTGTACATCACCAGTAGTTTCCTGCACCACTTGCTCTGCATTTTCTACTATATTTGCGGGCGCTGATGAAGTAGCTGTAGAATCCACGGCAGAGTTTGTAGTTGTGGTAACATCATCCGCTGTTACTGTGGGCTCAACAGATGGGACATTCATTGTTGTATTTGCAAATACTTGTACATTAAGACTTGTTGCTACTACTAATGCAGCTAAAAGAGTTTTTTTGATCATGATTAACCTATATTTAATAATAAAAATACATTACGTTATTAATTTATTTTATGCAATAAACAGTTTTGAGAGACTCTCTTAATATAATTATAACGATTTATTTGTGCGATATTTTTGCCTTACTTAAAGTCATTATTATCTGCTTACCTTCCATTTTTGGCTCAGAATCTACTTTTACTAAATCACCTAATTTTTCTAAAATACGTGTAAAAATTTCCTGTCCTTTCTCTTTATGGACAATTTCTCTCCCTTTGAAAGCTAACGATACTTTAACCTTGTCATCATTTTCTAAGAATTCTTTGATTTTATTAAGTTTAACATCAAAATCGCCCTGACCGATATTAACTTTAAATTTTATTTCCTTTAGAACATGTTTTTTTTGCTTTTTCTTAGCTTCTTGCTGTTTTTTCTTAGCTTCATATCTAAAGCGGCTAAAATCAAGAAGTTTACACACTGGGGGACCCGAAGTTGTTGCAGCAATCTCGACTAAATCTAATCCTGCTTCTGCTGCACGTGATAATGCCTCTTGTAAAGGTGTGTCTCCAATCATTGTGCCATCACTATCTACTAATTTCACTTTTGATTCTGTGATTCCTCTATTAACGCGAGGAAATTTGTTTTTATTATCCGTAGATATAATTTTTTCTCCAAATTATATTAATTAACCAAAATATTTCTGATTATCAGTATGAATAATCGAGATTAACTTATCAATTGTGACATTACTCTGCTGCTCAGAGCCTAAATATCTCAAAGTGATAGTGCCATTCTCTTGTTCTTTTTTACCAGCGATCCCAATTATTGGTACCTTCAAACCTGAAAAATTACGTATTTTATAATTAACTTTTTCGTTAGAAATGTCAAGCTCTGATCTAATTCCTGCATTAATAAGTTTATTATGTATTGTGTTAATATATTCATCTTGCTGACTAGTAATTCCTATAATTGCTATTTGTATAGGCGCAAGCCATAACGGGAACTTACCAGCATATTCCTCGATCAATATACCCATAAAACGTTCGAAAGTGCCAATTATAGCTCTATGTAACATTACGGGACGCTTTTTTTCTCCACCCGCTTGGATATATTCAGCTCCCAATCTTTCAGGCAATACAAAATCAACCTGTATTGTTCCACATTGCCAATCTCTACCAACTGCATCCGTTAAAACAAATTCGAGTTTTGGACCATAAAATGCTCCTTCACCAGGATTCATCTCATATTCTAACCCAGCTTCTTCAACTGCAGACTTTAGAGCTGATTCTGCTTTATCCCATATCGTATCATCACCTGCTCTTTTATCCGGCCTGTCAGAAAATTTTACTTTTACTTTTTTAAAACCAAAATCATTATAAACTTCTTGTAATAAACGACAAAAAGCTACTGTTTCAACATTAATCTGGTCTTCGGTACAAAATATATGCGCATCATCTTGAACGAAATTACGCACTCTGAGTAATCCATGTAAACCTCCTGAAGATTCATTACGATGACATGAACCAAACTCTGCCATTCTTATAGGCAAATCACGATAACTCTTCATGCCTTGATTAAAGATTTGTACATGACATGGGCAATTCATTGGCTTTAATGCATATGTTCTATCTTCGGCTTCTACTACGAACATATCTTCCCTAAATTTTTCCCAGTGACCTGATTTTTCCCATAATTTTTTATCAACTAAGCTTGGTGTTTTCACTTCGATATAACCAGATTTAGCTAATTTGCAGCGAATATATTTTTCTATTACTTGATAAATATTCCAACCTCGGTGGTGCCAAAATACCATACCTTGAGCTTCCTCTTGTAAATGAAATAAACCAAGTTCTCGTCCTAACTTACGATGGTCCCTTTTTTCAGCTTCTTCAAGTTGGTATAAATATTGTTCAAGCTGTTCACGAGTTGCCCAAGCAGTACCATAAATACGTTGAAGCATTTCATTATTACTATCGCCCCGCCAATATGCGCCCGCTACTTTCATTAGTTTAAAATGCTTAATACGACCAGTAGAAGGACAATGCGGTCCACGGCATAAATCAATAAAATTGCCTTGACGATATAAAGTTATAGTTTCTTGAGTTGGAATTGATTCAATAATTTCAGCTTTATAATCTTCTTTAATTTCACGAAAGAATTTGATTGCATCTGCTCGTTTCCATTCTTCACGTACAAATTTTTCATCTTTTTTTACAATGTCATGCATTTTGGCTTCTAAACTTGCTAAATCTTCTGTAGTAAAAGGTGTCTTGCGTACAAAATCGTAATAAAAGCCATCTTTAATTGCAGGACCTATAGTCACTTGAATTTCAGGAAATAATTCTTTTGCTGCTTGAGCAAGTATATGCGCTGCATCATGCCTTATAATCTCAAGCGCTTCAGGATCTTGTTCAGTAATGATTCTTAAAGTACAATCATATGTAATGGGTGTCGACAAATCTATTAATTCACCATTTACTGAAACAATCACTGCTTTTTTTGCTAAAGATTTTGAGATAGACTCAGCTATTTCTAAACCAGTAATACCTGATTCGTATTTTTTTTGAGAATTATCAGGAAAAGTGACGATGATCATTATTTTATCTTTTTTATTGCTGCAGATTATGCATCTTTATACATAATTTCTTAGATAGGCACAATAATTTTTGCTAATATCTCACTAAACAACTGAATCAGTTTATATTTTCGTTGATCAATCGCATATTATAGAAAATTGAGATAGATTAATCGAGACAAATATCAAAATGATAACCAGTTGCTTGAGCTATTTAACTGTTATGATAAATTTAAAAAATCTTTCATACTATACAAACCTGGTTCTTGCTTCGCAAGCCAGACAGCAGCTCTTAGAGCACCTTGTGCAAACACATCACGGCTAAGAGCACGAGCTTCTATTGTAAGTAACTCATTATCTCCGGCTAAAATTACTTTATTATCACCATAAATTCCTCCTCCTCTTACAGATAATAATCCGATTTGACCTTGTTTACGTGCCCCGCTTTGATATCTTGTATATATAGCATTCTGCTGAAAATTAATATTACGTGCGTTAGCAATTTTTTGTCCAATCATTAACGCGGTTCCAGAAGGAGCATCTTTTTTAGCTCGATGATGAGATTCAACAATTTCTACATCAAAATCATGTAATATACTGGATGCTTTCGCTGATAATTCAGCTAATATATTTGCTGTAATACTTGTGTTTGGCGCATATAGAACCGCTCTGCTGTCAGATAGTTTATGCATATATTCGAAATGTTTTTCTTTTAACGCAGTAGTGCCAACAAGTAACTTACAATCTTGATATTCCATCAATATTTTCATAATAGCTAAAGACCCGTCTGGGCTTGAAAAATCTAGTAAAATATCACTATTATTGCATGCATGCCTGATTTCTTCTGTACTAGATGAACTAGTTAATTTATGTTGTATAGCATAAGCTAGCCTTCGGTGATCAGCTAACTTACAGATAGCCTTCCCCATGTTACCACTTGCACCGTTAATAGCAATTTTGAATATCTTATTCATAGTAATCCTTTATATTGTCTTCCGTAATATAATAAAGGCTTTTTATTACTATCAATGGTAACTTTTTCTACTAAACCAATAAAAATAATGTGGTCTCCACAATCAAAATTTTTATAATGTTTACATTCTAAAAAGCTAATATTATTCGGGATAATTGGAATTTGGTGATTATTCACGTGATAATCCATCCCAACAAATTTCTCGATTCCAGAACGAGCAAATTTACTAGCTATATCAGATTGATCCTCAGACAAAATATTGATTATAAAATATTCACTATGTTCAAAGGCATCAAGGCTCAGGGCCTTTTTATTAAGACAAAAAGATATTAATGGAGGCACAAGTGAAACAGATACAAAGGAATTAGCCGTAAAACCAAAAGGTTGGTTTTGATATTGGGTAGTAATGATACATATACCCGTAGGAAACTTCCCTACTGCATGCTTAAAATCATCAATATGCACTCACTAATCCCCATTTTTCTTGTAGAATTTTCATAGTACCATCAGCCTCCATTTCAATAATTGTTGAATCAATTTGTTGTTTTAATTTAGATCCTTTAGGCATAGCGATAGCAAATTCTGATATACTATCTATTTCGAAACTACTAAACATATCACTTTTATTTATCAATTTTTCTACTTGAACTTGTTCCATCATCACCGCATCTACTCTTCCTAATTTTAACTCTTCTACTAACATTAAATTATTTGACAAAGTTTTATTTTTGAAATGATATTGCTGTGCTAATTCATAAGCAATGTTTGCCCATATAGTGCCAAGTTGTGATCCTGTTTTTTTGCCTCTGAGGTCTTCAATAGACAATATATTATCGTCCTTTTTTACTAAGAAAGCAATTTTAGTCCTTATATAAGGTATAGAAAAATCAACTTTATTTCTTCTATCTTCTGTCGGAGTCATACCTGCTACTACTAAATCCACATTATTGCTAGCTAAGGCTGCAAGCAAACCTTGAAAATCAGTATTTTTAAATATAACTTGTTTACCACAACGTTTAGCAATTTCTTTAATAAGGTCGATATCAAACCCTTTAATCTCACCTCTTTCTGCATATTCATATGGAGGATTATCTGCACTAGTAGCAACTAACCACTTATCATCGTCTTCGTGTTTACTTCCACAAGCACTTAAACCGAAGATCAAACTGATAATAAGCAGCTTTTTTATTGTGTCTTTCATAAAAATGTTATTTATTTTTGTTTATTATATATCAATTACGACGTATTTGTTCAATTAATTTAAGAAATTCAGGTTCGATTTCTATTTCAAATTCTAGTAGCTTATTAGTTCTTGGATGCATAAAACTAATATAATAAGAATGTAACGCTTGGTGCTGAAAACTATTTAAAATAGGATATAGATGTTCTGATATCCCAGAAATTTTCCTGGTATTATTACCATAAACCTGATCTCCTACAATTGAATGTCCACTATGACTTAAATGCACCCTAATTTGATGTGTTCGCCCAGTTTCTAAAGTACATTCAAGCAAACTAAATAGCCCGCCTTTCAGTACTTCCAAGGTTTTATAGTGAGTTATAGCTTCTTTACCTCCGAAACGCACAGTAGTCATTTTAAGACGGTCGTTTGTACATCTACTAATTGGCATGTTAATGACCCCTGTAAAAGGCTTCATAGTTCCCCATATTAATGCCTTATATTTCCTATGTAAATCACGAGTAGTAATCTGTGCAGCCAACAAATTATGTGTATAATTATTTTTAGCCACTACCATTAATCCTGAAGTATCTTTATCCAATCTATGAACTATGCCAGGCCTGATCTCACCACCTACATCTGATAGATGATTTGAATAATATAGTAATCCATTCACTAAAGTATTATGATAATTACCAGCCCCAGGATGTACAGTTAGACCAATTGGTTTATTAATTACCATTAAATCAGTGTCTTCATATATAAGATCAAAATCTATTTTTTTTGCTTCAATGTAATTTGGTACTTCAGGTTCTATTTCAATTATTATTTCATCGTTCCGATTAACTTTTTCGTTAAAATCTGATATTACCTTCCCATTCAGCGTCACTTTCTGATTCTTAATAGATTTTTGAATTTGACTTCTAGAAAATTCCTGACACAATTTTACAATAGCCTTATCAATTCTTTCTTTATTTAAAGTTTCTGGTATTAAATAGCTATATATAGACATTAATTGATGCGCTTTATATTATGAATAAAATAGATAAAAGATTATTGCATATTAAATGGTTGAAAACTAACGGGATAAAATATTATTGCTCTCTTACTACCAAGAATATCTCGACCTTTTTTGAACAACAAGGTTCTATTATGCAAAATACTAGATCTCATAAAACATCTATAATAACACATAAAAACGAAATACTGAATAAGATATTTGACACAAGTTTAATAAATAATAAGGATAATGAAATGGATAATAATGGTAATATTTCATTAGCAAGAAAATTAGCAAATGAAGCAATTAATTTAGAAGATTTGTACAATAAAATCAGTAATTTTGAAGGTTGTGATTTAAAACAATTTGCTAAGAATACTGTCTTATGTGACGGCAATCCAAATGCAAAAATTATGTTAATCGGTGAAGCGCCAGGGGCAACCGAGGATGAGAAAGGTATTTCATTTTGCGGCGAAAGTGGCATGTTGCTTGATATGATGTTAAATACTATTGGTATTTCACGCAAAACTAATGCATATATAACAAACACCATTTTTTGGCGTCCACCTGCAAACCGTAAACCAACCTATGAGGAAATTGAGATTTGCCGCCCTTTTGTCGAAAAACATATAGCATTTATAAATCCTCAACTGATCATTTTAATAGGAGCGACTGCT
This sequence comes from Rickettsiaceae bacterium, assembly GCA_024236375.1. Lineage (GTDB taxonomy): Bacteria > Pseudomonadota > Alphaproteobacteria > Rickettsiales > Rickettsiaceae > Megaera_A. Next base: position 85,264 of record JACKKP010000001.1, on the reverse strand, counting down.
ACAACCGCTTTATTAAAGCAAGGAGAATCTATAACTAATTTGCGCGGCAATATTTATCTTTATAAAAATCAATATCTCAATGAATCAATTAAAACTACCGCTATATTTCATCCTGCATATCTATTGCGGCAACCATTTAAGAAGAAAGATACTTGGTACGATCTTCTTAAAATCCAAGATATATTGACAAAACACAATATATAATTATTATTTCATGACATTATCTAAGAATTACGTAATTTTGTTTAATTGATGCGCGTAATACAATTCAAGCCTCTGTGATGGAATGGTAGACATGACAGACTCAAAATCTGTTGCTCTTTGAGCGTGTCGGTTCAAGTCCGGCCAGAGGTACCAATCAAATTAGTACTAAAATATATTCTTTTTTAAAATTAAATTTTATAAACTTAATAGGTTTATTATGAAACATATAGATGTCGACCCCTCTAAGCAAAATAATAACCTTGCATTAAAAAATACTATCTATAGTGCAATTGGATCAGGTCTTGAATATTATGATTTTGTAATATATGGCATGATGGCAAAATATTTATCTGTGATCTTTTTCCAAGATCAAAGCTCTACTATACAATTAATACAAACATTTTCTATTTTTGCGATTGGATATTTAGTTAGGCCTTTAGGAGGATTTATAATAGGTTTATATGCTGATATTTATGGTAGAAAAAAAGCTTTTCTGTTTTCTACGTCAGTAATTGCTGTTGCAACTATGACGATTGGAATACTGCCTACTTATGAACAAATCGGTATATTATCAACTGTAATATTACTCATTTGCCGTGTCATTCAAGGTATCTCATTTGGAGCGGAATTGCCTGGAGCTACTATCATTAGTTTGGAACATAGCACAGGTAAGTTCGGTAAATTATGTAGTATTATCTTATCTAGCACTAGCATCGGATCGTTATTTGCCCTGATGATTTTAACATTAATCACCAATTACTTTACATCTGAACAAATAATAACACATGGCATATGGCGTATACCATTTATCCTAGGCGGCACATTAGGATTACTAAATTATTATTTTAGAAAAAATATTTCAGAAACACCACAATTTTTAGCTCAAAATGAGACAAATAACTTAGTACAAATACTAAATCTTTTACAAAATAATTATTTAACACTCCTTACAAGGTTCTGTCTTATCTTACCAGTATCAGTTATGGTAATATCTAATATTTATTTCCCAACATATTTAAGTCACAATTATAGTTACTCCATGCAAGATATTTATAGCGCTTCTACTATCAGTATGTTTAGCTCTATTTTATGGATTTTATTGGGGGGCTGGCTTGTTGATTATATTTACAAAATTTCGCTAGCCAATTACATATTGATATTTGCTTTAATCATTACACCTTTGATGATTATGTTATTAAATTATCAGACATATTTTGCATTGATATTATTTTTGTGCTTATATCAATTAATATTAGGGCTATATTTCAGTAGTATCATGCCTGTGTTGAGTAATTTATTTGAAGTGAAAATCAGATTTTGTTCGGTGGCTTTAATATATAATCTAACTTTTACACTAGCCAGTGTTGTACCGATTATCTGTTCTGCTTATAATAATTCAGGATTAGTATTATTATTATGCATAATTTGCACTATATTACTTGCATTATTTATAAATGTTTACATAACTAGCCCTAACAAAAAAACTACAATGTTCAATTAGTCCTTTATCACAAATTTAATTGATTCTACTAATCTGAACTCTAATCACTAAACAAATTTGAGTCAGGTATATCATCATTATTACCAATAATTACTGCTGAAAACCCAGTCTTAGGCAATATTAATGATTCAGATATAGTATCCTGATTACTATTATTAATTGTTATTCCACTGTTATTAGAATCAATATTATGCTCTGCATTGACTGATTGATCTAAAATATTTTGCTGTCTTGGCAACCCAAATACCGCAGATTTAATAATATAATTATATCTAATTTGCTCTTTGAGACCAGGAATATAATCAAAATATTGTGCTAAATTTAATCCATATCCTTCACCTTGTATTGCAAGGGCAATCATATTTTCATGCAGTTCTTGCAATAATGGTCCTCGATCATAATCCCAATAATTAGCTGATAGGTGTTGCAATTCATTTCCATATTTATTACACAAAATTTTAATAGGAATTTGGCCATAAAAATTTTTTATATTAGGATTAATATCAGTCTGCAAAAGTATTTTTAATAACTTTACGGTATTTTCAAGATTAGTATGTTCTAATATATGCAAAATTGTCTCTTTGCGATAATTACAGATTGTTATATCAGCATTATATTTTATTAATAATTCTACCAAATTAGGATGACCTTTACGTACCGCAACATGTAAAGGTGTATTACCAAAATTATTTTGTAAATTAATTTTAGCTTGTTTTTTTATTAGTAAGTGTAACATTTGTGAATTGCCTATCGCTACTGCCATATGTAAAGGTGTATTATCGCGGCAATTTTGTATATTTAAATCGGCTTTATGCAAAATCAGTAAGTCGACAATTTGCTTATTTTCAAGCAATACTGCATTATGTAACGGGCTCAGGCCATATTCATTTTTGTCATTTACATTTGCTTTTTGATTTAATAAACTTTTAATTAGCTGGGGATTTTGCTGGGAAATAGCCTTTGTTAATCTATAATCTAAAGTACCAAAATCTGATAATTGAAAAGCAGGAGAAGATCGTAAAGATTTCATAAATTTGATTTTTATTCTAATTAATAAAGTACATTTATTTTTGTTATTTATTAATTATAGTGTAAAATATCAAATAGTTTCTATATATCTCGATCTAGTATGAAAATACTCAACAAAAATAATATATTATTATATAGTTTTAATCACACAAAATGACTTGTGCTACTTATTACAATAAAAAATTGTAAAATTAGATTAATGTGTTGATATGGTTCTTTACAATAAAATATTGCTGAGGTATGAGTAAGAGAAAAAGCTGTGTGCTAATCTCAAACGCTGGATTAAACAACATTTATCTCACATGCAAAACTTACATAAAGCCATCTCCTTTTTCTTTTAATGCAATACTTCATTATAAATGACTATACATCATATATTTGTAATGAAAATAAAAGCCCAAAATAAAAAACAATAACTTAATATGGCTTTTAGTTACTGCTAGAATTGAAATTTTATCTTAACTTATTTTTTACTTTGACAAAAAGGAAAGACCAGCAAATTTTTTGTTAAAGTCACTAACATTTTTATTAGATTGATTCACTACATTTACAGCTGATTTATTCCAAGCTGGATGTTGTCTATAATCTACATCCATTAATATTTTACCAGAACGCAAAGTAGATTTAGTTCTAAGCACATCTTTACCAATAGTAATTTCCAAATCTACATATGAGGGGTGGATATCTTTTTTCATGCCTTTGACTCTTTTTGCTTTTTAGAAATTTCTTTTTTTAATTGCTGAGCTCTATCAGACATTACAGATTCTTTGGCTGCCAATATATAAGCATCAAAACCACCATGTTTTTCTACTGTTCTAATAGCTTTAGTGGTAACTTTAAATCTATATTTTTGCCCAGTAATATCACTAAGATAACTAATAGTTTTTATATTAGGCTCAAAACGCCTTCTAGTTTTTCTTTGAGAATGTGAAACATTGTTCCCAAATTGTGGTATTATTCCTGTTAATTCACATTTACGTGACATGGTAAATCACCTATATTTAATTGTTAATTTATCAACTATTATAAGTTCAGATATTTAGACAATGTTTACTAATTTGAAATGTCTTTTTGTAACGAACTCAACTTTGCCTTCTGTTAAGGCATATAAAGTATGATCTTTTCCCATACCAACGTTTTTTCCAGGGCGAATAGTAGTTCCTCTTTGACGAAAAATAATATTGCCTGGAATAACAGATTGTCCGTCGCCTTTTTTCGCTCCTAATCTACGACCAGCCGAGTCACGACCGTTTCTGGAACTACCGCCAGCTTTTTTGGTTGCCATATACTAAGTCCTTATTTTTTAGTTATATCTAATATTTTTAGTTCAGTCAAATTTTGTCTATGTCCATTTTTACGACGATAATGTTGTCTTCTTTTTTTCTTAAAGACAATTATTTTATCATCGCGAAATTGTCCCATGATTTCAGCAGTAACCATCGCCCCTTTTACTATAGGAGTGCCAATAAAAGAAGCTTTGTCAAATTCACCTAGCATTAAAACTTGATCAAGATTGACTGTACTCCCAGCAGAACCTTCAATTTTTTCTACTTTTATGATACTATTTTTAGCAACTTTATACTGTTTACCACCTGTTTTTACAATTGCAAACATTTTAATATATTCTCATTCTGAAATTAAAATAATTAGGTAAGAAGTATATACCCAATACTCAATAAGTCAATATCAAATTTGAATATATCTTTGCAGAATCAAGGATCAACTTAAATAAGTTATATTATATCCTCTTAAAAAGCTCTCTCCGCTCATTTCGTTTTTGCCTTCTGGTTTGATTTTTTCTATTCTTAAAATACCCCCTCTGCACGCTACATCAAATTTATTACTCATTATATTACCATAATTTTCTGCATGTTTTACACTTTTCCAACTAGCAGATATGATTTTTATCATTTTACCATTCATAAAAAAATATGCACCTGGCCAAGGATTCATCCCTTTAATTTTACCATATATTTGTAATCCATCTTCTTTTTGCCAATTAATTTTACCTTCCTCTTTTGACAATTTAGAGGCATAACTAACTCCATGCTCTGACTGTTTATGAGGAATAATATTATCAATATTATCTAATGTGTTTAGTAATAATTCCGCACCTTCTACAGCACAAATATCGTGTAATTCCTTTAATTCCATATCTTTAGGTATCTTGATATCTTTTTGAGCCAAAATATCACCAGTATCAACCCCTTCATCCATCTGTATTATACAGATGGATGTTTCTTCCTCATTATTAATAATTGTTCTTTGCAAAGGAGCCGCACCACGATATTTGGGGAGTCTAGAAGGATGAATATTAAGGCAGCCATATTTTTTTATATTTAAAATATTAGCGGGGATTATAAGACCATAGGCTACCACAATTATAATATCAGCCTTAATATTATCTATCACTGAAACAATTTCGCTATTTCGTAACGTCTTGGGATGGTAAATATCTATATTATATTTTTCTGCTAGTTGATGAATAGGTGATTTTATCAGCTCCATTCCTCTATTTTGTTCTTTTGGCTCTTTGGTGAAAACCGCTTTCACACAGTGTTTTTCAGATTTTAATAGTGTTTGTAAAGACGGAACAGCAAATTCTGGTGTCCCCATAAATATTATATCCATAAATTAATCCTATAGACCCTTTAAAGAGTGATTATACTACTTGCGCTTTTAATTTGGATAATTTTTTTAAGGCCATAGTTCTTTTCATATGAGAAAGATAATTAATTAATAATTTCCCATCTAAATGATCTATTTCATGCTGAATAGCCCTTGCTGTCCACCCATTCACATCAAGCACTTGTCTTCGATTATTGTAATCCAAATATTCTACTACTATTTGCTCGGGGCGTTCTACTTCTATTCTCTGACCTGGTAGGGACAAACAACCTTCACTTTTGTGACTAGTCTGTGCAGAAAAAGAAAGAATTTTAGGATTAGCCATTTTTAAAGGAAATAAAGCTACGTCTTCAGATGTTTCATCTTGTAAATCAATTACAATGATTCTTTTCAATATCCCAACTTGGTTTGCAGCCAAACCTGCACCATCGTCATCATACATAGTTTGTAACATACGATCCATAATTACTTGGATACCCTTATCTACTATATCAATTTCTTTAGCTCTGGTAGTTAAAATTGGGTGAGGTGCTGTTAGGATCTGCAAATTATTCATGGCTATTTTAATTATGCTACTGCTAATTTTTCCTTTAACATTTCTATAAGAGTTTCGGAGGTAGTTTCTATAGAGGCTTTTTCTAATATTGCAATTTCAGTTGCAAGCCTATTTAATGCTTGTTCATATATAGTTCTTTCACTATATGAACGATCAGTATCTACATTTTTATATAAATCACGTACTACTTCTGCAACAGACTCTATTTTACCAGAATTAATTTTTAATTCATATTCTTGGGCGCGTCTACTCCACATTTTATTCCCGCGTTTTGGTTTCTCATTTAAAATAGAATAAACGGTTTGAATGTCATTTTTAGAGCATAATGCTCTTAAGCCAGCGCTTTCAGCACGGTTAACAGGAACTTTTAAGGTCATTTTATCTTGAGGGAAAGAAATGACGTAAACTTTAAGTATAGTATCCAGAACTTGTTGTGATTCTATTTCAATTATTTCACCTACTCCGTGTGAAGGGTATACTACTTTTTCACCTATTGTAAACTTTTCTTTATGAATCATACTATCCTCTTGAGATGATATTTTAGCCTATATAATACCATAAATTTTAACAAATGGAAGTTTTTTTATTTATATGTGATCATTATGACGCTTTCCTTTAAAAAAGGTAAACTACAGTAAATTAACATTAAAAGTTATAAATTCTATATATTGGTATAAAATGTAAAATACATCATAGTTATTGTTAATGATGAATAACAATAAATTAGGCTAATGTTTTCATTTAAAATGAAGAACGTAATTTAGCTTGAGAGTTAAAGAAAATACTAATTTTAAATATTGTAGTGATAGATATTAATTAATGCTAAACTAGCTATAACAAAAACCTTAAAAAAATAATTATTATATCGCAAAAATAAACGCGTTATTTATATTTCATAAATAACGCGTTGGTCGTCTTAAATATTTATTTGAGTATCTAAACTAAATTAAATATCAAATCTCATACCTAAAGTTACCTGATGGCTAGCTAATCTCTTATTCAATACTTTTAGCGTAGTAACAGTATTTGGAGTAACAGTAGTATCAGTCACTGTATAACTAGTATGTTTACCAAAATCTTTGTAAGCATAAGTCAACTCAGCAAATATACCGTGATCAACTTCAGAAGAAACACCTGCATATAATGCATATGAAAATTCTTTATTTGATTTGATCTTATGCTCTACTGTTGAAGCTTCAATAGCCGGACTTGCATCTGGTTGCGCTTTGATCATGTTAGTAAATTTACCACTCACTCTTGCAACACCAACACCAGCACCAACAAATACTTTTGCCATGCTTGCATCAACTAAGTCTGCATACACATTTACCAATAGTGAATTCATGTCAAGTTTTAGCGTGTTTTTGACAGTTGCATTTTCTAAAGTGAATTTTGGATCAAAAAAGTGATCTAAGCTTAAATCAGCTCTTAAATTGTCCATTATGTTATAACCAACAGCGATAGTAGCAAGACCATCGGTTTTGGTTTTATATCCACTGTTCTTTTGAAGTTTTGCAACACCAGCATTAGCTTTTGCATACCAACAACCTTTTTCAGCTGTTACGGTAGCAAGAGCACTTGAAGAGCTAACAGCTACTATAGCTGCAGTTAAAAGAATTTTTTTCATTATTCCTCCTAAAAATTTAGAGTTTGATTAAATATGCTTTAAAAAAAACATACAGTATTATTTACAGGAAAAATTACCCAAATGCTAGCTCTTTATCTTCTTTAATACAATTTAATCTGTTGAATCAGTACCTAATGTGATAAAAATATCACATTGTTATTCTCTCAAAAATCAAAATAAATATTCAGCACTTTGATATATTTTGGGTAAGCATGAGAGTAATTTTATTCAAACCATTCAGTGTTTTATAAGCTAACTCACCTGTCTTGATAAAATGTCATTTACTATAAGAAATACACAATATTCCTCAATTGTAAAAATCTATACATAAATATATTGATCGACCTATATATTCTAAATTATTGTCAGTTTATTTATATCATAGGACTATGGTATACACTCTCAAAGAGATATGCGGCATTGCTAAATAAATATAGACAGGTATAAGGAAGGATGGTATTGTGATGTTTTTGCGAGGTAGTGAAGATGATATTATGCAAGCATTGCGGTAGTGATAAATCAGTAAAAAATGGTGAAGTTAAGGGTAAACAACGCTTTTTGTGCAAGTGCTGCGGAAAAACGTTTCGAGAGGGTGATAAACGAATTAAATATACAATTCAGCAACATATCAGAGTGGTAAAACTTTATACTGAAGGTGTTGGTTTGCGTTCTATAGAGAGATTAGAGAACATACCATCCTCTCTGCTTGTGCACTGGATTAGGGGTTTTGGCAAGGCGTTAAAAGAAAAGCTTTGCACCACTGAAGTTCCAAGTGATGCAAAAGAGATAGCTATCCTGGAGCTAGATGAGCTATATACTTATTATCAAAAAAAAGTCAAAGAGCCTACGTTTGGATTGCTGTGGACAGAAACAGGAATCAAATTATTGATATTGTAGTAAGTAAGATTCATAGCAAGCTTGTCTATGTCAGGATGGCTCAACGTTTGGAGCGCAAGGGTTACAAGGTTGAGATTATGTGTACTGATGGTTATTCAGGTTATGGTTATTATAAGTTGGCTAAGCAGCATGTTGTTACAAAAGCTGAAACATCACTTGTTGAATCAAAAAATTCGTTAATTAGACATTATCTTGCTCGATTTCACAGAAATACCAAGCGTTATAGCAAATCTTTTGACATGATCCTAACCTCTATCCTGATTCTCTTTTATAAAACCTTATTGCTCTCTATACTTATTTAACAATGCCGATATGCTCTTTTAAAACTGCTTGACTTTTAGCAGAAATCATTATTAAATTTATTAGTATTTTTAGATAAATTTAAAAGAGCTATTTTTATGAAAATCAGGTCATTATTACTAATATCAACCTTCACTTTTTTGTCGTCACCGAGTTTTGCCACTGATATGAACAAAATCGATAATAACGCACATACTCAACAACAATTGCAAAATATCGAAACTCATGCTGCAGAAGTCAAAGAAGAAATCAAACACGAAGCACATAACAGTGAGGAATATTTGTCTGAAAAAGCTCATGAAGCAAAAGATGTAGTAAAAGAAAAATTAGAAGAGTCAGAAGAAGCAGCCAAAGAAAGAGGTGCTAAATTAGATGAGGCTGCGCACAATACATGGGAAGCGACAAAAGATAAAGCGTCTGAAATTAAAGAAAAGACAACCGATACAATGGACAGTATAAAAGATAAAGCAGTTGATGCAGCAGCATATACCAAAGAGAAAGCAATTGAATATAAAGACAAAGCTATCGATAAAATGCAAGATATGAAGTCAGATGCAGATCAAGATTCTGAAGAAAAGCAAGAAGAAATTGATGCAGAGACTACTGTTGAAGGCGCTACTGAAGAATCTCAACCTTCTCTATGGCAAAAAATTAAGAATTTTTTCGGTATGTAATAATACAATTATTGCTTTACAACTAATGTATCTTAGTAATTTTGCAAAAGTCAGTAACTTTAATTAATTACTGACTTTCTTTACAAAACCTAACATAAAATATTATTTCCCCAGTATGTTTATGTTATTATCATCTTTTTATATATAAATATTTTTAACATTATTATATGATGGATATTTCTTGACGAAGTCAATATAATTTGGCAAAAATTATTTTATAATAGTAACGTTATGATTATAATTCTTTCCTCTCCTTCAGGCGGGGGCAAATCCTCTATCGCAGATAAGCTAGTCACAATTGACGATAATATAATCAAATCCATTTCAGTAACTACGAGAACTCCCAGACCTCAAGAACAAGAAGGTCGGGATTATTTTTTTATCTCAAAAGAGCAATTATCACAACAAGATCTGATAGAAAGCGCTAAAATATATGGTAATTTTTATGGCACTCCTAAGAAATTTGTTATAGAGCAATTGAAAAAAGGTAAAGATGTATTATTTGACATAGATTGGCAAGGAGCAAAACAAATTATTGCTCGAATGCCGCATGTAAAAATTTTGACAATATTTCTAATGCCCCCTTCAATGCAAGAACTAGAAAAACGTTTACGAGCACGTAATCAAGATGATAATCAGGCAATTCAGCGACGATTAAAATCAGCGGTATTGGAAATATCTAATAATAAATATTATAACCATGTTCTGGTTAATGATGACTTTGATAAAACAGTCCTGCAAATACTTACTCTTATAAAACAATATCGTAACCTCAGTACAGTTTAAATAAAAAAAACTATGTTTAGCAGAAAAAAAGTTACCGCTGCCTTTCTTGGCACTATAGTTGAATATTATGATTATAGTTTATATGGGTTTTCAGCAAGTATATTAGCAAAACACTTTTTTCCTCAATTAGATTATCTCACTGGTTTAACATATATTTTTGCAGTTTATGCTGTTTCTTACTGGGCAAAACCCTTAGGATCTTTATTTTTTAGCAAAATTGGAGATAAATATGGCAGAAGTATAAGCCTTAAAATTACTATAGTAGGTATGGCCATACCTACAGTAATTATTGGATTATTACCAGATTATAATAGTATAGGTGTAATTTCTACACAAATTTTAGTTATGTGTAGATTCTTCCAAGGTTTTTTTGTAGCAGGCGAATATGATGGAGCAGCAATATATGTCATAGAGCATTTAGGTAAGAAATATCATTATACAGCTTCTGCTCTTACCCGAGCAATGGGGGTTCTAGGTTTATTATTTGGAATTGCTATTACAAATTTTTGTAATTCATCTATTTTTCCATCATGGGGCTGGCGCGTACCTTTTTTACTATCTCTACCGCTTGCTTGTGTGACTATGTATTATCGCAATTTCTTAGAAGAAACACCTGATTTTATTGATGCAAAAAAAGATACAATAGAATTTAATAAATTAATTGATTTTGTCCGTAAAAAATGGAAATTGCTAATTTTAATTATTATTTTCTCAGGAGGATTTGGTATTACTTATCAAGTCTCCATAATATTTATGAAACAATATTTACCTTTAATATTAAAAGAAAGCAAAAATATTATTCAAACTTTTTCTATAGTAGCAGTTCTTGCTTTTGGGACAACCATGCCTATTGCAGGAATATGTGCAGATTATTATGGCGCTAAATTAGTATTTAGAGTAAGTGTAATTTTAGCCATTATTGCTGCAATATTTATGATTTTAGGTATTAATTATCAATTACTTAATCTCACCCTAATGTCATGGTTACTTCTTGCAATTGCAGTAGCCCCATTCAACGCTCTTGCTCATGGAGTGATTATCAAGTTATTTAAGTCTAGAGAAAGATATCGTGGCATAGGTTTGGGTCATACCATAGGATCCCTTTTAATGTCAGGTACTGCGAATTACATATGTCTGGCAGTCATGAATAATTATAATATTATATTATTTCCTATAATATATATCTCAATATTCGCGTTAATTTCCTTTATTGTTGTCAATAAGATTATTAATTACAACTCATAAATTAATACTAATTATTATTTTTTTATTACTACTGTATTAGCAATTTTATCATGAAGCGCCATCCTTCTTGGATTAAATAAAATATACCATGCACCTATAATACTTATCATAAATCCTAAATAACGTTTAATAAGATTTTTAGTACTTGCTGTTTCTAAATTATCTGCATCTACAACTTTCATACCCATAATCATTGCTCCTGGTGTTGCCTCAAATTTACTCCAGAAGAAAACAAAATAACCACCTATCATACAAAATAGGGGAATAAAAGTCGCAATCTGTAATATCAGAAATTTCTGCATTGAATTAGGATCTGCTGCAAATTGTTCTATAAATTCTTTTGACATTGAAGCAATATGTGTCGCGTTCCACATATTCAAATTTTCTTCATTAGAGAACAAATTCCTAAACATAAAATAAAACATGATGTTATAAAACAGAGATATTACTTTTGAAATAGTCGCTGAGATAATCAGCAAATCAAAACTAATAGCGAAAACTCTTGGAATAAACTTACAATAAACTATTTGTTTTTTCATAGATTTTGGAATTATTAAAATAATATCCGATTATCAGTAAGTTTTTGATCGGTTTCAAGTAATAAATATTTTTTAAGTGAGTGCGATAATAAAATTTACATATGAAGTGTATAAAAGTTCGAGTTCTCCAAAAAAAACTAGTTTGAATAAGGAATTAATAGAGTCATAAAATTTTATAAAAGCTAATTGACTTTTTCGAAAGGCTTTTATATACTGCATACCAAAATTTATAGTTTTCTTATATTCAAGATTAATACAGGTTAAATAGTGACAAAGATTATAAAAGCCAAATACAAAGCAAGTAGAAGACTTGGTACTAGTATTTGGGGAAATGAGAAAGACCCTTTCCATACAAAAAATTATCGCCCAGGACAACATGGTGCCGGCACTAGAGGTAAAGTATCAGATTATGGTTTGCACTTAAATGCAAAACAAATAGTAAAAAATCACTACGGTCGTGTTACCGAAACTCAATTTAGAAACACTTTCAAAATTGCTTCCAAAATGAAGGGTAATACAGCAGAAAATTTCGCTGGTTTACTTGAGCAGAGATTAGATATTATCGTATATAGACTTAATTTTGCTCCGACAATTTTTGCTGCACGTCAATTAGTTTCTCACTGCCATGTGAGACTTAATGGAAAAAAAGTGAATATTCCAAGCCAAAGAGTTAAGGTCGGAGATATTATTGAAATTAAAGATCAATCAAAAGGCATAACAAAAATTATGGAATCTGTACAAAAACTATCTCGTTCTGTACCAGAATATTTGGCAATAGATCCTGCTAAAATGTCTGGTGAGTTGCTTAGAATTCCTATGATTTCTGATATACCTTATCCATTTCAGCCAAATTTTGGTAAAATAGTCGAATATTATTCACATTAATATTTATACTTACCATATTTATAAAGGCGCTGTTATTAATTTATCAGCGCCTTTTTTATTAAGGAAATTGGTTGATACTACACATTTTATAGACCTCAGATTTCGCTTCTTTTATTTTAGATACTACTCTTCTAATATTTGTTGAAAGTTATTTATATCTATTTTACGTTTTCTATTTACTATACTTCTTAATAATTTATATGACTATTAAGACACTATTAAAATACAAATTATTGTCAAAAATTTATTAAGAAGTTAATATTATGTCAAATCACAGAAAAATAATTTAATATTATAATATATAGCAGATTTAAAATATTCGAACATGACGAACGATACAGATAATAAAACAGACAACCCTCCTCCAGCAGTTAAGAAAGAAAATAAATCAATATTGACCTCAACAAAAAACACAATATCTAAAGTCGGAACTGCAATAAAATCTGCTGCAGAATATGGATTAGTCGATGGTGTGGGCGGTACTATCAAAAACTTTGGAATTGGAGTAAGGGACGGAGCAAAACAAGGTTATAATTTCATCACAAATGAGATGAGAAATGAGCTCATAGAACTAGAAACATTGGTAAATAATCAACTAAAAGTTTTGGATCAAAACTTCCCAAACAATAAAGATCAATTTATTGATTTATCACAAGATCAATCTTATCAGAAACTTGGTTTCAAAAAAAAACTTCACTTATTCAACAAATATATTGAAGAAAATAATATACAATCTCAACTAAGAAAATTAGAAAACATAGTACAAAATCAAATAGAAATAGCCAATTCATTGAACTATCAGACTATTTCCGATTCTCATTTACAAAATGAAAAATATACTTCACTCGACGGCAAAGCAAAAATTGATTATCTCGTTAAATTAAGTAAAGATCAGACTATTTCCGATTCTCATTTACAAAATGAAAAATATACTTCACTCGACGATAAAGCAAAAATTGATTATCTCGTTAAATTAAGTAAAGATCTAATGTCTAAGGATAGTGAAATACAAGAGAATCTGGATCAAAGGTGGAAAGAACTTCTACCAGAAGCTTATAATCTCAGTATATCCTTAATGAAAGGAATAAATAACAAAAAAAACGCCACAGCTCAATCTGATTTAGTAGCTAGAATAGAAAGGCTTACAAAAATGTACGACAAAAGCCCGGAAGGTATTAAGATAGAAAAGCTTAAAGGTCAATTAGATAAAACAGAACTGCCTAATTTAGCAAACACATTAGGAATCAGTAATGAGATACCGTACCAAAATGCCAAAACCTACGAGGAAAAAATTAATTTAATTGAAAAAGCATTATTAGAAAAACAAAAGAGTCTAAATAATCAAACAGCTACAGATCATCCAAAAGTTATATTAAAAAATTTGGCACAAGATATTAATAAAGGAAAAGAACTATCTTTTGAACACATTAAAACAACAGCCGATGCTGCCTTACAACATCAGGACAATCAAGAAGATGTAGAACTAGCCCTACAAAGATTAGAAGAGGCAAAAAAGACGTTGCGCTCACTGGAAAAGCAAGAAGCAAAATTGAAGAAAAAACCAAATATTGCAACACGAATTGTGAAAAAATCGGCCGCAATAATAGCTGGGTCATTAATTGGCGCTACTAAAGGAATATACAATGCTACACAAACTGCCGCAACAGCTTTGGTGAAAGCTCCTTCTGGTATCAAGAGTATTTATAATAGAAATAAACAAGGCAGAACAAGACATTAGTTATCAATTGCTCTGATTAGCAACGTAATATTTTCTGGAAATTATCAATATTGAAGTAATATGCTCAATTTGTTACTTTGCAATAATTAATGCTACTAATATGGACAATATAGTAGCTTACCGAATATATAATTTCTTGGGTCGCGCTTGAGTTTAATTATTTCTTAACACTTGAAAATTTTTTATCAGATGTCAATATATATTATGAGATCATAAAAGAGGTTATTATGGATATAAATAAATTCACCAATATTTCACGCGATATTATATCAAACGCTCAGATGCTTGCGGTCACTAAAGATCATCAACAAATTTTACCTATCCATCTCTTATCAAGTCTAATAGATAAAGAGCAATCGATAATCACTAATATATTAAATACCCTTGGAGTGAATATAGATCATTTACGTATTAAAGTAGCAGGCGAAATAGATAAAATTCCTCAAGTACAGTTCGAAACTGGATCAGGGCAAGTTACCATGTCGGTCAGTATATTAAAATGTCTTGAAAAAGCTTGCTCTTTGGCTAAATCTAATTCTGATAAATTCGTCCCTGTTGAACGTCTATTTGAAGCACTTACTTTTGATCGCGACTTGCAAAAAAATATTTTTGCAGAATTGAAAATTACTTCTGATTCAATCAGTAAATTAATCCAACAAATGAATAAAGGCAGAAGTGCTGATAGTGAATCTGCAGAAGATAATTATGAAATATTGCTAAAATATGGTCGTGATGTCACGCAACTTGCTGCACAAGGAAAACTTGACCCGATTATTGGCAGAGACGAAGAAATTCGCAGAACTATTCAGGTACTGGCACGCCGTTCAAAAAATAATCCAATATTAATTGGTGAGCCAGGAGTAGGAAAAACTGCTATCATAGAAGGTTTAGCGTTAAGGGTTTATCAGCGAGATGTTCCGGAGACTTTATTAAACTGCAAAATTTTCGAATTAGATATGGGCGCACTAATTGCTGGCGCAAAATATCGTGGAGAATTCGAAGAAAGATTAAAAATGGTATTAAATGAAATTAAAAATTCCGCAGGTGAAATTATATTATTTATCGATGAAGTACATTTATTGATTGGTACTGGTAAAACTGATGGGGCAATGGATGCATCAAATTTACTTAAGCCAATGTTGGCACGTGGCGAATTACATTGCATTGGTGCAACTACCTTAGATGAATACAGAAAATATATTGAAAAAGATCCGGCGCTAGCACGGCGTTTTCAGCCAGTATATGTCAATGAACCAAATATTATTGATACTATTTCAATCATGCGCGGTATCAAAGACCGATATGAACTCCATCATGGTGTAACTATTGCGGATTCAGCAATCATTGCAGCTGCTACTTTATCGGATCGTTATATTACTGATCGTTTTCTGCCAGATAAAGCAATTGATCTATTAGATGAGGCAGCAAGTAGACTTAAAATTGAGATGTCTAGCAAACCTGAAAAATTAGATGAGTTGGATAGAAAAATTATCCAAATAAAAATTGAACTATCAGCGCTCAGCAAAGAAAAGGATAGTATCTCAAACGAAAAAGCTACTCATCTCCAAGCAGAATTAGCAAAATTAGAAAGTGAATCAATGGATTTAAGTTCAAAATGGTTATCTGAAAAAAATAAAATACAATCTTCCCAAAAACTTAAAGAAGAACTTGATAAGGCAAAAAATGACCTCGAGCGATTTGAAAGAAATGGTCAACTTGACAAAGCCAGCGAATATAAATATGGAATTATCCCAGAGATTATGGCGAAAATTAAAGCTACTGAAGGCGTTGAACAAACAAAATTCTTCAAAGAAAAAGTTACAGAACACGATATTGCTGAATTAATTGCAAAAATTACTGGTATCCCATTAGATTCAATCTTTACCAGCGAAATAGAAAAACTTTTAATTATCGAGGAAGAATTACAAAAAAGAGTTATCGGCCAGGAAGAAGCGGTACGTGCTATAAGTGATGCTATTAGACGCTCAAGAGCTGGAGTACAAGATATCAACCGCCCCCTAGGTTCGTTTCTATTTTTAGGCCCTACTGGTGTCGGAAAAACCGAATTGACAAAAGCTTTAGCAAGTTTTTTATTTAATGATAAAAATGCAGTGCTAAGATTTGATATGTCTGAATATATGGAAAAACATTCTGTTGCTAAGTTAATCGGAGCACCCCCAGGATATGTTGGATATGAACAAGGTGGTACCTTAAGCGAATCAGTAAGACGTCGTCCTTATCAAATTATATTATTTGATGAAATCGAAAAAGCTCATCCTGATATTTTTAATATTATGTTACAAATCCTAGATGAAGGTCGATTAACTGACAGCCAAGGAAATCATATTAACTTCAAAAATACTATTATAATTTTGACTTCTAACCTTGGATCAGAAATTTTAATAAACGCCCAAAATGATAATAAAAATGACGATGTTTATAAATCTGTGATGTCTATCGTCAAAACAGCTTTTAAACCAGAATTTTTAAACCGTCTTGATGAAATTATATTATTTCACAAATTGAAACCTGAGCATATGGAGAAAATCGTAAAAATACAACTAGCTAGATTAGCAGATCATTTATCTCAGCAAAAATTACAACTCCAGTACAGCGATAAGGTAGTAGATCAATTAGCACAAGAGGGATTTGATCCATCTTACGGAGCACGCCCTTTAAAAAGAGTAATACAAAGAAAAATACAGAATATATTGGCAAAGAAATTATTAGAAAGAAAATATCAAGCAGGAGATGTAGTTACATTAGATACTGAAGAAGGAGAAATTAAATTTTCATAGTAATTGAAGGCATAATTGTTTATTATACAACAGTCAACAGTAATAAATAATTTTATGGATTCAGAAAATATATTTGAAGTACCAGGAGGCCACAAGAAAGTATTACTACATTCTTGCTGCGCCCCTTGTTCGGGACCTTTAATAGAAAAAATGCACAAATCAGGTATTGAACTTACCATATTTTTCTATAATCCTAATATTCACCCTAAAAAAGAATATGAGTTACGTAAGAAAGAAAATATACGCTATGCAGCGCAACTAGGAATAAAGTTTATAGATGCTGATTATGATGTGCAAAATTGGTTTACACGCGCCAAAGGTATGGAACATTCCCCAGAACGTGGGGAACGCTGCAGTATGTGTTTTGACATGCGATTTGAACGCACTGCCCTATATGGGTATGAAAATGGTTATAATGTCATCACTAGTTCATTAGGTATATCTCGTTGGAAAGACATGGAGCAGATTAATGAAAGTGGTCTTAAAGCCGCAAGTCATTATCCTGGAATTATTTACTGGACTTTTAACTGGCGAAAAGATGGTGGAAGCGCTCGAATGTATGAGATTGCCAAAGAAGAGAAATTTTACAAACAAGAATATTGTGGCTGTATTTACTCTTTAAGAGATACTAATAATTGGCGTAAATCAAAAGGCCGTGAAGAAATATCTATAGGTGAGGAATTTTATAGTCAAAAAATAGCTAACTAAAATCTTTTATGGATGGATGGATAAATTTATACAAACCCAAGGGAATTAGTTCTGCCAAGGCAGTAGCCATAGTCAAAAGATCATTTCCTCAAAGCAAAGTTGGTCATACTGGTACTTTAGATTTAGAAGCAGATGGTGTGTTACCTATTGCGGTAGGCGAAGCGACGAAATTAGTTTGTTTTTTGATGGATGCACCTAAAAAATATAAATTTACTATAAAATTTGGTGCGAAAACGGATACTGCAGACTCAGCTGGTAAGATTATTGCTAAAACTAATCATATACCAGAGCCAGATGAATGTTTAGATGTTTGTAAAGATTTTACTGGCACCATTAAACAAATACCACCCGCTTATTCTGCTTTAAAAATTGCTGGCAAGAGAGCTTATGATCTTGCGCGACGAGGTGAAGAAGTGATTTTATCAGAACGTGAAGTAACAATATATAATTTAGAATTAGTGGATTATTGCCTTTTAAAGCGCAGTGCTACTTATGTTTGTACATGTTCTAAAGGGACTTATATTAGAAGTTTAGCTGAAGATATATCTTTACGATTGAAAACTTTAGGATATGTGATAGAATTAACCCGCTTGAGTGTAGGTAAGTTTAATTTAGAGAATTCTCTAGATGTTGCAAACTTACTCAAATCAGGCATTGAGCATGCAATGCAGTTGTTGTGCTCGAAGTATTCGAAGATAGAATCTGTACTAGACGACATCCCGGTATTGGAAGCAACTGACGTACAAGTTCAGCAAATTTATTTCGGACAAAAAGTTATTTTTCCCGAAGAAAATGATTTGGACAAAACGTGGGTTAAAGGTCCCAATGGTAAACTAATTGCTATTGGTAGCTTATATTCTGAGAGATTTAAGTCTTCGAGAGTGTTTAATTTATAAATATAGATGAGGAAAACGATGTCGATAACATTAGAGCGTAAAGCAGAACTTATAAAAGAATATGCACTAGCAGAAAACGATACTGGATCAGTAGAGGTGCAATGTGCTGTATTAACACAAAGAATTAAAAATCTTACTCAGCATTTAAAAAATAATCATAAAGATTTTGCTTCAAGAAAAGGTTTGTTAATTCTGGTAGGACGCAGAAAAAGTCTTTTGCAATATCTGAAAAAATGTAGTTTGGACAGATATATAAATTTAATACAAAGACTTGAGATTAGAAAATAATTTAATCTTGCTTTTAGTCTTTTAAAATAAAATGCCTAAACGCAATTTAATATTATAAAATTTCTTGCAACATATTTTATAGTAGTTAATTTTAAATAATTTTAGATTAGACTCTTTATAGGTAGTGCCCATAGTCATATAATGGGCAAATTTATAAGATTTATGATAAATCAACTATAGTTCTCTGTTTAGCTTTATGTTACCTTGTCTCAATTTATAAGTGTAATAGTTTGAGTTTTATGGTTAATTAGATTGAGGTTTGATTAAGGGGATCCCGAGCAAACCCCATATATTAAGATGATAAACATCTAGTCGAGCTTCACTCTAATTAACTATAATAAACTACAAACTTTATTTGTAATTTTATGTAAAGATATAGGATAATTTTGATGTTTAACGAAATAAAAAAAAATATAAAGTGGAATGGAGAAACTTTAGAGCTATCAACAGGTAAAATAGCTAGACAAGCTAGTGGCGCAGTAATAGTCAAAATGGGTGATACAGTTGTACAATGTACAGCTTCTGTTGCAGCGAATGTAAAAACCGATGCTAATTTTTTTCCATTTACAGTTAATTACCAAGAAAAAACTTATGCTGCCGGTAAAATCCCAGGTGGTTTTTTTAAACAAGAGGGTAAAGCGTCTGAAAAAGAAGTGCTGACTTCAAGATTAATCGATAGACCGCTTAGACCATTATTCGACCATAATTTTTTAAATGAGATACAAGTTTTATGTACCGTTCATTCCTTCGATCCGTTACATAACACTGACATTTTAGCTTTAATCGGCGCATCTGCTGCATTAGCAATTTCGGGTGCCCCTTATAAAGATATTGCTGCAGCAGCACGAGTTGGGATGATTGGTAATGAATTTGTTCTTAACCCATCCAAAAAAGCATTAGAAGATAGCCAATTAGATTTAGTAGTCGCTGGCACTAAAGAATCTGTGATGATGGTAGAGTCAGAAGCGAATTTCTTGTCTGAAATACAGATGTTAGAAGCGGTAAAATTTGGTCATCAAGCTTTTCAGCCAGTAATTCAACTAATAGAAGAACTGAAATCAGCTGTTGGCAAAAAAGAAATAGAAGTAACTGAAATTTGTTCACAAGAACTCAAAGACGCAATAGGCGCTTACGCTAAAGAGCAAATAATCTCAGCTTTTGCAATCCAATCTAAGCAAGGACGGCAGGATGCTATGCAAGCAATTATTGATGACGTAATTGCTAAATTCACTGAAGACGAAAAATATACATCACACCAAATATATGTTGGTTTTTCTGAAGTTAAATCAGCGATATTAAGAGAGAGTGCATTAAAAACTCATAAACGCATTGATGGCAGAGCTCTTGATGGAATTAGACCAATTATGTGTGAAACTTCAATATTTCCTAAGACCCATGGTTCAGCATTATTCACTAGAGGTGAAACTCAAGTGATTGCAACCACAACACTCGGCACTGGACAAGATGAACAAATTATTGATAACATTGCAGGAGAATATAAGGAGAATTTCTTACTGAATTATATTTTTCCACCATATTCAGTAGGCGAAGTAGCACCTTTGCGTGCTCCAAGTAGGAGAGAAATTGGACATGGTAAATTAGCGTGGCGTGCACTCAAAGCATCTTTACCTAGAAAAAATGATTTTCCCTATACTATACGCGTAGTGTCTGAAATCACTGAATGTAATGGTTCATCTTCGATGGCAACAATTTGTGGAGCCTCAATGTCAATGATGAATGCTGGTGTACCTTTAAAATCACCAATTGCTGGCATTGCTATGGGGTTAATCAAAGAACAAGATAATTTCATCATTTTATCTGATATTATTGCTGATGAAGATTATTTAGGGGATATGGATTTCAAGGTTGCAGGAAGTCAAGATGGAATCACTGCATTACAAATGGATATTAAAGTCGCGGGAATTAACTTTGACATAATGAAGCAAGCTCTAATTCAAGCAAAACATGGCCGTATTCATATCTTAAACGAAATGGCTAAAGCAATTGCAACAAGTGATGCAATTAGTTCTCATGCTCCTATTGTAGAAACATTTCACGTATTGAAAGAAAAAATTAGAGAAATCATTGGCGCTGGTGGAAAAGTAATTAAAGAAATTTGTGAACTTACTGGAGCTAAAATTGACATTAGTGACGAGGGTAAAGTCTCTGTAGCAGCAATTGGTCGCGAGAGTCTTCAAGCTGCAATAGATAAAATAAAAGCTATTGCAATTGATCCAAAACCTGGTGATATATTCGAAGGTACAGTAGTGAAAATTCTGGATGCAGGGGCATTTATTAATTATACTAGTAATCGTGACGGTTTTGTACATATAAGTGAAATTGCTCATGAAAGAGTAGAATCTGTAGCAAAAGTTTTGACCGAAGGACAAAAAGTTAAGGTAAAAATCATAGGTTTTGACCGCGGTAAAGCAAAATTGACTATTAAGAATGCTGATATTAATGAGCAAGAACTTGTGACTACAACACAAATAGTGGAACCAGAAATATCTGTTGGTCAAAAAGAACAGCAAAAAACTGAAAATCCGCAGCGTAAAGACGTAAGTAAAAAATGGAATATAAAAAAATCTAAAGATTCTACTGATGATTCAGAGGAAACTGAAAGAAAATATTTTAAATAATTTATTACAAAAAATTGTAAGGGTTTATCATGTTAGCAAAAAAATCGGTGAAAGTATTTATTGTATTATTTACTATAATTTTTTGCAATTTTGCTCAGGCAAATTATGAGCATAATAAACATTATGAAAGTAATTTTCTAGAAGTAGCATTAAAAATAGCAGGGTATATAACGAATATTAAAACTGCTGCTATAGAATTTACCCAACAAGATAGTGATGGAAATATCGCCAAGGGGATGCTATTAGTTGATAAACCTTACAAATTTAGATGTAATTATTATGAACCTTTCCCGTTACTCATTGTAGGTAATAAAAATTATATTTCTGTCTATGATTATGAGATGAAATATGTTGCAAGGATTAAAACTTCCGAAAATGCTTTCAATTTTTTACTGTTAGATCAGGCAGATTTCCAAGATCAATTTGAAATATTACATATTAAAAATCATGAGGGTGAATATATAGTCAAATTACAGAACAATATAGATGACAAAATTAGTGAGATAGTTTTTGACAAAAATTTTGAACAATTAAAAAAATTGACTATATATGAAGAAGATCACCATATTATTCTAACCTTTGACAAAACTTTTATATTAGCTGCGATGCCTCAAAGTTTATTTATTTTACAAAACCCTGATATATTTGGAGAACCAGATCGATTTAGCCAAGCAGATTTATATAAAAAGCTTAAAATTGCCAAATAGAACTTGCACATTAAAATAAAAATGCTTATTTTAAAATAGCTAGTGTTTTGGCGTTTAGGATGTTTAGTTGGTCAGGTCTGAGAAGAAGCAGCCAGAATATTTTTTAAGCGGGTTTAACACTAGCACCTACATTTGCTCAGGAAATTTTATAATTATCACAACTATTGAGAGCTTATGTCTCCTCTGAAACTACAATATATACCTTTTGCACGTAAATATAGACCAGCTAATTTTTCTGAGCTGATGGGCCAAGAAGTATTAACCAAAACATTATCCCATTGTATTTCACATAATCGTTTATTTCAGGCTTATTTATTAACTGGAATTAGAGGAATAGGTAAAACCTCTTCGGCACGTATAATTGCAAAAACAGTGAATTGTTCTAATCCTACCTTTACTGACCAAGTCGCACTTCCTTGCGACCAATGTGCTAATTGTAATAGTTTCAATGCGCATAATCACCCAGATATTATAGAATTAGATGCTGCTAGCAGAACTAGTATCGATGATATTAGAGAAATTATAGAAAGCTCCGAATATAAACCATTACTTGGTAGATATAAGTTTTTCATTATTGATGAAATTCATATGTTATCAAAAAATGCTTTTAATGCGTTACTGAAAATCATTGAAGAACCACCAATACACGTAATATTTATTTTTGCTACTACTGAAGTACAAAAGATTCCACTCACTGTTATTTCAAGATGTCAAAGATATGATCTAAAACGATTCAGCTTTCAGGAAATTTTGTCATTAATAAGTAAAATTTCTCAGGCAGAAAATCTAAGCCCTGAAGAAGAAGCTCTAAAAATTATTGCTCGTGTTTCAGAAGGTTCAGCACGTGAAGCGATATCTATATTAGACCAAGTAGCTTCTTATGTTTTAAAAATGCAAAATGGTAATGTGATCCAAGCGCAAGATGTCACAGAAATGTTAGGTCTAATTGATACTAATTTGGTCTTGAATATCACACAGTTAATTATTGCAAATAACCCACGTGCGTCTATTGAATTATTGCAGCAAATTTATTTTAAATCTGGCAATTTAGTTAATGTGATCCAAGAAATTTCTGTTTTTATAGCAGAACTTTGCAAATATAAAATAATTAATAATTATAATAATCCCATTTATAATGATTATTTAAACGAGATTACTGATTTAATTATTGGTACTTCTTTGTCAAAATTAACAATATTATGGCAAATATTTAATAACGCTGTATTAGAATTGAAACATACACATAATGAATTAATATGTGCAGAAATGGTTATTATCAGAGCTATTTATGCTTATAATTTACCAGATATTGAAAATATATTAGATGTTTCTCAAGAATTATCTACCGAAATAGTAACATCCACTCATTCTTCTACTAGGGAAAAAATGAGTAATTCGAGTTTTGATAATATTTATGACTTTCTAAAATATTGTAAACAAAATCAGGCAATTGAAATATGTTATTTATTAATGAACCAAGTAGAAATAGAAAATTTTTCTAATAATAATGCAAATATTAAAGGTACTATTTCTACTAAAAACCTTAATGAAGTCAAAAATTTGCTTAAAAATTGGTCAGGTAAAGATTGGAATGTCACAGTTACACAAACTGAATCTATTCACTCCTTAAAACAACAATTACTAGCAAAAGTGAAAAATTCAGAAAATTATAATATGATCAAAAATTATTTTCCAGACGCTGATATATCAGATATAATCTTAAACAAATAATTTATCTCAAGAGGACAAAATGGATATAAACCAATTAATGAAGCAAGCTCAAAACATGCAGAAAAAAATGAGCGAAATGCAAAAAGAAATTGCTGGTAAATCTTACGAAGGTAAATCTGGTGGCGGATTAATCAGTATCATTATGAGTGGTGATGGCAAAATGAATAAAGTCAATATTGACGTAAGCTTACTACAGGAAAGCGAAAAAGAAATGCTAGAAGATTTAATAGTAGCAGCACATAATGATGCAAAAAATAAAGCAGAGGCAGATTCAAAAAATCGTATGGGTGAAACTTTTGGTAATTTAGGGCCACTAGCACAAGGACTAAAATTTTGATATGACTAATCAGTGTGGAGTTGAACAATTAATTTATTTATTCTCAAAACTACCAAGCTTGGGCACAAGATCTGCACGTAGAATCGTATTACATTTATTACAAGACAAAGATATCCGTCTCAAAGGCTTAATCCAAGGTCTTGAAGATGCATATAATAAAATTACAAGTTGTGTCATTTGCGGCAATCTTGATTATGAAGAAAAATGCAAAATATGTAGTAATCCAAATCGCAATGACTCAATTATTACTATAGTCGAAACTGTAGCAGAGTTATGGGCAGTAGAACGTAGTGAAACTTTTCAAGGGCGCTACCATGTACTTGGTATATGTAGCGCCTCTTCCTCAAGTCGTAATACTAATCAACTTAGGCTACCTGCACTATTAGAACGCTGCGTTGCAGCTGGCACAAAGGAATTAATCATTGCAACTAATTCTACATTAGAAGGACAAACTACAGCTTATTTTATTACAGAATTTTTTAAAGAATTACCAATCAATATTTCACGTTTAGCTAGTGGAATTCCTATAGGAGGAGAACTTGACTATCTTGATGAAGGTACATTAAGCGCCGCTTTTGCCAGCCGCCATAAATTCGAGTAATCACTTTATCTATAAAATAATTAAATTAGATAATAGTTATAGTACATTAGATTAATTTTCAGTAAAAGTGACAAGTGTATTCCTCTATCAATTAATAAATACAACATATTCAAGCTTTAATATCATTGACTATAAAGTAAAATTACTATTTTTACATATTGAGTAATTTAACATTGCCACCAAACGCTGTAACGTTCACACTCACTGTTCTCTCAGTAAGAAATTTCAGTAAATAATGTGGACCACCAGCTTTAAACCCTGTTCCAGACATGTTTTCTCCACCAAATGGTTGTGACTCAACTTTAGCACCAGTCATAGAACGATTTGCGTAAATATTACCTGCTTTAATTCTAGATTTTATATAATTAATCCTTTCTTCAATACGAGAATGAATGCCAAATGTTAGTCCATAGCCATAATCATTGATTTCACTAATTATTTGATCAAGATTTGTAGTATGATATTTAACTATATGCAATATTGGGCCAAATTTTTCCGATTCAATATCATTAATTGAATTAATTTCAATAATGTGAGGATAAAAATAATGACCAGTATTTTGATTATTACTTTGAGGATGAGAGATTACTTTGAATCCTTTTTGCTTCATATCGGCTATATGAGCTAATAATCTTTCTTTAGAAACTTGGTCAATTACTGGCCCTATATCATGACTGAAATCAATAGTATCTCCTACCTTGATAAGCGCCATAGCTTTCTCGATCATTGCAAATAAATCAGTATAAATTTCTTCCTGGATATATAAAATACGTAACGCAGAACAGCGTTGTCCAGCAGAATAAAAAGCTGATAATAATACATCATCTGTCACTTGTTCAAGTAAGGCTGAACTATCTACTATCATTGCATTTTGTCCGCCAGTTTCAGCGATGAAAGGTAATATTGCATCGTGTTCGAGAGCAAGAGTTTTGTTGATTAATTTTGCTGTGGCACAAGAACCTGTGAATACAACACCAGCAATTTTATTGTTCGCAATAGCATATTTACTAATATTTTCCCCTGTAGAAAATATTAAATGTAATATTGATTTTGGGATACCAGCTTGATGCATTAATTTTACTGCATAATTGGCAATAACTGGTGTTTGTAGAGCTGGTTTCGCAATAACTGCATTACCAGTTACTAAAGCAGCGACAACTTGGCCAGTAAAAATTGCTAAAGGGAAATTCCATGGACTAATGCATATAAATACGCCTCGTCCGTGAAGTGATAAAAAATTATCTTCGCCAGTTGGACCTGCAAGCTGTTTCGTGCTCATAATATTCTTTGCTTGAACTGCATAATAGCGACAGAAGTCTACTGCTTCTATTACTTCATTTATAGCATCAGAAATAGTTTTGCCAGCTTCTTTAATCAAAATAGAATAAAGCTCAGATTTATTTTGCTCAAACTGGTCAGCAATATTATTCAATATATTTGCTCTTTCTTCCACATCCAAATTAGTCCATTTTTCGAAAGCTTGAGTGGCACTCTCAATAGCATTGGTTATTTCATTTTCTACTGCATTAGAATATGAAGAAAATTTTTCGGCATATTTCGCCGGCCTAAATAACTCTAAAGCATGTTTGTCTTTTATAATCTCTTTACCATTAATAATCGAGCCTATATTATAAATTTTATCATTATATCTTGCTATTTCTGAATTAAGATGATTGAAATCACTTTTATATCCTAAATCATATCCCATAGAATTTTTCCTATTTAAATATATGTCTTCTGGTAAAGTAATTTTACTTGCTTCTTGGATCAAATAAGTCACTTTATCTTTAATATTATAGATAATTTGTGAAACAGGCACTGTGTGATCACTTACTTTATTCACAAAGTTAGAAGAGGCACCATTTTCTAACATCCTGCGCATTAAATAGGCTAGTAAATCTTTAGTAGTGCCAACAGGCGCATAAGTGCGCACCTGGTAATTCTCTGCTAATTTTTTGTGCAATACATCGCCCATCCCATATAATTTTTGAAATTCAAATTTTTTATTTTGAGCAATATCGATAATTGTCGCAACAGTAAGTGCATTGTGAGTAGCAATTTGCGGATATAAACATTCACTATGGTCAAAAATTTTTCGCGCACATGCAATGTAATTTAAATCTGTATATTCTTTGGTAGTAAAAACAGGATAATCCCTTAGACCTAATTCTTGTGACCTTTTAATTTCACTATCCCAATAAGCACCTTTGACCAAACGTATTGGAATGACTTTACCAGTATCTTTCGCTAAGTTGACAATATGTTCTATGACCTCCAAACCAATTTTTTGATAAGCCTGCACTACTAGCCCGATACCATGAAAATTTTGGAAAGACTTATGTTTAATCAATTTTGTGACAAATGTAAGATATATATCAGTCCTGAAACTCTCTTCTGCATCAAACGTCACTGTCAACTGATTTTGCATTGCTTGTTCTACCAATGTGACTACTTTGTCAAAAAACCCTGTTTCAAGCTCTGATAATTTACTATATTCAAACCTCGGGTGAAGCGCTGTTAATTTAATAGATAAGTTGGGTTTGACACTAGCTTGATATCGAGAACTATTAAATTCTGCCCCTAATAGTTTTATTGCTTCTTGATATTGCGCATAATATATATCTGCATGATATTCTGTTCTAGCCGATTCACCTAATAAATCAAAAGCAAAATGGTCAGAAGGCGTAGTAGCTTGAAGCTTAATTGCTTCTTCAATATTTTCTGCAAAAATAAATTCTTTACTTAAATATAATATTGCTGCTTTGACAGTTGTTACAAAAATTTTTGTTCCTAAACGCTCTACAAGTTTAGACAAAATATTATCCATAGTTGTAATATCTGCAACTTTACCCGAAAAATATAAACCAAATGTTGTGACCAAAGATTTAAATGAGATATTTTGTTTAAGTAAATAATGTTGCCAATTTTTATTGCCTAGTTTGTCATTAATCAATTTTTGGCTATTATTTGGGTCAGGAATTCGTAGCAAAGCTTCGGCTAACCCTAATATTGCAATACCTTCTTGACTGGAAAGATTATATATAGATAAGAAATTTTCCATAGAGAAGCTTTTACTATTCCTTATGGTTTCTACTAATTCTTCACCATGAGAGATAATTTTTTCCCAATTTAATTGTTCTGTAATTTTTGAAGCAAGAATTTCTTCTATAATTTGTTTTTCTGCTTTATAGCGTATTAAATTTATCTCTGATAGCATATTGGTAATATATTTACTAATTTATTATATCTAATTGATAATCTTGTAGAGAATTATTACGATAATAATATAAAGCGATCAAACTTAAGATAGAGATCATAATTATATAATAAGCAGCAGACATAATTGTCCCAGTGTGTTGTAATAAAGCCTCTAATATATAAGGAGCAGTGCCACCAAAAATACTGGTTGCTGTATTATAAGACACAGATAAAGCAGTGCTACGCACAGAAGTAGTATATAATTCTGCCTGTAGCGCAGGTTCAGCACCGATATATATTGCTGCCATTAATGCAATTGCAATTTGTGCAAAAACTACCATTATAAAATCAGCGTTTTCAAAAATATTAAGTAAGTATGGAGTACAAATTATTACTAAAATTATATTCACTACAAATATTTTTCTTCTATCCTGAATACGATCCGCTAACCAACCTGCAAAGAGAGTACCAAATATCATTATTATGAAACACGCATTAATTAAGTAATCTACATGCAATTCTACAAAACCTCTTTTTACTTTTAAGAAAGACGCAATGTAGATTGCTTCCATATAAAATATAATAGAACCAGTAGCATTAATAAAAATTGAAACTAACATTTCAAACCAGTGACTTTTGAAAGCTTTGCTAAGAGGATTTTTCTCAATTTCTCCTCTATACTTAGATTCTTCAAAAAGGGGAGTTTCTTGGGTATATTTTTTAATATATTGCCCCATCAAAAATACTCCAATACCTATAATGAAAGGAATTCTCCAACCATAACTCAAGAAATTTTCAGGTGAAAAAAGTTGTTTAGTTAAAAACGCTGAGAGAGAGCCAAGTAACATTCCCACACAAATACTAGACATGGTGATACTGCTCATTAATCCCCTATTACTTCTATCACTATGTTCTATGATAAATGATATAGAGCCTGTCAATGCACCCCCCATTGAAAGTCCTTGTATAATTCTGGTAATCACCATCATAATTGTTGATACAATACCTAAAGTTTCATAAGAAGGTAATAATCCTATCAAGGCTGTTGGAAAAGCCATACATATTATAGCAGAACTAAGAGCTGTTTTGCGTCCAAATTTGTCGCCGATAATTCCAAAAAATACCCCTCCAAGTGGCCTCACTAAATAACCAATAGCAAAAACTAAGAAAGTTTTTAACAATGAAGCTTGTGGATCGTCCGATGGAAAAAATTTTATACTCAATACTGTGACAAAATGACCAAATAAAGCATAATCATACCACTCAAATGCATTAGCTACTCCACCAACAAATATTAATTTAATTTTTTTCATCTCATAGTTACTCTTGAATTCGTTAAAAATATATCCGCAATAACATTGTATATAGTTCCTGTAACATAAATAATATCGACTATAAAAGCAATATTTTTATGAATATTTGGTATATTAGAAACTTAGTTTTAACCTTATTCTTTAAGATATTTTTTTTCTGAATATATGATAAACAGAGTTGAAGGTATTATAATAAGTGCTCCTAATATTGTTGCTCTTGTAGGGAGTTCAGCAAATATAAAATATGAAGCTAATCCTGAAATCACCAATTCAAAATATCTATATGGTGCTAAAGCAGTCGCATCAACTAATGCAAAAGCTTTTAATAGCAAGAATAATATTAAATTAGCACTAGCGCCTAATACAAATAATAATAATAATTCAGAGTTAGAAGGAGTATTCCAATTTTGTAATGCAAACGGAAACGCAAAAATAGCAGTAGTAATCGCTGAGTAAAACAGCATACTAATCATTGTTTCTTTAATAACAAATTTTTTATTGATGATATCCAAAATTGCAAATAATATTGCAGCCATAATAAGCACCATGATTGCAGGATTAAAGCTACTATTTTCAGGATTCACAGTAATAAATAAACCTATAAACACAAATAAAGTTACAAACCATCTTTGCCATAAAATATGTTCTTTTAAGAAAAAAAATCCTAAAATTAATACAAATATTGGTATAGTAAAACTAACTATTGTTGCTGTTGTCATAGGAGCGATTTTGAGACCATAATTCCAAGCTGTAATTGCAAGAAATAACAATAAACCTCTCATTAGGTGCACAGTTGGATTAGAAGTTTTCAAAGATGTAGTACCATAATAAATTATAAATGGTAAAAGTGTTATGCTGCTGAATAAGAATCTGAAAAAAGTGATTTCATAACTACTAATATTGGAACCCACATATTTTGAGATAACATCATTAAAAGAACTACTAACAGTGCTCAATATAAACCAGAACACTCCTATAAAATATATTTGCAATTTCTTTTGCATATTGTTATTGATATATGGTTATATTATCTTTTGTAATGGATAATAATTACATTTTATTTCCAGTATTTCAGTGGTATTATTAGCACTAAGTGTCAGGAAAAAATTGGAACTACTACTTATTATTTCACGCAATTCTACAGATTATGATTTAGAATGCAACTAAACTTAAATAAAAATATTAAATTAAATATTATGTATAAATCGGGAAAAAAGCTTCTTTTACTATCTCTACTTTTCATTAATAACACTCATGCAAGTAACAATGCGTACTATCAGGATGAAGGTCAGATATTATTTAAATTCAAGGGGGTATTTTATCAGACCTCTTCTACAAAAACTCCCTTCTCTACTTCTTTAGGCACTGCAACTAGTACTAAAAATATATTTTCTTTGGGATATGGTGCCGAAGGTAGTGTTACATATTTTTATTCATCTAATATTGCTGGTGAACTATCAGCTGGTGTAAATATTCTAAAATTACGTAGCTCACAAATTAATGCAATTGCTCAAGCAATAGGAACAAATAGTGCAGTTATGGATAAGAAAAAAGTCACTGCTATACCAATTTCTGCAATTTTACAATATCATATAGCACCTTACGGTGGCATCAGGCCATATATTGGAGCAGGTTATAGTGGTAGCTTTCTTACTACTAGATCAAAGCATGTGTCTGTTGAAAGCGGGCATGGTCCGGTATTTCAGTTAGGGGTAGATTTAGTATCTCGCAGTGATAATTATGTCAGTTTAGAATTAAAACAATATTTTCTCAAAACCAAAGTTACATTAGAACAAGCTCTCTTAGATGCTACTAACCAGACTCTACCTAAAACTGTGTCTAAGGTTAAGTTAAATCCAACTACTATATCACTAGGTTTTGGTTTTAGATTATAATTAATTTTAGTTATACAAAAAAGTCTTTTGCAATGCTCATAGGACTTTTTTGTATCAATTTTATACTTAAGAGTGTTTAGTGGTTAAAATTCATGACAATAATCAAATTATTAATAAGTCGTTATTTCTAGCCATTGCTGTTAATATGGAAGGTTACAAAGAAGTTTTAGGTATGTGGATAGCTAGAAAATTAGTAAGTAAAATTCTGCGTATCAGTGATTACTGAGCTAAAAACGCAGTGTAGACAAAATTGGTATTGCATGTATAAGATGCTTAAAAGTCTTTGCTGACGCTATTGCAAGCGTTTTTCATGTCAACCTTATATAGTACATATGGTAAGAAATATACTCGTTTACAATAGATTATTGCATTTAAGGAAAAAAAGAAATTGCTTGATATAAGTCGTCCATGTAAGGTAAATTTTGGTTGATACAGCGTTTGAGATTAGCACACAGCTTTTTCTCTTACTCACACCACAGCAATACTCTATTGTAAAGAATTATATCTAAATAATCGGCTATTCGCATTGTTCCTAATATATAATTATAGTTTAAATTTTATCATCATCTATTTAACTCGATGCTGCTTTTTAACTGACCTAACTAACTAGGTCAAAAATTAAATTATAATAAACATATAATCCTCCAAATTTTGTAACAATAACAGAAAGATTATGTGGGATCAATTATGGTATAAAGTGAGCACCATTTAACAAAGTGTAAGATCACTATCAAGCAGTCAGGTCCCTTAGCTAAGTACTATCAAAAACCTAATTGGTGTATAATTAAACTTTGATAACTCTCATATAAATTATGATGTTTATCAACACATGATTCAATTTGACCATGGCATTTTTTGCGCATTAAAGCATTAGCCTGATAAAACGGTTGAGTGTTTAATTTGGCGATATCTAAAACTAATCCCGGGATAAATGTTATATCTAAAAATTGATAATTAGTTTTTTCTTCTATATCAAAATTTGTATGTATATTATAGAAAGTTTTGTAATAATCTTTGATTGCACGCTTCAGTCTCAATTGGACTGAAAAACCTTCAAAAGAAGGCATATGATCTCCAAAATTTACTATAATAGTTTTCTTATTACGTTTCATTAATTGATTAATCAAATTCGTCTGATCAATGTCTGTTTTTCTGAGACGATCAATATAATCATTTAATTTTGAACATAATTTATCATTCATCATCTTTCCGCACTCTAATTTATCTGGATAAAAGCTTGAATGAGGACCATGATTAAGCATCGTGGCGGCGAAAATATATTTAGGTTTACCAGGGTTACGATCCAATGCCTCGATAATCATATCACCAATCATAGAATCAGGAATTTTTCCCCAACTCTCTGGCTTAAAACCAAATTCATATATATCATTAATCTGGTGCGCTCCAAGTTTTGTATAAGAATCTAAGGCTAATGAAAAATTTTTATCTACAGGATACACAACTTCTACTTGATAACCCAAATTACGCAAATGTGACATTATTGAATTTTGTGTATGGGGAACTAATGTAATGAAGGGCATATAACTTGGCCCAGACATTGCTTTGTGAGGAATTCCAGTATTCACTTCATACTCACTAATCCAAGAACTACCACCAAAAGTATTTACATTTAAAATACCGCTATATTTAGTATATTGATTTGCCTCAAAAAATTTGAATTCAAAATTATCTGCAAAATCATAATCTAGAGTATTAGGATTAAATACTGATTCATTCAGTATTACCACTATATCAGGCATATCTTTTTGATCAGTGATCATAGGATAATTATGGTTTTTAATTTCTGCTAATATATCATCTTGTGAGATTTTACTTTCAATCGGTCTAATATATATATCTTGTAGGGTAAAGATAATATCTGCAAATGGACCATAAACTCTCCTTGGATATTGAGCTCGTTCTGATTTAATAGATTCAATAGCTGTGCCGAGGTGGGACTTATTATCCATAGCTAGTTCAAATATCTTAGCACCCAATAGTAGCGCCACTACGACTGAAACTAAACGAAAAGCATAAAAATTGCGTACTCCTAACTGTTTTCTATCTAATAAAGTATCTGATTTATTACCTAGTAGAATAATATTGATTGCTAACAAAATTATAATAAGGTAAATCTCTTTTGTAGCATATTCGTAAATTAGGCGAAATAATCCATGATTAATCAGAAGTTTCAGCATAAAAAAGTCAGCAGCGGAAAGATCTTGCATTAAAAATTTCCATTTAATTAATTTGATATAATCAAATGACACAGCAAATAATAATGTGATAAACCCTGATAATAAAATTCGGTTTGTAATTAAGATAATGATAAAATATAAGCAGAGTGCTATCGATAGATTAGCAATTATCAGATTAGTGTTAAATTGTGTTGTTATAGAAATAAAGAATAATAAAAGAATAAACCACGTACTGAGTGAAAAATATAATTCTTTAAGTGAGATTCTATAATCTACCATTGAGTGGAATATATCTAATATTTTCTTCATATCAAAAAATGTCTACTATTAATTAGTAATCATAAAAATAAACAAAAATCATAGATAATCAACAGGTATCAACTTATAAATAACATAATTATGCAAATAAAAATTGACTTAGCAAAGCTTTATATGATAAATAGATTATATTAATAATAATTATGATTTATGAAAAACCTTCTCAATATATTCATTTTAGCGATCACTTGTTTTGTGTTAACATCATGCGCAACTTTGATTTCTGGTCCGAATCAAAATATTTTTATTAAAGCAGTTGACTCCGATACAAAGGAGATGTTAACTAATGTAGTGTGTAATATCACTACCAGCAAAGGAGCAGGATATAACATATCGCTTGATACGAATGCTTTTATCTCCATTGATAAAGATCAAGGTATATTAGAATTTAAATGTGCAAAAACTGATTATAAACAAATATCTGTTACATCAACGCAAAGTTTTGATGGAGCCATTATAGGCAACCTTTTGTTTTGGCCTGGTTTTATTGTAGACGCATCAACAGGTTCAATGAAAAAATATCCATCGCATATCATAATTTCGATGAAAAAAATATAAGAAAATACAATATTCAATTGATCTTTATTGATTTTCTCGGAAAAGATTTTGCATGATTAATTTTCTTATTTATATGAACTTTTAAATATATAAATTAAATTTTGATAATATGAGCTTTGCTGATGTGGTGGGTTTAGTCGGAGTAGTATTTATCATTATGGCGTTTTTATTCTTACAAACAGAAAAATATAATGCTACTTCTACTGTATATTTACTAATGAATCTGTTTGGTTCTCTATTTCTCCTATATTCTCTGGTTTATAATTGGAATACAGCATCGGTAGTTATCGAATGTTTATGGTTATTTATATCGATTTATGGTATCATCCGGCATAAATTTCTCAATTATAACAAATAATTAATATTGATAATGAAACTACAAGATTTTGATTTTGATCTCCCAGAACAATTAATTGCTCAAATACCTTCGGATAAAAGAGATCATGCAAAATTACTTATTGCATCTGAAGAGGTGCACAATAGCAGAATAGTCAATTTTTATGAAATAATTGATTTTTTTAAAGCTGGTGATTTAGTTGTATTTAATAATAGTAAAGTTATTAATGCAAAGCTCACTCTTACTTCTGCACAAGGTGCATCGATTAACATTAATCTAAATAAACCAATAGATATAAATGAGTGGTCCTGCTTTGCAAAACCTGCTAAAAAATTAAAGATAGGTGATATATTTCATATTGATAAGCATCAACTGATTATCTCTGATAAAAAAGAATATGGTGAAATAAATATCAAATTTCATTTACATAATCAGAATATTTTCGATTTTTTAGAAAAATACGGTGAAGTGCCACTTCCTCAATATATCAAAAGATATGGAAAATCTGCGTCACTAGATAAAGACCGGTATCAAACAGTATATAGTAACGAGCAAGGTTCTGTAGCTGCTCCTACAGCTGGCTTACATTTTACTAGTGATTTACTAGAAAGAATTAGAAACAAAGGCGTTGAAATTGCTTTTGTCACTTTACATGTGGGTGGAGGTACATTTCTACCAGTGAGGAGTGATAATCTACAAGATCATATAATGCACGAAGAATGGTGCGAAATATCTCAAGAGGCTGCTAATATGATTAATAGAGCAAAGCAAGAAACTAGACGTATAATTGCAGTTGGCACTACTACAATCCGCACTCTCGAATCACATGCAGAAAATAATATAATTAAGCCTGGAGCAATCAAAACTGATATTTTCATTAAACCAGGATACCAGTTTCAAATAGCTGATGCTCTAGTAACAAATTTTCATCTTCCCAAATCGACCCTCTTTATGTTAGTGTGTGCTTTTATAGGCACTGATAAAGCTAAGGCATTATACAAATATGCTATTAGCCACAATTTACGCTTTTTTAGCTATGGTGATGCAATGATATTAAACAGACTAGACTAATGAAATTCAAGTTTCAAATACGACATATACATAATAAAGCCCGCACTGGCATTATAGAAACAGCACACGGTATAATTCGTACACCTGCTTTTATGCCAGTTGGTACTAGAGGCACTGTTAAAGCTATGTTTCCTGAATCAGTAAAAACTACAGGAAGTGATGTGATACTTGGCAATACCTATCATTTAATGCTTAAACCAGGAGCAGATAAGATCGCCAGATTTGGTGGCTTAAGACAATTTATGAATTGGGATGGACCTATATTGACAGACTCTGGAGGTTTCCAAGTAATGTCACTATCTGATTTAAGAAAAATTAGTGAAGAAGGGGTGATATTTCGTTCACATATTGATGGAAGTAAGCATATGTTATCTCCTGAAATATCAACAGATATCCAATATAAGTTAGATAGTACTATAACTATGGCATTTGATGAATGTACTCCATATCCTTGTAGTTTTGAAGATACCAAATTATCAATGCAATTAACTTCCAGATGGGCTCAGCGCTCACGCAATGCTTTCAAAATACGCGAAGGTTATGCTCAATTTGGCATATTACAAGGTGGAATTTATCAAGAATTACGTCAGATGTCTGCTACTGACCTGATTAAATTAGATTTTGAAGGTTACGCAATTGGGGGGCTTGCAGTAGGAGAAGGTCAAGATGTTATGTTTTCTGTATTAGATTATGCACCTGATTTATTACCTTATAATAAACCACGTTATCTTATGGGAGTTGGTAAGCCATCTGATATTATTGGCGCTGTTAAAAGAGGAGTAGATATGTTTGATTGTGTTATTCCAACACGCTCAGGACGTAACGGCCAAGCCTTCACAAAACAAGGTACTGTGAATATTCGTAATAGTAAATATGCTGACGATACTGAACCATTAGAAACTGACTGCCCCTGTCCTGCTTGCACTCATTATTCAAAAGCTTACTTACATCATACAGTAAGAATAGGAGAAATCATTGGTTCTATGTTGCTTACTTGGCATAATATACAATATTTCCAAAATTTGATGCAACGTATACGTGAAGCTATAACTAATAAACAAGATTTAGATTTTATTTATTAATATATTAGCCACAAAACTAATAATTTATAATAGATCAACTCATACTGTTCTAAGAATAAACAAAATTTCTATTGTAATATTTGACTCTAATTGATATAAAAGCTTTATGTT
Organism: Rickettsiaceae bacterium; assembly: GCA_024236375.1. Taxonomy (GTDB): domain Bacteria; phylum Pseudomonadota; class Alphaproteobacteria; order Rickettsiales; family Rickettsiaceae; genus Megaera_A. The sequence continues at coordinate 47,869 of JACKKP010000001.1, read as the reverse complement.
TTAGTGATATTAAAAAATATCCGCAAATTAATTTGTGTCAATAATTGCCAAGAAATAAGAGAAATCACAGTGAATAAAATTCTGAATATTATATTAATTTTGTGCATCAATATTCTATCATTTGAAGCATTATCAGATCCAATAAACAAAATTATTATTTCGGGGAATCAGCGTATAGAAACTAATACTATTCGTGAATTGTTGGGCACCACAACAAATGAAGAGTTTTCTTTAAGTACAAAAGATAATATATTGAAAAAACTATATGCTAGTAATTTATTTGACAAGGTTACGGTTGAATATGATAATGGCATACTGAAAATTCTAGTAAAAGAAAATCTATTTGTTAGTGCTGTAGAATTAAAGGGCAATAAAAAAATTAAAAGTAATATTTTAGAAGCCGAAATGCTTACTAACGCTGGAGAAAGTTTCAAAGAATATAAAATTAACTCTGATGTAAAAACTATTACAGAATTATACCAAAGGATGGGAAGATTTGGTGTGCATGTGGAACCAATTATTACAAACCTGACTAATAATCGTGTCAAAGTAACTTTTGATATCAGAGAAGGTCCAAAAATTGCAGTTAAAAATATTTATTTTGTTGGAAACGCACACTATACAAATTCTGATCTCAAAAATATAATTTTAACCAGAGAAAGTAATTTACTGAGTTTTCTGACATCTAACGACATTTATGATCCTCTTAAAATAGAACAAGATAAAATTTTATTACAACGTTTTTATCAAACCGTCGGATTTGCAGATTGTAGAGTAATATCTGCTACTACTGAATTAGCTCCTACAAAAGATAGTTTTATAGTCACTTATTCTATTGATGAAGGTCAAAAATATAGCTTTGGTAAAATGACCTTAAAAAATCAAGTGTTAGGAGTAAATAATGAAGAAATATTAGCATTAATACCTGATAGAGAAGGTGACTTATTCAATATTAATAAAGTGCAATTAACAGCTGATGCTATTTCTAATTTCCTTAATATACATGGATTCTCTCGTGCTGATGTTGAACCAGTTTTACAACTGGATTTATTAAATAGTAAAGTAGATGTGATTTTTGTGATAGCAAAAGTTGGGCGAGAATATATAAATAAAATTAATATTGTAGGTAATGTGAAAACCGAAGATCAAGTTATTAGAAGGGAATTAAAATTTGATGAAGGTGATGTATTAAACAAACATAAAGTAGACAGAGCTCTACGTAATTTGAGAAATCTGAATTATTTTAGAGAAGATCTTTCTATTATGACTAGTGAAACTGATCAACCTGACCGAGTTGACTTAAATATTGCAGTAGAAGATAAATCGACCTCTAATATTGGATTTGAGATCGGTTATGATAGTAGTGGGGGTGGTTTTGGTCGAATTTCTTTTATTGAAAGGAACTTAGTAGGTACCGGCAGAACTTTGAACGCAGGTACACGAATAGCGAAAAAAAGTATTTATTACAATATAGGTATTATAGATCCTTATTTTTTAGGTCATAATTTTGTTTTAAGTACAAATTTATATCATAGTGATAATGGTAAAGGTAGTAGTTTTGAGTCTTTTGAAAAACAAAAATATTCTTTAAAGGCAACGGGAGCTTCTATTGCTTTAGGTTATAATATTTTCGAAGATCTAAGTCATCAGATCGAATATGGTATTAAAAGTGATAAATTAAAAACTGGATCAGAGAATGTTGCAATTCACCTTAAAGAACAAGAAGGAAGTTTTTTAGCCTCTAGCATTGGTCATACTCTAACATATGATAAATTGGATAATATAATGTCACCTAAAGATGGTTATTTACTAACTGGTACACAAACATATACGGGACTTGGTGGAAATAGCAAACATATAAAACATGAAGCAACTATTAAGTTTTATAAATCATTTGTAGACAATAAATATACATTAAATATCACCGCATCTGCAGGACATATACAAGGTATTAGCGGGAAAAAAGTCAGATTACCAGATAGATTTAACTTAGGAGGTAGCTCTCTTAGAGGGTTTGATCAGGCTGGTATCGGGCCAAGAGTCAAACCTAATCCGAATGCACCAATTCCTACGAGTGTCAAAGACTCTGAGGGAGAACCACTAGGTGGACAAAAATATTATACTATTACTACTGAATTATTTAAGCCTTTAACATTCTTACCGAAAGAGATTGATGTAAAAGCTTCAGTATTTTTAGATATAGGATCATTATGGGATGCTGATTCTAAAACGGATTACGGCTATTTTAACGATAAATCATTAAGAGCTTCTGTAGGTTTTGGCTTTTTGTTAAACACACAATTTGCTCCTGTGCGTTTTGATTTTGGTTTTCCAATCAGAAAAAAATCATATGATGTAAGACAAACATTTAACTTAAGATTTGCCACTGAATTATAGATATAATAACTTTAATTATTGATAGAGCAATTTATGCAGAAAAAAAAATCTTTTTATTTCATTTTATTAGTTTTTGCATGTTATGTTTTTTGTCATTCAGTGTTTGCAGTTGGGAACATAGCCAGTACAAATATAGCAGTAATTAATACCGAACTAATTTTAGAAAAATCAACTGCTATACAACAAATAAGAGATTCAATGAAGCAAATGAGTAGTACGATTGAAAATGACCTGACTCAAAAAGAAATTGAATTAAAAATGATGGAATATGATTTGTTACAAAAACGTGAAGTTTTAAGTGAAGAAGAATATACAACACAATTAGCAATTTTTAATGATCGAGTGAGTGAAGTACAAAAATTAGTACATAGTAGAAAGCAATCTTTAGAAGAGACTCATCGGGCTTCGAGACAAAAAGTATATGATAAACTTTCAGCAATTATTCAACAATTATCTGATGAATATCAATTCGATATAGTATTACCTTTTTCTCAACTTGTATTTGCTAGAGATCATTTAGATATAACAGATACGGTACTAGACAAGCTAAATAAAGAAAAAATTAATTTTACAATAAAATATGAGAAGTAATTACGCATATTCAAATTATCTCATTTGCTCTCTGTGATTTTATTATAGATGATTCTTTACCAACGAAGTTTTTTTTGCTAAAATCAAGCGCAATTTCCTTTTAACGATATTGTTATATGCAACAAATTCCCCTTAATTCTAAAACAATTGCCCGCATTGCTGCAATACAAACTATATATCAATATAATAATAATCCTAACTCTGATATTAATAGTTTATTGATGCGTATTATAGAATTTTATAAAGATGACGACATCACAGAAGATTTAGAAATTGGCAAAGAATTCAAAATGCGACCTAGCTATAATTATCTCAAAGAATTAGTAAAATATAGTTATGATAATTTAGAGTTAATTAATAAAGCTATCATTGCATTATTAGATGACAAACAAAGTTTTACTATGATGCCAAAATTACTATTATCCATATTACAAATAGCCATTTGTGAAATAAACTTTTTTCCTGAAATACCTAAAAAAGTAGTAGTTAATGAATATACTGATATAGCAAATGACATGTTAAATCAAAATGAGATTGGTTTTGTAAATTCTATATTAGATAAGTATAGTAATAGTAAATGACAATGAATTCTAGTGGTTATCGTAGTAGTTTTGTCAGAGTAAAAACCGCTAAAAAACGCAAAACATCTTCTACAATGTGGTTACAAAGACAATTGAATGATCCTTATGTAGCTAAAGCCAAATTAGATGGTTATAGATCACGTGCTGCTTATAAACTACTTGAAATTCAAGAAAAATTTGGTCTTTTTAAACGTGGCAAAAATGTAGTTGACCTTGGTGCGGCACCTGGCGGTTGGTCACAAATAGCCGCTAATTTAATTGGCTCAGATAATAAAGACGCACAAAATATATTAGTTGCGATTGATTTACTCGCTATGGAAGAAATTCCTGGTGTAATATCTGTACAAAAAGATTTTTATGATCCAAGTACAAAGCAATGGATTATTGAGAATTTAAATGGCAAACTGGCAGATATAGTAATGAGTGATATGGCAGGCAACACTACTGGACATAGCCAAACTGACCATATACGTATTATGGCATTATGTGAAGATGTCTTCCACTTTGCAATGAATATATTATCACCCGGCGGTGCTTTTATTGCTAAAGTGTTCCGAGGTGGAGCAGAAAATGAATTACTCAATTTGGTCAAACAAAATTTTGATATCACAAGACATTTTAAACCAAAATCAAGTCGTAAAGAATCAAGCGAATTTTACTTAATTGCAATTGGTAAAAAATAAGTATTCTTGATTAAACTGAAACACATTTTCAATAGCTATTTTGCTATATATAATCTCTGCCTTATAGTCGTTTACAATAGAGTATTGCATTTAAAGAAAAAGAAATTGCTTGATGTAAGTCTTCCATGTAAGGTAAATGTTGGTTGACCCAGCATTTGAGAGCACACAGCTTTTTCTCTTACTCACACCTCAGCAATACTCTATTGTAAAGAACTATATAAAATTGCATCTGTTATAAAATTCAAAAATTTTGTAGATTGAAACGCAAATAAGTAGATTAATTTTTACTAGTGAATAATTTTATAATGTCTTCTTGTGTGAGGGAATTATTATTTGTTTCTTTCAAATAATTTTGAACTAGATTTATTGTTTTATCTATAAATTGTTTCTTCATATTTTCTGTCGCTTGATCCGCTTGATATTGTAAATTTTGCAATGCGGAGTTTTCAATTCTAGCAAGCAATAACTTCATTTCTTCATTTTTAAGTGCTATTGAATTTTCAATATTATGCTTGGCTTCGAGTAAAATATTTTTTTTACTTTGCTCAAAAACTTTCAACTCGCTTTCTAAAAGTTTAAGTGTCTTTTCTGCTTCTTCCTTTATATTTGCAGTTTTATGCAAATGATTTTTGATCTCTAATATTTTTTGTTCCAAGACATTTAATATAGACTTTTTTATAGGTCTATATACAAGAAATACAAAAAGAATAAAACAAATAGCAACTATAAGTTCTTCATTGATAATATCTGTCATATAATTTTTCTAATAGAGTAATGTCAGCATCTTTATCAGTTATTTTCTTTATAATCATTTGAGACAAATCACAACAATATCTTGGTTCTTCTCTCAAAAACAGCTCTATAAATTTTTGAATATCATTGTGCGAATCCAACTGTAGCTGCTTGATTTTTTTGTTTATCGAATCGTGTTTTTTAGCCCACTCTGCTTCAAATATGTTTTGCTGCTGACTACTTATATCTTCTATAGTAGAGGCAATTTCATGTTCCATATCAGCTTTATATAATTCTATTGCTTTAATTTGGTCATTATATTTCTGTGCCAAAGAAATATTATCTTCTATAATGCTACTACGCCTAGACATTAATATTTCAATTTTTGGCACAACAAATTTGCTTACAATAATATATAATAACGAAACAACAGTAATTAACCAAAAAAGCTGTGAGCTAAAACTGCTAACATCAAATTGCGGCATAATATTTAAGAAAAGATCAATAATATCGCAATTACAAAAGAAAATAATCCCATTGCTTCTACAAGACCAGCTCCAATTAAAGCAATTTTTTGCATTTGTTCACTTGCTGAAGGGTTTCTAGATATAGCATTTAATAATGATGCAAAAATATTACCAACTCCAATTGCAGCTCCAAGCATTCCAAATGCCATCAAACCAACTCCAATAAATTTAAATGTCATCGCGTCCATTTAGTATCCTCTCTATGATTTTGTTAATTTATCAGTTTAACCCAAATAAAGCAAAGTTACAGCAATATTTTTAGGAAAAACTTAATTTTTATAAAAAACTATTTCTTAGTGCAAGTTTAAAGCATCATTTAAATATACACAAGATAAAATAGCAAATATATAGGCTTGTAATATAGCAATAAAAATTTCAAAGCCAATTAAAATTACTATAAGCGGCATAGGTACAAACTTTAAATAAATTGACAATGAAATTACAAACCCAGCAATTACTTTCAATAATATATGGCCCGCTATCATATTTGCCGCAAGACGCAATGATAAGCTTATTGGACGGGCTAAATAAGTGAATAATTCTATAATAATTATCAAAGGTGCAAGCCACAAAGGAACAGATGGAGGCAAAAATAGGCTTAGGAAATGGATACCATTTTTATAGAAACCTACTATAGTAATCCCTAAAAATATTATCATAGCTAGAGCAAAAGTTACGATTATATGACTAGTCACTGTAAAACCATAAGGCAGCATACCTAATAAATTACATAATAAAATAAACAAAAACAAACTAAATATAGCAGGTACGAAATCTTTACCTTTATTACCACTATTTTGTATTACCAGATCATGGATAAAACTATATAACATCTCGGCGCTAACTTGTAATTTAGAGGGTATAATAAGCTCATTACGAGTAGCTATAATAAAATAAATTACAATAGCTACACTAGCTAATAACATGAAAAGTGTTGAATTAGTGATACTAATATCAAATCCCCATAACTCTATTTCAAATAATTTCTGGATTTTAAATTGTTCTAATGGATTATGCATTTACTGTTTTCTAATATATTTAATATAAATTAATTTTAAACTTGCTATAAGAGATATGATCACAGAAAGAATCATAAAGACGGCCTTTGTATCAAAAAAATGATCTAGCATAAGGCCAATTAATATACCTATTATCCCAAATGAAATCAGCTCGATTGCAATATTGAAGCCTAAATTACTGTCTTGCTGCTTCTTAAAGCTTGTTTTAACAACTTTATATTTGTTAATTTTTTGCTGAATATGTTCAGAATTTTTTAGGCTCATATGATTTTTAGATCTCTATAACGTATGAGTAAAATTATCCTACTCTTTCAATAATTTGTCAATTGCATTTGAAAGTTCTTCAATACTATAGGATTTTAAATGGAATTTTCCATTAATAATAAAAGCTGGGGTCCCTAAAAAATGCTCTTCTGCACTAATTAATTTAGTATTCTCCATTAAAGATTTTATTAATTTTTCATCTTTTAAACAATCAGCAAATTTTTCTGCAGTAATACCTCCAAGCATCCCGATATTTGTTAAAATATCTCGATAATTTTTGTTAAATGCCCATTTTGACTGTTGTGCTAATAAAACCTCAATAAAATTACTATACTCCTTTAAAGTACCACTACAGCGCGCTAAGATAGTTGCATCTAAATCCTGTTTATTAGAAATGAATTCTCTTGAAATATAAGCAATTTTGTTATTATCAATGTATTTCTCTTTTAAAATTGGTAATATTTTTTGATGAAAATAAACACAATGAGGACATGTAGGCGAAAAATATTCTATCACAACTACCTTAGCATTGTTATTACCTAATAACATATCATCTTCTTTGATTATATATTTATTCTCAGGTTCACTAGGTATTTGAGCAATTTCATCAATGGGACAATCTGCGCCTGCTATTTGTATTAAAACCTCACCGTCAGTAGACAATAAAGCGTTCTGTTCTTCATTTGGTTTGATATCTGAACACGAACTTAGTAATAGTGAAGCTAATAAAATCATATATAAAATAATGAATCTATTACTTTTTAGTGCTGAAATAGTGATATACATTTATTAATTGTTCCTTAAATTTATTGAAAGTAATAATTATGTATAATGAATTATTCTTCAAGTAATTTTTTAATTTCACTATATATTTACGGTAAATTTCCTATTCTATTATGTCAATTAAGTATATGATATCATAAATTAGTACCAAATCTAACTTACTACATGTACTTTGTGAGAGATAGGTAGCAGAATATTTGGTGCACTTGATTGGATTCGAACCAACGACCTTTGCCTTCGGAGGGCAACGCTCTATCCAACTGAGCTACAAGTGCTCTAAGTTTCACTCTTCATTTGTTTTTTCTTTTGAATAAGTTTACGTCTTTTTAAATTTTCCCGTAACGCTTCGGATAATTTGGCTTTTTTAGATTTATTATTCAAAGAATTTGCTTGGTTTTTATTAGTCATTCTTATATTTTTACTTGACCTTGCGCAACTATTATGGCAAAAATATGCCTTAATAGCAATTTAATTTTGTGCAAAATTTTGCGCTCTGCAATATCAAACTTCTTAAATCAAATTGCATTATATTGCCGCCATAGCTCAGGGGTAGAGCGCATCATTGGTAATGATGAGGTCGAAAGTTCAAATCTTTTTGGTGGCACCACTTATTTAATATTTCAAAAATTTAGTTGTGAATCAAGCCATAAACTAGCTTGCTTAGACAATAAATGCGCAATATTGTTATGAATTTGAGCATAATAATTTTTTAGAAAAGCTATTTCGTCGGTAGAGAGCATAGCAAAATTAATTAAATTTTTAGCATATGGTACTAATGTTAGTGTTTCAAAGCTTAAAATATTATTTGATAACTCAATCACGTGCATCAAATTTTCTATCCTAATACCAAATTGTCCTTCTTTATAATATCCTGGTTCATTTGATAAAATCATTCCAGGCATAAGAGGTATTTTGGATAAAGCTAAACTAATATTTTGTGGTCCTTCATGTACAGACAAAAAATTACCTACTCCGTGACCAGTACCATGAGCATAATCTTCACCCAATTCCCATAAATATTTGCGTGCTAAAACATCTAAATGAGCTCCTATTACTTTATTTTTCGGAAATTTTACTGAAGCAAGAGCAATATGACCTTTCAGCACCCTAGTATAATATTCGATATATTCTGTTTTATTTTGCCCAATTAAAACAACGCGAGTAATATCCGTCGTGCTTCCCATATAATGTCCACCTGAATCAATCAAAAGTAAACCAGATCCTGAAAGTGTTTTTGAATTTTTTAAAGAAGCCCGGTAATGTATAACTGCTCCATTATCTTGATAACCACAAATAGAAGGAAAACTATCTAATATATATCCATCTCTTAATTTTCTATAATCAGTTAGCAATTGACCAATTTCATACTCTGTAATTGTTGATAAGTCATTATTTTCTATAAAGGCTAACGCCTCACATACTGCTATTGCATCCTGAATATGACGTTTTTTGGCCCATTCGATTTCAACGAGATTTTTGCAAGCTTTCCACAACATACATGGATTGGTTATGTGTTTACTATTCAAGCGATTTAATATATTGTGTAAAAACATTGAAGTTTGATTGTCATCAAACAAAATTTTTCCTTCAATATTTGATATTATTTGTGGTAATTCATTTATTTCAAATAAAGAAATAACTTTTCTATGGATTTTACTTATATCTCTTTGTCCATCTGTAAATAAATATATTTCGCTTTTTTTAATTAATAAATGACACAGTAAAATTGGGCAAAAATCAACATCATTTGCACGAATATTTAAAAGCCAGCAAATTGAAGCGGAGTCACATATTAGCAATGCTTCACTTTGATGTTCTTTAAGTAAATTACGACATAAGTTAATTTTATCTTCAAATGCTTGACCTGCGTATTTTTCCTCATATTCAAATATTTGCGATTGAGGCCTTGCTGGTTGGTCATTCCAAATTAAGTCGACAAAATTCCGTTCGTCTGCAATAAGGTGAAGAGAATGAAGATTATTAATATAATGTTTATTAAATAGTTTTGGGTCAAAAGCAATTACCTGATTTTGGGAAACATACTTATCCCATCTAAAAGAAAACAACTCAGCTATATTATAGACTTCAAATAAATTTGGATCTAATTGTTGTTTACTTTGTGTTAAATATCTACCGTCTGTAAAAAATAGAGTGGTCTGAGGTAGAATTATTGCGATCCCATTAGAGCCGGTAAAACCAGTTATATATTCAAGCCGTTTTGCATAATCAGGTGTATATTCGCTCATATACTCGTCATTAGAAGGAATGATATATCCTGAGTAATTATGTTGTTGTAATAATTGACGTAATGCCTGCAACTTTTCTTTGATCATTTGCCCTCTTTAATTAACGTGATCCATTCTTCTTCAGAAATGATTTTGATACCTAGTTCTTGTGCTTTCTTCAGTTTACTACCTGCTTTTTCACCTACTACCAATAAATCAACGTTATTAGTTATGGTACTTACTACTTTCGCCCCATGATTTTCAGCCTGATTTTTTGCTTCATGACGAGATAAGTTCTTCAGAGATCCAGTAAAAATTACTTTTTTGCCTGATAATATATTATTAGTAGTATTACTAATTTGATGATCACTTATCTCTAAAATAGTTATCAATTTTTTTATAGTGTCTAGATTTTGTGGACAAATAAAAAACTCTTTCAAATCACTAATCATCTTACTACCAATTCCTTCCATATCGTCTAATTTATTTTCGATGTCTTGACTGCCCAATGCTAATCTAGTCATTGCATCAAAAAATCTATTGACTGATATAAACTCTTTAGCAAAGATCTTAGCACTGCTCTGCCCAACTTGTCTAATTCCTAAAGAATATATAAACTTACTCAAACTAGTTTTTTTAGACTTTTTGATATTCTCAAATAAATTTTGTACTGATTTCTTCCCCCAACCAGACATATTTTCTAATTTTGTGAATGACTGTTGATCAGTTACATCTAAATAAAATATATCTACTATATTGTTGATCAAGCCCTTATTTAATAAAAATTCTATCTGCTTTCTACCAAGTCCCTCTATATTTAGAGCTTCTTTAGAAACAAAATGAATAATTGACTCACTTAGTTGAGCAGGGCAATTAAGTCCGTTATTACACCTAATTAATACATCTTGATCATTAATATGGATTTCAGAACTACATGAAGGGCAATGAGTAGGAAGTAATATTTTGTCATGACCTAAATCATTTTCATTTACCACCTTGGACATGATTTTAGGGATGACATCACCTGCTCTATATAATTGTACTATATCACCAACTCTGATATCTAAACGCTCTATTTCGTGAAAATTATGTAAAGTGGCTCTAGATATCTTACTCCCACCTATTTTCACTGGCTCAAGCTCTGCAACAGGAGTCAAGATACCTGTGCGCCCCACTTGTACGGTAATTGCTTTTAATTTTGTACTGCTAATTATAGCCGGAAATTTATGAGCAATAGCAAATCTCGGACTTTTACTGATAAAACCCAATCTATTTTGTAGTTCAAAATCATTCACTTTATATACTAATCCGTCAATCTCATAATCTAATTGCTCTCTTTTATTCATTATCTGGTAGTAAAATTTTTCAATATCTCCGATATTAGTAAATTTCTCTTGAATTGGATTCACTCTAAATCCTAATTTGTGCAATTTTTGTAGTAATTCAAACTGACTATCAGCAAAATTTTTATGATATCCAGCTGAATATACATAATATTTCAATGGACGCTGTGCTGTAACATTAGGGTTTAACTGGCGCAAAGAACCAGCCGCAGCATTTCTAGGATTTGCAAATTCTGGTAACCCGCAAATTCTTTGTTGCTTATTTAGCTCTATAAAGTCTGCTTTATCTATATATATTTCACCTCTAATTTCTATTAATTCCTCTTGAAGAGCAATTTTATGGGGTAGGTCTTTAATAGTTTTGATATTTTGTGTGATGTTCTCACCAATATATCCATCTCCTCTAGTTGCTCCGGTTTTTAATATCCCCTTTTCATAAGTTACTGAAAAAGACAATCCGTCAATTTTTGGTTCACAAACAACCTCTGGAGATAAATCAGTATTTAAATAACGTGTAATTTTATCCAAAAAATTTTCGATATCTTCAGTAGTAAATGCATTACTCAAAGATAACATTGGTATTAAATGCTTATGTTTTTCAAATTTATCTTGAATACCAAATCCAACTGTCTGAGTAGGGCTATCTGATGTAATAAGCTGTGGGTTTTTTGCTTCTAGTTGCTTTAATTCTATATATAAAAGATCATATTCTGCATCACTTACACTCGGTTTATCTTTTATATAATACTCATAATTATATTGCTTAATTTTATCTCTTAATTCTTTCAGACGAATTAGTTCGTTTTTCATTATAAAATATCTAATCCAATATTAACTGAGTTTGCAGAGTGTGTTAATTTACCAATGGAAATAATATCTACACCAATCTCTGCTATTTCTTGAACATTTTCTAAAGATATACCACCTGAAGCTTCTATAATTGCTCTACCATTAATCACATTAACCGCTTCTTTCATTTGCAATAAAGTCATATTATCTAACATAATAATATCCACACCAACCAGTAAAGCTTCTTTTACTTGTTCAAGAGTATCGCATTCTACTTCTATTTTTGCATAATGTGGTGCATATTGTTTGGCTCTACGGACTGCTTCAGACAAGCCAGTAGTTGCAATATGATTATCTTTGATCATAATACAACTATCTAATGTAGGTCGATGATTATATCCTTTTCCGCATCTAACCGCATATTTTTGCAACATACGCCACATTGGTAAAGTTTTTCTAGTATCATAAATTTTAGCTTTAGTGCCTATAACTGCGTTGACATATTTATTGGTTAAACTAGCAATGCCTGACATATATTGCATAAAATTAAGAATTATTCTTTCTAGTTTAAATATTTCCTGTGCGTTTCCTTCACCTGTTAATATCACTGCTCCAGCATACACAATATCGCCATCTTTATAGTGCATTTTAAAATTTACTTTGGAATAATTTTCCAAATAGTAAATTGTTATAAAATCACCACATAAAATCAGATCTTCTCTTGCTTGTATTTGAAATTTGACCTTACTATTTTTGTCTATCACTATGTTTGACGTAATATCACCATTGATACCAAGGTCTTCTTTCAAACTGGAATCTAAAAAATTTTTTATTATAGTTATTAATGGTTGCATCATCATCTTATATATGCTTACTATTTTATTTGAATATTATTTATTATGGACGATTTTTATCATATAGTTTGAGATTTTAACTATGTAAATAACATAACGCTATAATATTTATTATTAATAATAGCAATGTTTTTCAATTTCTTTAACAACAAAGATAATTGGAAATAATTTAAAATGGAGACAAAATGTACTGGAAAGATATCACAGAAATAGTAGAAAAACTAGAAGATCTATATGAGCAAGAGGAAATACCTGAGTCTCTAGAAGAGCTAAAAGAGATGGTATTATCTATAGATGACTTTGAAGGTCGTGCAGATGATGAAGAAGTCGATACACAAACTCTTAGAGATATATTAGAATACTGGATTGAAGTAAGAAATAATAAGCATTAAAAATAATTTGAGTTATTTGAATAATATTTATTGCACAATATTCAAGATGAGTGTATCCTGATTAACACAAAGGGCATGTTTTGCAGATTTAATAATAGTTTTCCAACAACTTGGAACACAATAAACATAATAAAGCAAAAGATATTTTTAATTTTATTTAGAGTAACCACATGGAAAAAGACAAAGCTCTTGCTGCTGCATTAAGCCAAATTGAAAAAAATTATGGCAAAGGCTCAGTGATGAAACTGGGACATAAAATATCAATGAATGTCGAATCTATTCCTACTGGATCAATTGGTTTAGATATTGCACTTGGCGTGGGAGGAATACCAAAAGGTAGAGTGATAGAAATATTCGGACCTGAAAGTTCCGGTAAAACTACCTTGACATTACACATGATCGCCGAAGCGCAAAAAAAAGGTGGTACCTGTGCCTTTATAGATGCTGAACATGCATTAGATCCAGTATATGCAAAAAAATTAGGTGTTAATACTGACGAATTAATCATATCTCAACCAGATAATGGCGAACAAGCGCTAGAAATCGCTGATACTTTAATTCGCTCTGGGGCAATTGATATGATTGTTGTTGACAGTGTGGCAGCTTTGGTACCAAAGGCTGAAATTGATGGTGAAATGGGCGACTCTCATATGGGGCTTCAAGCAAGACTTATGAGCCAAGCGCTAAGAAAACTTACTGCTTCTACTTCAAGAACTGGATGCACTATAATATTTATTAACCAAATCCGTATGAAAATTGGTGTGATGTTTGGTAGTCCAGAAACTACAACAGGTGGTAATGCATTAAAGTTTTACGCATCTGTTAGAATTGATATCAGAAGAACTGGTTCTATTAAAGATAAAGAAGAAGTAGTAGGTAATCAAACAAGAGTTAAAATAGTTAAAAATAAAGTATCACCTCCTTTTAGAGTGGTAGATTTTGATATAATGTATGGACAAGGCATCTCTAAAATTGGTGAATTAATAGATTTAGGTACTAAATTTGATCTTATTGAAAAATCTGGCTCTTGGTTTTCATATAAAAATGAAAAAATTGGACAAGGACGTGAAAAGGCAAAACAATATTTTCTTGAGAATCCAGAAATTGCAGATGAATTAGAATCCCTTATTAAGCAAAAATCTTTAAATGTAGATCAAAATTACATAGGAAATGATGAAGCTGCACATGATATTGAAGATATAGACGGAGCATTAGAAGAACATAATAATGATAGTTAAAGAATGATATGTTTGATCTAAAAGGGCAATATGCTTTTGTAACAGGGGCAAGTGGTGATATTGGTGGTGCAATTACTAAGAAACTGCACCATCTGGGGGCTCATGTATATATTAGTGGGAGTAATCATGAAAAATTACAATTATTAGCTGCAGAGCTAGAGACAAATTATACTATAAAACAATGCGATCTATCTAATATCTCAGCTTGCGAAACAATTTTAGATGATATAGAGAAACTTGATATATTAGTGTGTAATGCAGGAATCACCAAAGATAATTTGGCTATTCGAATGAGTAACGAAGATTTTAGTCAAGTAATTGATATTAATTTAAAGGCTAATTTCATATTAAACAGAAATGCAATAAAAAAAATGATCAGAGCACGCTATGGTCGTATTATTAATATATCCTCTGTAGTAAGCATTTTAGGTAATGCAGGCCAAGCTAATTATTGCGCCTCAAAAGCTGGATTAATAGGAATGAGTAAAGCACTTGCATTAGAAGTGGCAAGTCGTAATATTACTGTTAACTGTATAGCACCAGGATTTATTAAGACTCAAATGACTGATAAATTACTTGATGAACAAATAACATTGATCAAAAGCAAAATTCCTTGCCAAAAAATTGGAACTCCAGAAGATATAGCTTATATGACATCCTATTTAGCCAGTACAATCGCTTCTTATATTACTGGTCAAACAATTCATATTAATGGTGGAATGTTAATGGTATAATTATACTTTCTCCTAGTAAAATAAATAGATATATGATAAAGAATATACAGCTATAATATTTAGGCAGACAAAAATATTTAATTAATTTAATTAAAAGACGATTATAGGTTTTTTTATGAGTAATACAAAAGAAGATATAAGGCAAAAAGTCATAAAACTTACAGCAGAAACATTGGGACGTGAAGAACAAGAAATCAACGATAACTCAAAATTTATAGATGATTTAGGAGCTGATAGTTTAGATGTAGTAGAGTTTATGATGGCGCTAGAAGCTGAATTTGACTGTACAATTTCAGACGAAGAAGCTAAAAAAATTGTTACAGTTCAAGATGCTGTAGAAGCTATAATTGCACATACAAAAGATAAAGAATAATAATTAACAATATCCCTTCTCATTTGCTGTTCAATTTTACCTGATGTTAGTTAGAACAGGCAACATATTTATAAATTAATTAGATATTTTGCTTTCTAACTAATTTCTTTTATTAATACAAGTTAAACATTTCTACAATAGTGGTAATTAATCAAATTGGTGTATTATGGATCATAGGCAAATTTTATATATTAAACCACAAGCTGACACATTTCTGATTCAAACTTAAATATCATTAACTACCTACTTTATCCATAATATTAATTGATTGGTATATAAATTCACGTTTTTTTCTAGGTTTTGACTGTCATAGTCGTTGACAATAGAGTATTGCATTTAAAGAAAAAAATCGCTTGATGTAAGGCTTCCATGTAAGGTAAATATCGGTTGACCCAGCGTTTGAGATTAGCACACAGCTTTTTCTCTTACTCACACCTCAGCAATACTCTATTGTAAAGAACTATGGCATTGTTAACAAAATAATTTGAATAATTTAGCGATAGCAAGAGCTATGAAGCTAAGGAAAGAGTGATCCATTTTATCAAATCTCATAGCGATCCTCTTATTTTCCTTTAATCTACCAAAGAAGCGCTCAATGATATTACGTTTTTTGTATAGTTTAACGTCATAAAAATCTTCAGGAGTTAATACGGAATCCTCTGGTAAATAAACTCCTTTAAATGGTATTACAGGAGTCACTCCGTGTGATTTAATAATACTCCTAACATTTGCAGTGTCGTACCCCTTGTCGGCCACAAGGTATTTTATTTTATCCCACGGCAGTTCTTGGTTAAGCTCTTCAAAGCTTTTACAATCTTGTCTTTGCGCTGGAAACAGTTTACAAGCTACAACCGAGTGGTCACTAATTGCAACGTGCATAGTTGTGCCTAAACCCTTTCTTCCTCTACCGGTCGCTTGTGCTCCTCTCTTTTTTTAAAGCGCCTCCCCCATGTCTGTGCAACGGCACAATTGAACCATCAACGAAGATTATATCTATCGCTATCTCTTTAAGGCTTTGCAAATAATATAATAACTTCCAAAAGAACCCTTTCTCACTCCATCTTTTATATCTGGTATAAATCGTATGCCAATTGCCATATTCCTCAGGTAGATCTCTCCATGATACACCAGTCCTTAAAATATATAGCACTCCACAAAAAAAATTGTAATTACTCACTTTCGTAGGTCTACCTAGTTTTTGTTTCGCTTCCTCTAAAAATGGCTCTATTAACTCCTTGAATCTCCCTTCTTTTATTGGATATTTTCTCTCTTCTCTCATAATTGAATCCTCTCTATTGTTCAATTAGCATACCACTTCTCCTATACTTTTAAAATTATTTTGTTAACAATGCCATATAATATAAAAGTAAGCCACGGAGTATAATCATGAATAAAAAGTGCCAATATTAATTGATCTAAATTTACTATAAATATTGCGTTAGGAAAAAAACAGATTGTGAATTTTGGAATCGCTTGCTGTGTCTAAAATTGTTTTCACAATTTTAAAAATTATATGGCACAAAAATTTCTAATTCATCGCGCTTTACTAATAATACTGTTTTATTTTTATTCCCTTTTTTCAGATTATCGTGTACATCCTTGAGTTGCTGAATATCCTCAATTACTTTCTTATCTATTGAGAGAATAATGTCGTGAACTTGTAACTCAGTTTGTATGGCATCGTCAATTTTTTCGATAAATACAGCTTTTACTTTAGATGTTAAACCAAATTTTTTGACATTTTTTTCGTTAATATTACTAAAGGTGATACCTTCTATATTTAAAGATTGCTCATCTTGAGTAGTCAAAATGTGTCCTTGTTGTCCAATAATTTTTATTTTAGAAGTAATGACCTTGTCTTCTCTAGTAATTTCTATTTCAATTTCATCTCCAATTTCACATTCTGCAACTAATAATTCTAATTTGCGGGGTGAAATAACTTTGTGTTGATTAAATTTTGTGATGATATCGCCCTTTCTAAGTCCAGCCTTATCGCCAGGGCCATTTTCCTGAACTCCAACAATGACAAGACCTTCTTTTGGTTTGGACTCTAATGCTTCTGCAAGTTCATTAGTTATCATTTGCACTGTAATACCAATTTTTCCACGATTGATCTGTCCTTTATCTTTTAGTTCTAATATAATGGTTTTTACAGTGTTAGAAGGTACAGCAAAACCTATTCCGACGTTTAAACCATGACCTATTTTAGGAATAGAACTATTCAAACCTATTACCTCTCCATGAATATTAAACAATGGTCCGCCTGAATTACCAATATTTATAGTGGCATCAGTTTGTAAAAAATTATCGACTAAATTATCTTTATTAGTACTCAAATCGCGTCCTTTAAAAGATATAATACCAGTTGTTACGCTGCCTCCTAACCCAAAAGGGTTTCCTATTGCAATCACAGTATCTCCAACTCTTAATTCATCAGAATCACCAAAGAGTACATATGGTAGAGGATAGTTTGCTTCAATTTTTAATAATGCTAAATCAGTCTTTGGATCACTGCCAATTAAATGCGCAGGATACTCTGCGCCATTTGCAAATTTTACAAAAATTTCGTCAGCAACTTCTATTACATGGTAATTAGTTACTATAAACCCTGTTTCGTCAATAATAAATCCTGAACCTATAGAGTTAATATTGGAATCTTCGTTATCCTTGTCTTGAGTTGTAAAGGGTAATTTATAATTTTTGGCAAATTTTGTAATTCTTTCAGAAAAGAAAATTTTTTGCCAAATACTACTAGAGCTAGTATCAGTATGTTTAATAGTCTGAATGGTTACTACACTAGGAAGTAAAGGACTGATGACATCTGCTAAAGTAACTGATAGATTATCAGTATTATTTGCATTCGTGTAGGATGGAGCAATAGTCAGTATAGACAACAAGATGATTCTGATAAAAAAACTTATATTACTTTTAAACCTGCAGCAAATGAATTGTGTCATATTATTTTCCAATACGTAAATATTTAAAGAATTCAGCATTAGGTGACAAGATGAATTCTGTATTCTCTTTATTTAAAGAAGCTTTATAAGCCGTTAAAGAGCGATAAAAATCAAAAAATTCAGGATCTTTTGAATAGGCTTGATTATATAATTTTGCTGCTGCACCGTCGCCCTCACCTTTAATTTTTTGAGCATTCATATAAGCTTCGGCAAGTAATACTTTACTTTCTCTATCAGCTTTAGATTTGACTTTGGCCGCGGTTTCTTCGCCTTCTGCCCTGATTTGTTTTGCTTCTTTTTCTCTTTCAGTCTGCATTCTCTGGTAAATAGCATTACTATTTTCTGTTGGCAAATCTGATTTTAAAATTCGTACATCAATAATATCTATACCGTAAATCTTGGCTTCCTTATAAGCAAGTTCTTTAATTTGTAGCATTAAATTAGAACGTTCTTGAGAAAGTAACGTATTTAAAGGATAACGACCAATTACAGTTCTCATTGCAGATTCAAGTATTCTATTAAGACGTAAATTTGCACCTGAATAATTATATAAAGTTTTAATAAATTTTACTGGTTCGACAATTTTATATTTTGCGTAAGCATCTACAATAATCCTTTTTTCATCAGATGCAGTCAGTTCTTTTTCTTCAGCCATGACATGTAATATACGTTTATCTAAGAATTTTACATTTTGGATCAGAGGAATTTTAATATTTAACCCTGGCTCTTCTATTACTTTCATAGCTTCACCAAACTGCATTACTACAGCGTTTTCTTTCTGACTGACTATAAATAACGCATTACTTAGTAAGAGTAAAAAAGACAATATTGTTATAATTAGTAAGTATAATTTATTCATTAGCTTTTATTATTTATTAAGTAAATTATTTTTTCCTACAGACATATGAGGTAACACGTGATCACTTCCCATAATTACTTTAGTAGAATTTTGTAAAATTGATTCGATAGTTTCGATATATAATCTATTTTTAGTGATAATTTTATTGTTTTTATATTGTTCATAGATCTCATCAAATCTCGCAGAATCTCCTTTCGCATGAGAAATAAGAGAAAGGTTATAAGCATTTGCCTCCTCTATTATCTTTGCAGCTTCTCCGCGGGCTCTTGGTAATATATCATTTTTATATGCCTCAGCCTGATTGATAATTTTTTCTTTATCAGCTTTGGCTGTTTGCACATCACGATAAGCAGCAATTACCTCCTCAGGTGGCTCTGCTCTGAGTAACTTCACTTGTTCTATGACAATTCCTGATTTATATTGAGAGAGCATTACTTGCATTAATTTCTCAATTTGTTCTGCTATCATTTGTTTTTTATTGGATAAGATAGAACTAATTGGAGTATTCCCAACTACCTCACGAATTGCACTAACAGCTACTGCTTTTGCAGTAGCTTCCTGATCACTGATATTGAAAATATAAGCTGGTAAGTTGTCAATGTGCCATGTTACATCTATATGTAAACTTACTATGTTTTCGTCTCCGGTAAGCATTATACTTTCATTCCTTATATCGTTAACACTACCATTATTATTTATTCTGCCATTTGACCTATAACCAACTTCTATTCTTCTTGATTGATCAACTTTTTCTACATAAATCTTTTCTATCGGTTCTGGAATGTAATAATTTAGTCCAGGCCTCCCTATACGATTTATTTTACCAAACCGTACTACTAAAGCTTGTTCTCCTTCCTCTACTTTATAGATACCTGAACTTAGCCACAAGGCAATGATGACTGCAATTACTAATAATATAATTTTAGGATTAACGTCGAATTGAAAATCACCAAAATCAAATTTGTTCTTTCTCTTGCGAGTGAAAATATTTTCTTCTTGGGGGTCTTTGTCTTCGTCTAAATTAGACCAAGGTGATTTTATAAAAATCATATTTTTAAAAATTTGAGTCATTTCGCAATATCGCAGCTATTATTTTAGAAAATTTGAATAAATCAAAATAGTAATATATTATCAGTAAAAAATTTTTGCAAGAAATGATAGAGTCTAAAACAAATATAATTAATATTATTATTGAAAAGATGACCTTTTCGGATAATAGTACTGTAAAATCTAGAATTTCTAAATTTATTTTTAAGGATAATAAATTTGGTTGCTCTTTGGATATTAGCAAGATTGATATTGAAGAAGCAAAGCAAGTTAGACAAATTCTAATCGACAAAATAGAAAAACAAATCCCCGATATTCAAGCCAATATAGTGTTAACTAGCCATAAAGAAGGTTCTGGATCAACTCCGCAGCCAAAAATTGTCTTGGATGGAGTAAAAAATGTGTGTTTAATCGCATCAGGGAAAGGGGGTGTAGGAAAATCAACTCTGACAGCACTACTTGCCTATGCGCTGAAAAATATAGGTAAAAAAGTCGGGATAGTAGATGCTGATATTTATGGTCCTTCAATACCTAATATATTTAATGTTAATAAAAAACCTCAAGTAGAAAATAATAGAATGATCCCTATAGAAAAAGCGGGTATTTTATTAAATTCTATAGGTTTTTTAGCAGATTCTAAATCAGCCCTTAGTTGGAGAGGCCCAATGGCCAGTAAGGCTATTTACCAATTAATGTCACTGACAAATTGGGGAGAATTAGACTACCTACTAATTGATGCACCACCTGGTACTGGTGACATACATTTAAGTTTGTTACAAAATTATCATATAGATTGCGTATGTATTACAACATTGCCGCAAAAAATATCCCAAATTGATGTCGAAAAATCGATTAATTTATATCAAAAATTTGGTATCAAAATAGCAGCAATTATAGAAAATATGAGTTATTTAATAGATCCTAATTCAGGCAAAAAAGTTAAAATATTTCCTGGTAATGCTGGAATAGAAATAGCGCAGAATTTTGGTGTGTCCAATATAATACATTTACCTATTATCCCTGGCCTTGCAGAGGATTGCGATGCAGGCAATACATTATATAAATATAGTGATGTACTAAGTAAGCTAGAATCAATAGTGAGAGTTTCTTAAATGTCATCGTTAAGTTTGTGCTTTAACAAAAATGGTATTTGATATAAAATAAAACCCATTGTGATAGGGAGAGTCCAAAATACCTTAAAATTAACCCATATGCTCTCGGAGTAACTACGCCATATTATTTCATTTATAATTGCCATAGAAAAGAAAAAGTACATAAATTTTGTGTTAAGTATTTTCCATTTATCTTCTTCCATACTAATAGTAGACCGAAAAAGATACTTTACTGCAGGGCGCCCTTGGGAGTTAGTATATAATAAAATGAATGCAAATAATGTATATAATATTGTAGGTTTCATTTTAACAAATTGTGAATCACCACTAATTAAAGTTAGACTTCCTGAAATTAGGATTAAAACTGTAGATATCAAGCTTGTTTTATTAATTTGTTTCTCAATGATATATAGGGATATAATAGAAATTACGGAGGCAATAAGCATATATAATGTCCCAGCAAATATATCTTGAGTTTTATATCCAATAAAAAATGCCAATAAAGGAAGAAGTTCTACTAAAAATTTTATCATTTTTGCCGACTGAGATTAAGTTTTTAATGAAATAATTTTATTTACACTGCTATTGCAGCTACTTCGTATTTTTGACAATGTCATAGTAATTAATATACTCATTACATAGAAAGTGATTTGCATACCATTAGGTCTAGAGTCATAACCGAAAGTAATATTAAATAACTTACCTAAAATACTTTCATCTCCTATCAACCATGAAGTATCCCACACTTGATCAGACATCAAATTGATTACACCTGAAGAAGTTAATATCCCAGCTGCTTCTGAAGATAAACCCGCTGCAATTAATGTTAGCATTATGCTTGAAATTTGGAAAATATATCTACCAGCATATTTAATGAGACCCATATAAATTATAGAACCAGTTAAGAAGCCTGTAAAACATCCAAGACTAAAACCCATCATAGCTTCTGATGCACTGATTTTATTTGCAGAGGATATGCTATATACGAATAAAATAATCTCCACTCCTTCACGTAAAACTACAGTACTGATCATAATAATCAAACTATATTTACTTGCTGTTCCTGCATTTATATTTTCTGATAATTGATTTAAATTATTTCTTATTTTGCTACTGTAACCTTGCATCCATACCACGGTCCAGCTGATCATTAACGCAGTAAATAATATTATACCAGAATCAACTATTTCATCACCAAATCCATTAAAACTTTGAGTAATTGATTCTGCAAAAAATGCAGATAAAGCTGCAATTACCAAACCTATTAAAGCACCAGTGATGATATATATACGTGATTTATTAATAGGTTTCGTTGCGGCAAGTATTATGCCGAATAATAAAGCAATTTCTAAACATTCTCTAAAAATAACAACTGCTATTTTAAACATATTTCCCCTCTTATCTTACCACATCTTCTACGATAATTTTGCCTTGTGCTGTCTCTTCATGAAATTCACCAACAAATTTATATATTCCTTTCTTCAATGGAGCAAGGATAATTAATGCCTTTGAGTTAGCTAGAATTATCTTTTCTCTTTTGAGATCATGACTTTCAAATTCTTCTATTGTTGGATCTTGATTATGTATAGTAAGCCTGACTTTGCGTTCAGAAGGGATTTTGATAATTTCAGGAGAAAATTTGTGATCACGCAAATATAGATCGATTTCTAATAGAGTATCTGTGCTATCAAGGAGAGATAATAATTTGGATTTTTCTTCTGTATTAGATATTTCGTTACAAGAAGGCCCTACCAAATTTTCTGAGTTATTTGCATAACTATTCGCTATTACACAATATA
The DNA here is from genome assembly GCA_024236375.1 of Rickettsiaceae bacterium. GTDB lineage: Bacteria > Pseudomonadota > Alphaproteobacteria > Rickettsiales > Rickettsiaceae > Megaera_A. The sequence goes on along the minus strand of JACKKP010000001.1, from coordinate 24,570 downwards.
TAACTAATATAAATATATATAAATTTTTCATTACTACTCTAAAAAGTTGTGTATATAATTTTATACCAAAATATCCGACTACACAAGTATACTAATACATTACGTTATGCATTAAGATAATTTAACTATGGTTGTAAAATATATCATTATTATGAGGGCCACGACACATATTAATAATACATAATTTTTTTGCTTTTGATTTTTATTATTTCCACTCATTCTGGGCCATTGAAGTAATTATGTCATAGTAGTATATTACTATAATTCTTGGTCGTCTGCCAAAGCAATATTTTTTAAAATTGTATTTTTATTAATTATAGTTATAATAGCCTCCTTCTCTTAAAAAATTTAAATATACTTATGTCTTCTTTACTTGTAAGAAATATAGCAATTATAGCGCACGTAGATCATGGTAAAACTACACTAATTGATAATTTATTGTTACAAAGTGGATTATTCCGCGAAAATCAAAATATTAATGAAAGAGCAATGGATTCTAATGATCTTGAAAAAGAGCGCGGTATTACTATTCTAGCAAAATGTACTGGTGTTAGTTGGAAAGATGTAAAAATTAATATTATAGATACACCTGGCCACGCAGATTTTGGCGGTGAAGTAGAGCGCATTTTAAGTATGGTTTCTGGTGTGGTATTATTGGTAGATGCCGCAGAAGGACCAATGCCTCAAACAAAATTTGTATTAGGTAAAGCTCTCAAATTAGGCTTGAAACCTATCGTAGTGATCAATAAAATTGATCGTTCTGATGCAAGAGAAAATGAAGTATTAGATGAAATTTTTGATTTATTTTTAGCATTAGATGCTAATGATGATCAATTAGATTTTCCTGTAATATATGCCTCAGGTAGAAATGGTTGGGCAGTAAAAGAATTAACAGATCCACGAGAAAATTTAAACATATTATTTGATACTATCTTAACTCATGTGGATGCTCCTAAGTTAAATGAGGAAGCTCCATTTTCTATGATTGTAACTACTAAAGAATATGATTCCTATTTAGGTAGAATTTTGACCGGAAGAGTTGAGAGTGGCCATATTAAAATTAATATGCCTATTAAAGTTATTACTCATGAAGGTAATATTGTTGAGAACAAAAAAATCACTAAAATACTCACTTTTAGAGGGCTTGAGAGAGTACCAGTTGAGCAGGCAACAGCTGGTGATATTATAGCTATAGCTGGTCTCGAGAAAGCGAACGTTGCAGATACAATTGCATCTTTAGAAGTAGATAAACCATTAAAAGCACAACCAATAGATCCACCGACATTGTCAATGGTGTTCTCAATAAATGATTCACCTTTAGCAGGTAAAGAAGGGGATAAGCTTACTTCACAAGTTCTAAAAGCTCGTCTAATGAGAGAAGTAGAAGGCAACGTTGCAATTAAGCTGACATTAACTGATAAAGCTGATTCTTTTGAGGTAGCTGGTAGGGGTGAGTTACAACTTGGTGTATTAATTGAAACGATGCGTAGAGAAGGGTTCGAAATGTCAATTAGTAGACCTACTGTACTATTTAAGCAAGATACAAATGGCCAAAAATTAGAGCCTGCTGAAGAAGTGCAAATAGATATTGATTCAGAATTTGTGGGTAATGTAGTTGAGTCGATGAATTTCCGTAAAGCTCAAATGATAGATATGAGAGAGACAGGTACTGGTAAAACTAGAATTACTTTTCTTGCTCCTTCCAGAGGGTTGATCGGTTATCACGGAACTTTTTTAACAGAAACACGCGGTACTGGGGTAATGAGCAGAACTTTCCATTCATATATTCCTTATTGTGGAAAAATTGAAGGTCGTAAAAATGGCGTGTTAGTTTCAATGGAAGATGGTAATGCTGTTGCATATGCTTTATGGAATTTGGAAGATAGAGGTGTAATGTTTGTAAATCCTGGTGTGCCTGTTTATAAGGGAATGATCATTGGTGAACATAATAGAGAAAATGACTTGGAGGTTAATCCAATTAAATCCAAACAATTATCTAATGTGCGTGCAAGTGGTAAAGACGAAGCAATTAGATTAACAACACCTCGTCAATTAACTTTAGAACAATCAATTGCATATATTCAAGAAGATGAGTTAGTTGAAATCACTCCAAAATCTATCAGAATGAGAAAGAAATATCTAGATCCTAACGAAAGAAAGAAGATGTCTAAAAATATATAAAGTAGATAATATAAGAATATAATATATCCAACGCAAGTAGAACGACCTTTATTCGACTATTAAATATATAAATTTCGTTTATACCTACTTTAATATAATTTTAATGTAATTAATGAAAATTATTTGGCTTTATATATCAGTTATCTCTTTTCCCATTATCTCTGAAGTTTGCTGGTTTTGTAGGTCTAAATTGTCGAAAATGCAAGAACTAGCACCATTAGACAATATTTCGTTAGTAAAAAATTCTCCTCTATTCTGTATTTCTTGCAGATAGTTAGACATTTTCTCTGAATTTGGAGCTTTTTTTATCGCTTCTAGAACTGTAATTTTTTCTTCAAAAAACTTGCAGTTACCATCTTTGTCTATTTCACTAAAGCTACGTACTGATACTACGTCTAATCTAGCACCTCCTTTTATCAAAGCTTTAACAATTTTCTTATCACCATTTAATATAGCATTTATTAAAGGCATATTAGTTTTATGATTTCCGATATTGGGGTCTGCATTAAATGATAATAACTTTTTTACCATTTCTAAATTTCTATGCTTAGAAGCTATTGCCAAAAAACTATCATTTGTAGGAGTACGTACGCTGTAGTAATTTAAAGCTTTCTTATTTCCAAATCTTTTATATAAATAATCTAGTACGTTAACTTGATTATTATTAACAGCAATTAACATTAAATTAATCAGGTCCAAATTTTCTTGTGGATGATGGTATAATGTCATTTTTTCTACTACGTCTATATATCCATGTGCAATCGCAAAATATAAATTGTTTTTAGAAAAGGGTGGATTAGTAGTTTTATACTTTATATTACTCAGCTCATCTGATAATGAACTATTTATTGTTTGTTGGGTTTGAATGTTGCTATGATAGGGTTTAGTTTGGAACATATTATTTTTAATTGTTTTTGTTATACTTATTGAGTTTTTAATAACAATAAAAAATCCATTAAGCAAATAAATTCATTATGTAGGTTATAGAAAAATAATTTACACTAGAGAAAAATTCAGCAGGATAGATTTTACTGATAGTAGATAATAAATTTGTTATTATCAAAATTAGCAACACATTTTATGTTCTAAAACAATTATGTATGTATATAAAATTTTACTACCAAAGGTTAAATTACCCCTATTATATTATCGCTCTCAAATAGAATATAAAATAGGTACATTAATTCAGGTGCCATTTAGAAACATAATAGTCACTGGTATTGTCTGGGAGTTATCACAAGATAAGCTGGATATAGAACTTAAAAATATCATTGATGAACAGTATTTTTCTTGTCATATCTCTGCTCACTTGATGCATTTTATGAAAAGGGCTAGTGCATATTATTTAGCAGAACTCAGTTTAATAGCAAAACTTGTATTACCTGTAGATATTAATGAAACACCAATAAAAATTACATCTCAGGCAATTAGTCTTGAATCAAAGCTTGCTACGTTATCGCAAGAACAAAAAAATTGTTTAGATATAATTAATGTAACTAATAAACCGATATTAATTAAAGGTGTCACTGGCTCAGGTAAAACAGAAGTATATTTTCATGCAATTATGGATCAATTGAAGCAAGGTAAGCAAGGGCTGTTAATGTTGCCAGAAATTGCTTTGAGTCAGCAAATTATTGCACGTTTTAGACAACGGTTTGGTTTTGAACCAATAATATGGAATTCTTCAGTTAGCAAAGCACATAAGAAGCGTATTCTAAGAGGTGTTATCACAGGTAATGTAAAAATTATTATAGGAACACGGAGTGCATTATTTTTACCTTATAAAAATTTAGGAATAATCGTGGTCGACGAAGAACATGATATTTCTTACAAACAGAATAGTGGAGTTCTATATAATGCAAGAGATATGAGTGTGCTGAAGGGTCATATCGAAAATTGCAAAATTTTACTGATTTCTGCGACACCTTCTATAGAATCAATTAATAATGTAGCATTAGAAAAATATCAATTAGTTGAACTAAAGAGTAGACATAATAAAGCGCTACTACCTGCAATACACATAATCGATATGAAACAGGAAAAATTATTTGCTGGTCAATGGTTGTCTCAAAAAGCACTAAATGCGATCAAACAAAATCTTGCAAAGCATGAGCAGGTAATGATTTTCCTAAATAGACGAGGTTATGCACCTCTCATGATTTGTAGTTCATGTGGGCATAAAGTACAATGTCCTGAATGTTCTGTAGCGATGGTGGTACATAAAAATAAAAATCAGTTGCAATGTCATCATTGTGGTTTTACTAAATCTATTTATAAAAATTGTCCTGAATGTCAAAAAAGCGATAATATTATTTTTTACGGTCCGGGCATTGAACGAATTGAAGAAGAATTAAAATCATATTTTCCTGATATTAAAATAGCCACTTTGAGTCGTGACCAAAATTTATCAGATAAATTGGGGCAAGAATTATTATATGATATGGAACAGGGCATAATAGATATTATGATAGGAACTCAAGTAATCACCAAAGGATATCATTTTGCTAACCTTACATTAGTTATAATAATTGATGCAGATAGTGGTTTTATAAGTAGTGATTTGCGTGCTGGAGAGCGTAGCTTTCAGTTGTTGTATCAGGTAGGTGGAAGAGCTGGTAGGGAAAATAAAAAAGGTACAGTGATGTTACAGACTTATATGCCTAATAGTAGATTAATTGAAGCAATTACAAGTGGTCGTGAGAAGGAATATATAGATTACGAAATGGAAGTTCGGAAACAACATAATATGCCTCCGTTTAGTAGAGTTGCATCAATTATTATTTCAGGAAGTAATGAAGCAAAAACGCAAGAGATTGCAAAAAATTTTGTAGCTAGAGCCCCCGAGTCTGAGGTAAAACTGATGGGACCAGCTGAAGCAGTAATACATAAAATTGCTGGTAAATATCGATATAAAATATTAGTAATTGCTAAAAAACAAGTTAACTTGCAAAAATATTTAGCTCAATGGATGAGAAATTATAAGATTCCATCAAAATATCAAGTGAAAATTGATATTGACCCACAAGAATTATGTTAATCTGCATTATAAATCAATGGATAAACCATCCTGAATGTTTTATACTTAATCCCAACAATTTCTTGCTGAGACTCAACAGTTCGTTAGTGTATTATATCACTAAAACAAGTATTAAGCTTGATTAATTCGTTGCGTGAGTTATTACCCAGATAAAGTAATAATACCTTGTCAAAAAAGCTAGTAATTATGATTAATAATCACTTAAGCTTACAATACTTGTTTTAAGCAGTATATTTTAACTTCGTACTATTCTTCTTTCGCGAATTCTAGCAGCTCTACCACTTAAGTTACGCAAGTAGTTGAGTTTAGCGCGACGTACAACACCATATTTTTTGACTTCGATTTTGTCAATAATTGGAGAGTAAGTCATGAATCTTCTTTCAACTCCTTCTCCGTGACTAATTTTTCTTACCACAAAAGATGAAGCTATGCCTCTATTTCTCATGCCAATCACTACACCTTCATATGCTTGTACGCGTGCAGTAGCTCCGTCTATTACTTTCACGCTCACTCTTACAGTATCGCCTGCCCTGAATTCTGGAATTTGTTTATTCTGAGTCAAAGCACTGATCTGCTTTTTTTCAAATTGTTCTATTATGTTTGTCATAATTTTTCTCTAAAAATAACTGATTTAAGAAATTTTATTAAATTTTTATGTGGAAGACATCAAGTTTTGGATCTTAATTTGGTTATTTCTATAGATTTCTCCATTTTCCAATCTTCAATTAACTGATGATTACCAGATAATAAAACTTCCGGAACCTTTCTACCTCGCCACATTGCTGGCTTAGTATATAAGGGATGTTCTAATAAATTGAGGCCATCTATTGTCTTTTCAAATGATTCTTCAAATAAAGTTTCTTGATTAGACAAAACTCCAGGTAACAAGCGAATTACACTATCTAATATAGTAATAGTTGCAACTTCTCCCCCCGATAAGACGTAATTTCCCACACTAATTTGTTCGACATTATACTCTTCAATAATCCGTTCGTCAATCCCTTCAAAACGTCCACAAATAATTATTATATTATTTTGCTTGCTTAAAGCTTTCGCATTTGCTTGATCAAAGAGTTTTCCACGTGGTGAAGGATAATATATTTTTGCATCTGGGTTAAGTTTTATAGTATGATCTAATGCATTTCCAAGCACGTCAGGTCTCATGATCAATCCATGTCCACCACCATAGGCTATATCATCGACATTTTGATGTCGGGTAATACCAAAATCGCGTATATTTACAATTTCTAAATTCCATATACCGTTTTTTAGTGCTTTACCAGCTAATGAATAGCCTAGGGGTCCTGGTAACATTTCAGGAAATATAGTTAAACAAGTAACTTTAAACATTTTTATAATTTTTGTTGTACGGAAATAATAAACTCACTTCTCTATAAATGCAATTTAACCACAAATTATGCAGTTTTACTATGATAACGAAATTTTTTATAACAAAAATTAATATGGCGGTCATCAGAAAGAGAAAATGATTTGTTATTTTAGAGCGTTGTTGATATTATCTATCTTTTAGATATCTCAATTAATAGAAACTTGTGCATGCCTAAGTTAACCATTAATGATAAAGAAGTTGTAGTAGAAGACGGTTTGACTATTATACAAGCTTGCAAAGCAGTTGAAATAGAAATCCCACATTTTTGTTTCCATGAAAAACTAAAAATAGCTGGTAATTGTCGTATGTGTTTAGTGGAAGTTGAAAAAGCACCTAAGTTAGTGGCATCCTGTGCTATGAATGTTGCAGAAGGTATGAAAATTTACACTAATAGTCATAAAGTAGAAAATGCACGAAAAGGTGTTATGGAATTTCTACTAATTAATCATCCACTAGATTGTCCAATTTGTGATCAGGGTGGGGAGTGTGACCTACAAGATCAAGCTTTTAAATATGGTAAAAGAATCAGTAGATTTACGGAAAATAAACGTGCTGTAAAAGATAAAAATCTAGGACCTTTAATCAAAACATCAATGAATAGATGTATACATTGTACTCGCTGCGTCCGTTTTGCAACTGATGTTGCAGGCGTACCAGAAATAGGTGCTTTGGGTCGTGGTGAAGATATGGAAATTACTAATTATTTAGAACAAACTCTTACTTCTGAATTATCAGGTAATATAATTGATTTATGCCCTGTCGGGGCTTTAACTTCTAAACCTTATGCTTTTACAGCAAGGTCCTGGGAGCTAAATAAAACTGAGTCAATTGATGTCATGGATGCGATTGGTTCTCATATAAGAATAGATTCTAAAGGGATAGAGGTGATGCGTATTTTGCCAAATCCTAATGAAGCGATCAATGAAGAGTGGATCTCTGACAAAGCGAGGTTTTCATATGATGGGTTGAAAGTGCAGAGAATAGATTCTCCTTATATTAAAATAAATGGTAAATTGATAAAATCTGATTGGGATTCCGCTTTAAAATTAGCAGCTAATAAAATCAGCGAAAGTGGTAATAATATCGCGGCAATTGCTGGGCCGCTTGTCTCTTGCGAACCGATGTTTTTGCTTAAAAAGCTCTTTAGTAAATTAGGATCCAATTTGGTGGATGCCAATCAATACGGATATGAATTTGATACTAAGATGCGTGGTAATTATTTATTTAATACTACAATTGCTGGGATCGAATCAGCTGATTTATGTCTGATAATAGGGGCAAATATTAGGAAATCTGCACCTGTTTTAAATGCGCGTATTGGTAAAATGGTCCGCAGTAGCAATATGGTGGTAGCTGCAATAGGAGAAACCGGCAATCAGACTTATAAAATTGAAAATTTAGGACAAGATTTAAGTATCTTAACTGAAATAGAGAAAGGTGTACATATCTTCACCAAAAAGTTGAAATCCGCAAAGAAACCGATGATTATTATTGGTGATGGTATTTATTCACGCCGAGATAGCAAATTTATTTTAGAAACCTTGTATAAAATTTCTTCTAAGTATGGTGTCATTACTGAAGATTGGAATGGTTATAATATACTTCATAATCATGCAAATATTGTTGGGGCTTTAGATTTAGGCTTCTTATATCAAGATGGTTCTGGAGTCAAAGAAATCTTAGAAGCAACTCATGCACAGAAAGTAAAATTACTATATTTGTTAAATGCTGATGATATTGATATGAGCCAAATAGATGAAAAATGTTTTGTTATTTACCAAGGTCATCATGGGGGCAAAGGTGCAGAGCGCGCAGACCTTATATTACCTGAAGCTTCGTATGTAGAGCAAGATGGAATTTATGTAAATTTAGAAGGTAGGCCGCAATATGCAAGAAGAGCGGTGCCGCCACCTGGATTAGCTAAGCCGAGTATTGAAATTATTTTTGAATTAGCAAAATATTTAAAACAAGATTTAGGGGATGAGAAACTACAATCTGTGAGAGAACAAATGACTGTAGAAAACGATATTTTTGGCCAGGTTGGTAACATAATAAAGTCCCAAGTATATTTTGATAGTCAAATACCGACTGAATTGTCTGAGTTACAAATAAATATTCCTAGTAAAAGTTATTATATGGATAATATAATTTGCAAATATTCACAGTCTATGGCTAAATGTTCAAATGCAAATGAGCAGATGTTATTTAAGCAAGCTAATTTACACGAGACTAGATGATGTCAGATTTGATAGAGCAATATTTTTTAACTATTTTATTTATAGTAGCCAAAATTTTGCTAATAGTGATACCCCTACTTTTGACAGTAGCATATTTAACCTATGCAGAAAGACGAGTGATTGGCCTAATACAAATGCGAAGGGGGCCTAATATAGTTGGATTTTTTGGTTTGTTACAGCCAATTGCTGATGCATTAAAATTATTATTTAAAGAATCTATTATTCCAAGTGCAGCAAGTAAAGGAGTATTTGTAATAGCGCCAATGATCACTTTTATTTTGAGTATGATTGGTTGGGCAGTAATACCTTTTGATTACGGATTAGTATTATCTAATATTAATGTAGGAGTTTTATATATTTTAGCAATTTCTTCCTTAGGGGTATATGGTATAATTATGGCGGGTTGGGCTAGTAACTCGACATATGCTTTTCTTGGTGCTATTAGGTCATCTGCACAAATGATTTCTTATGAAGTATCTATTGGTCTTGTAATAGTGAACATATTATTAGTTACTGGTACACTCAACTTGACTGAAATAGTGGAGTACCAACGTACGATGCCTTTATGGATAAATCTACTTCTTGCTCCAATGGCTGTGGTGTTTTTTATCTCTATACTAGCTGAAACAAATAGATTACCTTTCGATTTACCTGAAGCTGAAGCAGAGCTGGTAGCAGGATATAACGTTGAATATTCTTCTATGGGATTCGCGCTATTTTTTCTTGGAGAATATGCTAATATGACTTTGGTAAGTGCGATGATGGCAATATTTTTTATGGGAGGATATTTGCCACCTTTCAATATCGAGTTTTTGCAAATAGTGCCGGGACCTATATGGTTAATATTAAAAATTTTATTACTACTATTTGTTTTTATATGGATCAGAGCATCGCTGCCAAGATATAGATATGATCAATTAATGAGAATTGGTTGGAAATGTTTTTTACCTTTATCATTAATATGGGTAGTAATTACATCAAGTCTTCTGATGTTAACAGGTAATTTACCGGGGTAAAATATGTTCCAATATATAAAATCTTTGGCGTTATATGAAATAATTACTGGTATGATTTTGACGCTTAAATATTTATTTAAGCCAAAAGTAACTCTAAATTATCCTTATGAGAAAAGTCCTGTTGGTGCACGTTTTAAAGGTGAACATGCACTGAGACGCTATCCTAACGGTGAAGAAAGATGTATAGCGTGTAAATTATGTGAAGCAATTTGCCCTGCTCAAGCAATATTAATTGAAGCAGAAGAAAGAATAGATGGTAGCAGGCGTACTACTAGATATGATATAGATATGACAAAATGCATATATTGTGGACTTTGTCAAGAAGCGTGCCCGGTTGACGCGATAGTTGAGGGACCTAATTTTGAATTTGCTACTGAAACTCATGAGGAATTATTATATAATAAGGAAAGATTACTCAAAAATGGAGATATGTGGGAGCAAGAACTAGCTGAGAAATTGAAAAAAGATTATTTATATAGATAACGAGATGGCATTATTTTTCTATATTTTTGCCAGTATGGCTGTATTTGGTAGTATTTGCGTTATAGGAAGCAAAAATCCAGTTCATGCAGTATTATGGTTGATTTTTACTTTTTGTAATAGTGCTGCACTACTAGTGTTAATTGGGGCAGAATTTATTGCTATGATGCTGATTATTATTTATGTAGGTGCTGTTGCAGTATTATTTTTATTTGTGGTGATGATGTTGAATGTAGAATATTCAACTATTAAAGCAATATTTAGTAGAAATTTAACTTTTATAATACCAATGTCATTATTATTGTTCTTAGATTTGGTATTGATTATTTTTCTTAGTAATAAATCTGTAAAAGCTAACCTAATGCATCCGATCACTAATGATGTGACGAATATACAAGCCATAGGAAGAGTATTATACACGGATTTTATATTACCATTTCAAACTTCAGGCATTATATTATTTTTAGCAATGGTTGCTAGTATTGTCTTAACGCACAGATATAGATCTGGTGTTAAAAGACAAGATATTACACAACAGTTAGCACGTAACAAAAATAATAGTTTATTTATAGCAACTAATGATGGCAAACAAGGGCTAAATAATTTATCTTATGACGAATAATATTTCTTTAGAACATTATTTAATTTTATCTTCTTTATTATTTATAATAGGTACTATTGGCTTATTCATAAAACATAAAACAGTAATAAATGTGCTGATGTCTATTGAGATTATGTTGCTAGCAGTTAACATCAATTTTATAGCTTTTTCTGTGTATTTACAGGATATAGTAGGTCAAGTGTTTAGCTTAATAATATTGTCAATTGCCGCAGCAGAAATTTCTATTGGACTTGCGATTTTAGTTTTATATTTTAGGAATAGATCTTCAATTGCAATTGGAGATATTAATAGATTGAAGGGTTAACAATGTCAATTTTGATCAGGTTAGTTTTATTATTACCTTTATTATCAGCGATTTTAAATGGATTTTTTGGTAATAATATCAAAATAAATTATATCAAACTTGTATCGAGTTTTTGTATTAGTATAGCAGCTATTATTTCAATTTATATTTTTATTAGATGTGGAATTCGTAGAGATGTGATACATATCATTTTGTCACATTGGTTTTTTATTGGTGATGTGAATGTTGATTGGGCAATTTATGTTGATCAGCTTACTGCAACAATGTTTTTATTAGTCACCTCAGTATCCGCTGTAGTGCACATTTATTCTCTAGGATATATGAAAGATGATGAGACTTTATGGAAATTTTTATCTTATTTATCTCTATTTACCTTTTTTATGCTAGTTTTAGTGTCTTCAGATAATTTTATTCAGTTATTTTTAGGTTGGGAAGGAGTAGGTTTATGTTCTTACTTGTTGATAGGTTATTATTACCACAAATCTACTGCAAATAACGCTGCAATAAAAGCGTTCATAGTCAATAGAGTTAGTGATTTTGCGTTTATCCTTGGGATTGTAATGATAATTATTTATACAGATAATGTTGATTTTAAAAAAGTTTTTGCGTTTGCAAATAATTTGAGCAATAAATCAGTAGGTTTTGAGGGAGCAAATTTTTCTATTCTGGACATAATTTGTTTACTAATTTTTCTTGGTTGTATGGGAAAATCTGCACAAATTGGATTTCATGTATGGTTACCAGATGCTATGGAAGGTCCTACTCCAGTATCAGCTTTAATCCATGCTGCTACTATGGTTACTGCTGGTGTATTTTTACTAATTCGTTGTTCATATATCTTTGAACATAGTACAATAATATTAAATTTAATTGTAATAATTGGTGCTATTACTTGTTTATTTGCTGCACTTATAGCTATAGCGCAGACTGATATTAAAAAAATTATTGCTTACTCTACTTGCTCGCAATTAGGCTATATGTTTTTTGCATGTGGGGTGTCGGCTTATCAAGCTGCAATGTTTCATTTATTGACGCACGGATTTTTCAAAGCATTATTGTTTTTATCTGCCGGAAGTGTGATACATGCAGTACATGAACAAGATTTACTAAAAATGGGTGGCTTGAGAACCAAACTACCAATTACTTATGCAAACTTTTGGGTAGGTTCTTTAGCGATAATTGGTATATATCCATTTGCAGGTTTTTATTCTAAAGATGCAATATTACACTCCTCTTACCTTGCTGGTGGTTTAGGAAAATTTGCTTTTATTTTAGGCACTATAACAGCGTTATTGACAGCAATTTATTCTATGAAAATTATAATGTTAGCTTTTCATAATAAAGAAGATTTTACTAATATTGAGGTTCATGAAGCTCCAAAAATAATGAATTTACCACTAATTATATTGACTAGTGGTGCTATGTTTTCAGGAATGTTTTGTTATTATATTTTAGATATGTTGAATCCATATAGCTTTTTTAAGGGTACTATTTATAACAGCCAAATAACTTTAACTAATAAGCATTTACCTCTTTTAGTCGAAATGCTACCTCTAATATCCGGGATAGTGGGTATGTTTATTGGGTATGTAATATATAGAAAAAATTTCTATCAAAAAATATCTGTCAATTTTGGTAAAATATATGATCTGCTAAAAAATAAATTTTATATCGACGAACTATATCAGATTATTTTTGTAAGATTATCTGATATTTTAGCTAGAATATGTGAATATTGGGACCAAAAAGTGATAGACAAATTTGGTCCCAATGGTAGTGGGATGTTGATACAAATTTTGAGTTGGGCTACCTGCAGGATACATACAGGTTATATATATCACTATAGTTTATATATTATATTTGCGTTAATTGGTTATATGACGTTTGTGATATTTAAATATTTAACAATTGCTTTTTAATATGGAATTAAATTCATCAATTTTGTCAATTACGATGTTTTTGCCTATGCTGGGTGCATTATATATAGCATTTATAATAGGTAGTAATAAAACAGAAAATAAAGAACAGCAAGCGCATTATGTGGCAATCTTTACTGCTAGTGTGACCTTGATTGCTGCGAGCGTTATGTTGTTTAAATTTGATATTAATGAGCGTGGTTTTCAATTTATAGAAAAATATCAGTGGATCAACGCTATAGGGCTTGAGTATTTTATAGGTTTAGATGGTTTATCAATATATTTTGTACTTTTAACTACATTACTCAGCTTGATTTGCATTATCGCAAGCTCATTTACAATCAATTTTAAGAGAAAGGAATTTTTGATATGCTTTTTGCTGTTAGAATCTTTCTGTATAGGAGCGTTTTCGGCTTTAAACTTACTGTTATTTTATATATTTTTCGAAATAGTGCTAATTCCGATGTACTTAATAATAGGTATTTGGGGCGGCGAAAATAAATTATACGCTGCGGTTAAATTTTTCTTATATACATTTTTTGGATCGGTCTTTTTATTACTTGCACTAATATATATATATGTCAAAACCGGCACATTTGGATTGCCTGAATTATTTAAGCAATTACCCCTTTTATCTTTATATAAACAGCAATTACTTGGTGCAGCAATTTTGTTCTCTATGGCTATTAAAGTACCTATGATACCATTTCATACATGGTTACCAGATGCGCACGTTCAAGCACCTACTACTGGTTCAGTGATATTAGCTGGTATATTGTTAAAATTAGGAGGGTATGGCATATTACGTTTATTAATTCCTATGTTTCCAAAAGCGATGTTGTTATTTGCACCTTATATTGTTTTGATAAGTGTAGCTGCAGTGATTTATGCATCTTTTCTAGCATTATGCCAAACTGATATGAAAAAGATGATAGCTTATTCTTCAGTAGCACATATGGGTTATGTCACAGGCGGTATTTTTTCATTCTCTGTAGAATCTATTAGCGGTGCTATATTTCAAATGATCAGTCATGGAGTCATCTCTTCTGCTTTGTTTTTAATAGTTGGAATTTTATATGAGAGAGCTCATACTAAGGAGATTGCAAAATATGGTGGTCTGGCTCATAATATGCCTATTTTAGCTTTTTGTTTTATGATAGCTACTTTAGGTTCTATAGGTTTGCCAGGTTTGAGTGGTTTTATTGGAGAGTTTTTAAGTATTATAGGAATCTTTTCTTATAATTATAAAGCAGGTATAATCTGTGCTTTTGGTGTGGTGCTCGGAGCTGTATATATGCTGAAATTATATCGTGATGTTATGTTTGGTCCAGTCAATCCAAATACAATAAACTTTAAAGATCTCAAATTCACTGAAGTTATTTCTTTAACACCCTTGATATTGTTAATATTTGTTTTAGGTCTGGTACCTAATATAGTTTTAACAGTAATCGATTCTTATTTGTTAAATTTAGCTAATATATATAAATTTTAAAAAAGTAAATATGATCAGTTCAATAGAAATAATTTTGCCAGAAATTCTATTAATTACTACGGTAATGATGATGCAAATATGGGCGGTATTTACTAAGAAATCTGAAAGGACGCTATCTACTATTACTATAGCTGCATTGATTATTATCATTGGAGTATTGATTTATTATCCAACTCCTTATGGATATTATAATAATTCTTTTTTAACCTCATCAGTTATTAATTTATTTAAAGCAGTAATTTTATCTTTGACTGTAATGAGCTTATTTATCTATCGTGATTTTGTTAAAATTGTGAAGCAAAAGTTCAAAATGGAATTTGTAACCATGGTACTCCTTTCTACTTTAGGAATATTTATCAGTATATCTGCACGAGATCTTTTATTATTATTTTGTGGATTAGAATTACAAGCATTAGCTGGCTATGCATTAGCGGCATTTAATACTCAAGACGAGAGATCTTCTGAGGCAAGCCTTAAATATTTTATTTTAGGCGCCTTAATGAGTGCTATTATGCTTATGGGTATGTCATTTTTATATGGATTTAGTGGTGGTATCAATTTTGCAGATATAAAATATTTTATGACATATAAACCCTCAATAGGGCTGGTATGTGGAGTTTTATTTATAGTAGCTGCTATTTTATTTAAACTTTCAGCTGCGCCTTTTCATATGTGGACCCCAGATGTATATGAAGGGGCACCAATTTCTTCAGTTAGCTATTTTGCTACAGCACCTAAGATAGGGATGTTATTAGTGCTAATCAATATACTTGATGGTGTTGCTGGTGGATATGAATTGATCTCTCAAGAGTTAATAAAAATTATTGCTATAATGTCGATGTTGATAGGCGCATTAGGGGCTATTGGACAGGATTCGCTTAAGAGATTAATGGCATATAGTACTATATCAAATATAGGCTATGCTTTGATGGCGGTGAGTTTATATTCGGTAAGTGGTAATAATGTAGCATATATATATGTACTTATATATACTATTGGTACAATAGGGTTATTTGGAAGTTTTGTTGCATTATTTGGTGAGGATAGTGATAATGCTACTTTTGATGATTTAAAAGGTGCATCTTATAGCAGGAAAGCTTTATCCGCTTCTATTGCAGTTATTGTTTTTTCAATGATTGGGTTACCGCCATTTGCTGGCTTCTTTGGAAAATACTATGTTTTTTTAAGTGCTATACAAAATAATGAACTACTTTTAGTCATTATCGGTATCATTTCTAGTGTCATATCAGCTTTTTATTATTTAAAAATAGTGAAATATCTATATTTCTTTAAGCCGTTAAAAGCTTTTAAAAAATCACTACTAAAAAAGGATTATGGCTTGTTACTACTAACTTTCAGTAACATTACTATATTCTTTTTGCTTTGCATAAATATAATTAATAAATATTTTGTACTTATTTAGCAAAATTTTATGGATTCAAGCGTTGGATGGCTAAAAAGATTATAATTTTAGTAGTTTGAAACTACAACAAGTACTAATGATGAAGCATTAAATTTAGCTGAGAAAATATATTATCATTATGTAATTGGTAAGTACCAATCTTTGGGCAGAGGCATGAAAAGAGTTGGATATCTACAGCTGGCAATTTATATTTTAGTATAATAATATCAAAATTTGATAATATATCTAATGCCTATATTTCCTTTTATGATGTGGAAATGTTATTGCAGAGGTAATGAAAATATATTCAATTAGTGCCAACCTATTTTTGGGAACTGAAATGGCCAAATATTTTACTCAATAAGAAAAAAAAAATTGCAGGTATTTTAGTTGAATCAATTTCTATGGGCATTAGTGTATGTATTAATGGGGTAGGAATTAATATAAATAACTATCCTATGATCAATAATCGTCAAATTATTCCTAGCTCCTTATTAAACGAGGGAATAAAAATTACTGATGAACAAAAATTTTTTAATCAACTGATAAATCAATTTAACGATAAATATAAAATGTGGCTCCAAGATAAGAATTTTACTCCTATAAAAAATGCTTGGCTCAGTAGAGCATATAAATTAGGTAGTGAAATTAATATGAAATTAGATGGCGAAACTAGAAGAGGTATATTTAGAGGCATCGCAATGGATGGAAGACTTATTATGCAGATGCTAAATAATGGTGATATGATATATTACCATAACGGTGAATTAACTTAACAAGGTATTTTGTGTCAATTTCTATAATATTAGTTGCACCTCAAATCGGTGAAAATATTGGAGCAGCTGCCAGAGCAATGAAAAATTTTGCTCTTAATGATTTACGTATTGTTTCTCCACGGGAAGCATGGCCAAATCAGAAAGCGCAACAAATGTCAGTTGGTGCAGTAGATATAATAGATAATGCAAAAATATTTCAATCTGTAAGTGACGCTATTTCTGATCTAGAATATGTTTACGCCGCAGCCGCAACTCAGCGCAATATAAATAAACCGCATATATTTTCTAATGCTTTAGTATCACAATTTCCTTTTGACAAAAAAGTAGGTATAATGTTTGGAAGAGAGAGTAGTGGCCTAACTAATGATGAGATAGTATTAGCTGATAAAATAGTTACAATTGATACTAATAAAAACTTTACCTCTTTGAATCTAGCACATGCTGTTGCTGTTATTTGCAATATATTATTCCTTCCCCAGAAGCAAAAGATAGAATCAGAATATGAGGATATATTGGCAAACAAAGGTGACATTGAACATTTTTGGATGATTTGATTGAAAATTAGAAAAAAATCTTTTTCCGTATGTGAAAAGAAAACTTGTTGTGTAAAGATAACCAATCTATTTAATAAGATAGAAAATTTATCCATTTAATGAATTACAGATAATAAGAGGTATTATAAAGTTTTATCTAAATGAGCAAGTGTATAGTTATTTTACTCTATTTAATTTAGAAGAAAAATATGATCTGGATTTAAAAAAATTAAAGAACAATATTTGCAATTAATGCAAAATATCATCCAGATAGAGCACAAATTGGTGAGGGCGAAGAAGATATATAGAGGAAATCAATGAAGTTCAACGAGCTTATAAAATTTTTAGTGGATCCTTATGAACGAGCTAAATATCTATTAAATATTCATTGGGTATCCAAATTGGTGATAATATTATATTAAAAATATGAAGAATTAGAGCAAATATTAGAAGAAATATGATATTCTGGAGCACCATCAATAATTTAGATAAACTAAAAAGAAAAAGAATTGCCTAACAAGAAGATAGAAAATATTTTAAATGAAATGAACGATTCATTTACAAATAATAAATTTAACGATACACTTGATTATACTGTCAGGCTAAAGTATTTTAACAATTTGGTCAAAAAATATAAAAGCAAAAAAAAATAAAACATACAAATAATTGAAATTGAGAGCCAAATTCAGCTAGATTAACCCAAAGATGAAATAATAGTAGGAATAGATTTTTAGCTGCTTCATAAACTCACTATATAGCTATTTCTAAAGAGGTGGCAAAGCCCATATCATTGATCTCGAGGGTAAATATATTTGTCCTTCGATAATTTCTATATATATGACGAATCAGGTTCAGTAGGGAACAAAATTGGTGAGAATTTTGTGGATTCGATTAAACGTTATTTAGCTAAAATTCCGCAGAAATAAAAAATAATCAGCTTTGAAAAAGATATTGAAGGTCTAGTTTTATCTGAAGATATGCAGAAATTTTCTGTAGGTCAGGAATTCAATAACTGACAGAACTTGCTTCTGAAATATTTAAATATTTGATCCAAAAAATGCTTCAAAACAGTAGCTACAGAGGTAAAAAAAGCTGTGATAACTGTCCCAGCTTATTTTGACGAGAATGCAAGAGGACAGATCATTCTGGCTGCAAAGCTCGCCGGAGTTGAGGTAATCAGAGTTATAGCTGAGCCCACAGCAGCAGCTTATGCGTATGGCGCTGATAAAAGGCAAGAAGGTGCGTATTTGATATATGATTTAGGCGGAGGTACGTTTGATATTTCGCTATTACATATGATGCAAGGTGTATTACAAGTAATAGCAATAGGCGGTCACAGCATGATTGGAGGAGATGATATAGATGAATTATTTGCCCGTTATATTAGCAGAACATATTCTATAAATTATGATTATGATTTGGTTCTAACAGCTAAAAGAATAAAACATATTCTGTCACAACAGCCAGAAGCTACATTTTTAGAACAAAATCAGGAAATTTTTATTACAAGAAAAGAATTCGAACAAGTAATTGAACCTTTAATTAATAAAACGATAGATATAGTAATGGATACTGTACAAGAAGTAGAAAACCTTGATTTAGATGGTATTATACTTGTGGGTGGTTCAACACGTATCCCTTTGATTAAACGAAAATTAGCAGAAAAATTTGATGTAAACATTTTTGATAACTTAGATCCAGACCAAGTTGTTGCAATAGGTGCAGCTATGCAAGCAGAAAATCTATCGTCGGGATCTAATAATTTATTGATTGATGTAGTACCTTTATCTATTGGAATAGAATTATATGGCTCACTAGTAGAAAAAGTAATTATGCGTAATACGCCAATACCATTTTCGGTAACTAAAGAATTCACTACTCACAGTGATAATCAAACTGGCATGAAAATTCATATAGTGCAGGGAGAAAGAGAGAGAGTACAAGACTGCTTATCATTAGCTGAGTTTGAACTCATTGGTATTAGGCCACAAAAAGCTGGTAAAGCTCGCATAGAGGTCACTTTTGCAATTGACGCAGACGGAGTGTTGTCAGTAACTGCACGAGATAAAGATACTAGCAAAGTCAGTGATATTATTTTAAAACCAAGTTATAATGTAACTGAGCAAACAATTTTAGAGAATTTGAATGATGCTTACAAAAACGCTCAAAAAGATCATAATATGCGTTTGTTAATTGAAACTAAAAATAATGCAGAAAATTTGCTCAAGAATATCGGTTTTGCTCTGAAAGATAATCCTCAAGTAATAAATGTTGAACAGATAAAACAAATTGAAGATGCAATGAAGGATTTAGAAGCTATGTTACAAGGCATGGATCGAGACATAATTGAGGTCAAGATGAATAAATTAAATGATTTAGCTATGGCATTTATCCAAAATTATTTAGACGCTAAGGCAATCAAATATTTAAAAGGAAAAAATATCAACGAAATTAATAATAACTAAAGCACATGTCATTAGAAAAAATAAAAGTAATTTTTGTAGAAAATAACGAAGAAAAAGTTATAGAGGCCCAAGTTGGACTCTCAATATTAGATGTAGCGCACCAAAATAACATCGATTTAGAGGGTGCATGTGAAGGTTCTTTGGCATGCGCTACATGCCATGTTATTTTGGAAAAAGATATATATGATAAATTAGAAGCACCAGAAGAAGCGGAAGAAGATATGTTAGATCTTGCTTTTGGACTTACGCATACATCACGACTGGGTTGTCAAATAATTTTGACCAAAGAGCTAGATGGTATGAGAATATTAATACCATGTGCAACTAGAAATATTAACGTATAATTGTGAAAAGAAAAATTCTATTATCAATAATTTTATACGTATCTGTGTGGATGCTTAGTGCGCACTTAATAAAATATACAGTAAAAACTTATAGAGAATATTTACACGGATACTAAAAATTTCTTATGATAAAAGTTATATTACTGGTTTTCCATTTGCTTGAAAAATAATAATATTTAGTTCGATGAAAATTACTTCGATAGAACAAGATGGATTAGATGAAATATTATTAGATAAAGTTAGTATTAAATATTATCTTTATAAGATTAACATTTTACTTGGTAGTAAAATATATTTTAGTGATTCAAAAAATCCTGAACCTCAAAAGGATCACAAAATATTTTCTCAAACAGATCATAAGATCTATATAAATTATAATATTCCAGTTTTACAGATTAAAAATGATAATATTTTTAAAGATATCAAATCATTGGAATTTCATATTTCTCCTATAAAATACTGGATTGGTGAACAATTAACAATGGAAATAGCTCAAGGGAATTTGAGCATCAATAAATCTATATTACAAAATAAAGAAATGTTTAAGGTGCAAGCGTCTTCTGAGGCGGTTGTTTCACAAAATCAAAATTTAAATTTCTTACTAGATACGCATTATATAGTTTCGTTAAACGATATTATAGGATTAGAAAACGCCGAAACAAAATATGATTATAGGATCATAGTTAATAAGCTATTGGTCAAATATGATGAATCAATATTGAACTTTAGTGGTGCACTTAATTTAAAAAAAGATATTCCGCCTGAAGGCAAATTGAAAATTGTTGCTAAAAACTATCATAGTTTAATTGACGAATTATTACCTGATAATTTTGTTATTTCAAAAGCTGAGATAAAAAATTTCATTGATATAAATTCGGAATATGAGAATAATAATGAATTATTATATTTTAATATTATATTTTCTCCTCAAGGGATAGAGACTGGTTCCAAAAAAACTATGATTTCTATTTGAGAGGGGATAAAAAATGTTGAAGCGATTTTTATTTTACAAATGTAGTTTGTAGATTATAATAATCTGGCTTGAGTTTTTAAGCAAAATTAAGCAGACTCTTCATGAATAAACGAAATTTTATTTTTTTATCAGCCATTTCCGGAAATATTTTAGAATATTACGATTTTACTGTATATGCAGTATTTTCGGTCGCGATAGGCCATGCTTTTTTTCCGCAATATTCAGAAATTGCACAAATACTCTTAAGCCTTGGGGTTTTTGCTATTGGTTTTATCACTAGGCCAATTGGTGGTATCATATTTGGTTATATCGCTGACAGATATGGTAGAAGAATCTCGTTAATTATTTCAATGCTTGGCATGACATGTTCTACTTTAGTAATGGGTATATTGCCTGGTTATGAAATAATAGGCTATATTGCACCTTTAATTTTGGTGATGATGAGGTTATTTCAGGGATTATGCATCAGCGGCGAAGGAGCAGGAGCAGCTATCTTTATTTTAGAGCATTATCAAAATCTGCGTCCTGGTATGACTGCTGGTTTAGTGCATGCATCTAATATTGCTGGTACATTATTAGCGAGTTTTGTGGGCATCATATTATCATATTATTATCCATCTATTTCTTATAGTTGGCGTATTGCATTTATTATTGGTGGTATTATGGGCAGTGTAGGATTTTATTTTCGTCTAAAACTTTCAGAGACACCAATTTTTGTTATGTTATCAAAGCAGAAAAAAATTCTTAAAACACCTTTTCTTAATATATTAAGAACTAGTAGGAAACCAATGCTCATCACTTTTTGCCTTGGTGCGTGTGCAAGTAGCGTTGTATATTTAGTCAAAACTTATATTAATGTTTATTATTGTAATATATTACATTTTGATGATGTTACTGCTCGCATATTTCTTGCATATACATCAATAGTAATGATGGTCACTATGCCAATCTCAGGGTATATTTCTGATATGATTGGAAGATTTAAAACAGTAGTATTTTCGTCTATTTTTGTTTTTGTGTGTGCACTTCCTTGTTTTATTATGTTACCAAGTCAAATCTTGATTGTAAAAATCATCTCATTGACGCTACTTGCATTAATGGGTGGGATGATAGGTGGATGTGCTTATTTATTTATTATTTCTCTATTTGCTCCTGCAGAAAGGTTTTCAGGTGTAGCATTTAGTTATAATCTAGGAATTGCATTTTGTGGTGGCACTTCACCGGCTATTTCAAGGTGGTTGGTAGCAGTGACTGATCTAGATTATGCTCCAGCATTTTATATTATGGGTACTTCAGCTATTTTTTTATTAATAGCTCATTTGATGAGAAAAGAAATTCGCCGGTTACTGAATCAAAATTTGAAAAATAATGCATATTCATGATAAAGGCTGGTGGGGTGAAATCTTCACATTAATTTATTATATGCTGCATTTCTATCTCCCGCTTAAGCGTCGTTATAAAACAAAATTAGGAGAAATTGATTTGATTTTAAAGCGTGGTAATGTGATCGTATTTGCCGAAGTTAAGACTAGAAAATCTGGTATTCATGAAAATATTGTAACCTATAATCAGCAAAAACGTATTACAAATACAGCACAAATATTTATTGCTCAAAATATACAATATAAGAAATATAATTTACGGTTTGATTTAGCAGTAATCGAGCCATATAAATTTCCTCAAATAATAGAAAATGCATGGTAAAATAATGAATAAAAGAGAAGTGACTGCAAAATGGTTTGAAAATTTGCGTGATGAATTTTGTAAATCATTTGAAGAAATAGAAAAAATTTACTCAGATGATAAAACAAATTCTTCAGTTTTCGAGCGCAAAAAATGGCAACGAGATGGCGGCGGTGGCGGAGTAATGTCTCTTATGCATGGTAATGTTTTTGAAAAAGTTGGGGTGAATATTTCAACAGTATATGGAGAATTTAGCCACGAATTCCGTTCTGCCATTCCAGGCACTGAACATGATTCTAAATTTTATGCTACTGGTA
Source organism: Rickettsiaceae bacterium (assembly GCA_024236375.1). GTDB lineage: Bacteria > Pseudomonadota > Alphaproteobacteria > Rickettsiales > Rickettsiaceae > Megaera_A. The sequence goes on along the minus strand of JACKKP010000001.1, from coordinate 1,402 downwards.
TTTCTATAGTAGCTCACATGAACTCGCCGCTAATTCCTTCGATGCATTTTAATACACGTTATATCGAAACCTCAAAATATTGGTTTGGTGGAGGAGGTGATTTGACTCCTGTGTTCGAAGATATGGAGGAAACTAATAAGTTTCATAATGCTTTAAAAAATGCTTGTGATGCACATAATCAAGAATATTATCCTCGCTTTAAAGAAGAGTGCGATAAATATTTCTATTTACCACATCGCAATGAACCTAGAGGTATAGGTGGAATATTTTATGATTATTTAACCACTAATTTTGAAAATGACTTTGCTTTTACAAAAGATGTAGGACGTGCTGTATTGGCAGTTTACCCAGAAATTGTTAAAAATAAAATGTTTTCGCCTTGGACTAACGAACAAAAAGAGCAACAATTAATTAAGCGTGGTCGCTATGTTGAATTCAACTTGTTGCATGACCGTGGAACTAAATTTGGCCTAGCTACTGGTGGCAATATCGAAGCGATTCTTATGTCCTTGCCTCCAGTTGCTAAGTGGTTATAGTTTGCCAAGTATAAAATTAATATTAATGATGATAACTACAACCCGTAACTTGATATATTGTTGTATACATTTTACCAAATCGGCAATTATCTAGTCCTAGATGATTTGCTGTCTAAAGTGGGCTTGCTATAGAATTCATCTATTACTTTCTTTCTCTGACGTTCTAGTTTTATGGCATCTGCATGACTGACCAATTTATTTGTAAGCAATTTAGTACCTTTTTCTTTTTCACGTAATCCACAAAATACTACTAAACCTTTGCAGAATTTTTTAATTGTAGTTATGATACCTGTCTCATGTTTTCTTTTATATAAATCTGCAAATTCTTTCTTGGCATCTTTTTGCACTTGACTAATTATCTCTTTCTCAATTTGGTAAGCCTCCAAATATATTGCTAAATTTTGCTGAGCTTTTTCGCTAAATTCTTGTTCATTTTTAGAATTTTTTAATAAAAATAAGATTTTATTTGGCAAATCGCGTTCAATATTTGCAGTATTCATACTGGTCAGATCATGCTTTTTTACATATTGATCGACTGTTTCATTACGCACTTCTACTGCGCCGGCTTTTTTGAGTAGATGGACTAATCGTCCTGGATGAATTTTGTCTAATCTTTCATTTTTGGGAATAGGATTTTTAAAAATTTCTTGCTCTGATGTGATTAAACCTGCCGCTTGTAAATCCAGTGCGACAATCCTATTTAATTGATCAATAGTAGAAGCAATAGTAACTGCTCCAAATTCTGAGCAAATCATTTTTTTATTTTCCTCAGTCGGATTGAACATCTCATTAGAGATTTTCCTAAAATCATTTTTATGCCCGAGTTTAGTATGGCCTTGGATGATGGCTTTGGGGGAAACCCATTT